>NZ_CP029188.1:6602596-7289495 GCF_003097515.1 Streptomyces tirandamycinicus | reverse complement strand
GTGGCAGCCAGCCCCACGACGATGAGTTCGGCACTTCATGGACGAGTTGGAGGCCGATACTGTATCGCTGCGCGATACACAAGCGGGCGGCCCCGCTCCGCGGGGCCGCCCGCTTCCGCTCCGCGGAAGCGGACACGGCTCGCTCCGCTCCCCGAACCCGAGGATGGCTCGCTCCGCTCACCAACCACCCGCAGCACTCCACACCACGCAAGCGAAGCCCAGCACTCCACACCACCCAAACCACCACGCCCGCGCTCCGCGCGGGCGTACACAACGCTCCGCTGTGACAAACCGTCAAAGCCTTACTCCATACAGGCCATGACAGAACACCAGACCATCAGGCCGGCCACCCCCACTCCCATGCGCCGCTACCAGAACAGCAATGACAGGCCATCAAAAGCCTCATGTCGAAAGTCCGCACCCACACGCCGTAGAAGAAGGATGCATCAAAACAAAAAGCAGATAAGAACTGGACCACCACACACCATCATCTACCGCTCATCCAGGGTGCGGACGAGGCAGCCGCCCACCGGCGCACGGCTCCATCCATGCGAAGAAGGCACCCCTGGGATGATCTCCGCGTGGCCGACGTAATCACGGCAGCCAGCCGCAAGAGCACCCCCAAGAGGACCGGACCAAGGGCTCATGGCGCACTGGTCCACGAACCTCACAATGCACCAACCTCGCCCCACTACTCGGGGCGTCCAAGACCACAGCAAACTGCACCATCAACCATCTCCCCCTAAGCTCACCCTCCCTGACACCCCACCGACAACTTCACCGACAACCAAGAGTCACGCGGCATCCGACAGACCAAAGCGGTCAGCCGAAGCAGAGCCATCAGACCGTCAGCACGGGGGACCGCCGACACAAACTCGAACCTGCCCACAACCACCCAACGCCCATCTACCGTTCCGCTATCACCAGAGCGCTCAACGCGATACTCAGGATCTACCTCTCCCCCACCGCCCTCCGACACAGCCCACGTCACGCCCTGCCATCGGGCGACCAGCATCAGGCAGGCCAGCACACGCGGCACACGCACGGGTGCGTGTGCCGGAGAGTCCGCGCCGTCTATACCTCCCCGCCACCTCTTTCCTTGATCGAAGCAGCCGGAGCGGGCGACCCCGTCCCCGAGGACTACGGCGTGCCGGACGCGGCGGTCGCCCGCCACCAGGCCGAGTTGTTCGAGCACCCTGCCTACGGCGGTCCCTACGCCCGGGCGGCCGCGCTGGTGCACACCCTCAGCCGCTGCCGCTGGCTGGAGCGATCCAACCTCGCCGCGCAGCCGCCGCCGGCGGGATGTACCTGGAAGCCTCCGGCATCGCGGTCAAGCCCACCCGCCACGACGCCACCGCGCTCAAGGATCTGCTCCTGGATCCCACCTGCACGGCGAAGAAGATCGCCGCACTCCTGCAGGCCTGGCCCACCACCAGCTGACAGCGAGTGCACCAGTGGGGTGTCTGGTGGGACGAAACCCCTGGAGTGACTGTGAACTGCCGTGCCCGGCCCGTCAGGTCGGCCAGGTGACGTTCGCCAGCGGCTCGACCGGTTGAGGAGGTGTCCGGGGCGAGCGCCACAGGAGTCCGTATGCACTCCCTCTCCCCCGTCCATCGATCGCTTGCCCATCCGGGACCGGCTCACGACGACGTGCCAGACCGTTCTGCCTCTTGCCCGTGTCACCTCAGCCGTATGGCACCGACCGCTTGACGGGCCGTTCCATGGCCGAGCACCTGGTCTGCCCCAGGGTTCACAGCCTCAAGTTGGGGTCCGCTGCCTGGCGGCGGCAGGGGTGGGGAGCCGGCTGTCGTGCTCCGAGTGAGTGCTCATTACGTCGTAATACTCCGTTGCTCGAGGGTCGGCGATCCTGGGGGCGCTATTACGGCGTAATACGTGCCGGGTGCCCATTGTCGGCTCACCAGGCCCTGAAGTTGTGGCTTACTAACGTGTCGAAGCCGCAGAAGATCTTGAATGTTAGTAAGGTAGCGGCCATGACTTCGCCCTCATCCAGCGACCGGGAGAAGGTCGTCTCCAAGCTGCCCGCCGGGCTGCAGCAGGATCTGAAGATCCGCACAGCACAGCACGGCATCGACATCCAGCACGCGGTAGAGGCCGGCATCTCTGCCTGGCGCGGGCTGGGTGCGAATCGGTCCCCCATCGACACCGCCGGCGCCAAGTCGTTCTCCACCTGGCTTCCCCCGGGCCAGTGGGACGCGTTCAAGGGAGACTGCGAAGCCCGCGGTGTCTCCCTCGTCCAGGGCCTATCCCAGTCCGTGCAGGTCTGGCTGGACAAGAACCCGCCTCCGAACGTGCAGCGCCCCACGGTCGTCCGGCGCATCATCGTCTGCAACCAGAAGGGCGGAGTCGGCAAGACCGCCATCACTTCAGGGGCCGGCCAAGCCCTGGCCGAAGGGGCCGACCTGCTCCATCCGGTCCGTATCTCCAAGCACTTCGCCGCCCTCCTGAACGCGGATCAGCCCGGTTCGCCGCTCGACTACGAGGATCTGCCCGGGCCGGGGCTCCGGGTGCTGCTCGTCGACTTCGACCCCCAAGGCCATCTGACGAAGCAGACCGGACACGCGCCACTCCACCTCGACGGCGACAGTCTCACCAAGCACATGGCCGGCGAGCCCAAGGGAGATCTTCGCGACCTCATCGTCGAGGTCGAAGACCCCCGTTTCGGCGGCCGTCTCCATCTGCTGCCGGCCTGCACCGATGCGTTCCTGCTGGACGTGAAACTCTCCGGTGTCCGCGCCCGTGAGGCAGCCCTCGAGCGCGCCCTGTCCCCCATCGAGCACCATTACGACGTAATACTCGTCGACTGCCCACCCAGCCTAGGCCTCAGCATGGATGCCGCCGCCTTCTACGGCCGCCGCCGCCCCGGCGAGGAACCCGGCAACTCCGGCGTCCTCGTCGTGGTCCAGGCCGAGGACAGCAGCGCCGACGCCTACGCCCTGCTCACCTCCCAGATCGAGGACCTTCGCGGCGACATGGGCCTCGAACTCGAGTACCTCGGCATCGTCGTGAACCACTACGACGCCCGCCGCGGCTATATCGCCACCTCCTCCCTCGAGGCCTGGATGGCCATAAAGGACCCTCGAGTCGTCGGCGTCATCGGTGACCTGAAGGAGCAGAAGGAAGCCGTCCGGATGAAGCAGCCCCTGCTCGCCTACGCCCCTCGATGCGACCAGGCCGTGGCCCTCCGCGCGCTCGCACGGGAGATCTCATGACCAGCAAGGCCGCCAAGCTCGGAGCGGGCGCCTCCTTTCAGCAAGCACAACCCATCAGCTCCCGGCGCGCGGCCATCAACGCCGCTACGGCGGCCCCCACGGAAGGCGCGCCCCCACCGGTCACCCTTCCCGTCCGCGCCATCAGCCTCAACCCGGACAACCCGCGGACCGAGCTCGGCGATCTCACCGACCTTGCCGGCAGCCTCCGCGACCACGGGCAGAAGCAGGCCATCACCATCATGTCGCGCTTCACCTACCTCGAGGCCAACCCGACGCGTGAACGCGAACTGGAGCCAGGCACCAAGTACGTCGTGATCGACGGCAACTCCCGACTTGCCGCCGCACGAGAGGCTTCCTTGGACAGCATCAAGGTGATGCTCGACGACGACCTCGGCAAGAACCCCGACGAGCTCCTCGAGTCCGCCCTCGTCGCCAACATCCACCGACAGGACCTCAGCCCGCTCGACGAGGCCAAGGCCCTGCAACAGCTGCTCGGTGTCCACGGCACCCAGGAGGCCCTCGCCATCCGGCTCCATCGTTCCCAGGGCTGGATCTCACAGCGGCTCGCTCTGCTCACCCTCACTCCCGAGCTGAAGCACAAGCTCGAGGCGGGGGAGGAGCGCGCTGACCTTCTGCGCCTCGTCGGGCGGAAGAAGCCGGAGGAGCAGGCAGAGCACCTGCAGCGCCTCAAGGACAAGCGCTCACAGGAGAAGGCAGACAAGCAGGCCGGGGCGAGCGCCCGCCAGAGCACCGGAACGGGCGCATTGGCGGCGGAGCTCGGCTCTGCGGCGGTACCCGATGCGGCGCAGCGGACCGAAGAGCCGGCTCATTACGACGTAATAAGCTCCCCCGGCGAGGGCTCCGGCGCCCCGGAACACGCAGCGCCCGTGGTCACCGTGCCCGACCCACGTCCGGCACCGGCTCTCAGCCCACGGCAGGTCAAGATGCCGTGGGCTGACGGTGTCGCCAGTATGGACATCATCTTCGGCAAGGTCAGTGAACGAGAGCGTCACCGAATGATCGGGCGATACCTGGAGCTGCTCGGCAGCCCCGAAGCGTTCGTCGCCGACCTGACTGCCGCCGCCGGGCCGGAGTTTCGGCAGCAGGTGGTCGAACTTCTGCTGGAGAACCGGTAGGGCTCGGGGTGGCTCCGCGCTCACACCAGCGGTGGGGGAGTGGGGCGGACCTGTCCGAGACCGCTCGTCGGGGCCAGCCATTACGACGTAATAACCCTCCTGAAGGCCCGGTGCCTGGAGTCCCTGTGGTGCCTGCAGCGGTAGTGGCTGCAGGCGCCACAGGGACGGCGTCATACAGGGGCTGAGTCCGGCGCGCTCCGACTGCCGGAGGAGATGCGGGCGGCATCCCGCCGAAGTCCGCACGGCTGAAGTAGAGGACTCGGGACGCCCTTTCCTAGCGTCAGGGCTGGCACGGCGAAAGGCGTCGTCCGGTACGAACGTGGAGAAGGAGCGCACATGGAGCACCCGTCCGGTATGCACGGTATGGGAAGTGCTGTGTCGTTCGCGGACACCGCGGGCGCCGTCCTCTTCATCGCCTGGGCCGTGGCGATGTGGCTTGCCGTCGCCGTACTCGCGTATGCGAACCGGGGCCCGGTACGACCCTGGCTGTACAAGACGGCCGTGGGCCTGATCGGACTCGGAGTCGTCGGGCAGATCGGTCACTTCCAGGAGCATGTGGCCCAGGCCGCCTACTGGATCGCCAACCCCTACGCTCCGGCGTGGATGACCCCGTGGGCCCACAGTCTCGCCCGCGGCATGGGGCAGGTGGACATGACCAAGCCCTCGCTCGGCATGGAGATCCTGCACCTCACCGGAAACTTCATCTTCCTCGCCGGACTGGTCGGCATCGTGCAGATCACCCGGCGGGTCACCGGACACCTCAAGTCCCGCAAGTGGGCCAGGATGGGGGTCTGGATGCAGGGCATCCACGGTGTCGAGCACGTCGTGCTGACGCTTTCGGTCGCGCTGGGGGCCAGCCGCGCGATCGGCCTGTCCACCTGGTTCGGCCTGATCGAACCGGGACCGGCGCTGGTGACGTACCGGGTGTGGTGGCACTTCGTCGCCAACCTGATCGGTTCGGCCATCCTGGCCGTCTCCCTCTACCACCTGTGGAAGGAGAAGCGCATGGTCAAGGCCGGTTACGACGAGGCCGGGGCGGAGGAGCCGACGCCCGCCGGGCACGCACAAGCGGAGCGCGAGCCGGTGCTGGCAGGGCGCCCGTAGCGGCACAGGCCACGAGCGGCGGGGGGAAGCGCCGCTCGCGACGGCGATCGCGTCTGATCGTGGACGCGTCGCCGCCGGTTCGGCTGAGGTCGGCAAGGCCATGGCTTCTCCTGGTGACGGGGGACTCATGTGCCGGGCGGGTAGCGCTCCTCCCCGGGTGGCGAGGCCCCGGACTCCATACGGCATCGCCAGCACAGGCCGTGTGGGGCGGGGCGGCCGCAGGTGCCGTTCCGCCCCCGGCATCCGCTGCCGATCGAAGCGGTGGGTGCGGGTGGGGGTGCCGATGGCGTTGCCGAGCGGGTACGGCACTCCGCGCAGAGTCCGGCGCCGCCGGGCAGGTGGGGGCGCTCGCAGTCGGGGCAGTACTCCACGATCCGGGGGACGGCTGGGGGACGCCGCCCCGGGTCGTGGCCCAGGTCGTGGCCAGGTTCGTGGTGCGCGGCCGATCCGGCCCGGGTTCTGTGCCCGGCCTTCTCCCGGCGGGCCGAAGCCCGTTCGGCGACCGCTTCCCGGCAGGCGGAGCAGCGCGTACCGGTCGACCAGAGGACTCCCGATTCGCAGTCCGGGTCGGCGCAGCCCCAGCGGGGGAGTGCGACTCCCAGCAGCCAGCGTCCGGGGTCCCGGATGTCCGAGACGAGGGTCTGCGCGAGGCGCTGGGTGAGCCGTTCCCGAAGGCGGAGAACGCCGTAGCCGTCGTCGAGCTGCCTGGCGACCTCCCGTCCGATGCGGCGCTGCACGTAGGTGTTGACCTGGCAGAGCAGGGAGCGGACCGGCTCCAGCACGGAGTTGAGCCGGGGGCTGAAGGTCAGCTGCGGGCCCCTCCAGGAGGTCTGCCCGGTGTCCCGAGCGGTGGAAGTCGGCGGTGGGGCCGTGCCGTCCGCGCGCAGCGCGCGATCACCTGGGGCGTCCACCGGCGTCGCCTCGTGGGTGCGGTCGTTCGCGGCCTCTTCCACCGGTACCTCGCCTACGGCGGGTGAGACAGGCACGGCGTCGTTCTCGGGTCGGTCAGTCTTCAGGTCTTCCTTATACGCGAGCGATCGGTCACCAGCATCGGAACCCGATCGGTCATCAGGAGCGGGAGTTGGTACGGGGCGGCCATCGTGTACGAGGAAGAGATGACGCCCCTGGAAGCCTGCCCGGCGCCGTACGCTGATCCAGCCGGCTGCGACCAGTTCGTCGATGATGCGGCCCGCGGCCTCCGTGGTCAGCGCCGCTCCCGCGCGCCGGCCCGAGTGATGGCGCAGAAAGCCCGCGAGGGTGCGCTCGGTGAGGGGGATGTTCTGTGCGACGGCGTAGGAGATGACGACGTAGGCGCGCAGCAGGCGGGGCCGCAGCTGTTCGCTGGCGGCGACGGGCACCCAGATGAACCGCTCGGTCGGCCGCAGCGGGCGGACCATGCGGCGTGCCGTCGTTCCGCGGCCGCCGGGAAGGGAGCGGCGCCGGCTGTCGGGAAGTTCGACCACACCGTCGGGTGCTGTGGCGCGAAGCTGCGCAAGGCTGCGTTGCACGGTGGAGGCGGAGAAGCCGAGATACCCGGCGATGGTGGCGACGCCGGCCGTGCATCCTTCGGCGCGCAGTCCGAGGGCCTTGACCTTCATATAGACACTCAGCGCCGCGTCGGCGTAGTGAGAGCACTCCACGAGCCGCATCGGCACCTTCACCCGTCCGCGGGGGAGCGGAGCTGCAGTGGAAGGGCTCGTTCCGACCTGAGGATGGCGCGAATTGATCGGTAAGAAATCGGCACTATCCCGGCAATCCGCCCCATCGGCATGTCCGGAGGGCTGGAGAATCGCAGGGGATTGGTTCATCATGATGAGGTCTCCGTTTCGGATCTCGGGGCTGAGGTCTCCTCCTGATGCAAGAGCTGAGGAGTTGCTGAGGTCTCCATTTGGATCTCGAGGCTGAGGTGTCCTCCTGATGTAGGGGCTGAGTGCTCCTTCTGATGTAGGGGCTGCGGTCTCCTCTTGATCTAGAGGGTCCGTACGAGAATCACGTGAGCGTGAACTACGTGAGCGTGAAGCAGGAGATGAGGCCTCCGTGCGGGAGGCGTTGAAGAGGCCGCTTCTGCGGCTTCGTGGTTCTGGCAGAACCTGGTAGTACACGGTTCTGGGGTGGCACCCAGAACGGGCCTTCGCCCGTCGAGTTGGCAGCTCGGCGGGCGGTGTGACACTTGGCCTCGGTCCAGTGGTGGCTCACTGGTGGTCGGTCGGCGACGGTCCTCTCCGAGGGGATCAGTCGCCCAGGCCCTTTACATGACATCCTCCTTTTCCTCTCGATGATTCGGGCTGTGCCGGGATCGGGTTCGTTCCGCCCCGTCGTGAACGGGGGAGCGGCCGCTCAGAACGAGTCGATGTCCGCCAGCTCCGCAGTCGCGTTGAACGCGAAGGAATCCTTCTGAAGGGCGTTGACGCGGATCGTCCGGCGCGTGCCCGAGGACGAGGGGGCGTCCGTCGGCTCGGCCTCTATCCAGCACGGCTCGTCGAACTCGACGTAGTGGTTGAACGAGACGTCCATCGACACGGGCAGCACGGCGCCGGCCCGCGAAGGCCGGACGGCCTGCCCCGCCTGCCGCACCGATTCCAGGAGCAGCATGCCCGGAACGTGGTCGAGGGCGTGGTCGAAGAGGACCGGGTGGCTGGTGTCGACGCGGAGCTGCCAGCGCAGAGGCTCCGTGGCCGGCGAGAGCACGATGTCCTGCTTCCGCAGCCGGCCGACGGTGCTGCGCGATACGGGCTCCGGCGGCTTCGGGGCGCTGGCGAAGATCTCGTCGATGTCGCCTCGCCCGGGGCGCAGACGCTGGTACACGGCGGGTGAGTGGCTGCCGAAGCGAACGCTGGCCATAGCGAGCAGCGAGCCGTTGCGGACCGCCTCCAGGTGCATCGACATCGTGACCGGCAGCGAGCGGTGGTAGCGGATGTCCGAACAGGTCACGTGGAGTTCGACGTCCGCAGGGGTGTCCTCGATGCGCATGGCCTGGGGGTTGACGGCGAACTGCAGGCGCGACCAGGAGAGTTGGTGACCGAACGGAACCTGGTACGCGACGTGCGTCAGCAAAGTGCTGGACTGCCGGATCATCTCGCACAGCAGCAGAGGGTCGTACATCCCGTACTCGGGGACGTAGAAGGTGTGGCAGCGGGGCAGCTGCGCGGTGACGGTGAAGGCGTCGCGCCCGGCTTCGTTCCAGCCGGTCAGGAAGACCTCCGACAGAGCCGCCCGGTGCACGTACTCCCTGGCGACGGTGGTGGTGAGTGCAGGTCTTGCCGCGAGCTCTGTGATTGTCGGCATGCCTCTCCCCTGGGCGTGCGTATGTGTACCCCTATGTCCCCTACCGGGAACCGGGGTCGGGGGTTTAAAATATCGGTTGTTCGTTTTTTTTGTCGAGAGGGAGCACAACACCGATGGCCAAACCGCAGCAGGATCGAGCAGTGAAGACGCGGGAGGCCATCATCCTGGGGGCCGCCGAGGTCTTCGACGAATACGGGTTCAGAGGCGCCAGCATCAGCAAGATCATGAAGCGGGCCGGCGTCTCGCAGGGCGCGATGTACTTCCACTTCAAGTCGAAGGAGGACCTGGCGCGTGCCGTGATGACCGCGCAGCCCGACACCGTCGTCCCCCAGCTGGACGCGCAGGGACTGCAGCGCATCGTGGACATGACGTTCCTGTGGGCCTGGCAGATACAGCGTGACGTCCTGCTCCGCGCGGGGGTCCGGCTCACCAACGAGCAGGACGGCGTCACCGTGCGGGACGCGACGCCGTTCCTGGAATGGGCCCGGATCCTGGAGATCACCCTGAGGGGGTCTCAGCACGAGGGCGAGCTCAGGGAGTCGGTCGACGTCGGTCAGCTGGCCGAGTTCGTCGTCGGTGCGTGCACGGGGATGCAGATGTACGCGAACGCCGTGTCCGGGCGCCAGGACCTGCCCGACCGGACCGTGGCGATGTGGCGGATCCTCCTGCCGGGCATCGCCGACGAGCGGGTCGTGGAGTCCATCGACCTGAACGTGCACCGCTTCGCCTGATCGTGGCATCCTCGCCGGCGCCCCCTGAGCACACCTTCTCGTTCACTCCACCGTCCGTGACCGACTCAGGAGACCTGTTGCCTCTAGGACTTCGGCAGTTGCGGCTCGCCGCGCTCAACATCGACGGCGTGCTGCTGAACGACACCTTCAGTCCGGTCATCCATCGCTTCATCGTCAGCCGCGGTGGAGCCTACACCGCCGAGGTCGAGCGGCGGGTCTTCTCGCAGCCCCAGCACGTGGCGAGCGAGTACATGGCGCGCGTGGTAGGCGTGCCGATGACCGGGCCGGAAGCCCTCAAGGCGTACTTCGCCGAAAGGGACGCCCATGTGAGTGAACATCCGGTCCGGCTCCTTGACGGCGCGATCGAACTGGTGCAACGCCTGCGGAATCTGGGGCTGAGGACGATCTGCTACGGGGGTCTGGGCCGGGAGCACTTCGACCGCTTCCTCGGCGAGTGGGCCCACCTCTTCGACGGTCCGGCATACGTCTGCACCAACGACTTCCGTCCCGGCATCGAGGAGATCACGTCCGACGTGTTCGGTCTCGCCCGTACCCAGGCGGTGTTCATCGACGACGTGGCCCGGGTGGCGGAGAAGGCCAAGGAGCTCGGCGTGCCGTTCATCGGGCACCCGAGCGGCTTCGAGCACGGCTTCCAGCGCGAACTGATGCAGGAGGTGGGGGTGCGGCATCTCGTGGACTCGCTGCACCACATCGACGAGCCGATGCTGCGTGCCGTCGATGCCGAGGCCGCCGACGGCACGGTATGGGGCCCCTCGGCCGTCACGCCGGCGTGAACGGGCCGCACCGCACGCGCGGTTCCCGCTCGTCGTCCGTTTCTACTCATCAGGGGGCAAGACGTTGAACGAAGGTGCGGAAAGAGATGCCGGCGGTCTGCTGAGCGGCAAAGTCGCCATGATCACCGGGGCTTCCAGCGGGATCGGCGCGGCGGCGGCCCGGTTGTTCGCCGAGGAGGGGGCGGCGGTCGTCCTCATGGCGAGGCGTGAGGACCGCCTGAAGGAGATCGCCGACCAGATCGTCGCGAACGGGGGGCGAGCACTGGCGGCACCCGGCGACGTCGTGTTCGCCGAGGACGTGAGACGGGTGGTGGAAGCGGCTCTGGAGAGGTTCGGCCGGCTGGACGTGGCGTTCAACAACGCCGGGTGGGGCACGGTGGGCACCGATCTGCACGAAACCGACGACGCCGTGTTCGAGCAGGTGATGGACGTGAACGTGCGGGGGACGTGGAACTGCCTGCGCCATCAGCTCCCGGCGATGTTCCCCTCCGGGGAGGGCGCGGTCGTGAACACCGCCAGCACGGCGGGAGTGGTGGCGACCGTGGCGGGAGCGCCGTACGTCGCCGCCAAGCACGCGGTGATCGGGATGACGAAGGCCGCCGCGGCGCAGTACGGCGATCGCGGCATCCGGGTCAACTCCCTGGTCGTGGGCAGCACTCGGACCGAACTCCTCGACGGGGCGCTGGAGACCCACCCCCACCTGCAGGAGGTCTTCGTCTCGCGCCAGATACAGAAGCGGATGGCGGCCCCCGAGGAGGTTGCCCACGCCGCGCTCTGGCTCAGCAGCCCGCGCGCCTCCTTCGTCACGGGGGCCGCGATGGCCGTGGACGGCGGCCGGACCGCCGTGTAGCGAAGCGGCAGGCGGGCCGTCGGGCGGACGCGGTCGTCCGCCCGACGGCCCGTCAGCGCGCCCGTGTGCCCTCGGGCGGCGCACACGCCATGCGCGGCGCGTCCGGCCCCTCGGCGGACACGCCGACGAGCGCGAGGTGCCAGACCCGCTTGAGCTGGGCGACGGCGCTCTCGAAGGCGGGGTCCGAGCCCGTCCGGCTGCGCAGGTACGCCTCGGCCCCGTTCGTCAGATGCTCCACGAGCGTCGTGACGTCCGCGGGCAGGGCGTCCGTACGCAGCTGGCCGCATTCGTAGGCCCGGTCGAGCAGCCTCCGGACCGTCGGCAGCCACGCGGTCGACCAGGCGTCGGTGCCGGGACGCTCCCGGCTCAGGCGGATGGCGGAGCGCACCGAGGGCTCCTGCTCCATCAGCCTGGCCAGTTCGAGGGTCAGATCGACCACCATGCGCAGCGGCGGCGCCGGCTCGGCGGTCAGGAGGTCCAGCGCGCCGAGCGTCACCGAACGTCCCTCCTGCTGCACCGCGTCCGCGAGGTCCACCTTCGACGGAAAGTGGAACGTCACGGCGCCGATGGACATGCCGGCCACCGCGCTGATGCGCGACAGCGACGTCCCGTCGTACCCGTAGCGGTCGAACTCCTCCGCTGCCGCGTCGACCAGCGCCTGACGCGTGCGCACGGCCCTCTCCTGTCTCACCACACCGTCTCCCGAAGAGGGCTCTCGGCCACCGGACATGCGAGGACCTCGACTCCGGCCCGTCGGCGCACCGCCGGCGCGTCCCGAGGGGGACTGGCGTTCACTCTTCGCTCCAAGACTGTCGCTCCCTTTCTCCGGCGGCAAGGCGGAGTTGCCCAAGACGCTCCGGATAACGGCAGGTCACAGGGGTGGTGGGCGTGGCCGACGGGACGCCCCGGGGAGGTCTGCGGCGTACCGCCTGGGCGGGACGGCAGCGGGTGGCGGGAATGGACTTGGCGAAGTGCATCCGGCAACTCTCCTGAGTCGCAAAAAAAAGAGGTCGTTCGCTATTATTTTAGCCTGGTCGGCAGCCGCAGGCCGACAGCAGGGGAGGAAACTAGCCATGGGTGCGTACGCTCTGACGGCCACTCGCACATCGTTGCCGGTGTTCGCCGAGAGAATCTTCGAGTGCCTGCCACGGGTCGACCAGCGGCGCTGGGCTCAGGCCTACGTGCACAGCCTGCTGACCACCTCGGGCAAGAAGTCCGTGCGCCGCCTCGCGGCAGCGATCTCTTCTTCACCCGCCGCCTCGCAGTCGCTCCACCAGTTCGTCAACGCCAGCCCCTGGGACTGGATGCCTGTCCGGGCGGAGCTCACCAGATGGGCCGAGCAGCAGATGACCCCGCGCGCCTGGGTGCTCGGCCAGGCGGTCCTGCGCAAGCGCGGGGAGCACTCCTGCGGTGTGCACCGCCGGTTCCTGCCGTCCACGGGCCGCTCGGTCACGTGCCAGCTGGGCGTCGGGGTCTTCCTCTCCTCCTACGACCAGGCCGTGCCCGTCGACTGGCGCCTGCTGCTTCCCGGTTCGTGGACGAAGGACCCCGAGCGCCGTCTGCGAACCCGCATCCCCGACGAGATCGGCCCCCGCTCCGTCGAGCAGCACGCCCTCGACCTCGTCGACGCTCTCGGCGCCGCGAGCCGGACCGCGCCCCTGCCCGTCGTCGCCGACCTGGAGGCGGTCGGCGGAACCAGCGCGGAGGCCCTGGTGCGGGGACTCGCCCTGCGGGGACGCGACTTCGTGGTCGCCGTCCCGGACACCCTCCAGGTCACCGTCGGCCGCCATCTGCGGCTGCAGCGTCCCCACGGGGGCGACGGGCAGGGCCTGGTGCTCTCCGCCCGCAGCCTGTTCGAGTTCGACGCGGGCACCCTGACCCGGATGGAGAGCGTGGCCCCCTGGGACGGACGGGGCCGCCGCACCACCGTCATGTCGAGCTTCGTACGGCTGCCCCAGCGCGGCGCGAACGGCGACCGGATCCACCGCACCTACCGGCTGCTGGCCACCCGGTCCGACAGCGGCCGGCGCACCCTCCAGTTGTGGCTGACCAGCCTCACACACACCCGGACGGAGTCGCTGCTCGCGCTGACGCGGACACTCGGGCAGGCGGGGCGCTCGGTGCGGGAGATGTCCGACGAGTTCGGTCTGCTCGACTTCGAGGGCCGCTCGTACCCGGGCTGGCACCACCACATGTCACTGGTCTCCGCGGCGTACGCCTACAGCCGCATCGAGCGGCGTCCCACCGGGGGCGGGGAGAGGATGCTGGCCGCCGCCTGAGCGGCCGGGCGGGCGCCCCGACGACTTCGCCACTTCGAGTTCCTTCACGCAACTCGTCGAGCCCTAGAGTGAGCGCATGCTGAGACACACGTACGCGGGACAGGACTGCAGCCTCGCCCGGTCCCTGGAGGTCATCGGCGAGCGCTGGACCCTGCTGATCATCCGTTCGGCGCTGCTCGGCACCACCCGCTTCGACGGGTTCCTCTCCCACCTGGACATCGCCCGCAACGTGCTCGCCACCCGGCTGGCCCGGCTGGTCGAGCACGGCGTGATGGAGCGGGTGCCGTACCAGGACAAGCCCGTGCGGCACGAGTACCGGCTCACCCCCGCCGGCCGCGATCTGACCCGGGCCGTGATCGCCCTGATGCAGTGGGGGGACCGCAATCTGCCGCAGGAGCTCGGGCCGCCGCGCCGCGCCGACCACGTGGGCTGCGACGGCCCCGTCCACGTCGAGCTGCGCTGCGCCCAGTGCGGGCGCGCCGTGCACGACGAGGAAGTGGACGTGCGCCGCAACCGCTGAACACCTCACCGGAGCGCACACGCGAAGATGCCGCGCGCCGCCCGGTTCGCCCACGATGGCTCCTCCCGCCGCCGGCCGTAGCGGCGCACAAGAGGAGGCGCCCGTGCCCGCACTGGGAGCGCTGCGCAGGCTGATCATGGCCCCGTCCCTGGACGACGTGAGTTTCGCCGGGCGCGGCTTCCCCGTCGAGCCGGACGAGCGCACACGGCAACTGGAGGCCGTGCCGCAGGCGGTCGTCACCGGCTTCGAGTGGGGCATCGAGGACAAGGACCTGGCCACCACCGAGCGCCGGCTCGCACTCGTCGACCCGCTGAACAGAGGTTTCGCCTACGAGGGCGCCACCATGGCCTGCGCGGTCCGCGACGCCATGGGCCCGAACCGGCACCGCACCCGCGACCTGCTGCGGGGCGGCGGCAGACCGCACATCTTCCTCAACTACATCGGTATCGGCTTCGCCATGGCCAAGCTGCCCAGGCCGCTGTGGAAGAAGGTGGTGCCCGACCTGACCGAGCCCGGCCTCTACCCGGCGATGAGCTGGCTGTGCGTCGACGGCTACGGCTTCGACCGGGCCTACTTCGACACCGGCACCTGGGTCGGCGGGCAGCGCATGGACGCGCCGTACGACTGGGACCAGGACCCCTCGTACTGGCAGCGCGCCTTCGACCAGGGCGTCGGCCGCGCGCTGTGGTTCATCCACGGCGGACACGCCGGCAACGTGTCCGCTGCCGTGCGAGCGTTCGCCGGCGACCGGCAGGCGGACCTGTGGAGCGGTGTCGGGCTGGCCGCCACCTTCGCCGGCGGCAGCACGGCGGCGGACCTGGCCGGGCTGCGCGAGGAGGCGGGGGCGCTCGCCGGGCACCTCGCCCAGGGCGCGGTCTTCGCGGCCAAGGCACGCCACCACGCCGGGTTCGTCCCCGAGCACAGCGGCGCCGCCGTGCACGCGTTCACGGGGCTCTCGGTCGACGCCGTCGCACGACTCGCCGACGACTGCTCGGCCACCGCTCCCGAGAACGGTGTGGGACCCGCCTACGAGGTCTGGCGGCGGCGGGTGCGCACGCGCCTGAGCACCGCCGTTGTGTGAGCACCGCCGTTTGAGCACATCTGAAGTAGACGCCCCTCCCGGCCTCCTGGCTAGATTCGATTCGCCGGGGTATTTCAGGGATTCGAGAGGGGCGGTTTTCTGCCGTGTCCAGTGTTTTTGGCGCACTCCGCCGCCGATTGCTCACGCCTCCTATTTCCGAGACGACCATGGAAGTACGTGGATTCCATGTGAAGAACGCGGAAGCAAAGGCACGGCTCGAGTACATCGGTGAGGTGTTTCTCAGAGGATACGCGTACGCCGTGGAAGCGGCTTCCCCCGCGGAGGCGGAGGAACTGCTGGAGAACGTCCCGAGAGACATGCGCGGCTTCGCCTACGAGGGTGCCGGCATGGGCGCGGCGGTGTACGACTCGCTGCCCGGGCACGGCGGCCGCCTGGAGGGGCTGCTGGCCGGCGAGGGCCGCCACCACGACTACATGATCTACGTCGGCATCGGCTGGGCGATGGCCCGCCTGCCGAAGCCCCTGTGGCCCGACATCCGCACCACCGACCCGCTGCTGCGCTGGCTGGCACTGGACGGATACGGCTTCCACCAGGCGTACTTCAAGACCGGCGCCTATGTGCGCACCCCCGAGACCCAGCACCCGTTCCGCTGGAACGGCGGGCACAACCACTACACGCTCAACGCCATCGACCAGGGCATAGGCCGCGCTCTGTGGTTCGTCGGCGGCACCGATCCCGAGGTCGTCACCGACCTGATCCGCGCCTATCCCGAGCGGCGCCACGGCGACCTCTACGCGGGCGCCGGACTCGCCTGCGCCTACGCGGGCGGCGTGAGCGAGGACGAGCTCGCGCGCTTCGCCGAGAGCGCGGGCCGGCACCGCTGGGCGCTCGCCCAGGGGTCCGCGTTCGCCACCGAGGCGCGCGTCAAGGCGGGCACGGTCATCGACCACACGCATCTCGCGGCCCGTGTCGTGTGCGGCACGACGGCCGAGCGGGCGTCCCGGGTGTGCCGGGACACCCGGCCCCAGGCGCCCGGCGGGGGAGCGGCCCCGGCCTACGAGACCTGGCGGCGCGACATCGCCGCGGAACTCGCTTCAGACTCGCTCATCTCGAAAGGTGCCGACCAGTGACGGTCACAAAGAACTGGCTCCGCAGGAATTCACCGGGAATCGTCGCGCTCGCCCTGATGGTGGGCACGTTCTACGCCGTCCGGCTGCCCGAGTCCTCGGCCTCCGAGGTCAACAAGCTGGCGAAGAATTTCGCATTCGAGCCGATGTCCATAGCCATGCCCGCCGGATTCCCCAAGCAGGAGGTGCGGAAAGTCAACAAGGCGTACGAGCACATCGACGCGTGGATCTCCTCGGTCGGCGCGGGCATCGCGGTCAACGACCTCGACGGCGACGGGCTGGCCAACGACCTGTGCGTGAACGACGTGCGGATCGACCAGGCCGTGGTCACCCCGGCGCCGACCCGGAAGGACGCGTACGCGCCGTTCGCCCTGGACCCGGCGCCGCTGGGCACCAGCACGACCATGGCGCCGATGGGCTGCATGCCCGGCGACTACGACGAGGACGGCCGCATGGACCTCCTCGTCTACTACTGGGGCCGTACGCCGATCATCTTCGTGAACAAGGGAGAGAAGGGGAAGCCGCTGACCGCGGCCTCCTTCACGGCCACCGAGCTGCTGCCGGGCAAGTCCGGAAGGACGTACACCGGCCCGCTGTGGAACTCCAACACGGCCGCGGTCGCCGACTTCGACGGCGACGGCCACAACGACGTCTACATCGGCAACTACTTCCCCGACAGCCCCGTCCTCGACCCGTCCAAGGACGGCGACGTCACCATGAACGCGTCGCTGTCGCACGCCCAGAACGGCGGCGGCGGCCACTTCTTCCGGTGGACCGAGGACGGCTACGAGAAGACCGACGGCGCCCTCCCGCAGAACCTGAACAAGGGCTGGTCGCTCGGCGCCTCCGCCGCCGACCTCGACGGCGACCGGCTGCCGGAGATGTTCCTCGCCCACGACTTCGGCACCTCGGCGCTGCTGCACAACACCTCCACCCCGGGGAAGATCAGGTTCTCCGAGGTCAAGGCCGTGCACAGCGGCACCGTCCCGAAGTCCAAGGAACTGGGCCGCAGCTCCTTCAAGGGCATGGGCGTCGACTTCGGCGACCTCGACCACGACGGCATCTACGACATGTTCGTCAGCAACATCACCACGTCCTTCGGCATCCAGGAGTCGAACTTCGCCTTCCTGAGCGACGCCGGCTCCCGTCCCGAGCTGCAGGGCCGCTTCAAGAAGGGCGAGGCCCCGTACACGGACAAGTCCACCGACCTGAAGCTGGCCTGGTCCGGCTGGGGCTGGGACGTGAAGATGGGCGACTTCGACAACAACGGCGACCTGGAGATCACCCAGGCCCTCGGCTTCGTCAAGGGCAAGAACAACCGCTGGCCGCAGCTGCAGGAGCTCGCCACCGCCAACGACGCCCTCGTCCCCAACCCCGTGTGGTGGCCGAACGTCAGGCACGGTGACGACATCGCCGGCAGCCAGCGCATGCGGTTCTTCGCCAAGGACCCCGGCACCGGCGAATACCACAACCTCTCCGGCGCCCTCGGCATCGGCGAGCCCGTCCCGACCCGGGGCCTGGCCACCGGCGACGTCGACGGCGACGGACGCCTCGACCTGGCGGTCGCCCGCCAGTGGGGCGAGCCGGTCTTCCTGCACAACGTCGCCGAGGCCACCGGCTCCCACCTGGGCCTGAAGCTCACCCACCCGGACGGAGCGCCCGTGGTCGGCGCGGAGGTCCGCGTCCAACTGCCCGACGGCACCGAGCGCGTCACCCGTCTCGACGGCGGCGGCGGCCACTCCGGCAAGCGCAGCACCGACGTCCACATCGGCCTGGGCAAGGACGTCCGGGGCTCCGTCCCGGCCGTGATCACCTGGCGCGACCGAACCGGTGAGGTCCACGAGCAGAAGCTGAAGCTCACGCCGGGCTGGCACAGCCTCGAGCTGGGCACCGAGGTCAAGGAGAAGTGACGATGTCCGCAACGAAGACCGCCGCCGCCCCACGGCACAACCCGAAGGTCACGACCGCGCTGCGCCGGTTCGCGATCTCCATCTCCGTGCTCAACATCTTCGGCTACACCGTCCTCGGCTTCGAGCAGCCCTGGTCCTGGCCGTTCATCGCGCTGGCGACCGCCTACACCGTCGAGATCGTCCTGGAGCTCTTCGGGGCCCGCGCCGAGGGACGCGCGCCGCGCTTCGCCGGCGGCGGGTTCAAGGGCCTGGTCGAGTTCCTCTTCCCCGCCCACATCACCGCCCTCGCGGTGAACATGCTCACCTACGTCAACGACCTCGTATGGGTGATGGTGTTCGGCGTGATCGTCGCCGTCGGCACCAAGTGGGTGCTGCGCGCCCCGGTCAAGGGCCGCCTGCGGCACTTCATGAACCCGTCGAACTTCGGCATCGCCGTCATCCTGCTGCTCTTCCCGTGGGCCTCGATCGCCCCGCCGTACCACTTCACCGAGTACCTCGACGGCGGCTTCGACTGGCTGGTGCCGGCGATCATCATCGTCCTGGGCACGATGCTCAACGCCAAGCTCACCGAGCGCATGTGGCTCATCTTCGCCTGGGTCGGCGGCTTCGCCCTCCAGGCGATCGTCCGCGGCCTGCTGTTCGACACCTCCATACTCGCGGGCCTGGCGATGATGAGCGGCGTGGCGTTCGTGCTCTTCACCAACTACATGATCACGGACCCCGGTACGACCCCGTCCACGAAGTGGGGGCAGATCGCCTTCGGCGGAGGCGTCGCCGCGCTGTACGGCGTGCTGACCGCGATGAGCGTCGCCTACGGCCTGTTCTTCGCCACCGCACTCGTCTGCGCCGTCCGCGGGGCGTTCCTGTGGACCGCCGACATCGTCTCCAGGAAGCGGGCCGAGGAGGCCCTCGCCCTCGCCGCCGTCACCCGGTCCGTCACCGAGGCCGACGCCGCCGCCGAGACCGCCGGCACCGCCGGCACCGCCGCGTGCGCGTGCCCCCCGGGCGCCTGCGCCTGCCCCGCCCCGGCCGCATCCGGGTCCGGGTCCGCAACTCCGGCGTGCGCGTGCCCCGAGGGGGCCTGCGCCTGCCCCGCCCCGGCGTCCGCCGAGGCCGAGACCAAGAAGATCCCGGTGCCCGCATGACCAGAATCGCCATCGTCGGCATGGCCTGCCGCTACCCCGACGCCACGAACCCGAACGAGCTGTGGGACAACGCCGTCGCCGGACGGCGCGCGTTCCGCCGCCTGCCCGACGTCCGGATGAACCTGGACGACTACTGGGACGCCGACCCGGCCACCCCCGACACCTTCTACGCCCGCAACGCCGCGGTCATCGAGGGCTACGCGTTCGACCGCGTCGCCCACAAGATCGCGGGCAGCACCTTCCGGTCGACCGACCTCACCCACTGGCTCGCCCTCGACACCGCCGCGCGGGCACTCGCCGACGCCGGGTTCCCCGGCGGCGAGGGCCTGCCGCGCGAACGCACCGGCGTCGTCGTCGGCAACACCCTCACCGGCGAGTTCTCCCGCGCCAACGTGATGCGGCTGCGCTGGCCGTACGTCAGGCGGGTGATGGCAGCGGCCCTCAAGGGCCAGGACGACTGGGACGAGTCCCGGATCGCGGAGTTCCTCGACGACGTCGAGACCGCGTACAAGGAGCCGTTCCCGGCCATCGACGAGGACACCCTCGCCGGCGGGCTCGCCAACACCATCGCCGGCCGGATCTGCAACCACTTCGACCTGAACGGCGGCGGCTACACCGTCGACGGCGCCTGCTCCTCCTCGCTGCTGTCGGTGACCACCGCCGGAACCTCGCTGCTGAACGGCGACATCGACGTCGCCGTCGCGGGCGGCGTGGACCTGTCGATCGACCCGTTCGAGATCATCGGCTTCGCCAAGACCGGCGCGCTCGCCAAGGGCGAGATGAAGCTGTACGACCGCGGCTCCAACGGCTTCTGGCCGGGCGAGGGCTGCGGCATGATCGTGATGATGCGGGAGGAGGACGCACTCGCCGCCGGCCACCGCGTCTACGCGACCATCGCGGGCTGGGGCGTGTCCTCCGACGGCCAGGGCGGCATCACCCGCCCCGAGGTCAGCGGCTACCAGCTGGCGCTCAGCCGCGCCTACGAACGGGCCGGATTCGGCATCGAGACCGTCGGGCTGTTCGAGGGGCACGGCACCGGCACGGCCGTCGGCGACGCCACCGAGCTCACCGCCCTCATGGGCGCGCGCCGCGCCGCCGACCCCGACGCCGCTCCCGCCGCCATCACGTCCATCAAGGGGATGATCGGCCACACCAAGGCCGCCGCGGGCGTGGCCGGGCTGATCAAGGCGGCCATGGCCGTCAACCACCAGACCCTCCCGCCGGCCATCGGCACGGTGGACCCGCACGAACTGCTCACCGACGAGAAGGCCGGCCTCAAGGCCCTGCGCAAGGCGGAGACCTGGCCCGACGGCGCGCCCCGACGGGCCGGTGTCACCGCCATGGGCTTCGGCGGCATCAACACCCATGTCGTCCTCGACGAGCCCGCCGGCAGGCGGCGCACCGCGCCCAGCCGGCGCTCCGCCGGCCTGGCCCACGCACCGCAGGACGCCGAACTGCTCGTCGTCGACGGCGACTCGCCGAAGGCGCTGCGCGCCCGGCTCGCCGAGGTCGCCGCCTTCGCCGCCCGGGTCTCCTACGGCCAGGTCGCCGACCTCGCCGCCACCCTCCAGCGCGAACTGCGCGGTCTGCCGCACCGCGCGGCGGTCGTCGCCACCTCCCCGGAGGACGCTGAGCGCCGCCTGACGCACCTGGCCGACCTGCTGGACTCGGGCGAGACCGCGTACACCGCCGCGGACGGCCGCAGCCTGCTGGGCCGGGCCTCCGGCCGCGCCCGCGTCGGCTTCCTCTTCCCCGGCCAGGGCTCCGGCCACGGCACCGGGGGAGGCGCACTGCGCCGCCGCTTCCCCGAGGCCGCGGAGGTCTTCGACCGGGCCGGGCTGCCCACGAGCGGCGACATGGTCGCCACCGACGTGGCGCAGCCGCGCATCGCCACCGGCTCCGCGGCGGGCCTGCGCGTCCTGGACTCGCTCCGCCTGGAGGCGACCGTCGCCGTCGGGCACAGCCTCGGCGAGCTCTCCGCCCTGCACTGGGCCGGGGCCCTCGACGAGGAGACGCTGCTGGAGGCGGCGCGGGTGCGCGGGCGGGCCATGGCCGAGCACAGCGCCTCGGGCACCATGGCCTCGCTCGGCGCGGACCCCGAGCGGGCCGGTGAGCTCATCGCCGGCCTCGGTGCCGTCGTCGCCGGGTACAACGGCCCCGAGCAGACGGTGGTCGCCGGCCCCGTCGAGGACATCGAGGAGGTGCGGCGCCGCGCCGAGCGGGCGGAGGTCGCCTGCACGCGCCTGAACGTCTCGCACGCCTTCCACTCGCCGCTGGTCGCCGACTCCGCCTCGTCGTTCGGTGCCTGGCTCGCCACCGCGCGCCTCGGCCGGGTGCGCGGCCGGGTCCTGTCCACCGTCACCGGCGGGGAACTGGACGCCGGCACGGACCTGGCGGCGCTGCTCACACGGCAGATCACCGGGCCGGTCCGCTTCACCCAGGCGATGGGCGAGGCCGCCGGGCACGTCGACCTGTTCGTCGAGGTGGGCCCCGGCCGGGTGCTCAGCTCCCTCGCCCGGGCCACCACCGGCGTGCCCGTCGTCGCACTGAACACCGACGACGAGTCGCTGAGGAGCGTCCTGCAGGTCGCCGGCGCCGCGTACGTCGCCGGCGTGCCCGTCGCGCTGGAGCGGCTGTTCCAGGACCGGCTCATCCGGCCCCTGGAGGTCGGCCAGGAGTTCTCGTTCCTCGCCAGCCCCTGCGAGCAGGCACCGCGCGACGTGCCGCCGGCCGGGCGCCGGCCGCGTCCCGCCGGCGAGGCCCCGGCCGCGGCCGCGGAGTCCGCTCCGCGGGCGGAGCGGGCGGCGGAGCCGGAGCAGAACGCGGGCGCCGAGCGGGCGCCCGCCGCCGGGCCGGCCGCCGAGGACGGTCCCGACCCGCTCGACGTACTGCGCACTCTCGTCGCCGAGCGCGCCGAGCTGCCCGCCGAACTCGTCGACCCGGACAGCCGGCTCCTCGACGACCTGCACATGAGCTCCATCACCGTCGGCCAGATCGTCAACCAGGCGGCGTCCCGCCTCGGGATCGCCGCGGCCCGGGTGCCGACGAACTTCGCCACCGCCACCCTGGCCGAACTGGCCGAGGCGCTGCAGACCCTGGCCGGCACCGGCGGTACGGAGGAGGAGCCCGCCGCCCCGGTCGTCGCGGGCGCGGCACCCTGGGCCCGGCCGTTCGCCGTGGACCTCGACGAGGTCGCCCGGCCGCACGCCGCGGCCGACGGCGCCGACGGCCCCTGGGAGCTCTTCGGCTCCGCGGACCACCCGTACGCCGAGCGGCTGCGCGAGCGGCTCGCCGGCGCGGGCGTCGGCGCGGGCGTCCTGGCCGTGCTGGCCAAGGACTGCGCGCGGCAGGAGGTGGAGCGGGTGCTGGCCGCGGCCAGGAGCGCGCTCGCCGGGGACCGCGAGCGGCGCTTCGTACTGGTCCAGGACGGCCGCGGCGCGGCGGGCCTGGCCAAGACCCTCCACCTGGAGGCCCCGCACCTGCGCACCACCGTGGTGCACACGCCGGTGACCGGCGACGCGGTGGAGCGGATCGTCGCCGAGGTGGCGGCGACCGGACGGTTCTCGGAGGTCCACTACGACGAGGCCGGTACGCGCCGCGTACCGACGCTGCGGGCCCTGCCCGTCGCACCGCACCGCACCGACGAGCCGCTGGACGCCTCCGACGTCCTGCTGGTGACGGGCGGCGGCAAGGGCATCTCCGCGGAGTGCGCCCTGGCCGTGGCCCGCAGGACCGGCGCGAAGCTGGCCGTCCTCGGCCGCTCCGACCCGGCGCGGGACCGCGAACTCGCCGACAACCTCGACCGGATGCGCGACGGCGGCGTGCGGGTGCACTACGCGCGTGCCGACGTCACCGTCGCCCGGGAGGTCTCGGCGGCCGTCGCCGAGCTCCGGGCGGAACTCGGGCCGATCACCGGTCTGCTGCACGGCGCCGGACGCAACGAGCCGGGCCCGCTGACCGGTCTGACCGCCGAGGACTTCGAGCGGACCTTCGGCCCCAAGGTCGACGGCCTGCGTACGGTCCTCGACGCGGTCGGCGCGGGCGGGCTGAAGCTGCTGGTCACCTTCGGCAGCATCATCGGCCGGGCGGGCCTGCGCGGCGAGGCCCACTACGCCACCGCCAACGAATGGCTGGCGGACCTCACCGAGGACATCGCACGCGCCCACCCGGGCATCCGGGCCCGCTGCATGGAGTGGTCGGTCTGGTCCGGCGTCGGCATGGGCGAGAAGCTCTCCGTCGTCGAGTCGCTCTCCCGCGAGGGCATCGCCCCGGTCTCGCCCGACCAGGGCGTGGAGATCCTGCTGCGCCTGATCGAGGACCCGGACGCGCCCGTGGTCACCGTCATCAGCGGCCGGACCGAGGGAATCGACACGGTCCGCCGCGACCTGCCCGCGCTGCCGCTGCTGCGCTTCACGGGCAACCCGCTGGTGCGCTACCACGGCGTCGAACTGGTCACCGAGATCGAACTCAACGCCGGTACCGACCCGTACCTTGCCGACCACCTGCTCGACGGCAATCTGCTGCTGCCCGCGGTCATCGGCATGGAGGCGATGACCCAGGTCGCCGCCGCGGCCGCCGGACGCACCGGGACCGCCCCGGTCATCGAGGGCGCGAAGTTCCTGCGGCCCATCGTGGTGCCGCCGAACGGCAGCACCCGCATCCGGATCGCGGCGACCGTCACCGCCACCGACACCGTCGACGTCGCCATCCACGCCGAGGACACCGGGTTCGTCGCCGAGCACTTCCGGGCACGGCTGGTCTTCTCGGACGCCGAGGCGCCGGACGGCCCGCCGCTGCAGGCTCCGGACGACACCCCCGTCGTCCCGCTGGACCCGGCCACCGACCTGTACGGCAGCGTCCTGTTCCAGGGCGCACGCTTCCAGCGGCTGCGCCGCTTCCACCGGGCCGCCGCCCGGCACGTGGACGCCGAGGTCGCCGTCCAGCAGCGGCCCGAGGGCTGGTTCGCGGGCTTCCTGCCCGGCGAACTGCTGCTCGCCGACCCGGGCATGCGCGACGCCCTCATGCACGGCAACCAGGTGTGCGTCCCCAACGCCACACTGCTCCCCTCGGGCGTGGAGCGCATCCACACCCTCGGCGCCGGGGACCACGTCCCCGCCACGCTGCGGTACACCGCGGTCGAGCGCAGCCGCGACGGCGACACCTACGTGTACGACATCGCGGTGCGCGACGAGCACGGCACCGTCGTCGAACGCTGGGACGGCCTGACCCTGCACGCCGTGCGGAAGACCGACGGGTCCGGCCCGTGGGTCGCCCCGCTGCTCGGCCCGTACCTGGAGCGCTCGCTGGAGGACGTCGTCGGCAGCCGTGTGGCCGTCGCTGTCGAGCCGCACGGCGACGCCCCGGCCGGCTCGGTCTCCCAGCGCCGCGGCTTCACGGCGGACGCGGCGGCGCGGGCCCTGGGCGGCCCGGCCGCGGTCCGGCACCGCCCGGACGGGCGGCCGGAGCTGGACTCCGGCCGGCACCTGTCGATGTCGGCGGCACACGGTCTGGGGGTCACCCTCAGCGTGGTCTCCGACACCGAGGTGGCCTGCGACATCGAAGCCGTCAGCATGCGCCCGGCCGACGAGTGGCGCGGGCTGCTCGGGGACCACGCGCCCGTCGCCGAACTGGTCGCCGAGGAGACCGGGGAGGCGCCGGACACCGCCGCGACGCGCGTGTGGGGGGCCGTGGAGTGCCTGCGGAAGGCCGGCATCATGGCCGGCGCGCCGCTGACGGTGCTGCCGCGCCGGGAGGACGCCTGGGTGGTCTTCGCCGCCGGCGACCTCCGGATCGCGACGTTCGTCACCGCGCTGCGCGATGCCCTGGAGCCCGCCGTCTTCGCCTTCCTCACCCGTGAAACCCCTCTCGCCGAAGGGCGGTCCTGACCATGGCGGACGACTACTTCGAGTACCGGCACACGGTCGGCTTCGAGGAGACCAACCTCGTCGGCAACGTGTACTACGTGAACTACCTGCGCTGGCAGGGCCGGTGCCGGGAGCTGTTCCTGCACCAGAAGGCGCCGGACGTGCTGGCCGAGGTGCAGGACGACCTCAAGCTGTTCACGCTGAAGGTGGACTGCGAGTTCTTCGCCGAGATCACCGCGTTCGACGAGCTGTCCATCCGGATGAGGCTGTCCGAACTGGGGTCGACCCAGCTGGAGTTCACCTTCGACTACGTCAAGGTGACGGGCGGGGCCGAGGTGCTGATCGCGCGGGGACGGCAGCGGATCGCGTGCATGCGCGGCCCGAACACCAACACCGTGCCCTCACGCATCCCCGACGGGCTGGCCCGCGCCCTGGAGCCGTACGCCCAGCGGCATGCGCTGACGGGGCAGGCGGCATGAGCACCCTGGCCGCCGCGCCGCCCCGGGACGCCGTCGCCGGCGACCCGGGGCGGCTGCGGCGGGCCCTCGGGGCCTTCGCCACCGGTGTGACCGTGGTGACGGTGGGCGGGCCCGTTCCCCGGGGCATGACCGCCAACTCCTTCACCTCCGTGTCGCTGGACCCGGCCCTCGTGCTGCTGTGCGTCGGCAACGACGCCGTCATGAACCGGACCCTCGCCGAGGCCGACACCTTCGCGGTGTCGGTCCTCGGCGCCGGGCAGGAGGACGTGGCCCGGCACTTCGCCGACCGCTCCCGTCCGCTGGGAGCCGCCCAGTTCGAGGCCGTCGACTGGCTGCCGGGCGAGGCCACCGCCGCCCCCCTGATCGCGGGGGCGGCGGCCCACTTCGAGTGCGCCGGATGGCGGGCGTACGAGGGCGGCGACCACACCATCCACGTCGGCCGGGTCCTCGCCCTGGACGAGCTGCCGGGCCAGGAGCCGCTGGTGTTCCACGGCGGCCGCTTCCGGCGGGTCGCCCCGCAGCCGCGGGGAGGGCGCCCATGAGCGCCCATCCGCCCGGTCCGCCCGTGTGGGCGCTGCCCGGTCTGCTGCGCAAGCTGGCGGTCGACCGGCTCGGCATGATGCGGGACGCGGCCGGACTGTCCGATGCCGTACGGGTCTCCATGGGCCCGAAGAAGCTGTACATCCTCAACCGGCCCGACTACGCCAAGCACGTGCTGGCCGACCATGCCGCCAACTACCACAAGGGCATGGGCCTGGTGGAGTCGCGCAGGGTGCTCGGCGACGGCCTGCTCACCAGCGAGGGCGAGCTGTGGCGGGCCCAGCGCCGGAACGTGCAGCCCGCGTTCAGGCCGGGGCGGATCGCCGCCCAGGCCGGGGCGGTGGCGGAGGAGTCCGGCCGGCTGGTGGAGCTGCTGCGGGGCCGCGCCGGGGACACGCCCGTCGACGTCCTGCACGAGGTCACCGGGCTCACGCTCGGCGTGCTGGGCAGGACCCTCATGGACACCGGCCTCCAGGGGCACGGCGGTATCGCGCACGCCTTCGAGGCCGTCCAGGACCAGGCCATGTTCGACATGGTCACGCAGGGCCTGGTGCCGACCTGGGTGCCGTTCGCGACCCAGCGGCGGTTCCGCAGGGCGCGCAGGGATCTGACCCGGATCGTGGACGCACTGGTCGCCGACCGCGGCGCCCGCATGAGCGAGGGCGACGGCGCCGACGACGCGTTCGCCCGGATGATCCTCGCCGCCCGTGAGCGCGAGGATCCGGCCCTCGGCCGCAGACTCCTCCAGGAGGAGCTGGTGACTCTGCTGCTGGCGGGTCACGAGACGACGGCGAGCACGCTCGGCTGGACGCTGCTGCTGCTCGCCCGCCATCCCCATGTCCGCGACCTGCTGCGGGAGGAGGCCCGCGGCGTGCTGGCGGGCGGCCGTCTGCCGGAGGCCGAGGACCTGCACAAGCTGACGTACACCACCCAGGTCGTGCAGGAGGCCATGCGGCTGTACCCGCCGGTGTGGATCCTGCCGAGGATCGCCCAGGGGCCCGACGAGGTGGGCGGGTTCACCGTGCCGGCCGGGGCCGACGTGCTCGTGTGCCCGTACACCCTGCACCGCCACCCGGAGTTCTGGGACGACCCGGAGCGGTTCGACCCGGGCCGCTTCGACCCGTCCCGGGTGGCGAACCGGCCCCGGTACGCGTACATCCCGTTCGGCGCGGGACCTCGGTTCTGCGTCGGCAGCAACCTCGGGATGATGGAGGCGGTCTTCGTCACCGCGCTCGTCACCCGGGACCTCGATCTGACGGTGGTGCCCGGGCACCGGGGGATCGCCGAACCGATGATGTCCCTGCGGATGCGCGGGGGGCTGCCGATGACGATCCGCCCGGCGGGCTGAGCGTCACACCGGATCGCGATGGGGGCCGGCCACGGCGGACACCGTGGCCGGCCCCCATCGCGATCCCGCGGTCAGCCGGCGATGAGGTCCAGGACGTCGGTCCGCAGATCGAGCAGGGCCAGCAGGATCGGGGGATCCAGGTCGTCCAGCGGGCGCAGCGGTATCTCGGCCGGCATCAGGAGCGTGTCCTCGTGCGCGGTCACCGGTCCGTACGACCCGACGGAGACGACGTCGTCCGTGCCGGTGCCGGACGGCAGGTGCTCGTACCCGTACGGGACGGAGTGCACGAGCACGTACCAGGTGCCGGGCGGGACGTCGGCCAGCTCGAACGGGCCGGGTCCGTCCAGGACGGCGCAGCGTGCCGGCTGCCCCTGCGGGACGGGAGTGGGGAAGAGGCCGACGAAGCAGTGGCCGGGCTCGCGGTCCTCGGGCAGGTGCACCCGGCCGCGCAGCACCCCGTGGGAGCCTTCGGCGGGAGCGTCCCCAAGGGCACCCGGACCGATTTCCGGGGTGAATCCGTCCAGTTCCCGGAACATGCTCGGTGACACGCCGACGCAGGCCTTGAAACGCGAACTGAAGGTGCCCACGCTGCTGTATCCGACCTGGCTGCTGATATCGGCGACGCTGAAATCCGTTTCGAGCAGGAGACGCTTGGCCTCCTGCAGGCGCAGGGCCGAGAGGAAACGTCCGGGGGACGTGCCCGTCACGTCCCGGAACACCCGGGTGAAGTGGAACTTGCTGAACATGGCGGTGCGGGCCATGTCGTCGATGGTCAGTTCCTGGCCGAGATTCGCATGCATTTCGTCGATCACTCGGAGGACAGCGGTTTCGATGGCGGTGGTGGGCACCGTTTCTCCCTGTCGTTGAGTCATGCTCCCTGCCGGGATCCGGAGGCCGCGGGCCGCGACTGGGCGGTGGTCGTGTCGGCCAGCCGGCGCCGGCCGAGGTCCTCGGCGAACCGCTTCCAGGCGTTGGAGCAGTGGAGGGCCAGTTCCGCGACGGTGTCCGTGCAGTGCGGCGGCACCGCGTCGGCCTGCTGCCGCCAGGCCTCGTCGACCATGAAGTGGGTGTGGAGCCAGCGCAGGAAGTGGCGCCCTGACTCGGAGTGCCGCAGCGACGGGTCGCCTGCGAGCCGTCGCAGGGTCTCCAGAGAACCGCGCGTGCGGCTGGACCCGGTGGGGGCGGCGGAGGGCGCGGTGGCGCGCGGGGACGGCGGCGCGGGGCGGTCCGCCCCGGCCGGGGCGGGCGGTGGGCGCCGGCCGACGGCGGACCGGCGGCCCTGGGGCACCGGCGCCTCTCCGCGCAGCAGCCGCTGGCGCACGTCGTGAGCCGTGCCCAGGGACAGGCCCGTCTCCTTGACGATGGCCCGCAGTGGCAGGTCGGGCCGGCTGGTCATCAGTTCCGCGGCCCGGAGCCGCTCGGCGGTGCGGTCGAGGGGATGGGCGCGGCCGTCGGCTCCCGTTCTGATGTTCGCCTGCGGAGAATCCGCGGTCGAACGCGGACGGATCGCGGCGACCGTCTTCGCGTCGAGGCCGGCGTAGCCGGCGACGGCGCGGTCCGAGAGCTCCGGGCGGGAGCGCAGAATCCGCTCGGCGGCGGCCTTGCGGTCGGCGACGGACAGCGGAAGGCCATGGGTGATGTTGGCCGCGACCGCCCGAAGAAACGCTTCTTCATCGGGGCCGTCGAAGTACCGCACGTCCACGGAGGTGAGCCCGTTCGAGGCGGCCGCGGCGAGGCGGTGCATCCCGTCGATCACCCGCATGGTCGCCCGGTGGACGAGGACCGGGGGCAGCGAGGGGTAGACCTCTGCGAGGCGTCGCACATGGTCCGCGTCGACGCCGTTCAGGCGCGGAGAGTCGGCCGGCAGCAGCGCATCGATCCCCACCCGGTGGGTGAAGTGGGCCGGCAATGCGAGAGATCTGTCGTCGCTGTCCACCTCTCCCCTTCCGCCCGGCGAGATCGAGGCGTGCCCGGCTGCCCCCAGAGACTCCGCGGAAGGACCGGCCGCCACGGAGAACAATGCGTCCGGATAGACCATAGTGAACGACCTCTTTTTTTCGAGGGCATTCGGGGGGAGACGGGCCGACTTCGGCTAGTCGCATCACGGAACGGGCGTTCGGCCGAACGCCTCCCGGGTCGGTTGTTTGAAAAGACTCAACAGATCTAGCTTTCTTGCACGCCACCAGGCACCACCAACCGACCCGAGTGGAGGGCGAGTTGCAGACTGCGCGGAGAATTCCCGAACGAAGGGTCGACATCGGCGACGAGGCGACCATCACCCTCGAGGCCTACGCGGACACGATCGTCCCGGGCGCGAAGCGCTGGCCCGGGGACCGGGCGATCGCCGGAGTCAGCTCCGACGGCGGCGCGGTCGCCGCGGGTGCCCTCGACCTGCTGCGCTGGGACGCCACCGGCATCCACGACGGCCTGGAGGACCTGGCCGGCCGCGCCAACGGACACGCCCTCGCATACGCCGAGCGGGCCGGCCTCGAGCTCGACGCGGCCGTGCCGCCCTTCGTCGCCCTCGACTACGACGACCGCGTCCGGCTCATCCAGGAGCTGACCACTCCGGGCCACCCGGAGAAGGACTTCTGGGTCCTGCTCTCGCTGTTCTGCAACATGGCCTTCGACTCCGCCGCACACCTGCACACCGCGCAGGCCCTCGAGGACGGCCACCCGGGCCTGACGGCCATGGGCATCACCCAGCCGGACACCGACGGCCTCTGGCGATTCCAGGACTTCGGTTACGGCCGGCAACTCGCCGCCCCTCACCCCCACACGACCCACTCCGGGAGCCCAGCATGAGCGCCACGATCGAGAAGACCGACGTCCTGGTCATCGGAAGCGGCTTCGGCGGGGCGATCGCCGCCTATCACCTGGCGGCCGGCGGTGCGAAGGTCACCGTCCTGGAGCGCGGGCCCTGGCTGAAGAACGACGAGTTCGAGCACGACTACAAGCTCGGCTCCTCCTACACCCGGATCTTCGACTTCGTCGTCGGCGACGGCATGAGCGTGCTGGGGGGCAACTGCGTCGGCGGCGGCAGCGTCGTCTACTTCGCGGCCATGCCGAGAGCCCCCGAGTTCGTCTTCGACCGGCACGGCAGCATCGGCCGCCGGATGTGGCCGACGTCCGTCAGCCGCGAGACCCTCGATCCCTGGTACGACCGGATCGAGGAGTCCCTCTCGGTCAGCAGGCAGGAATGGAGCGACGCCTCCTACGCGGGCGGGCTGTGGGCGGCCGCCTGCGACCACGCCGGGCGCACCGCCAATCCGCTCGCCGCCGCGATCGACAACTCACGGTGCGTCAACTGCAACTTCATGATGGCCGGATGCCGCTTCGAGGCGAAGCAGTCGCTCACCGTCAACTACCTGCCCGCCGCGATCGCCCACGGCGCGGAGATCCGCCCGCTGCACGAGGTGCAGCATCTGACCCGAACCCCGGACGGCGACTACCGGGTCCACTACAACATCGTCCACGACGAGGACTACCGCCTCCAGAACGGCTCGGGCGTCATCGAGGCCAAGATCGTCGTGATGGCGGCCGGCGCCGGAGCCACCCCGGTGATCCTGCAGCGCAGCGAGGCCCACCTCGGCACGATGCCGCGGGCCGTCGGCCGCTACTTCTCCGGCAACGGCGAGCGGCTCAACACGGCCGTCCTCAACGAGGACAAGGTCGCCGAGATCCTCGGCCTGACCCGCGGGGGCGGGGACCTTCCCTACGGCGCCAACGCGATCGGCAAGGGCCCGACCGTGGCCAGCTGGGACAAGCTCGACGGCTCGCTGCCGGAGTACTCCCGCTACTCCCTGGAGCAGCTCTACTTCCCGCCGGGCCTCGGCACCATCCTCGCCCAGGTGCCCGACGCCACCGGACCGACCTGGTTCGGCAAGGAGAAGAAGGAGATCCTGAGGAACTGGAAGTCCTGGCTGACCATCTTCTGCATGACCGAGGACGACAACGAGGGCGTCTTCGGCCCGCCGCCGGCCACCGGCAACTCCCACCGCATCTCCCAGCAGATGCTCGGCCGCGGAAACCTCTCGTACCGGCCGACGGAGAACACCTGGCACGGCTGGAACCAGGCCGACGCCGACGTGAAGGAGATCCTGGAGAAGGACGGCCTCGCCAAGGTGATGCCCTGGACCAACGACCTGGTCGGCGCCTACACCGTCCACCCGCTGGCCTCCTGCCGCATGGGCGACGACCCGGACACCTCGGCGCTCGACGACACCAACGAACTGCGCGGCCACTCCGGCATCTTCGTCACGGACGGATCCGCCGTCCCCGGCGCCCTCACCGTCAACCCGGCCATGACCATCGCCGCGCTCGCCGAACGGGCCGTGCCGCACATCGTGGCCGCCGCCCAGGACAAGGGCATCGCGGTCGCCTACGGCGCCCCGGCCCCCGCCGGCTACAAGAGCGGACGCAAGGGCGTGCTGCCCCTGCTGAAGCGGAAGCAGCTCGCCGGAGTGTGACGCCTCGCAACGGTTCGTCGGCATCAGTGAGTTGCTTCATCGAACCTTCCATATGACCAGTGGGTTGCTTCACGCAACCAGGAGGAGAACCAGGAGGCCGCGGTGCGACCGCTCGTAAGAATCCTGCTGAGGGGATCCCTCCGGCAGATCCGGCACATCGCGGCCGTCCCGCACGCCGAGGCCCGGGGCCTGGTCGCCGAGGTCTACGCCATGGCACGACGGGAGTTCGGCGTCGTCGCCCCGCCCCTGGCACTGCACTCCCCGGCGCCCGAGGCGCTCGCAGCCTCCTGGCTCCTGCTGCGTGAGACCCTCCTCGCCGAAGGGTGCGTGAGCCGGGCCGCCAAGGAGGCGGTCGCCACCGCGGTGTCCCGGGCCAACGACTGCCCGTACTGCGTCGAGGTGCACGAGGCCAAGCTCGCGACCCTCCCGGGCGCCGACGGCCACGAACCGCTCGCCGACTGGGCGCGCCGCAGCGGCGACGGCCCGGCGGCGGGCGCGCAGCCGCTGCCCTTCGACGCGGCGCAGGCCCCCGAGATCCTCGGCACCGCCGTCGTCTTCCACTACCTCAACCGGATGGTGCGGCTCTTCCTGCCCGACTCGCCCGTCCCCGACGCGGCCCCGGCCGCCGGGCGCGGACCGGTCATGCGGACGGTCGCCCGCGCCATGCGCCCCGACCCGGGCACGGCCGTGCCGCCCGGCGCCTCGCTCGGCCTGCTCCCCGCCGCGCCGCTGCCGGCCGGGCTGGACTGGGCGAAGGCCACCCCGTCCGTCGCGGACGCCCTCGCCCGTGCCGTCGCCTCCGTCGACGCCGCCGCCGAGCGCTGGATCCCCGAGCCCGTACGCGAACTGCTGCACGCCCGGCTCGCCGGGTACGACGGCACCGCGCCCGGCCCCGGCCGCGGCTGGCTGGGGGAGTCGACCGCCGGCCTCACCGACCGGCAGACGCCCGCCGCCCGGCTGGCGCTCCTCGTCGCCCTCAACCCCCACCAGATCACCGCCGCGGACGTCGAGCGGTTCCGCGCGCTCCACCCGGGCGACCGGGAGCTGGTGGAGCTCGCCTCCTGGGCGGCGCTCACCGCCGCGGTCCGGATCGGCACCCGCTTCACCGAGCCGGTACATCTCGACGAGCCGGTACGCCCCAGCGAGCCGGTACGCCTCAGCGGGCCCGTACGCCCCAGCGAGCCCGGACGCCTTGGCGGGCCCACGGGCCGCACCGAGCCCGTACACATCACCGAGCCCACCCACGACACCGAACCCACAGGCTTCACCGAGCCCGTACGCCCCACGGCAACCGCCGGCCCCTGACCGGCGGCACCCCGCATCCGATCCCCGTCGAAGGAGACCACGATCATGAGCACGCTGAACGACGTCGTGAAGGACCTCGCCACCGACATCGAGGAGACCGCCCGCCTCGTCGAGGGCCTGGACGAGCAGGCCTGGCACACCGCGACGCCCGCCCCGGGCTGGACCATCGCCGACCAGATCGCCCATCTGACCTTCATCTTCCACCTGGCCGGCACGGCCGCCTCCGACCCGGAGGGCTTCGCCAAGCTCGCCGCCGGCGCCGCGGGCGACTTCGACGGGGCCGTCAACGCGGCACTGCAGCAGTTCAACGCGTTCCCGCCCGCCCAACTCCTGGCCCGCTTCCGCGCCCTGGGCCGGCAGTCCGTCGACGCGCTCGCCGCCGTCCCCGAGGGCCAGGTCGTGCCGTGGCTGGTCAACCCGCTGCCGCCGGCCGTCCTCGCCTCGGCCGGGATCATGGAGGTCTTCGGCCACGGCCAGGACATCGCCGACGCCCTCGGTGTGCGCCGCGAGCCCACCGAGCGCCTGCGCCACCTGGTGTTCTTCGCCTTCCTCACGCGGGACTTCGGCTATCTGTCCCGCGGACTGACCCCGCCGGCCGACCCCTTCCGCATCGAGGTGACCGCCCCCAGCGGCGAGGTCTGGGCCTTCGGCCCCGAGGAGGCCGCGAACAAGGTCACCGGACCTGCCGAGGACTTCTGCCTGCTGGTCACCCGCCGCCGCCACCGCGACGACCTCTCCCTCGTCGCCACGGGCGAGGAGGCCGACCGCTGGCTGGACATCGCCCAGGCCTACCGGGGCCCCGCCGGCGAAGGCCGCGCGCCCGGCCAGTTCGCCCACCGCCGCTGCGACCACTGAGCGGGCATGGCCACCGCGCCGGCGGTCCCGTGCCGCGCCCGGACCGCCCCACCCGGACCGCGCCGGCGGTCCCGAAGCCCACCAGCCCCGACAGCCGCCCGCCGCCAGGAGGTTCCATGACCGCGACCACGCTGCGCACCGCCCTCGTCATCGGCTGCGGCACCGCCGGCACCTCCGTGGCCCTCGCCCTCACCGGCGCGGGCGTCGACGTGGCCCTGCTCGACGAGGACCCGCAGGCACTGGCCGAAGCCGTGGCCCTCGGCGCCGGGACCGGCTGGACCCCGCGACGCCCGCCCGCCGGCATCGTCGTGATCGCCACACCGCCGTCCGCCGTGGTCGACGTCCTGCACCAGGCGCAGAGCAGGGGACTGGGACACGTCTACACCGACACGGCCGGCACGAAGGAGATCATCTGCGCCGAGGCGGAGCTGCGCGGCTGCGACCTCAAGGGCTATGTGCCCGGGCACCCGCTGGCCGGACCCGACGCACCCGGCCGGGCCGCCGCCGACGCGGGCCGGTTCACCGGCCGGCCGTGGGTCCTCTGCCCGTACGAGACGACGCCCGGCTGGGCGCTGGAGACGGCCGCGGCCCTGATCGGGCTGTGCGGGGCGCGACGCCTGGACCTCGAGCCACATGTGCACGACCGGGTCGCCGCCGAGTTGTCCCACGGGCCGCATCTCGTCGCGGCCGCGCTCGCCACCCGGTTCGCCCGCAGTTCCACCGCGCTCCTGGGGCTGGCCGACGACGCGCTGCGTGACGCCGTCCGCCCCGCGGGCGGCGACCCGTGGCCGTGGGGCGACGTCCTGGCCCACAACGCGGGCCCCGTCGCCGACGTCCTCGACCGCCTCGCCGGCCAGCTCACCCGGGCCGCCGCCGTCCTGCGCGAGGGCGCCGGGTCCGCACCGCTGGAGCTGGCCGTGCTCCTGGAGCAGGGACGGCAGGGGCAGGCGGCGCTGGAGGAGGCCCGCGAGCTCCGCACTCCACGAGATGCCCGCACCGGCGACCGGGTGTGACGGTCGCGTCGTGACAAACGACTCCACCGCACCGCGCCGTGCTCCGGGGCGGTGGCCCGCCTCCGTGCTGCTGCCGGCCAAGCGCCTGATCGGCTCGGCCTACCGGGCCCTCGCCGGCTTCGGCTGGATCTGGATCGGCCGGATGCCGCCGGCCGAGGAGGCCGGCGAGCTCCAGGGCCCGCCTCCCGGGCACCCGGAGCGTCTGCGGAGCACACCCCTGACCTCGGTCGAGCGTGCTCTGGAACGGCGGCTGACGACCTGACCGGCCGGGGGGCCGCGGCATCCCGGCGCGGCCCCCGACGGGCAGAGCAACATCGGAGATGCCCTGGCCACCGAGGGCTTGAAGCATGAAGAACCCAGGGTGACCGACCCCGTGAACCGTCCCGAGGACGAGGTGCTGACCAGTGACTGCTGACATCGCACAGGGCAACGCGCGCGGCATTGCCTCCATCTACAACTCCGCCGTGGCGGCCTGGGCGATCGCCGCCGCGTGGGAGATCGGCGCGCTCGACGAGCTGTACCAGGCGAGGACGCTGGACACCGCGGACTTCGCCGCCCGGGCCGGCCTCGACCCGCAGTCGACCACCGGCCTGTTCCGCGCCCTCGCGGCGGTCGGACTGGTCCGGCGCGCGGGCGCCGTGGTCCACACCCTGGACGGCTTCGACGACATGTACCGCAACAAGTCGTTCTTCCACTGGCTCAGCCGCGGCAGCGCCGAGCTCTTCCGCGAGATTCCGTCCGTCCTGCGCACCGAGAACCGCACGGGCGACTACTACCGCCGGGACGCGGCCGCCATCGCCTACGCCTGCCGCGAGATCGACCAGATCACCTACGCGCCCACCTTCTGGGCCGCCATGGACCGGGTGGACTTCCCCTTCACCCGCGTCGCCGACCTCGGCTGCGGCAGCGGCGCCCGGCTGATGCAGGTCCTCGACCGCTACCCGGGCACCACCGGGGTCGGCATCGACATCGCCGAACCCTCCGTCGACGTGGCGCGGAAGGAGGCGGCCGAGGCGGGGTTCGCGGACCGAGCGGCATTCGTCCAGGGCGACGTGCTGCGGCTGGAGCCCCGGCCCGAGTACGCCGAGGTCGAACTCCTCACCTGCTTCATGATGGGGCACGACTTCTGGCCCCGGGAGAACTGCGTGGCCACGCTGCGCCGACTGCGCGAGGTCTTCCCCGAGGCCCGGCGCCTGCTGATCGGCGACGCCACGCGCACCTCGCTGCCCGACACCGAACTGCCGGTCTTCACCCTCGGGTTCGAACTCGGCCACGACCTGATGGGCACCTTCCTGCCCACCGTGGAGGACTGGGAGTCCGTCTTCGAGGCGGGCGGATGGGAGCTGGTGCGCACCAACCGCATCGAGATGACCGTCGGCGAGGTCATCTTCGAACTCGCCTGATCCGTACGGCACAGGGCCCGGGTGGACGGATGTCCGCCCGGGGACGCGCCGCGTCGCGCGGCGCACGTCCACGACCAGTAGGTTGTTTCATGCTACGCAGGGAGCCTCGATGACCACACTCGCGGAAGCCGTCGGGCAGACCCTCGCCGGCAGCGGCGTCCGGCACGCGTTCGGGGTCGTGGGCGGAGGCAACATCCTGGCCACGGCCGCACTGACCGCGTCGGGTGTGCACTACACGGCGGCCCGCCACGAGGGCGGGGCCATGGCGATGGCCGACGCCTACTTCCGGTCGACCGGCGACGTCGCCGTCTGCACCACCACCCACGGCCCCGGCATCACCAACGCGGTCACGGCCCTCGCGGACGCGGCCAAGAACCGCAGCGGGGTGGTACTGCTCTGCGGCGACGCGCCGACGAGCGGCCCCCGGCCGCACGACATCGACCAGAGCGCGCTCCTGGCCGCGGTCGGGGTGCGCGTCGTCCGGCTCACCGACACGGCGACGGCACGCGAGGAGACCGCCGAGGCGGTACGGACCGCCCGTGGCGGCCGCTGCCCCGTCGCCCTGCTGCTGCCGGGCGATCTGACCGGCCGTCCGGTACCCGGCCCGGTGCGGGCGGCGGCGCCCCCGGCGAACGAGCCGCCCGCCGTCGACGACCGGGACCTGGAGGCGGCGCTCGCCGCTCTGGCCGGTGCCCGCCGGCCCCTGATCCTCGCCGGGCTCGGAGCCTGGCACGCCGGAGCCGGGAAGATCCTGCGGCAGCTCGGCGACCGGCTCGGCGCGCTGTTCGCGACCACCGTCATGGCGGGCGGGATCTTCCGGGAGAGCCCCTGGTCGCTGGGCATCTGCGGGGGATTCGCGACACCGTCCGCGGCGGCCCTGATGGGGGAGGCCGACGTGGTCGTCGCCTTCGGTGCGAGCCTGGACGCCTTCACCCTGCACGGCGGGCGGATCGTCGACCCCGGGGCCACCGTCGTCCAGGTCGACCTCGTCGAGGGCAAACGGGCGCCCCGCGCCGACCTCCTGGTGCACGGCGACGCGCACGCCGTGGCGGTCCGGCTGCTCGACGCGATCGAGGTGCGCGGCCTACCGGTGTCCGGCTGGCGGAGTACGGGTGCGGCGGCCGTCGCCGAGGCGCGGGCCGGCTGGGGGAGCATCGCCCACGACGACGCGTCGACCGCCGACCGGATCGACCCGCGCACCCTGACGAAGGCCCTGGCCGCGCTGCTGCCCGAGGAACGCACGGTCGTGCTGGACGGCGGCCACTTCATCGCCTGGCCCGCGATGTACTGGTGGGTGCCCGACCCGGCGGGGTTCGTGTTCACGGGCGCCGCCTTCCAGAGCATCGGCCTGGGACTTGCGGGAGCGGTCGGCGCCGCCGTGGGGCGCCCCGACCGGCTGACCGTCGCGGCCGCCGGCGACGGAGGTGCGCTGATGGGCCTGCCAGAGCTGGACACGCTGGCGCGGTCGGGGAAGCCGGCGCTCGTGGTCGTCTACGACGACGCGGCGTACGGCTTCGAGGAGCACATGTACCTGCCCCAGGGCGCCGACCCGGCGACGACCACCTTCGCGGACACCGACTTCGCCACGGTGGCCCGGGGGCTCGGCGCCCGGGCTCTCACCGTGCGCCGGCTCGACGACCTCGGCGCCGTACGGGAGTGGCGGGAGGCGGGCTGCCCCGGAACCCTGGTCCTGGACTGCAAGGTGGTGTCCGGGGTCGTCGCCCCGTTCCTGGCCGATCTGCTGCGCGCCTGACGGCCGTAGGAGCATCCAGGTGAGACGCCGGGTTCCCGGCCGTTCCGCCGACCACCGCACCGGGCGAGACGACTCCCGGCCGTTCCGCCGCGCGCTCGCGGCCGGGCCCGGCCGCGGGCGGTTCAGCCGCCGAGCAGATCGGTCCTCGCGTCGCGCAGCCCCTTGAAGGAGTCGAGGTCGGGGACGGTCCAGCCGTCCAGGTCGTACTCGGACAGGCACTGGTCGACGAACGCCTTGTAGTCGTCGATCTGGCCCGTCGCCGTCTGCGCGAACAGCAGCTCGGTGCGGACGTTCTCGTGGTTGCCCGAGTAGTTGCGCTCGTACAGCTCGTGGCGTCCGCCGAACTCCGTGCCCACCGCGTCCCACAGCAGTTTGAGGACCTTGACCCGCTCCACGGCGTCGATGCCGTCGGAACCGCGCACGTACTTGTCCAGGTACGGGCGGATCTCCGGGTTCTTGAAGTCCTCGGCGCTGGAGTTCAGGTAGATGAGGCCGCTGGCGACGTCCTGCTGGATGATCTCCTTGACCCGCGGGTAGCCGATCTGCATGAACCAGCGGTAGGCCATGCCGTACTGCGGGTTGGGCAGCACCGCCCCGTTGCGCCACTGCACCGGGTTGCGCGCGGCCGCGTCCGACAGCCCCCAGAAGAGGTTGCGCCAGGCGAGGACCTCGCCCAGACGGGTCTGCACCCCCCGGAAGTCCTGCGTTCCGGTGATCTCCAGCGCCTTCGCCAGCGCGCCGGCGATGAACTCCAGCTTCACGGCGAGGCGCACGCACCCGTGGAAGGTGAAGCGCTCCAGGAAGCCGGACTGCCCGGAGAACATCTGGATCTTGGCCATGTCCCCGTAGACGAACACGTCCTCCCACGGGATCAGCACCTTGTCCATGACGAGGATGGTGTCGTTCTCGTCCAGCCGGGACGACAGCGGGTAGTCGAAGGGGCTGCCCATGACGGCGGAGGTCGCCGTGTAGGACGGGCGGCAGATCAGCTTCACCCCGGGCGCTCCGGTCGGCACCGTGGCGACCAGGGCGAACTCCTTCTTCCTGACCGGAAGACCGTAGTGCGCGATGAAGTTGTGGTGGGTGAGCGCCGAACCGGTGGCGACGACCTTGGCGCCGCTGACGACCAGGCCCGCGTCGGTCTCCTTCTCCACGTGCACGAAGACGTCCGAGACCTCGTCCGGCGGAAGGCTCCGGTCGACCGGCGGGTGCACGATCGCGTGGTTCCAGTAGAGGACCTTCTCCTGCGACTCGCGGTACCAGCGGCGGGCGTTGTCCGCGAACGGGGCGTAGAAGTCGGCGTTGGCGCCGAGGGTGCCGAGGAAGGCGGCCTTGTAGTCGGGGCTGCGCCCCATCCAGCCGTAGCTCATCCGGGACCAGGCGGCGATCGCCCGCTGGTCGGCCACCAGGTCCTCGGCGCTGTGGGGCGTGGTGAAGAAGCGGTGGGTGTAGCCGCCGCTGCCGGTGTCCGTCGCGGTGGTGAGGACGTCGCGGTGCGCCGGGTCGTGCAGCGCGTCGTACAGGCGTGCCGTCATCCGTACGGGGTTGCGGAACGCGGGATGCGTCGTGACGTCCTTGACGCGGTCCCCGTAGAGGTAGACCTCGCGGTCGTCCCTGAGGCTCTCCACGTACTCGTCGCCCGTCAGAGGACGCGTACGCGACGCCTCCCGGTGGCCTGCCCCGGCGCGCTGCTGATCGGTCATGCGCCTCATCGTGGCAGCCGGCGGCCCGGGAGGCTTCTTGCTGCGTGCGGCAGCGGGCCGGGCCCCGCGGGGACCTGCCGAAGTAGCGGCGACAGGGCAACTGCGCAATACGGGAGGTGTCCCGGAGGCGGTCGCGATGTGAGCGTCGGAGCGGAAACGGTCCCGCTTCGACGACCGGCACGACGACCCGACACCGCTGTCACCTCCCGGGAGGACCCCACGATGCTCACCGCCGACATCCCCACGCGCGCGGACCTGGTGCGACGCGCCGGCGAGCTCGCGCCGCTGCTGAAGAGGAACGCCGCGCAGGCGGAGGAGGACCGGCGACTGCAGGACGAGACGATCGAGGCGCTGGCCGGAGCCGGTCTGTTCAGGCTGCGTGTGCCCAAGCGCTACGGCGGCCACGAGACCGACACCCGCACTTTGGTCGAGGTCGCCGCCGAACTCGGCCGCGCCGACGGCGCGGCCGCCTGGACGACGTCGGTGTACTGGATCCCCACCTTCATGGCGTGCCTGTTCCCCGACAGCGTCCAGGACGAGGTGTTCTCCACCCCCGACGTGCGCATCTGCGGCACGCTCAGCCCGTCGGCGCTCGCCGCCCCGGCCGAGGGCGGCATCGTCGTCAACGGCAAGTGGGGCTTCGTCAGCGGCGCCCGGCACGCCCACTGGCAGGAGATCATCGCCGTCCAGCCGACGCCCGACGGCCGGCACCTGCCGGTCATGGCACTCGTCCCCATGTCGGACCTGCAGATCGTCGACGACTGGGACACCTCGGGGCTGTGCGGCACCGGCAGCGTCAGCACCGTCGCCCAGGACGTCTTCGTCCCGCAGGAGCGGGTCATCCCGCTCCCGGCGATCCTCCAGGGCCAGTACGCCTCCGAGCTGAACGCCGCGTCCCCGGTCTACCGCGTCCCGCTGCTGCCCGTCGCCGCCGCGTCCTCGGTCGGCACCGCCCTCGGCCTCGCCCGTGCCGCCCGCGACGCGTTCTTCGAGCGCCTGCCCGGGCGCACCCTCACCTACACCGCGTACGAGACCCAGGCGGAGGCGCCGCTGACCCACCACCAGGTCGCCGAGGCCAGCCTCAAGATCGACCAGGCCGAGTTCCACGCCTTCCGCCTCGCCGACCTCGTCGACGCCAAGGGCGTCGCCGGCGAGGAGTTCACCCTGGAGGAGCGCGCCCGTGCCCGCGCCGACATGGGCGCCGTGGTCCGGCTCGCCAAGGAGGCCGTCGACATCCTCGCCTCCGCCTCCGGCGGCTCCTCGATCTACCGGGACGTCCCGATGCAGCGGATCAGCCGGGACATCCAGGCCGTCAGCCTGCACGCGCTGATGAACCCGAACACCAACAACGAGCTGTACGGCCGGGTCCTGTGCGGCCTCGAGCCCAACACCCTCTACATCTGACCCCGCCCGAACTCCCAGGAGCAGCACTCATGACCACGCAGACCACCGAGACCACCGTCACCGTGACCGACGAGGACAAGGCCGCCATCGCCGCCCTGCCCCAGCGCATCGTCCAGGCCTGGGCCGCGCACGACGCCGACGCCTTCGCCGAGGTCTTCACCCCGGACGGCTCGATGATCATTCCTGGCGTCCTCCAGAAGGGCCGCGAGTCCATCCGCGCCTTCATGGCGCAGGCGTTCCAGGGCCCCTTCAAGGGCACCCGGGTCACCGGCACCCCCGTGGACCTGCGCTTCGCCAACAGCGAGTCCGGCATCCTCATCACCCAGGGCGGCATCCTCGCCCCGGGCGAGAGCGAGCCGAGCGCCGACCGCGCCGTCAACGCCTCCTGGGTCGTCGTCAAGCGCGACGGGCAGTGGTTCCTCGCCGCGTACCAGAACAGCCCGCGCAACGCCGCCTGACGGCCCCGAATCCGCGAGAGAGGTGCATTCATGACCGACAGGCTGGGCGAGCGCGCGGTGGTGCTCGGCGGCAGCATGGCGGGGCTTCTGGCCGCGCGCGTGCTCGCCGACTCCTACGACGAGGTCCTCGTCGTGGAGCGCGACACGGTCACCGGAACGACCACGGCCCGCAAGGGCGTGGGGCAGGGGCGCCATGTCCACGGGCTGCTCGCCCGCGGGCAGCAGATCCTCGACGAGCTGTTCCCCGGCTTCACCCGGGACGCCGTCGCCGCCGGCATACCCACCGGCGACCTGGGGGAACTGCGCTGGTTCTTCAACGGCCGCCGCCTGGAGCCGGGCACGACCGGCCTGATCTGCGTCTCCGCCACCCGCCCGGTACTCGAGAGCCGGGTGCGCGAGCGGGTCGCGGCCCTGCCGGGGGTGACCCTGCTGGAGCGCCACGACATCGTGGGCCTCGTCGCCGACGGCGACCGGACGGCGGTCACCGGGGTCCGCGTCCAGCCGCAGGAGACGGGCGCCCGGGAGCGGACGATCGAGGCCGACCTCGTCGTCGACGCGACCGGCCGCGGGTCGCGCACCCCCGTGTGGCTGGAGGAGTTCGGCTACGAGCGCCCCGACGAGGAGCGCATCCGCATCGATCTGAGCTACACCACGCGCAGGTTCCGGCTGCGCGACGAGGCGGTGCTGAACGGCGACCTCTCGATCAACCCGGTGTCCTCGCCGAGCCACCGCCGCGGCGCGTTCCTCTCCCGGATCGAGGACGGCCTCGTGGTCGTCTCCCTCACCGGCGTGCTGGGCGACAGCGCCCCCGCCGACCTGGAGGGCTTCCTGGAGTGGGCGCGCACGCTCCCGGTCTCCGACATCCACGACGTCATCCACGACGCCGAGCCCGTCGACGACGGCGCGGTGTTCCGCTACCCCGCCAGCCGGCGCCGCCGCTACGAGCGGCTGTCCCGCTTCCCCGGCGGCTTCATCGTCCTCGGCGACGCCGCGTGCAGCTTCAACCCGGTGTACGGGCAGGGCATGACCGTCGCCGCGCTGGAGGCGCTGGTGCTGCGCGACCACCTGAGCCGGGGCGGGGTGGACCCGAAGGCGTTCCTGGCGGACATCGCCGGCGTCATCGAGGTGCCCTGGCAGTTCTCCGCCGGTGCCGACCTCGGCTACCCCGAGGTCGAGGGCGATCGCACGCCCGAGTGGGCGGCGGCCGGCGCCTACATGTCCGCGCTGCACGCCGCGGCCGCCGTCGACGGGGAGGTCACCGCGACGTTCATGCGCGTCGCGGGCCTGGTCGCCACACCGGACGCGCTGATGAGCCCGGACATGATGCGCCGCGTCGACGAGGGGTCGAGGAGGGCCGGGGCGGCAGTCGCCGCGTAACGGGTGCCTCGCGAACCGTCGCAGCCCGCCCCGCCACGGGGCGGGCTGCGACGGTTCGCGCCGGGGACTGGCCGCACGGCTCCGCCGGACGCACCGACCCGCTGGACGCTCCGTCACGAAGGCGGCGCCGGGCCGGTGGAGGCCGGTGGAGGCCGGTCGAGGCAGCGCGCCAGGGCGGCACGCAGGCACGCAGGCACGCAGGCACGCAGGCACGCAGGCACGCAGGCACGCAGGCACACAGGCATGTGAGGGGGTCCCACCGCGGCCGCGGTGGGACCCCCTCACATGCGCCGACGGGTCAGTGCGCGCCGGCGCCCGCCGGGACCCGCGCGTTCAGCCGGACCGGCAGGCTGCGGTGGCCGTTCATGATGAAGGTCGGCAGCGGCTGCAGTTCCTCCTTTCCGACGGTCAGCTCCAGGTCCGGGAAGCGCTCGAACAGGCGGGACAGGCCGGTGGTCGCCACCAGGCGGGCGATACCGGCGCCCAGGCAGTAGTGCGGGCCGTACCCGAACGACAGGTGCGACTTGTCCGCCCGCGCGAGGTCGAACGTGTCGGGGGCTTCGGCGTGGAGCTCGGGGTCGCGGCCCACACCGGCGTAGTTCACCAGGATCGGATCGCCCTTGGGTATGGTCACCCCGTCCAGCTCGATGTCCTCCGCCGCGTACCGCAGCGGCAGGTGGGCCAGCGGCGACTCCACGCGCAGCGTCTCGTCGATCACGTCGTCCCAGGTGGCTCGCCCGGAGCGGACGAGCTCCAGCTGCGAACGGTCGCTCAGCAGCGCGGTGATGGCGTTGTCGAAGAAGTTGATGGTGGTCTCCGAGCCGGCTCCGAGGATCGCGAAGATCGTGTCGGTGAGCTCCTCCTCGGACAGCTTCGAGCCGTCCTCGTCGCGGGCGGCGACCAGGTCGCTGGTGATGTCCTCGCCCGGCTCCCGGCGCTTCTCGGCGATCAGGCCGGCCATCGCACCGCGCCAGCCCGCCAGTACGGCCTGCGCCTGCTGCGGGGTGATGGTGGTGTCCACCATCGCGTCGATGACCTTCGCCGTCTTGGCGCGCGCCTCCTCCTCCATGCCGATCAGGTCGGCGACCAGGCGGGCCGGCAGCGGGTAGGCGAACCGCTCGCGCAGATCGACCGTCTCGCCCGGCCCCACCTGCTCCAGCGCGTCCAGGAGCTGGTCGGTGAGTTCCTCCACCCGCGGACGGAACGCCTCCGCCCGGCGCGGGGTGAACGCCTTGCCCACGAGCTTGCGCAGCCGCACGTGGTTCTTGCCGTACGCCGTCACCATGTTGTCCATCGCGACCCAGCTGATCAGCTCCCAGTCCGGCGGCACCTCGCCGTTGACGAAGGCCGGCCAGTGGTTGCGGGCGCTCTTGGTGACCCGCGGGTCGGCGAGTACCCGCTTGATCACGTCGTGGCCGTTCAGCGACCAGGCGAGCACCCCGCCCGGCAGCTGCACCTGGGTCGCCGGGCCCCTGGCCCGCAGGGCCGAGGCCTCGCCGTGGAGGTCCCGGCCGGTGGTGTCGAGGGCGAAGGGGCAGCCTTGTTCCATGGGTACGTCCCGATCTGTCGGAGAGGAGGTCTGGTGGGTGTCCGGCGTCCAGGGCCTCAGGGCGGCGGCGCTCATGGGCAGGCGGTGCCGAAGTGGGCCTGGGCGAGTTCGCGGTTGGCGAGCGAGGAGAGGAAGACGCCGTTGCCGGCATGGCTGTGCAGGGTGGACAGGTCGCGCCAGACCCGCTCCACGCGCTCGCCCGCGCGCACCGAGCTGGATCCGGCGGTGGGGAACAGCTGGCCCTCGACCGCCCGCCAGGCGAGGCGCACGGCCTCACGGCTGATGGTGGCCAACCGCAGTTCCTCCTCGCGGGTGAAGGCCGCGGCCTCCTTCAGGCACAGCGCCTGCCACTGCTGGGTGGCGTGGAGCACCGCGGCCTCGGCGGCGGCGATCATGCCGGTGGCCTCGCCGTAGCGGAACTGGTAGTCGGGGTCCTCGGTGCGCGGGACGATCGGGAAGAACGCCGTCGTCCGGGCCCGCATCAGCTCCTCGTACGCGTCCAGCGCGCCCTTGGCCATGCCGACGGCGAGGACGCCGAGCTCCAGCAGCATGAAGCTGAGCGGGCCGCCGCCGTACTCGGGACCGTGCAGGGTCCGGCCCGGCGTCCGCTCGGTGATCGCCATCTGGCTGAGGTGCCCGCCGAGGGTGAAGCGGCCCGGGATACGGCCGTCCCGGATGCGGATGCTGTGCGATCCGCTGCCCTTGAGGCCGAGCTGGGCGCCCCAGTCGTCGAGGCGCTCGAACTCCGCGCGCGGGGCGATGAACAGCATCGGCGCGGGCGGTTCGCCCTCGCCCGGGGAGACCAGGGTGTGGCCGATGAAGTGGGTCGCGTACGGCGCGCCCGAGCAGTAGCCCCAGGTGCCGTCGACGATCCAGCCGTCCTCGCCGTCGGGCCGGGCGGAACCGGACGGTGCGACCGTGGCGGGGCAGACGAAGTCGCCGTTCGCGAACAGCTCGGCCTGCGTGGCCTCGTCGAAGAGGGTGCCCACCACCAGCGCGTGCGCGGCGCCGAAGAGGTACATCCAGCCGGTCGACGGGCAGCCGCGGGCCAGCGCCATGGAGACCTTCATGAAGGTCTCGGGGCCGAACTCGTACCCGCCGTACCGGCGCGGCACGAGGATGCGGTAGAAGCCGGCGCGGGCGAACGCCTCGTGGGTGTCCTCGGCGTAGAAGCCGCGCCGCTCGGTCTCGGCCTGCCGCTCGACCAGGGTCGCGGCCAGGGCCTCGGCCCGGGCGACGATCTCGTCGGGGGTCAGGTCGGGCTCCGGGGGAGCCACGGGGGCGAAGGGGGCCAGGGTGGTCATCGTCGATGGGTCCTCTGGGGTAGGGAGCTCTCGGCCCGCGGTCAGGACAGCGGCGTGTGGGGCGCGTCGGCCAGCGTGCGCAGCAGTTCGCGGAACCGGGCCACCAGTTCGACGGCGGTGGACTCGTCGAAGCGGTTGTGGTCGAACTTCAGGCTGCCCGCGAGCTCCCCGCTCGGCAGCACGTCCATCGCCCACAGGCCGCCGTCCGGGATGGCCGAGCTGACCTGCTGCGACAGGTGGCGGGCGCGGATCTCGGTGAACTCAAGGCCGCCGGAGCGGCTCCCCTCCATGGGGAAGGCGGTCTGCAGCACCTCGAAGGCGACGACGGCGAGGAAGCCGTCGGCGAACGGGGCGAGCAGCGCGGGGCTGTCCTCCGCGATCCGGGCGAACGGGATCTCGTGCTGGTAGGCGCCGACGCAGGCGGTGCGTGCGCGCTCCAGCACCTCGCCCAGGGAGGCGCAGCCGGTGGTGTCGATCCGGATGGGCACGAAGTTGAAGAACGGGCCGACCGACTCGGTGAAGCGCTCGTCGTAGCGGCCGGAGGAGAAGGTCGGGAAGACGACGTCGGCGGTGCCGGTGCGCTCGCGCAGCAGCGCGCTGTAGGCGGCGGCCATCACCATGAACGGCGTGGAGCGCGTGGTCTTGGCGAACTCGAGCACGGCCGAGGACAGCTCGGCGTCGAAGACGAAGCGGTGCACGCCGTAGGCGCTCGCCAGGTTCTCGTCGCGCGGCCGGTCGGAGGTGATGCCGGTGATCTCGGCGCCCGCGAGCCGCTCGCGCCAGTAGGCGCGGGCGGACTCCACGCGTCCGCTCCCGGCGGTGTCCTGCTGCCAGCGGGCGAACTCCCGGTACTGCGCGGCCTCGGCGGCCCCGGCCGGCCGGTCCTCGACACGGGCGGCGTAGGCGGCGGCGAGATCGCGCATGACGACCTGGAGGGACCACGCGTCGGTGGAGGTGTGGTGGGTGGCCAGCACCAGGACCGCGTCGGCCTGGTCGAAGCGGCCCACGGCGGCGCGCAGGTGCGGCAGTTCACGTACGTCGAAGGGGCGGGCGTCGAGCTCGTTCAGGAACTCCTCGGCACGCACCTCGCGCGGCGCCTCGCCCTCGGCACCCAGGTCGCGCACCTCCAGGGCGACCGGGGACGGCGGACGGACGGCCTGGTGGCCGCCCTCGTCGTCGCTCAGTACCGCGGTGCGCAGCACCTCGTGGCGGGCCACGACGTCGTCCAGGGCCCCCTGGAGGGCGTCGAGGTCGATCTCGCCGGTGACCCGCCAGCCGCACACCAGGGTGTGGCGGTGCCCGAACGCGCCGTCGGTCTCGCCCTTGTCGAAGGCGAGCAGGAACTCCTGGTTGTACGAGAGCGGAATCCGCTGGGCGTCCTGCGCCTCCGGCGGCGCGGCGGTGATGCTCACGGTGACGGGTCCTTTCAGGGTCGTGGGCGAAGCGCCCGCGGGGGCAGCGGTGAGGTCCGGGCGGCGGTCGCCCGGCGCACGGTGTGGCCGGGGCTCGCGGTACGGCTGATGAAGTCGAGGCACTCCGCGCGCACGGCCGGGCCGTGGGCGACGGGCCAGCCGACGGGGGCGTCCAGGGCCGCGGGCCACAGGGAGTGCCCGCCGAGGGTGTTGGTGAGCACGAGGAACCGGTGCGCCGCGGCGCCGCGGCCGGCTGGCCGGCGCGTCATCGTCCGGCCTCCGCCGGCTCGGCCGCCGCCGCGAGCTCCTGCAGGCGGCGGTCGAGTTCGGCGACCGTCGGGTGGTTGAGCACGTCGCCGACCGACACGTCGAGGCCCAGCTCCGACTCGATGCGGGAGGCGAGGCGCATGGCCTGCAGCGACTGCCCGCCGAGGGCGAAGAAGCTGTCGTCGACTCCCACACCGGGTATGCCGAGGACCCGGGCGAACAGTGCGCACAGCGCGTCCTGCCGCTCGTTGCGGGCCGCCGGGCCGGCGGCCGGGTGCGGGGTGGCGGGCGCGGGCAGCGCCGCGCGGTCCAGCTTCCCGTTGGCCGTCAGGGGCAGTGCGGCGAGCTCGACGAACGCGGAGGGCACCATGTAGTCGGGGAGCGCACCGGCCGCGACCGCCCGCAGTCCCGCCGTGTCCAGCCCGGCGGTCCTGGGCACGACGTAGGCCACGAGGTGCCGCTCGCCGTCCCCCTGCTCGCGTGCGACGACGGCGGCGTGCGCCACGCCCGGCTGGCGCGCCAGTAGGTGCTCCACCTCGGCGGGCTCCACGCGGAAGCCGCGGATCTTGACCTGGTCGCCGACCCGCCCGGTGAACTCCAGCATGCCCCGGGGGCCTCGGCGCATGAGGTCGCCGGTGCGGTACATCAGCGCGCCGGCCGGGTCCCGGACGAAGCGTTCGGCGGTGAGGTCCGGTCGCCGGTGGTAGCCGCGGGCCAGCCGCTCACCCGCGATGTACAGCTCACCGACCTCGCCGTCCGGGACCGGCCGCAGGTCCTCGTCGAGCAGCCGTGCGTCGACGGTGTCCATCGGGCGGCCGACGGGGATCGCCGCCGTCGGCTCGTAGGGCGCGGTGAGGGTGGCGTACGCGGCGAACGAGGACACCTCGGTGGCACCGTACATGGCGCGTACGACGAGGTCGGGGCAGGCGTCGAGGACGCGCTGCACGGCCGTCGGGGAGATCACGTCACCGCCGGTGAGCACCTCGCGCACGGTGGCGAAGCTGTCGGGCGCCTCGTCCGCGAAGAGGCGGAACAGGCCCGCGGTCACGTGCAGCGCGGTGATGTCCTCGGCCGCGATGAGCCGGCGCACCATGCGCACGTCCAGGTCGCCCGGCGGCGGGAGCACGACCTGCCCGCCGCGCAGCAGGGGCACCCACAGTTCGTAGGTGGAGACGCCGAAGGCGTACGGCGCGAGCGCCAGGACGCGCCGGTGCGCGCCGCCGTCCCAGCCCGAGTCGTCGACGAGGCCGAGCACGCCGCGGTGCGTGACCGCGACGCCCTTCGGCTCGCCGGTCGAGCCGGAGGTGTGCATGACGTACGCGAGCCGGTCCGGGCCCGTCGGCACGGCGGGGTCCGCGGCGGGGTCCGTGGTGGGCTCCGCCGGCGTGTCCGCCGCCGGGAAGACCACACTGCGGGTGCGCGGCAGGCCGCGCAGGCCCATCGCCTCGTCGGCGAGCAGTACGGGGGACCCGGCCCGGTCCAGGGTCTGCTGCATGCGCTCCGGCGGGTGGGCGCTGTGCAGCGGCAGGTAGCAGGCGCCGGCCTTGAGCGCGGCCAGCATCGAGACCACCACGTCCGGCGAGCGCTCCATGAGCACGGCGACCGGGTCCTCCGGCCCGACACCGGACCGCAGGAGCCGGTGGGCGAGCCGGTTGGCCCGCTCGTCGAGCTGACGGTAGGTCAGTGCGGCGGCGCCGCAGGACACCGCCACCGCGTCGGGCGTCCGGCGCGCCTGGGCGGCGAAGCGTTCGTGAATCGAGGTGGAGACCATGTGTTGTCCAATCAGCTCGTCCCCGCCGATCGCAGCCCGCACGACACGGCCTGACGGGTCTGCCGGAACGCTCACACAGCCGGATCCGGGCGTGCATCTCCTGTATTGCCGTCCGAGCCGGTGGCGTGCGGATCCGGGTCACCGGCGCCGGGCGCCCCCCAACACCGCACGGCAGAAGATGGCGCGGCATTCCGGCCATGCCCATGCTGAACGAGCCATCCAGACACAGAGGAGCTCTCCGCAGTGAATCCCAAGCGGGCCGCGGCACCGGCCCACCAGACCAAGCGTGTCGGGGGACTTGACGGTGTCCGCGCGCTGTGTGCCCTCGGTGTGGCGGGTGTCCACACGTCCTTCGCCGCCGGAGTCATGGGCGCCTACACGATGCCGCCGGGCAACGAGGTGCTGGCCACCCTGCTGGCCGGTCTGCGGCCGCTGGCACTGGGCCCCTTCTTCGTGCTCTCCGGCATGCTGCTCTACCGGCCCTTCGCCCGCTGGACCCTCACCGGCGCCGACCGCCCGCGGATCGGCCCCTTCCTGGCCAAGCGCCTGGCCCGGCTGTGGCCCGCGTACGTGCTGCTCGCGCTGGTCTGCGTGTTCCTGCTGAACCTCGACGCCGTCGACGGACCCTGGTACGTCCTGCGGCCGATACTGATGCTCCAGGTCTACGACTACACCTGGATCGCCGGCATGGACCCCGCCTGGACCGTTCCGGCCGAGATGCAGTACTACCTCGCCCTGCCGCTGCTCGCGGCGCTCATGCACCGGCTCGCCAAGGGGGTGAGCGACCCGGTGCGCAAGGCGCGCCGGATGATGGTCCCGCTGGCCCTGGTCACGGTGGGCTCCGCGGTGTGGACGTACTACATCCACCGGCCGGAGATGGGCGTCTACCCGGAGGAGTACTGGTGGCCGCTGGCCGTGGGCGGCGCGTTCGCCCTCGGTATGGCGATGGCCGTCCTGCACGTCCTCGCGGAGATCAAGCCGGACGACAAGCCCGCCCTGTACCGGGTCGCCGGCAACCACCCGCTGCTGTTCTGGGTCGGCGCACTGGCCGTCTACGCCTTCAACTGCACCCAGCCGTTCGGCCGCCCGGGCTACGGCGACTACGAGGGCGTGGGTCTCGCGCTGACCCAGTACTTCCTGCTGCTGGTCTTCTCCTACCTGATGGTGATGCCGCTGTCGATCCCCGGGGCCAAGTCGCGGGTGGTCGACGCGATCGTCGCCAACCCGGTCTCCCGGTACCTCGGCCGGATCTCGTACGGCATCTATCTGTGGCACTTCGCGATCATGTACTTCTGGTTCGAGACCGGCAGCGTCTTCGGCACCCAGCCGGCCCTGATGCACCAGCTGCGGGGCACCATCGGCTTCCCCGAGCTGATGTCCGCGGTGCTCGTCGGCAGCATCCTCGCCGCGACCGTCAGCCACTACCTGGTCGAGCGTCCCATCGTGAACGCCGTCGGGAAGTGGGCCGCCCGCAAGGACCGCCCGGCGACGCCCGCCGCCGGTTCGCGGGACGCCTACACCGTCGCGGGACCGCGCTGACCGGCGCATCCTCCACGGGACCGGAGCCCGGGGGCCCGACGGCCTCCGGGGCTCCGCCTGCCCGCAGTCCGGACTGAGCAATTCCGAAGATGCGCCGGCCCCTGCGCGGTACGCAGGCTGGACGGGTCACACCACCGGACATCCGGTTGCGCACGCCGGCCTCGAGTCTCAGGAGAACAATGAACACGGTCCAGTCCGCTGACGGCACAACGATCGCCTACGACCGCTCGGGCGAGGGCGAACCGCTCATCCTGGTGGGCGGTTCCTTCAGCGAGCGCGCGCATCCGACCATGACGCAGCTGGCCGGGGAACTGGCCCCCCACTTCACCGTCTTCAACTACGACCGCCGCGGCCGCGGGGACAGCGGCGACGCGGCCGAGTACGCCGTGGAGCGGGAGATCGAGGACCTCGCGGCGCTCATCGCCGAAGCCGGCGGCTCCGCCAGGGTGTTCGGCCTGTCGGCCGGTGGCGCCCTGGCGCTGAAGGCCGCCGCCGCCGGTCTCGGCATCACCCAGGTCGCCCTCTACGACCCGCCGTTCGTCGTCGACGAGACCGGCCCGCGCCCGCCGGCCGGCTTCACCGAGAAGCTCGCCGAGCTCAGCGCCTCGGACCGCCGCGGCGAGGCCGTCGAGTGCTTCATGGTCGAGGGCATGGGCGCACCGGCCGAGGCGGTCGCCGGGATGAAGCACGCCCCGTTCTGGGCGGGGCTGGAGGCCCTGGCCCACACGCTGCCCTACGACACCACGATCCTGGGCCAGGACTTCGCCCTGCCGTCCGAGGAACTGGGTTCCCTCTCGGTGCCGGTGTACGTGGTCCACGGCGGCGAGGCCGACGCGTGGCTGCAGGCGTCGGCGAAGGCCACCGCGGAGGCGATTCCGGGTGCCCAGCGCCACACCCTGGCCGGCCAGGGCATCGCCGTCGACCCGGCCGTCCTCGCGCCCCGGCTGAAGGACTTCTTCGCCGGCTGACCCGCGCCGCCCGGCCGGAAGACGGCCGGGCACGCCGGAGGAACGCGCGGCAGCGCCCGGGGAGTGGGGCTCCACGGGCGCTGTCCCGCGTCCGCGATCCCGCAATCCCGCAATTCCGAAGATGCCCCGCGGATGAACACTCGGGACGATGGACCGTCCCCGCCGCGCGGCCGCTCCGCGCGAGGCCGCGGCACGTCCCCTGAAGGAGAACCCATGCGAGCAAGGCTCGAGCGATGTGCCGCCGTGCCCGGCGGCCGTCGCGGAAAATGGCTGGTCCTCGCGACCTGGCTCATCGCGGTGATGGCTTTCGGCGCGCTGGCCGGCAAGCTCGGCGAGGTCCAGGACACCAGCGCCAACGCCTTCCTGCCGCGGGGCGCCGAGTCGGCCCTGGTCAACACGGAACTGGAGAAGTTCCGCACCGACGAGCTGGCTCCGGCCGTCGTCGTCTACAGCACCGAGGGCACCCTCGACGACCGGGTCCGCAGCGAGGTCGAGGCCGACCGCGCCGCCTTCGCGAAGGTCGCCGCCCAGGGCGAGCAGGTGTCGCCGGCGGTCGAGTCGAAGGACCGCAAGGCCCTCATGGTGGTCGTGCCGCTGCTCAACGACGAGCAGGCCGAGGTCGCCGACAGGATCGAAGAGCTCCGCGGCATCGCGGACGCCCAGGCGCCGCCGGGGCTCGACACCCAGGTCGGCGGCCCCGCGGCGTCCATCGCCGACGCGTTCACCGTGTTCGGCCACCTCGACGGCACGCTGATGATGGCCACCGGCTTCATCGTGGTCGTGCTGCTCCTGCTCACCTACCGCAGCCCCGTGCTGTGGCTCTTCCCCGCCCTCGCCGTCGCCTTCGCCTCGGTGCTGACCCAGGCGGGCACCTACCTGTTCGCCAAGTACGCGGGCCTGCAGGTGGACCCGCAGAGCTCGGGCGTCCTGATGGTGCTCGTCTTCGGTGTCGGGACCGACTACGCGCTGCTGCTCATCGCCCGCTACCGCGAGGAACTGCACCGCCTGGAGGACCGTCACGAGGCGATGAAGGCGGCCCTGCGCCGCTCCGGCTCCGCGATCCTCGCCTCCGCGGGGACCGTCGCGGTCGGCCTGGCCTGCCTCGGCTTCGCCGACATCAACTCCTCCCGGTCCATGGGCCTGGTCGGCGTGATCGGTGTCGCGTTCGGCTTCCTCGCGATGGTCACGATCCTGCCGGCGCTGCTGGTGATCGCGGGCCGCTGGGTGTTCTGGCCGCTGGTGCCGCGCCACGGCGCGGCCCCCCGTGCGTCGCGCCCGATCTGGGAGCGCGTCGGCAAGAGCGTCGCGGCCCGGCCGCGCCGCTCGTGGATCGCGTCGCTGGCGGCCACCGGCGCCCTGGCCCTGTGCGCGCTCGGCCTCGACATGGGCCTGAGCCAGACCGACTGGTTCCAGACCAAGCCGGAGTCGGTCGTCGCCCAGGAGAAGCTCTCGGCGCACTTCCCCTCGGGCGCCGCCGACCCGGCGACGATCATCGTGAAGACGGCGGACGCGGACGAGGCCACCCGGGCCGCCCAGGGCACGAAGGGCGTCGTCGAGGTCACCACCGCCGCCCGCACTGCGGACGGCGAGCTCACCCAGCTGGCCGCCGTCCTGGCGGGAGAGCCCGACAGCGAGGCGGCCAAGAGCACCGTCGAGGCCCTGCGCGAGAAGATCGACGGACCCGTCGGCGGCACGGCCGCCCAGGCCCTGGACAAGGAGACCGCCACCGCGCGCGACCTGAAGGTGGTGGTCCCGCTCGTCCTGCTCGTCGTCCTGCTGGTCCTGGTCTGGCTGCTGAAGTCGCTGGTCGCCCCGCTGGTCCTGCTGGCGACGGTCGTCGTGTCGTACTTCGCCGCACTCGGCGCCTCGAACCTGATCTTCGAGAACGTCATGGGATACCCCGGCGTCGACTGGACGATCCCGCTGCTGGGCTTCGTCTTCCTCGTCGCGCTCGGCATCGACTACAACATCTTCCTCATGCACCGCGTGAAGGAGGAGGCGGCCGTGCACGGTCACGACCGGGGCGTCCTGATCGGGCTGAGCAGCACCGGCGGCGTGATCACCTCGGCCGGTCTGGTGCTGGCCGCGACCTTCGCGGTCTTCGCCGGGCTGCCGCTGGTGGCCATGGCCCAGATGGGCTTCGTCGTCTGCATCGGCATCCTGATCGACACCTTCCTGGTCCGCACGGTCCTGGTGCCGGCGCTCGCACTCGACATCGGCCCGCGCTTCTGGGCGCCGGGCGCCCTGTCCAAGGAGCTCGCGGCCCGGGAACCGAAGGCGTCCGCGCGCGCGGAGGAGCGTGAGCTCGAGAACGTGTGACCACCCGTCACCCGCCGGCGCCGCCGCCCCCGCAAGGCCGGGGACGGCGGCGCCCCGTCGTTCCCGGGCCCCGAGTCAGCAGCGCAATAGGGGAGATGGCCGCTCCACGTCCGTCCGCGACGATGAGGGGCACGGGCCGACGGACGCCCGCCGACAAGGGAGGACATGCCGTGTTGAGCGACGAGGGCGGTTCGGCCGCCAAGCTGTGGTCCATGGCGAGCCTGGGCACTCCGATGGCCGTACGGGTGGCGGCGACCCTGCGCATCGCCGACCACCTCGACGCGGGCCGCCGCACCGCGCCGGAACTGGCCGAGACCGTCGGCGCGCACCCCGGGGCACTGGACAGGCTGCTGCGCTACCTCGCGGTCCGGGGCGTGCTGGTGCGCGACGACGCCGGGCGCTACGCGCTCACGCCGCTGGGCGAGCCGCTGCGGGAGGACCACCCCGCCGGGATCCGCGCCTGGTTCGACATCGAGGGCGCCGGCCGCGGCGAACTGTCCTTCGTCGAGCTGCTGCACAGCGTCCGCACGGGGGAGGCGGCCTTCCCGGTGCGCTACGGGCGCGAGTACTGGGAGGACCTGACCGCGGAGCCCGGCCGCGCCGCCTCTTTCAACAAGCTGCTGGGCGAGGACGTGGCGGTGCGGGCGCCGGGTGTGGTCGCCGGTTTCGACTGGGCGGCGCTCGGCCATGTCGTCGACGTCGGCGGCGGGGACGGCTCCCTGCTGGCCTCGCTGCTGGCGGCCAACCCGGCGCTGCGCGGCACGGTCGTGGATCTTCCCGACGCAGCGCAGGCCGCCAAGGAGCGGTTCGCCGCGTCCGGGCTGGGGGAGCGCGCCGACGCGGTGGCCGGAAGCTTCTTCGACCCGCTGCCCGCGGGCGCCGGCGGCTATGTGCTCTCGCTGGTCCTGCACGACTGGGACGACGAGTCCGCGGTCGCGATCCTGCGGCGCTGCGCCGAAGCCGCGGGCGAGGGCGGCTCGGTCCTGGTGATCGAGTCCATCGGCGCCACCGGGGACGCCCCGCACACCGGAATGGACCTGCGCATGCTCTGCGTCTACGGCGCGAAGGAACGCGGCGTCGCCGAGTTCTCCGCGCTCGCGGCTGCGGCCGGTCTCGACGTCGCAGCGGTCCACCCGGCCGGCCCGTCGGCGATCATCGAGCTGACCGTCGCCCGATGAGCCGTCACACCGTCGCTCCCGCACCGACCCTGCGGGACGCCTTCACCGCCCTGGGCACGGCCCGGGGACGCCAGGACCCCTACCCCCTCTACGAGGCGATCCGGTCCCACGGCGACACGGCCTGGCTGAAGCCGGGCCGGCTCGTCGTCGTCGGCTACGAGGAGTGCGACCGCGCGCTGCGCGACACGCGTCTGCACGTCCAGGACGCCGCGGGCTACGACGCGACCTCGCCGGGCTGGCGCGACCACTCCTCGCTGCGTGCCTTCACGAGCTCGATGCTCTACAGCAATCCACCGGACCACGCCCGGCTGCGTGCGGTGGCCGGCTTCGCGTTCGCCCCGCCCAAGATCCGCCGGCTCCGGTCGGTCATCGAGGGGATGGCCGACCGGCTCCTCGACCGGATGGCCGCTCTCGGCGTCGGCGGATCGCCCGTGGACCTCATCGCCGAGTTCGCCTCCCGCCTTCCGGTCGCCGTCATCAGCGCCCTGCTCGGGTTCCCCGAGGAGGACCAGGTGTGGTTCCGCGACATGGCCTCCACCGTCGCCGTCTCCACGGACGGCTTCGGCGACCCGGCCGCCCTGGAACGGGCCGACCGGGCGATGGACGAGATGACCGCGTACTTCACCGAACTCGTGGACCGGCGCCGCCGCGACCCTCACGACGACCTCGTCACGCTCCTGACGCGCGTCCACGACGGCGATCCGCGCCGGCTCGGCCACGACGAGCTCATGGGCACGCTGATGGTGCTGCTCACCGCCGGGTTCGAGACCACGAGCTTCCTCATCGGCCACGGTGCGATGCTCGCCCTGGAGCGGACCGCCTTCGCCGGACGGCTGCGCGCGGAATCGGACTTCGCCCCGCGCTATGTCGAGGAGATCCTCCGCTTCGAGCCGCCCGTGCACGTCACCAGCCGTCGGGCCGCCACCGACACCGAGCTGCTCGGGGCCCCCGTTCCGGCCGGCACCCGGCTGACCCTGATCCTGGCGGCCGCAAACCGCGATCCGCGGCGCTTCGCCGACCCCGGCCGCTTCGACCCGGACCGTCCCGACAACAGGCCGCTGAGTTTCGGGGCCGGCGGCCACTTCTGCCTGGGCGCCCCGCTGGCCCGCCTGGAGGCCCAGATCGCGCTGCCCCGCCTGTTCGCCCGGTTCCCGCGCCTGGCCGCGACGGAACCGCCGGTGTACCGCGACCGCTGGGTGGTCCGCGGCCTGGACACCTTCGCCGTCGCCGTCGCCGGCTGAGCGCCGGGCAGGCCGTCACCGAGTGCGCCGACCCGGGCGTCCCCGGGTGCTGCCGCCGGGCAGGTGCGCGGCGAGGCACGCCGGGGGCCCTGCCTCGGGTGAACGCGAACTTCCGGGTTCTGTCTCGGAAGCCGCACGCAGCGGCCGAAGGCGCCTTCGAGGAGACGGCGTCCGGACCGCCGTCCGTGGGCACGGTCAGCGGGCCGGACGGCGTGACGGCACGGCGGCCGGGAGTGCGGTGGAACCGCTGCCGGCGTCGACGGCGGCAGCGGGGTCCGGGCACGGGATCCCGCACGGCCGGAATCCTCACCCGCCACGGAGCCCCGCCATTCCCCCCTCCGCAGCGCCCGGTTCGGCATCGGTCGCCGAGGCGGCCCGTGCGGGATCCCATTACCAGTTCCGCGCCCGGCGGTCCATCCAGCACTTACGGAGATGCCCCGATCAGTGGCGAGACATGACGATCTAGGGGAGTCAACGGGGCCGGGAGCGGCAGGGGAACCGCGCCGCGAGGGTCCCCGCTGGCGACGGCCGGATCCTTCGTAAGGAGACACCTCGTGACAGCACGGCTGAAGATCCTCGCCATCAGCGGATCGGAACGGGACGGTAACACCGTCGACGTCCTTCGGCACGCGGCCGGGACCGCAGAGGCGCGTGGTGCCGAATTCGAGATCGTCGAGCTGCGCAACATCCGGATGGAGCGCTGCGGCCCCTGCGGCGACTGCAACGACCGCCCGATGCCGTGCGAACTGCGCGACGGTGTGCCCGGCGTGGTGCAGAAGATGATCGAGGCGGACGGGATCGTCTTCGCCGCCCCGGTGCACGGGTTCGGCACCGCGAGTCTCATGCAGACGTTCATCGAGCGCGCCGGTGTCGGCTACCTCCGCTTCGACCGGCCGCTGAGCAACAAGGTCGCGGGGATCGTCTCCGTCGCCCGCCGCTACAGCGCGGGCGAGGTGTGGGCTCAGCTGACCGTCAACGCCCTGCTCAACCGGATGATCCTGGTCGGCAGCGGGTTCCCCGCGACGGTGCACGCCCTGCACCGGGGCGACGCCCTCAGGGACGACGAGGGCCTGAAGAACGTCTCGCGCATGGTCGACCGGATGGTCGACATGATCCAGCTGCTCGACGAGCACCGGCGGCTGACCGGACGCGACGACCTGCTGCCCTCCGGTGACGTCAACGAGCGGGTCGGCCTGGCCCTGAACGAGCGCAACCCGAACGAGCGCAACCCGAACGAGGAGTACCTGAACGAGGGGAACCCGAACGAGAGGAAGGTGCCGGCGTGACCACGGCACCGGTGGCCCCCGCCCCCGAGAGCCCGGACCCGGACGGCTTCCTCGCCTCGTACCGCGGCGTCAGCCGCTCCTTCTACGACTCCTCGCTGACCGACGCCGAACTGGCGGGCTGGCGCGGCGAGCGGCTCACCCGCGTCCTGCGCCACGTCACCGAGCGCTCGCCGTTCTACCGCCGCCATCTGGCGGGCGTGGACATCGCGGCCGTCACTCCCGACGACCTGTCGTCACTGCCCTTCACCACCAAGGACGACCTGCGCCGCGAGATGTACGACGTCCTGTCCGGCCCCGTCTCCGAGGCGAGCATCTACTACGAGACCAACGGGACCACGGGAGCGGCCACTCCGTGCCCGCGCGGAGCGAAGGACATCGCCACCTCCAACGCCGCCGTCGAGGAGTCCTGGCGGCGCCTGTTCCGGGCCCACTTCGGCGACCGCATGCCGGTCGTCGGCCTCATGGGCCCCTCCGAGCTGTACGCGTTCGGCGACGTGTTCACCGCCGTCGCCGCGTCCCTGGGCGCCTGCCACGTCAAGATCTGGCCCGAGTCGCCCCGGGTGGGCTTCCGCAAGGCGCTGCGCCTGATCGAGCAGCTCGGCGTCGAGGTCGTCGTGTGCGCGCCGGCACTGTGCCTGAGCCTGGCCAAGGCCGCGCTGCACTACGGCTACGACCTCGCCCGGCTGCCGGTGAAGCTGTTCCTGGTGCTCGGCGAGATCTGCACCCCGCAGTTCGCGGACAACGTGGCCACCGTGTGGCCGAACGCCGTGGTGCGTCCCGCGCTGTACGGATCGCAGGAAGCGCTGTGCATCGCCACCGGAGCCGACAACGGCAGCCTCCACCTGTCGGTGCCCAACTACCTCGCCGAGATCCTCGACCCGGACAGCGGGGCGGTGCTCGGTGACACCGGCGAGGGCGAACTCACGCTGACCATGCTGGTCGACGGCATCAAACCACTGATCCGCTACCGCACCGGAGACCTCGTCCGCCTGACCGCCGCACCGCCGGGAGCGCCGCTGCCCGGACCGGTCGTCGAGGTCGTCGGACGGGTCGCCGACCGCATCCCGCTGGGCAGGACCCTGCTCCACCCCGGCGAACTGGAGGCCGCGATCCTCACCGGGGTGCGCGGCTGCCTGGGCTACCAGGTCGTCGTCGACCACGCGTCCGACGGCGGCGACGACATCACCGTCCGCATGGACCTGGTGCCCGGATCCGCCGACCCGGACGCCACCGGCGCGGCCGTGGCCGACCGGCTGCGCGCGCTCACCGGTGCCGCGGTCCGCGTCGTCGTCGACAGCGCCCTCGACCCGGTGACGCACACCGGCTCGTTCGTGAGCTGGAAGGCCGCCCGGGTGCTCGACCTGCGAACGGCCCCCGACCCGGCGGCAGAAGCCGCCCGGCAGGTCGCGCACCGCTACGCGATCACCACCTGAACCCGAAGGACCCCGAGATGACCGACCCGCGCCCGGCGCCGGCCTCGATCCGTGTGACGACCCGGACGCACACGCTGCCGCCGGTCCCGATGCTGCCCGCCTACCGCAGTGTGACCGCACGCTTCGGACCCGACGAGGTCTACCTGCTCGAATCGGCCGGCGGGCCGATTCGCGACCGCCGCTACCAGGTCGTGGGCTTCAAGGCGCTGCTGTCCGTGGCGGTCACCGACGGCGTCGTCCGCGTCGAGGGCGTCCCCGCGCTGCGCCGGCCGCTGCTGGAGCGGATCCGGCCGCTGCTCCACGAGGACGCCGGCGGTACCCTCCGGCTGCGGACCCTCGCGGGCCTGTGGCCGCTGCTGCGCGCCGCTCAGGCGCTGTTCGACGCCGAGGGGTCGTCCCACCGCTTCCGGTTCGGTTTCCTCGGCTACTTCGGCTACGACACGGTGCGGTACGTGGAGGAACTGCCGTACCTGATCGAGCAGCGGCCGGACCTGCCGGACGTCCAGATCGTCCTCCACCAGGGCTGCGTGGTCCGCGACCTCGCCGACGGGCGGACCGAACTCCTGCTCCACGAGTCCGACGCCTGGCCCCCGCTGGCCGCACCGGAGATCACGGCCCTGCTGGAGCAAGCCGAGCACACCCACCCGGAGCCCGACGCGGACACCTTCCCCGAGTCGGCGGTGAGCGACGACACCGACCCCGAGGCGTTCCGCCGGGACGTCGGACGCTGCCTGGAGCACATCGCGATCGGCGACATCTACCAGGTGCAGATCGGTCACGAGCTGGCCATGCGCTCCGACGCCGCGCCCGTCGAGGTCTACCAGCGGCTGCGCCGGCGCAACGCCTCCCCGTACATGTACCTGGCCAGCGTGGGCGGCCAGTGCGTCATCGGTGCCAGTCCGGAGCTCTTCGTCCGCATCGAGGACGGCGTCGTCACCATGCGGCCCATCGCCGGGACGCTGCCGCGAACCGGCGACGACGAGGCGGCGGCGGAGCGGCTGAGCTCCGACCCGAAGGAGATCGCCGAGCACACCATGCTCGTGGACCTGTGCCGCAACGACATCGGCCGGATCGCCCGGGCGGACTCCCTCGCGGTACCCGACGAGTTCGTCGTCGAGCGCTACTCCCACGTCCTGCACCTGGTGTCGACGGTGGTCGGGCAGGCCGAGCCGGACAAGGACGCGTTCGACGCCGTCGCCGCCCTGTTCCCCGCCGGGACCATGACCGGCACACCCAAGATCCGCGCCATGGAGATCATCGAGTCCCTGGAGCACAGCCGCCGCGGCCTGTACGCCGGGGCGCTCGGCCTCATCGACGTCGGCGGATACACCAACCTCGCGCTCTGCATCCGCACCCTCTTCCACCGCGACGGCGTCTACCGCACCCGCGCCTCGGCCGGCATCGTCGCCGACTCCGACCCGGCGAGCGAGTGGCGCGAGACGCTCGCCAAGATGAGCGCCGCCCACTGGGCGGTCACCGGAAAGGAGCTGCTGTGACGACCTTCTCCGCCGGGGTGGCCGTCGCCCGGCCACGGATCCTGGTGGTCGACGCCTTCGACAGCTTCGTCGACATACTCCGGCAGTACCTGATGTCGGCCGGAGCCGATCCGGTCATGGTGCGCTCCAACGCCCTGCGGCCGGAGGACATCGGGGCGACGGGCACCGACGCCATCCTGCTCGGCCCGGGCCCCGGACATCCGGACGACTCCGGGCACGTCGAGATCGTACGGGCGTTCGCCGGCAGCCTGCCGCTCTTCGGTGTCTGCCTCGGCCACCAGGCCATCGGCCGCGCCTACGGGGCGAGCGTGGTTCCGGCGCGGCGGCTGATGCACGGGAAGGCCAGTCCCATCGAGCACGACGGGAAGGGACTGTTCGCCGGACTGCCCGCCCGCTTCGCGGCGACCCGCTACCACTCGCTGATCGTGCCGCAGAAGACCGTGCCCGACTGCCTGGAGGTCACCGCGCGGTCCGCCGACGACGGCTATGTGATGGGCCTGCGGCACCGGACGCTGCCCGTCGAGTCCGTCCAGTTCCACCCGGAGAGCTTCCGCACCGACCACGGCATGGTGATGATCTCCAACTTCCTCCACGAGGTACGCGCGTTCTCCGCCGCGGGGGCGGGGGCGCGGGCCGCCTGAGGCAGGGCGCGGAAGACCGCACACGTCGAGATGCACCGCCCGCGACGGCCGTGATGGGCTCGGCGGCGTCGGTGTCGCGCACCACGGAGGCGTAATGGAGTACTGGAACGGCAGAGCGGAGACCATGCCCCGCGAGGAGCTGGAGCAGTGGCAGTGGCGCCGGCTGCGGCGCGCGCTGGACCACGCCCGGCGCAACTCTCCCTTCTGGTCCGAGCGGATTCCCGACGGCATCACCTCGATGGCCGCGTACACGGAACGGATGCCGCTGCTGTACAAGGCGGACCTCCTCGCCTCGCAGCAGGCGGCACCGCCCTACGGCACGTGGCCCTCGCTCGATCCCGTGCACGGTGTGCGCCACCACCAGACCAGCGGCACCAGCGGCAACCCCCCGGTGCGTACGTTCGACACCGAACGCGACTGGAAGTGGATCACGGACACGTTCTGCACGGCCCTGTACGGCAACGGCGTGCGCTCGCACCACAAGGGCCTGGTGGCCTTCGGCTACGGCCTGTTCGCCGGGTTCTGGGGCATGCACTACGCCCTGGAGCGCATGGGCTGCACCGTCGTCCCGGCCGGCGGCCTCGACTCGAGGACGGTGGTCCGGCTGCTGGTCGACTACCGGATCGAGGTCCTCGGCCTCACCCCGAGCTACGCGATGCGCCTGATCGAGACGGCCGGCGAGATGGGCGTGGACCTCACCCGCGACGCCGGTGTCCGGGTCGTGCTGGCCGGCGCGGAGCCCCGCTCCGACTTCACGACCCGGACCATCGAGCAGGCCTTCGGCGCCCGTGTCTTCAACGCGGCCGGCACCACCGAGTTCGGCGCGGTCTTCATGTTCGAATGCCCCTCGCGCCGTGGAGCCTGCCACATCAACGAGCCGACGGTAGTCGAAGAGGTGCTGCACCCCGAGACCAAGGAGCCCGTGGGCTACGGCGAGGAGGGCGTCCGGGTCACCACCGGGCTGTACCGCGAGGGCATGCAGCTCTTCCGCCACTGGACCGAGGACGTCGTGGTCAAGCGGCCGTACCACGACTGCGGCTGCGGCCGGACCTGGGACTTCCTCGACGGCGGCATCCTGCGGCGCGTCGACGACATGCGCAAGATCCGCGGGGTCTCCATCACCCCGGTGATGATCGAGGACGTGCTGCGCGGGTTCGCCGAGGTCGCCGAGTTCCGCTCGTCCATCCGTACGGTCCGCGGGCTCGACACCATCCACGTCCAGGCCGAGGCGGGCGGCGTCACCGGCGAGGCGGCGCGGGAGCTGTGCGCGCGCATCGCCGAGGAGTTCAAGCGCGAGATCGGCATACGTCCGCAGGTGGAGCTCGCCCCGGCGGGCAGCCTGCCCCGAACGAAGTGGAAGGCGGCACGGCTCCATGACGAACGACACCTCGCTCACGCCTGAGCAGGAGGGCCGGCTCCTGGAGAGCTACCGCACCCTGACGGACCTGGCGCGGACCTGCCGCACTCCGGCGGTGCTCGCGGCGCTGCGCGGCGCTCTCGCCGAACTGCGCGTCGCCCTCGACGGGTCGGGGGTGGAGCTGGAGGACTACTACTCCCACGCGCCGGCGGCCGGCGCCCGCGCGGCCTGAGACTCCGTCGCCACCGGCGGTGTTCCGCCCGGCGAAGGCCGGGACACCGCGGGGCGTCCGCGGATCAGGGTGCCGCGGGGCCGCCGGCCGCGGCCCGGTGGGCGCGGCCGGCCGGCGCGGGCGAATCCGCCCCGGGTCGCCGCACGCCGCGTCCGCCGGGCGTGCCCCCTCACGATCTGTGGTGGTCTGTAACCGGTGGACTGATCGGTGGAGTTGCCCGGATCGCCGGAAAGGAGCCCGGCCCGATGTCGAGCAGTGCCCTACGGGCCGCGAAGGGCTGGTCAGGTCATTGTCCGACGCCGATGATGGGCTCATGGCTGAAGACGCTGAGGACAGGGGCGCAGAGGACCCTTGGGAGTTGCGCTGGAGGGCCGTGCCCTTGCCCTGGTTTCTCGAATGCGGGGGATTTCCTTGCCTGGTGCTCGCGCCGCTGACCGTGGTGCTCGCCTTCTTCTCGGCGGGCTGGGCGGTCATGATCGGCGCATTGAGCCTCTGGTGGATCGCCTACTCGGCCCGGTACTGGATCACCGTGTGGCGGTCGGTGGTCGAGATACGGGTGGGGTCAAGAGACCATGGACGGCTGCTGTTGCGGCAGCGGTATGGGCGTACCCGCACGTACCCGCTGACCGCCGTCACCAGCCTGCACCCGATACAGATCGGCAGCATCTCCTGGGCCCTCGTGGGGCCTGGACAGGACGACGAGTACACGGAGGAGGACGAACTGGTGCTGCGGCTGGAGGTGGACGGCGCGGAGTACACCACGTACAACACCCCTTGCACGACAGCCGCGATGCAACCACTCATCGCGGCGCTGCGCCACGCCTGCCCGGAGATGATCGTACACAAGACCGAATCCCGCAGGGCGACCTTCGTTGACGTCGAGCGGGGCATGTCGCCCGGCTGAGTGGTCTGGAAAGCACTGTCGCTGCCGGAGATGGTCACGGTTGTGGGTGGCTTGCGGTGTTCCCGTTGGCGATGATCGGGGGAGCGAGGCGGATGGTGTTGGGCTGCTGCATCCGGAGACGTATGGGCTCGGGCTTTCCGACCGCTGCCCTGCGTCGGCTGCGGAACCCCGGTCCGGCGATGCGCTCAGACTCCACCTCGCACCACCAACGTCACCAGGCTACGAGCCAACATGGTCGATTCTGGCCCCTGCTTCGGCTTGCGGTGCCCGGGGCCACCAACCGGTCCACCAGTTACGGAACGTCACAGACCACCGGATCTGAAACAGCTTCATAGTCGGTATAGCCGACCTCTCCTCCGGCATAGAACGTGGCGGGGTCGGCGGCGGTGAGCGGGAGGTCCTCCCGGTAGCGGCGGACCAGGTCCGGGTTGGCCAGGAACGGCGTGCCGAAGGCGACCAGGTCGGCGTCCCCGGTCCGCACTGCCGACCGGGCGCGCTCGAGGTCGTAGCCGTTGTTGGCGATCGACACGCCGGCGAACCGCGTCCGCAGCGCGCGGTAGTCGACGGACGCCGTCTTCGTCGCCATGTCTCCCTCCAGGATGTGCGCGTACGCCAGGCCGCGGGGACCCAGCCGCCCCAGGAAGTACCCGAAGTGGCCCTGCGGATCGGAGTCCGACATCGAGTTGAAGCCGTTCTCCGGCGTCAGGCGCACACCCACCCGCTCGGCGGGCCACTCGGCGCACACCGCGTCGAGGACCTCGTCCAGCAGGCGCATGCGGTGGGCGGGACTGCCGCCGTAGGCGTCGGACCGGTGGTTGCTCCCGTCCCGCAGGAACTGGTCGATCAGGTAGCCGTTGCCGGCGTGGACCTCGACACCGTCGAAGCCCGCCTGCCTCGCCAGCCCGGCGGCGTGCCGGAACTGCGCCACGATCCGGGGCAGCTCGTCGTGCCCCAGTTCGCGGGGCGTCACGAAGTCCTGCGGGCCGGTGTAGGTGACGGCCTGGCCGGCGGGCCGTATCGCCGAGGGGGCGACGGGCGTCGCGCCGTCCAGCAGGCTCGGATGGGAGACCCGGCCGCAGTGCTGCAGCTGCACGAAGATGCGGCCGCCGTCGGCGTGCACCGCCTCGGTCAGCCGGCGCCAGCTGCTCACGTGGGCGTCGGTGTACAGCCCGGGAGTGAACGGGTAGCCCACCGCCTGCGGCGAGACCGTGGTGGATTCGGCGATGATCAGGCCCGCGGTGGCGCGCTGCCGGTAGTACCTGACCATCAACTCGGGAACGCTGCCGTCCGCGTCGGCCCGGTTGCGGGTCATCGGCGCCATCACCATCCGGTTGGCGAGCTCGAGGCCGCCCAGGGCGAACGGCTCGAACAGGTCGAGAGGCATGAGGAGCTCCAGTTCTGGTACGGGCATCTCTAGGACAGTCGCCCTAGAGGGCCGTCACGCTAGGTCGGCCCCGCCGGGGATGTCAACGTCTTGACGCGTCGGAGCGCGCGGCCTACGGTGCCTCTAGGTCGATTGTCCTAGACGGCTGGGCGGAAGGGGATCCAGGTGACGGCTGTGGCGACCCGTGAGCAGATCGTGGCGGCGGCCGATCGGCTCTTCTACCACCGCGGCTACGAGCACACCTCGTTCGCGGACATCGCGGGGGCCGTCGGACTGTCGCGGGGCAACTTCTACTACCACTTCAAGTCCAAGGACGCGATCCTGGACGCGGTGATCGAGGTCCGCCTGGCCGACACCCGCCGCACGCTGGAGCAGTGGGAGGCCGAGGCACCCACCCCGGCCGGCCGCATCATGCGGTACGTCGAGATCGTGCTGACCAACCGCGCCGACATCCAGCACTACGGCTGCCCGGTGGGCACCCTGACCACGGAACTGGCCAAGCTGGAGCACGCTATGCACGGTCAGGCCGGCCGACTGTTCGCCCTGTTCCGCGGCTGGCTCCGGGAGCAGTTCGTGCAGCTCGGACAGCCCGAGCGGGCCGACGAGCTGGCGATGCACGTACTCGCCTTCAGCCAGGGCGTCGCCGTCATGGCCAACGCGTTCCGCGACGAGGCCTTCATCCGGCGGGAAGTCGACCGGATGCGCGACTGGGTGAGCACCTACGAGAGATGAGAGAGCACATGTTCGTGGTCCTGCTTCGGTTCTCCGACAACGCGGGCGCCGCCGGGCAGCACATGGCCGGCCACCAGGAGTGGATCAAGCGCGGCACGGACGACGGGGTCTTCCTGCTCGTCGGCAGCATCCAGCCCGGTCCCGGCGGCGCGGTCATCGCCCACGGCACCTCCCGCGAGGAGCTGCGCAAGCGCGTCGACGCGGACCCGTTCGTCGCCGAGGGCGTCGTCACGGCGGAGATCATCGAGATCGCGCCGGGGACGGTGGACGAGCGGCTCGGCTTCCTGCTGTGACGACGCCGTTCCCCGGCCCCGGCGGTGCGCCGCGCCGCTCGTGGAGCGGAGCAGCCGGGGCGCGGCACACCGCGTGCCGGCACCCGTGGGCGGACCGCTGACGAAGGGGCGGACGCACCGGTCCGCCCCTTCTGCGCGCAACGCGTCCGGCTACTCCTTGGTGCCCTTCACCGCGTCCTCCAGCTGGGCGCCGGTGTAGGCCTCCGCGTCGCGGAAGTACTCCACGCGCAGGCTCTCGGCGTTGCGCACGCCGTTGCCGACGCGGTCCTCCTCGTACGCGTCGAGCAGTGCCTGGGCCTCGGCGGTGGCCTCGGCGAACCGCTGCACCGGCGCCGCGTCCCGCAGCAGCACGTCGTCCATGGCCCGGGTCATCACGTCCTGCGCTCCCGCGAAGTCGCCGAAGAGGGCCCCCCGGCACGGCGGCACGCCCTCGCCCCCGCCCTCGGGGTACGAGCCCAGCTGCCGGCTCGCCAGCCGGTGGTAGGGGTGGGCGTCGAACCAGCCCTCCTCCTCCAGCAGGCGGTAGGAGGAGCGGGTGACCGGGACGAAGCTGCTGGCGATGTGCCGGTCGGCGGCGTTGCGGGGGTTGTTGAGGAACTGCATGAACGCGAGCGCGCCGTCCTGGGTGGCCTCGTCGAGCCCGTCGGCCAGCCACAGCGAGGTCCCGGCGATGATGTTGCCGCCGTTCGGCTCGCCGTCCCGCTGCGGGAAGCGGCCGACGCTCATCTCGAAGCCCGCGTTCTCGGCGGCCATGGCCATGTAGTTGAGGTCGTTGGAGGAGGTGATGCGCAGGGCCACGGCCTGGTCGGCGAAGGCCTTGATGTTGCCCTCCCAGTCCGGGATCTTCCCGGTGTAGAGGTAGTGGCCCTTGCGGTGCAGCTCGCGCCACCACTTGGCCCAGGTGAGCATCTCCCCGGACGACAGGTCCAGGCGGGTCGCGCGGCCCGCGCGCCCGTTGGCGTTGTCGGCGAGCTCGCCGTTCTGGGCCGCGAGCGCCTGCTGGAAGAAGAGCCCGTGGTTGGCCCAGGTGACGCCGTGCGACGGGCCGCCCTCGAGTGCCGCGACCGCCTCGCAGGCCGCCTCGATCTCACCCCATGTCGTGGGGAGCGAGGAGACGCCGGCCTTGTCCAGCGCCGTCTTGTTGCCGTAGATCAGCATGGCGGTGACGACGGCCGGCATCGAGGCGAGGTCGCCGTCCACCGAGTAGTACTCGCGCACGGCCGGGATGAGGTCGTCGACGACGACCGGCTCCCCGAGGATCTCCGTGCGGCCCGCGATCGCCTTCTGCACCGAGGTGAACAGCGGCCTGCCGTCGCGGGTGCGGGAGTCGCGGGCGGCCTGAGTGACGGCGAAGTAGTACTCCGCGACGGCCGGGGGGCGGCCCTCGTCGGCGGCCTGGGCGATCTGCTGCGACAGCATCCGGAAGTCGCGGCCCTCGATGTTGATCGTGTACTCGGGGTGCGCCTTCTCGAACTCCGCCCCCAGCTTGTGGAGCCGGTCCATGTAGCCGGGGAACGTCAGGTCGGCCACCCAGACGTCGATCACGGTCTTGGCGGACATGCGGTGCCTCATCTCTCTCGTCGAACCAGTCGGGGCGGTCTCGGTGGGGCGCGTCCGGATCCGCGGCAAGGACGCCGCGCCGGGGCGTCAGACCGTCACGGCCGCGGGCCGCAGGGTGCGCACGAAGGCGCGGATGTCGCCGGTCAGTTCGGCCGGCTGCTCCAGCGCGGCGAAGTGGCCGCCCCGCTCGAACTCCGTCCAGTGCGTGAGGGTCGGGATGTCGCGGTCGGCGAGGCTGCGGATGGGCACGAAGATGTCGTCCGGGAAGACGGCGACGCCCACCGGCACGGTCAGCGGCGGGGGCGTGGCCCCGGCGGCCGCGGCGCGCACCCCGGCCGCGCCCTCGTAGTAGAACTGGGCGGAGGAACCGGCGGTGGCCGTCAGCCAGTAGATCGTCACATTGGCCAGCAGCCGGTCCCGGTCGACCGCCTCCTCGGGGAGGTTCGTCGCGCCGGTCCAGTCCAGGAACTTCTCCACGATCCAGGCGAGCTGGCCGACGGGGGAGTCGGTCAGGCCGTACGCGAGGGTCTGCGGGCGGGTCTGCTGGAGTTTCATGTAGCCGGACAGCTCCGCGTCGAAGCGGCCCAGCTTGGCCAGGCGCGCCTGGTCGCGCTCGTCCAGGCCGGCGAGCTCGGCGGGGTCGCCGGACGGGAAGGTCATCAGCATGTTCACGTGCACGCCGATGACGTGCTCGGGGTCGATCCTGCCGAGCTCCAGGGAGATCACCGCACCGGCGTCGCCGCCCTGCGCCACGTACCGTTCGTAGCCCAGACGCGCCATCAGCTCCGCCCAGGCACGGGCGATCCGCGCGGTGTCCCAGCCCGTCTCGGTGAGCGTGGAGAAGCCGTAGCCGGGGATCGACGGGATCACCAGGTGGAAGGCGTCGGCCGGGTCGCCGCCGTGCGCGCGCGGGTCCGTCAGCGGCCCGATCACGTCCAGGAACTCGGCGACCGAGCCCGGCCAGCCGTGGGTGAGCAGCAGCGGGGTCGCGTCCGGCTCGGGGGAGGTGACGTGCAGGAAGTGCACCCGGGCTCCGTCGATCTCCTCGACGAACTGCGGGTGCGCGTTCAGCTCGGCCTCCACGGCACGCCAGTCGAACGACGTGCGCCAGTACGCGGCGAGCTTCCTGAGGTAGTCCAGGGGCACCCCGCGCTCCCATCCGACACCGGGCAGCTCGTCCGGCCAGCGCGTCGCGTCGAGACGGCGGTGCAGGTCGTCGAGCTGGTCTTGCGGGATGTCGATGCGGAAGGGATGCATGAGCGCTCCGGAGAAGGCCGGCCGCCGGCGGCGGGGTCATCGGTGAAGGGATCGAGGGCGGGCTCGCGGAGGGCGGGATCGATCCCCGATCACCTGGAGCGCCCAGCCGTATCGTCCGCTCGCCCGGGGCTCGGCCGCATCTTGCGGATTGCTCGACCTGCCCGGGCCCGGGCGGGCCGGGCGGGCCGGGAGCGACCGGGTGCCGATCCGGCAGGGGACGCCGGCGTCCGCCGTGCCCGTGCGGGCGGTGAGCGCAACAGGGCAGCCCGGAAGATGCGGGGCCCGCGGCGCCGCTGGCAGCGTGGCCGACGCGCGGCACGGGCGTCTGCCGCACCGATCGCACCGATCGCTCGGATCCAGGAGGGACTCGTACATGAACGTTTCCACCGCACCGGTGGCCGCCGGCCTCACCGGGGCCTTCCTCGGGGCCGCGCCGGACGACCTCGCCGGGGAGTTCCGCACGCTGGTGGACGCCCTGTGGGACGCCGGAGAGGCGAAGGCCGGGGCCCTCGCCGCAGTGCCCGACCTGGTGTCCGCGCTGGCCGAGGCGGACCCCGGCCGCAAGGGGCACCTGGCCGTGCTCCTCGGCCTGCTGGCCGAGACCGAGTACCCGGACCCCGACGGCCCGCTCACCCGCGCCGTGCGCGGCCACCTCGGCACCTACCTGGAACTGCTGGGCACCCCGGGCGGCGGCACACCGCTCACCCTGGCCCTGCTCTACCTGCTGGCGCACTTCCCCGGCGACCGCAACCGGATCCTCGCCGCGGCCTCCGCCCGGGAACCGGAGCCCGAGGACCTCTCCCGGCTGGACCGGGCCCTGGCCACCCTCGACCTCGACGCCCCCGACCTGGGCCGGGTCTGGCCCTCGCCGTCGGCGTGGACCCTCAACGAGGACGAGCGCGCCTTCGACCAGGGATGGATCAAGGAGCTGACGCCCGAGCAGCTCACGGCCAACTGGGAGAACGACACCCGCACCGTCCTCGGTTGCACCGGCGCGCGGGCCTACTGGGCGGTCTGCAACGGCGACCCCCGCAACCTGCCCACCGCCCCCGTGCCGGAGCGCCGCGAGGTCACCGCCCCCGTCGCCGACGCCACCCTGTTCGCGCCCCACCTCGACGCGCTGCGCTGCCCCTCCTGCAAGAGTCCCCTCGCGTCCCACGACGGCACCGCGCGCTGCGGCACCTGCCGGGCGCGCTACCCCGTCGCGGGCGGCATCCTCGACCTGACCGCGACCGCCGCCGAGGGGGACGGCGACGCCGCCGCCGACTTCCTGGAGAAGCTGTCCCGGGTCCCCAGCATGGGCCTGTTCTACGAGGCCGTGGCCCGCCCGGCCTTCCTGCGGGTCTCCGGTTCGGACTGGGGCGGTGAGGTCACCCCCGCCGACGAGGACCGGTACATCGCCGAGCACGTCCGGCCCGTGGACGGTCCGGTCCTCGACCTGGGTGCCGGGGCCGGCCGGTGGACCGCCGTCATCGCCGATACGGTCGGCGCCGAGCGGCTCATCGCCCTCGACAGCGCGCTGCCCATGCTCAACGTGCTGCGCGGGCGGCTGCCCGAGGTCCCCTCCGTCCTGGCGTCCGCCGCCGAACTCCCCTTCCACGACGCCGCGCTGGGCGCGGTGGTGTGCTGGAACGCGCTCCAGGCCTTCTACGCCGACGCCGGAGCGGCGATCGCCGAGGTCGGCCGGGTCCTGCGGCCGGGCGGCACCTTCACGCTGATGACCTTCCGGCGCTCCGACGACCCGGTCTACCGCTACTTCCAGTCCGCCCACCGCTTCCCCCAGCACCAGGGCGGCCTCCAGCTCTTCGACCGCGACGACCTGAAGCGCTGGCTGGCCGACGCCGGCCTGACCGTCCGTGAGGAGAGCGGTCCGGGGACGTTCGTGTTCCTGACGGCCGTCCGCGAGCACTGAAGCAGGCAGGAAGAACCTCAGCCATGAACCAGCACGACATCCTCCCGAGGGCGTTCGCGGCACCCGGCACGCCCGAGTACGACGAGGCCGCCGGCGTCTTCAACCTCGCCGCCCCGGCGCGCCCCGGCGCGGCCGTGACCGTCCGCACCGTCGACGAGGTCCGTGCCGCCGTGCGCGAGGCCGGCGCGCGGGACCTGCCCGTACGCGTGCACACCACCGGTCACGCCTCCGGGGCGCGGCACGCCGTCGACGGCGGCCTGCTGGTCCGCACCCGTCTGGCCGGCGGTGTCGTCGTCGACGCGCGGCGCCGCATCGCCCGGATACCGGCCGGGACGACCTGGGGCGAGGTCGTCGCGGCGGCGGCGCCGTTCGGCCTGACCGCCCCGCACGGCTCGGCCGCCGGCGTCGGCGTCGTCGGCTATCTCCTCGGCGGCGGCGTCAGCTTCTACGGCCGGCGGACGGGACTCGCGGCCAACAGCGTGCGCGCGGTCGAACTCGTCACCGCCGACGGCACCTTGGTGCGCGCGGACGCGGAGAACGACCCCGAGCTGCTGTGGGCCCTGCGCGGCGGAGGCGGCGGCTTCGGTGTCGTCACCGCCGTCGAGCTCGAACTCCTGCCCGTGGCGAAGGTGGTCACCGGAGCCGCCTACTGGTCCGCCGCCCACGCGGCGCCGCTGCTCGCGGCGTGGCGCGACTGGGCCGCGGACGCGCCCCGCCGCGCGACGACGTCGCTGCGCGTGATGAACCTGCCGCCGGTGCCGGGCGTGCCGCCCGTGCTCGCGGCCGGGCCGGTGCTGTGCGTCGACGGTGCGGTGGCCGCCGCCTCCCCGGACGAGGTGGCCGAGGCGCGGCGTCAGGCGGAGGATCTGCTCGGGCCGCTGCGCGGTATCGCCCCACCGCTGATGGACACCTGGGCGCTCACGGATGCCGCCGGGGTGCTCGACGCCCATATGGACCCCGCCGAGCCGGTCCCGTTCGTCGGCGACCACCTGCTTCTGGCGGAGCTCGGAGACGAGGCCGCCGCGGCCTTCCTGGGCGTCGTCGGCGAGGGTTCGGGCTCGCCGCTGGCCGTCGCCACACTGCGGCAGCTCGGCGGGGCGTTCGCGGACGCCGATCCCCGCGGCGGGGTCCTGAGCCGGCTGGACGCGCCGTTCGCGTACATGGGTTCGGGCCCGCCGTTCGGTCCGGTCACCGTGGCGGACCTGGAGCGCCACTGCGCCGCGGTGCGCGCCGCGCTGGCGCCGTGGGACACGGGTACCACCGTGCCGTCCCTGGTCGAGGGGGCGGACCGGCCGCAGCGCCATCTCGACGCCGACGCGCTGGCCGCCGTCGACCGGGTCCGCGCGCGGGTCGATCCGCGGGGCCGCTTCGCCGGCGACATCGCCCCGGGGGCGACCGCGTCCGGCTGAACGCTTCCTCCGCGACACCGCGCGGCGCGGACCTTCCGGGGTCCGCGCCGTATGGTGCGCAGCCGTACGGTGTGCCCGCGCCGTACCGTGTGCCCGCGCCGTACGGTGCGCCCGCGCCCGGGCCCGCACGGCGCGCCCGAGCCCCCGGCAGCCGGCCGGCTGCCGGCGTACCGGGGGCTCCGGAAGGGATGTCCGCAGAGCGGGACTACTTGAAGGTGACCGGCTGGCCGCCGCCCTCGCCCGCGTCGCTGCCCAGGCCGACCTGGGTCTGGGTCTTCTTGGCGTCGACGGTGCCCCACACGGCGCCGTCGGACGTCACGACCGCCTCGAAGGAGCTGTGCACGGTGATGGTGGTGTTCACCTTGCCACTGGCGTCCGAGACGACGTCCTTGGCCGTGGTGGCGTCACAGCCGTACTTCTCCGGCTCCACGAACGCGCAGTGGCCCAGGTGGAAGACGGTGTTCGGGGTCAGCCCCGTGGCCGTCACGGTCACCTGCTGACCGTCCGTGAGGTCCGAGGCCGGCGAGACCGAGACGACCGGTGCGGTCGCGGCGGCGAGGGCGGAGGGCTGAACGGCCAGCGCCAGGCCCGCGGCCACGGCGGTGGCGGCGGTGATGCGGGTGGCGAGGCCGAGCTTGTTCTTGACAGTCATTTCGTTGACTCCGCGTCGTATGTAGGAGGGGGGACACAGGAACGTGGGGGGAGGTTCGGCGTGTGCGGGCCGCTTCCCCGCCGTCCTGGAAATGACCTTAGGAGCCCGTGATCACCGCGGGCATCTTCCAAGTTGCTTCATGAAACTCACTCGCGCGGACGGCCAGGACGGCACTCTGCGAGATGCGCGCGCGCAGCCGCCCGGGAGACCCTCGGAGCGGGCGCGCGCAGGCCAAGGGCGCACAGGCGCGACAGCCCCACCACACACGACGACGGGAAGAACAAGCACATGACTGCAGGCGGTGCTCCCAAGGCCGGGCGCAAGGAGTGGATCGGGCTGGGAATCCTCGCCCTCCCCACCCTGCTCGTGGCCCTCGACGTTTTCGTACTGCTCCTCGCGCTGCCGCACCTGAGTGCGGACCTGGGGGCGGACAGCAACCAGCAGCTGTGGATCATGGACATCTACGGCTTCATGGTCGCCGGTTTCCTGGTCCCGATGGGCACGCTGGGCGACCGCATCGGCCGCCGCAAACTGCTCCTGATCGGTGGCGCGGCCTTCGGCGCCGCGTCGCTGCTCGCCGCGTTCGCGACGAGCCCGGGCATGCTGATCGCGGCCCGGGTGCTGCTGGGCATCGCGGGCGCGGCCATCAGCCCGTCCACCCTGGCGCTGATCTCCACCATGTTCCAGGACGCCAAGCAGCGGGCCGCCGCCATCGGCATGTGGGCCAGCTGCTTCACGCTCGGCGCCATCATCGGCCCGATGCTCGGCGGCATCATGCTGGAGCACTTCTGGTGGGGCTCGCTCTTCCTCCTCGGCGTCCCGGTCATGGTCCTGCTGCTGATCGCCGGCCCGAAGGTGCTGCCCGAGTCCGCCAACCCCGAGGCGGGCCGCATCGACCTGCCCAGCGTCGCGCTCAACCTGGGTACCACCCTCCCGGTCATCTACGGCGTCAAGGAGATCGCCCGCAACGGCTGGAGCCCGCTGTCGGGTGCCGCCATCGTGGCCGGCGTGGTCCTCGGTGTGCTGTTCGTCCGCCGCCAGCGGGGGCTGGCCTCCCCGCTGCTCGACGTGACCCTCTTCCGCCACGGCCGCTTCAGCGCCTCGCTGCTCGGCCTGCTCGCCTACAGCCTCATCGGCGGCACGGTCATGCTCCTGATGACCCAGTACTTCCAGGCCGCCCAGCGCATGACCCCGCTCGAGTCCGGCCTCGGCCTGCTCCCGGGCATGGCGGCCGCGACCGTCTCCTTCATGGTCTGCCCGATCATCGCCCGCAAGATCCGCCCCGCCTACGTCATCGGCGCGGGCATCGCCGGCGTGGTCGCCGTCCTGATCGTCTTCTCGCAGCTCGGCGCCGACACCGGGACCTCCACCCTGATCGTCGGCTTCGCCGTCTTCTCCTTCTGCGGCGCCCCGCTGGTCGCGCTCGGCACCAACATGGTCGTCGGCGCCGTCCCGCAGGAGAAGGCCGGTTCGGCCGGTGCGCTCTCCCAGATCAGCAACGAGTTCGGCGCCGCCCTCGGCGTCGCGACGCTGGGCACCCTGGGGCTCGCCGTCTACCGCGCCGAGGTGGAGAACGCCGTCCCCGCTGGCATCCCGGCCGATGCGGCCGAGGCCGCACGCGACAGCGTCTCCGGCGCCGCGGCCGCCGCGCAGGGCCTGCCCCAGCAGCTCGCCGACGCGCTGATGGAGCCGGTCCGCGTCGCCTTCACCGGCGGCATCCACACCGTCGCCGCCGTCAGCGCAATCCTGATCGCGGTCGCCGGCGTGTTCTTCGTGGCCCTGATGCGGCACGTCCCCCCGATCGGCCAGGAGGAGGTCCCGGCCGAGGGCACGCCGTCCGGCGAGCAGACCCTCGCCGCCTGACTCCACCCCGTACCACGGGCAGCGCCCCCACCCGGTCCGGCCGGGGTGGGGGCGCTGCCCGTGGTACGCGCGGTTCAGCGCAGCTCGACGTCGGTGTGCTTGGCGAGCGAGGTGAGGAACTCGCCCCGCGACAGCGCCGCCGCCACGAGCTCCACGTCGTCGGCCATGTACCGGTCCACGCCCAGCGTCGGCACCAGGGAGCGCACCGCCTCGTACGTCGCCCGGGAGGCCGGGCTCAGGTCGTCGAAGCGCTGCGAGACGTCGACGGCCTGGGCGGCGGCGAGGAACTCCACCGCGAGGATGCGGTTGTTGTTGCCCAGCACCCGCCGGGCGTTGCGGCCGGCGATCAGCCCCATGCTGACGACGTCCTGGTTGTCGCCGTTGGACGGCACGGACTGGGTGGAGGCGGGGCCGATGGTGCGGTTCTCCGCGACCAGGGCGGTCGCCGGGTACTGCGCCCCGGCGAACCCGCAGTTCAGGCCGGGATCCGCGGCCACCAGGAACTCCGGCAGGCCGTAGCTCAGGTGGCGGTTGAGAAGCCGGTTCAGCTGCCGCTCGGCGAGGACGCCGAGCTGGGTGAGGGCGATCGTCACGAAGTCCAGCACGAACGCGATCGGCTGGCCGTGGAAGTTCGCGCCGTGGAAGATCTCCTCGCCCTCGAAGAACAGCGGGTTGTCGTTGGCCGAGTTGAGCTCGATCTCCAGCTTGCCCTGCGCGTGGTACAGGGTGTCCCGCACCGCGCCGAGGATCTGCGGGACGGCCCGCAGCGTGTACGCCTTCTGCAGATACGTTTCGGTCCGCTGGACCTCCCTGCCGTCCTCCTTCACGTCCTGCACCTGCCGGCGCAGCTCCGCGTGCTCGGCGACCAGCCTGCTGCCGGCCAGCAGGGCCCGCATGTTGGCGGCCGAGTCGATCTGGCCCCGGTGCGGGCGGGCTACGTCGTGGCCCTCGGCGAGGAAGGGGCTGGCCGAACCGCACAGCACGTCGTTGAGCAGCGCGGAGACCAGTTCGGCCTGCCGGGTCTGGGCCAGTGCGCGGTTCACGACCAGCGAGCCGAGACCCGTCATCGCCGACGTGCCGTTGATGAGCGCCAGCCCCTCCTTGAAGCGGAGCTGGAGCGGCTCTATGCCCTGCTCGGCCAGGACCGCCGCCGTCTCCACACGACGGCCGTCGCGCAGCACGTACCCCTCGCCGATGAGCGTGCCGGCGATGTGGGAGAGAGGGACGAGGTCGCCGCTGGCACCCAGGGAGCCGATCTCGGGGATGGCCGGGATGATGCCCCGGTTCAGGTAGAGGGCCAGCCGCTCGAGGATCTCGGGGCGCACCGCGGAGTGCCCCTTGGCGAGGGTGTTGAGGCGGGCCGCCACGATGGCCCGGGCCTCGTCCTCGGCGAACAGCGGCCCCACCCCGGAACTGTGGCTGCGCACCAGGTTGGTCTGCAGTTCGACTTCCTTCGACTTGTCGATCTGCATGTAGATCATCTCGCCGTAACCGGTGGTGACGCCGTAGATGGGGACGTTCTGCCCGGCCAGCTCCTCCAGCATCGCCCGGCTGCGCAGGGTCTTCGCGACCGCCTCGGGGGCGACGGCGGCCGGCGCGCCCTCCTCGGCGACGCGCCGGACGGCGTCGATGGTGAGGGTCTGGCCGTCGAAGGAGACGGCTGTGGAGGTTTCGACAGAGGTCAACGCTTTCACTCCAGGCAGAGGCGGGGTGCGGAACGGGCGGGGTGCGGAACAGGCAGGATGCGGAACAGGCGGGGCAGGAAGGGCGGCGGCCGCCCCGGATCAGCGCAGGGCGTCCTCGGCGGCGAGCGCGCGGACGGTGCGGCGCAGCAGCTTGCCCGTCGGATTGCGCGGCAGCCGGGCGACGAAGGTGACGTCCTCCGGCACCTTGTACCAGGTCAGCGACGAGCGGCAGGCGCCGAGAAGCTCGTCGCGCAGCGCCTGTTCGGCCGTCTCGTCCAGAGCATGGCGCAGGACGGCGTGGGCACGCAGCACAGAGATGCCCGAGTCGCGGCGCACCGCGCACACCGCCGCTTCCTCGACGGCCGGGTGGGCCATCAGCCGGTCCTCGATCTCCGCCGGGTGGACGTTGATCCCGCCGACGATCTCCACGTCGTCCAGCCGTCCGTGGACCCGGACGAATCCGTCGGCGTCCACGGTGGCGGCGTCACTGGTGGAGTACCACTCGCCCGGCGCGAGCCGGACCGGGTCGTCGCCGCCGCGCGGGACGCCGAGACCGATGGTCGGACCCGACACCTCCAGGCGTCCCTCGACTCCCGCCGGGACCGGCACACCGGCGTCGTCGACGACCCGCAGCCGGTACGGGTCCAGGGCCCGGCCGAGCGTGAACTCGCGTACGGAGCCGGGACCGTTCGCGAGCACCGCGTGCCCGATCTCGGTCGTCCCGTACACGTTCAGCAGCCGCGGGCCCAGGATGTCCCGCAGCCGGCGCTCCAGTGAGTCGGGCAGCACCTCCCCGGCCACCACGGCCGTCCGGAGACCACCCAGAACCCGCCGGGCGTCCGGGTGACCGAGCATATGGGCGAAGAAGGTCGGCTGACTGTAGAAGACGGTCACGCCGTACTTCTCCAGGACCGCCAGCGAGTCGCCCGGCGCGAGCCGACGGGGGGTGAGCACGGCCGCGCCACCGGTCATCAGCGGGAAGAAGAGGGAGTTGCCCAGGCCGTACGCGAAGTTCATGCGCGGCACCGAGTAGCTCACGTCGTCCGCGGTGACGCCGACGGCCGCACCGGCCGCCCGGGTCAGGACCTCCGGGTCGCCATGGGTGTGGAAGCAGAGCTTGGGGCCGCCGGTGGTCCCGGAGGTGAAGGCCGCGAACGCGGGGGTGTCGTCCGTCGCCGGGGCGTACGGCGGCACCCGCGCCTCGCTGCGCAGCGCGTCCGGTGTGAGCACGGGCACCGTGAACCGGCCCGCGAACCCGGGATCGGACACCACGGCGGCGGGCTGGGCGATACCGGCGGCCTGGCGCATCTCGTCGGGATGGAACATGGAGTTGACCGGAACGGCCACGGCTCCGATGCGCATGGCCCCGAGGAACGCCCAGACGAACTCGATGCCGTCCGGGAGGGCGATGAGGATGCGCGCGCCGGGTCCCAGGCCGCGGGAGGCGAAGGCCGCGGCGGCGCGGTCCGCACCCGCGAGCACGTCCTCGAACCGGTGGACGCGTTCGTCCACGTGGTACGCGGGGCGCTCCAGCCAGCCCCGGGACAGTGCGGTCTCCGCCAGCCGCCGGACGAAGTTGGTCATCTGCAGATCCCTTCGATCTCCACGAGCAGGTCGGGACGGCAGACGCCGACGTTGAAGCAGGCGACGTCCGCGTCCGCGCGGAACGCCTCGGCGCAGTGGGCGCGGGCCGCGGGCAGGTCCCGGGCGTCGCGGACGTACACCTTGACGCAGTCGAGGTCCGCCAGGCGGAAGCCGCCCGCCAGGCCGTGCCGGGCGAGGTTCTCCGGGGAGACGAGGGCCTCGATGTTGGCGAGCGTGACGGCGCACTGGCGCCCGAAGTCGTCGGGGTGGACGGTGTCGTCGCCGACGATGCTGGCCGTGCCGGACACGTACAGGACCGGCCGGGTGCCGGAGCCCGGCTCCAGGAGCGTGGCGCGGGCGAAGCTCGGCGACTTGGGGCCGTACCGGGCCGGGTACCGGTGTGCCGGCGTCTGGCGCGGGTTCTCCAGGTGCCGCGCCCGGCCGGTGCGGCAGGCCAGGAAGTACAGGTCGATCCCGGGGCGCAGGGAACCGATGCCGGTGGCGGCGGGCATCCCGCCGATCCGGTCCGACCAGGACTCGAACGCCTGGGCCCGGCCCACGCAGAAGTCCCGGTAGGTCTCCATGCCCTGGGCGTTGGGGCCGGTGATGTCACCGACGAGGTTCCACATCCGCAGCGGTTCGGTGTAGCCCAGCCGCCACATCAGCGTGAACGCCGCCTCGTAGGCCTGCCGGACCGTGTCCCGGTAGACGCCGCACGCGTCGATCCGGACCGCGCAGAAGAAGTGCTCGCCGTCCTCGGCGTACACCAGGCCGCCGTCCCGGCCGGAGCGCACCGGCCGGTCGGTGGTCCACACCTCGGTGATGCGCTCGGTCGCCGCGTCCGCCATGGCGGTGCGGACCAGCGGTGCGCCGTTGTGCAGCGTGGGCGGCCGGCCGCTGTGGCCGTAGGTGACCCTCCCGAGCACCTGCCGCCCGGCGGTGCGGGCCCGCTCGTCCTCGCCGGGCCTCACGAAGAAGCAGTCCAGGGCGGCCGTCAGAGCCGGCGCGCCGGGGTGGGTGAGCGTCACGATGTCCTTCCCGCCGCGACGACCGCGGCATGGGCGGGGGCGAATGCCGGCCGTTCACGCGGCCGGCGGCTGCCACGGCAAATCCCGGGGGGCGAAGCCGTCCGCGTCCACCCACAGCGCCCGCAGTCCGCGCAGCGCGGCGGTGGGACGGTAGGACGGGCTGCCGAGGGCGAAGCGCGGTGCCAGGGCCCGCTGAGCGAAGCGCACCAGCACGGTCCGCGCGATCAGCCGGGCCAGCGGTGCGCCGGGGCAGTGGTGGGGGCCGGCGCCGAACGCCAGGTGCGGCGAGGCGCCGCCCGGCGCGAAGACGTCGGGGCTGGCGGCCACCGCCGGGTCGCGGTGCGCCGCCGCGAGCAGCAGCACCGTCACCGTGCCCCGCGGCACCCGGGTGCCGGGCAGGTCGAGGTCGGTGCCGGCGCGTCGCCGGACGACCTGGAGCGGCGGGTCGAGCCGCAGCGTCTCCTCCACCAGATGCCGGGCGTGGGCCGGGTCGCGGCGGAGGGTGTCGATCTCGTGCGGGGCCCGCAGCAGCGCCAGGATGCCGCCCGAGACGAGGGCCGAGGTGGTCTCGTACCCGGAGGCGAGCAGGAGCAGGCCGGCCGACACGGCCTCGGCGTCGTTGAGCCGTTCACCGTGCTCGTCCGCCCGGATCAGCCGGGAGAGCAGGTCGTCGCCGCCGGTGCGTCGCCGCCGGTCGGCCACCGCCTCGGCGAGGTACGCCGCCAGCTCGGTCTCCGCCCGGCGGGCCGCCGAGTCCCCGGAGGTCTCCGCGCCGGTGGGCGCCTGGCCGAGGTCCAGGGCCGGGGCCAGCGCCGAGGCCCGCCGGTGCAGCCACTGCGCGTCGCCGGCCGGCAGACCCAGCAGGTGCGACAGGACGGCCATCGGCACCGGATGGGCGAGGTCGCTGACCGCTTCGAGACGGCCGCGCGTCGCCACCGAGTCCAGGCGGTCGTCGACGAGGGAGCGGACCAGGGGGGCGAGGCCCGTCACGGCGTCCGCGGGGAACGCGCGGTCCACCGCGCTGCGCAGCCGGGCCGCGGAGACCGGGCAGCCGGCGGCGGAGGCGGGCGCATCCTCCGCCGCGTGCAGGGCGGCCTCGCAGTGGGCGTGCGAGGAGAGGACGACGACCCCGTCGCCCAGCCACACCGGGCCCGCCTCGCGGATGCGGTTCAGCAGGGGGTACGGGTCGGCACGGACGTCGCCGTCGAGGAACCGCAGCACGAGGCCGCGGGCGTCCTCCTGATCGTTTCCCGTGCCGGGGGAGGGGCGCACCGCCGAACGACCGCTTTCCATGGCAACAGCCTCTCTGCGTCGGTTGCGTCGGCAGGATGTGCGGCCGGCCGGCGACGCGTCCACGGCGAGTTGCGCAAGCCTCCACCGGGCAGGCCGGCCCGCGAGGACTCAGCCAAGTCCGCTTGCCGCGCACCCGGTCCGCTCCTGGGATGTCCGCAGGACACGGGAGGGGACGGCGGAACATGGCAGAGGAACTCGTCGGCGCGGCGACCGGGGCCCGGCTCGGCGGCCACCGGACCGCCACCGGCCGTGACACCGCTCCGCCCCCGCCCAACCCGCGCCGGCGGCAGGCGCTCGCGCTGCTGCTGATCGGCCCCTTCCTCTCGCTCTTCGACCAGTTCTGCGTCAATCTCGCGGCGCCGTCGGTCGGCGAGTCGTTCCGGCTCACACCGTTCGAGTTCCAGGCCGTGGTCGGGGGCTACGGCCTGGTCTACGGCCTGGGGCTGATCACCGGCGGCCGGCTCGGCGACCTGTTCGGGCGACGGCGCATGTACCGGGCCGGCATCGCCGTCTTCGCGCTGACCTCGCTGGTCTGCGCGCTCGCCTGGTCCCCCGGGTCGCTGATCGCGGCCCGGCTCGCCCAGGGCGCGGCCGCGGCGATGCTGCAGCCGCAGGTCCTGGCCCTGATCCGGACCCAGTTCCCGCCCGGTGAGCAGCAGAAGGCGCTGTCCTGGTTCGCCGTGTCGATGAGCCTGGGCATGGTGTGCGGCCAGGTCCTCGGCGGTGCCCTGCCGGCCTGGGACCTGTTCGGCCTGGGCTGGCGCACGGTCTTCCTCGTCGCCGTGCCGCTCTGCCTGGCGGCGTTCCTGCTCCTGCCGGCGACGCTGGACGCGGACCGGCCGGCGCTCTCCGGGCAGGGGGTCGACGTCACCGGCGCGGTGCTCGGCGCCCTGTCCGTGGCCTGTGTGCTGCTGCCGCTCGCCGCGGCCGGGGAGTGGCCGTTCCTGCCCACCGGTCTGGCCGTGTGCGCCGCCGGATACCTGCTCGGGACCGTCTTCGTACGCCATCAGCGCGCCCGGGCCCGCGAGGGACGGCCGGCGCTGCTGCCGCTGGGCCTGTTCTCCGTGCCCGTCTTCGCGTACGGCGTCCTGCTCAACTTCCTGCTCTACACCGCCACCGTGCCCTTCGCCGTCGTCCTCGCCCTGTACCTCCAGGACGAGGCGGGCCTGAGCTCGGCCGAGGCGGGCCTGGCGTTCACCCCCGCGGCCGTCGCCATCGCCGTGGGCTCGAGGATCGCCGTACCGCTGCGGGCGCGCTTCGGCGACGGGGTGCTCGTCTCCTCCGCCGCCCTGATCGCCCTGGGTCTCGCCGCGGCGCCGGCCGCCGCGGCCCTGGGGGGAGGCGGCGCGTCCCTGGCACTGCTGCTGGCCGGCATGGCCGTCTACGGAGTGGGCAACGGCATGATCGTCCCTCTGCTGACCGGCGCCGTGATGAGCAGGGTGCCGCCCCGGGACGCGGGCGCCGGAGCCGGCGTCCTGGCCACCACGCAGCAGCTCGCCGCGGCGCTCGGCATCGCCCTCGTCGGCATCGTGCTCTACCCGCCCTCGGCGGAGCTCCCGCTGCGCTACCCGGCGGCGATGGCCGCCGGGGTCGCGGTCGCCGTCCTCGCCGTCGTGGCCGCCGCCCGCCTGGCCGCGGTCGCACGGCAACCGACGGCTGACGGCGCATCCGGCTGACGCAACTCGACCGGCGGCGCACCCGGCCGGCGCGGCATCGGCTGACGGAACTCGGCCGGCGGCTCACCCGGCTGACGCGGCACCGGGCCCCGGGGCGGGCGCCCGCCCGGCCAGGGATGCTCCTATGGCTGTCAAGCCGCTGGAGCCAGGTCGGTTTGAGTGATTTGTTCGGTTGGTGTGCTGGTCAGAGCGGGGTAGACCTCGCGGGCGACGAATCGCTTGAGGCAGCGCATGATGTCCTTCTTGTTCAGCCCTTCCTTGGTGCGGCGTTCGACGTAGGCGCGGGTGCGTTCGTCGAAGCGCATGCGGGTGAGGACGATGGTGTGCAGGGCGTTGTTCGCCGCCCGGTCGCCACCGCGGTTGAGGCGGTGGCGGTGGGTTCGTCCGGACGAGGCCGGGATCGGTGCGACCCCCGCCAGGTGCGCGAACGCGCCCTCGGACCGCATCCGCTCCGGGTTGTCCCCAGCCGAGGCCAGCAGCTGGCCGGCGGTCTCGGGGCCGACGCCGAACAGCTCCGGCAGCTGCGGGGCGGCCCGTTTGACCAGCGGGCCGATCTCGGTGTCGAGGTCGGCGATCTCGGCGTCAAGTGCCTGGTGACGCCGGGCCAGGCGGCGCAGCGATGCCCGGGTCGCCGTCAGCGGCCGCGACAGATCGTCTCCGGGCCGCAGCCGGGTGAGTGTGCGTATCAGTGCGGCCCGGTCCAGACCGGCGACCTGTTCACGCAGCATCGCGGGGGCTGAGACGAGCAGGCCGCGTATCTGGTTCATCGCCTGGGTGCGGGCCTTGACCGCGCTGCGGCGGGCGAGTCGCAGGACACGCACGGCCTCGACCACGCCGTCCCGACTCGGGGGTTGAGGAACATCCGTGTCAGATCGTGCGCTAAGCCCTCGCGGTCCTATTCGGCGCTTTGACCTGGGCTGATCGTACGGCGGAGCCTTCGCGGGTCGATGTTGTCGATCTTCGGAGGCCCTCGTGGCGGTCGAGTTCTTGTCGGATCAACAGGCAGCCCAGTACGCGGCGTTCAACGGAGTGCCGTCCCGTGCGGAGCTGGAGCGGTATTTCTTCCTGGATGACTCGGATCTGGAGAAGGTGCAGGCCAAGCGGCGTGCACACAACCGGCTCGGGTTCGCGGTCCAGCTGACGAGTGTGCGGTACCTGGGCCGGTTCATGCCGGACCCGCGGCAGGTGCCGGCGGAGGTCGCCGAGTATCTGGCCGAGCAGCTGGGGATCGCGGATGCGTCGTGTTTGAAGGAGTACGGCGAGCGGGACGGGACGGCGCGTACGCACGCCGGGGAGATCCAGGAGGCCGGGGGCTGGCGGGACTTCGCCGAGGTGCGGGACGAGCTGAGCGAGTGGCTGGATGCGCGGGCCTGGACGACGGGCGACGGGCCGAAGTCGCTGTTCGACGCGGCGGGCGGGTGGCTGCGCGAGCGCCGGGTGCTGCTGCCCGGGGCGAGCCGACTGGCCCGGCTGGTGGGCACGGTGAGGGAGGCGGCGAACAACCGGCTGTGGGACACCCTGTACGGCCTGCTGAGCACCGGTCAGCGGGCCGTGCTCGACTCCCTGTTGAGCGTGCCGCCGGGTGCCCGGGTGTCGGAGCTGGACCGGCTGCGGCGGGGCCCGGTGCGGATCTCCGGGCCTCAGATGAAGTGGGCGCTTCAGAGGGCGGAGGAGATCGCCGCTTTTGGGATGGGTGAGGTGGACGTGTCCGGGATACCGCCGCGGCGGCTGGCGGAGTTGTCGCGGTACGGGGTCGACGGCAAGGCGTCGCTGCTCAGGCGGCACGGGGACTCCCGGCGGCTGGCCACGTTGCTGGCCACCGCGGTTTACCTGACGTCCCGCGCGGTCGATGACGCCCTGGACCTGCTCGAAGTGCTCATCGCCACGAAGCTGCTGGCCAGGGCCGAGCGGGAGACGATGAAGGAGAAGCTGAAGACCCTGCCGAAGGTGGAGCGGGCCTCGGCGAAGCTGGCCACCGCGTTCCAGATCGTGTTCGACACCACGTCCGAGCAGGTCGACACCGACACCGGGGAGATCACCCCGCCCGAGGTGGAAACGCTGGATGCGATGTGGGCGCGGATCGAGCAGGTGGTGCCGCGCCACGAGCTGGCGGCCGCGATCGCCGCGCTGTTCGAGCTGACCCCGCCGCTCGACTCGGACGCGGACGAGGCATGGCGGACCCAGCTGGTCACCCGGTTCGCCGTCGTACGGCCGTTCCTGAAGCTGCTGGTGGACGTGGTCGACTTCGACGCCACTCCGGAGGGCCTGCCGGTCCTGAACGCGCTGAAGTCGCTGCCGGACCTGATGGGCCGCAAGAAGGTCGGCCCCGCCGAGATCGACACCGGTCTGCTGGCCGGTTCGTGGCGGCGGCTGGTGCTGTCCGCGCCGCACCTGGAGCCGGGCACGGTGGACTGGAAGGCGTACGCGTTCTGCGTGCTGGAGCAGCTGCACCGGATGCTGCGGAGCAAGCAGGTATTCGCGAAGAACTCCTCCAAGTGGGGCGACCCGCGGGCCAAGCTCCTCGACGGTGAGGCGTGGCAGCAGACCAAGCCCACCGTGCTCGCCTCGCTCAACCTGCCCGCCACGGCCGGGGAGCACCTGGCCGCGCGGGCGGCGCTGCTGGACGGCACCTACCGGGAGGTCGCGGCCCGGGTGCCGACGAACTCCCAAATCGTGTTCGACGACGACGGGCGGCTGCACTTCGCCGCCCTGGAGCCGGAGCCCGAACCTGCCTCCCTGCGGGCCCTGCGGGAGGCGGTGGAGGCGATGCTGCCCCGCGTCGACCTGCCGGAAGCCCTGCTGGAGGTGTTCTCGTGGACCGGCGCCGACCAGGCGTTCACCTCGGTCACCGGCAGCGAGGCGAGGCTGAGGGACCTGCACGTGACGATTGCCGCGCTGCTGGTCGCGCACAGTTGCAACGTCGGCTACACCCCCGTCATCGGCGCCGCCGACCCGCTGAAGTACGGCCGTCTGTCCCACGTCGACCAGACCTATCTGAGGCTGGCGACGTACCGGGCGGCGAACGCCACGCTGATCGACTATCAGGCGTCCGCTCGCGCAAGTCTGGGGCGGTGGCCTGGTCGCTTCCGTGGACGGCATGCGGTTCGTCGTCCCCGTCCCCAGCGTGTACGCCCGGCCGAACCCGAAGTACTTCGGCCGCCGGGGCGGGGCCACCTGGCTCAACATGATCAACGATCAGGCGGCGGGGCTGGGCGGGAAGGTGGTGGCCGGCACCCCGCGCGACTCGCTGTATGTGATGGACGTCCTCTACGACCGCGACGGCGGCAAGCGCCCCGAGATGATCGTCACCGACACCGCGAGCTACAGCGACATCGTCTTCGGCCTGCTCACTCTGGCCGGGTTCGCGTACGCGCCGCAGCTCGCGGACCTGCCCGACCAGAAGATGTGGCGCATCGACCGCACCGCCGACTACGGCGCCTTCCAGGACGCGGCCCGCGGCCGGATCGATCTCGCCCGGATCGAACGCCACTGGGAGGACATCCTGCGGATCATCGGCTCCATCCACACCGGCGCCGTCCGCGCGTACGACGTAATCCGCATGCTCTCCCGCGACGGGCGCCCGACCCCGCTCGGCGACGCGATCGCCCACTACGGGCGGATCTCCAAGACCCTGCACATCCTGCGCCTGGCCGACGAGCCCGGCTACCGCCGGCAGATCAAGGTGCAGGCCAACCTCCAGGAGGGCCGCCACGCCCTCGCCCGGAAGATCTTCCACGGGAAGCAGGGGCAGCTGTACCAGCGCTACCAGGACGGCATGGAGGACCAGATCGGCGCCCTCGGCCTGGTCCTCAACGCCCTCGTGCTCTTCAACACTCGGTACATGGACGCCGCGGTCAACCAGTTGCGCGCGGACGGCTTCGACGTCCGCGACGAGGACGTCGCCCGCCTCTCACCGTTCGTACGGCACCACATCAACATGCTCGGCCGGTACTCATTCCAGCTCCCTGACCTGCCCGGCGGCCTGCGCCCGCTGCGCGACCCGGACGCCGCTGGCGACGAGTGAGTGACCGAGCTCCGCCCACTTGTCCAGGCGTTGGCCACGGGGTCCTCCGGGATGCCGGAGGACCCCGTCCATGAAGGTCAGGAACCGATCTCCCGGCGGAGAACGGGGACGCTGACCCCGAAGGCCGTGAGACCAGCAATCGTGGCGGTCGAGACCTGACGGGTGCCGAGATACGTCAGGCACCCGATGCCGACACCGATGATCACAGCAATCGTCAGCACGAGCGCGGAGTGGGCGCTGAGCAGCGGAGCACGGCTCGTGTCATCCGGGGAAGGAGGCAGTACATTGGTCAAGCTCGTTTCTACCTTTCGAGCATTTGGCGGAAGCGGCCCCGGGTGCATCCGGGGCCGTTCGCGTTGGTGCGAACGGCGTGCCGCCGAGTTCTGCCGAGCGGGGCACTCTGCCCCTGCAAGACCAAGTCTGTATGGCTTCCGGTACCCTCCAGCGGGTATGAATCGACGCTTTGACCCGCATCGGAGAGTTACAGGTTACCTCTTCGATGCGGGTCAAAGCGGCGAGGTTAAACCGTCAAAAATGAGGTGCGCGTGGACCGGGACACGGAGTCGCTGGAGCGCCGGATACGGCGTCTGCAGAAGCTGGAGAAGGACAACCTGTTCCGGGGAGTGAACGGGACGCTCCGCGAGGTGTGGCAGGAGGGGAAGCAGCCGGCCGCACTTCGCCTGCGCCACAACTTCGTGATCGACAAGGTGGACGTGGACAGGCAGCCCCCCGCGTCGCGGCTGCTCAACCCGCGCGGCATCGCACTCCGCTTTTACCTGCTCGCGCTCTTCGAGGCGCAGTGTCGCCTTGATCCAGGTGCCGAGTGGACCGGGGACCGTACCTTCCGCGGTCGTCACGGGTGGAAGGACTTCGTCGCCATCGACGTGGGATACAACAGTGCGACAGGCACGTACACCTGGGCACCGCCCCGCGCACAGGAGACCAAGCGGATCCGCCAGGTCAAGGGTGCGTTGTGCACCCTTGAAGACCTGGGTGATCAGGCGCTGGTCGAGATACCTCGGAAGAAGGGCGGACACCGGGATCACAGAGCCTTCAGGCTGATGCGCGAGACGGGGAGAGGGACCGCCCTCGCTGCCGACTACTACGTTGTGCCGACAGCTGACGACACAGTGATCGAAGTCCCGATCAACTTCTTCCTCCAGGGCTGGGTGCAGGTGCTGTACCCCTCGGAGATCTTCACCTGGCTCAGCCTCCGCTTCCTGCGACTCAAGTTCCCCGGCGAGCATCAGGAGTCCGGAAATTACCTGTACGCGAAGAAGCGGGAGTACTTCCACCTACTCCGGGACTCGTACGAGGACAGCTGCCAGACACTCGTGGAGCTCGGACTGATCCGCCGTATGCCGACCGCAGCGGAGAGATCTGCACCTGCACCTGGCACCTTCGAGAGCCTGTTCCAGCAGCCCAGACAGCCCGGCGGCCGGGCTGACCGCTACGAGCCATACCGGTACCAGCTGATCGACGAGGGACTTGCCGTGGATGCCCTGGAGAAGTGCATGAGGGAACTGGTGCTCAGGCAGAACGGGAAGGACTGACGCGCTCACCTATGTGGCGGATGTCCCTGGTTCGTGAGGCACCACATCAACATGCACGGCCGGTACTCGTTCCAACTCCCCGAGCTGCCCGGCGGCCCGCGTCCGCTGCGGGCCCCGGACGCCACTGACGAGGAATGACGGGCCCTAACGGGACGTCTTCGGGAGCTCGCCTGATCCGGCTGCGTGGTCCCAAAGCCGTTGTATGACGCGCCATAGCGCCGCACTGTGCCGTTGCTCCTACGGTCGATCAGACGGAAGAGGTATCGATGACCGACTGGTGGGCAACTGGGACGAGCATTGCGGGCGCGGCCGCCACGGTGGGAGCGGTCGGCGTTGCTCTGTGGGTCGCGATTCGGGAAGGCCGGCAGCGCGATGCTGAGAGACGAGATGCTGAGGCGGGGCAGGCGCGGCTCGTGACCTGCCGCATGCAACTCGGGAAGATCGGAAGTCGCAGGGGCAGCTGCGTGATCCACAACTTCAGTCGGCACGCCGTCGTCGACATCGAGCTGTGCTCCGTGACAGCGGTGGATCCAGCAACTGGTGAACGATGGACAACCGCCGAGACAGCCGGGCGGCGAACGTGGGCCGAGGGGGAACCCCTCGGCCCAGGACTGAGCTACGAGTTCGATCTCCTCAACTGGGTTCAGGAGGGCTCTACGGAGCCGAAGGACGACTGGATGCCGCGCGGTGGCTGGCACACCGCGCGGATCAAGTTCGTGTATCGCTTCACCGATGCTGCTGGCTTGAGGTGGGAGCGGCGGAACGATGAGCCGCCAGTGCGGGTTCTGGGCGACGACTGAGTACCAAGCACAACAGTGTCCCTCCGCTACTCGTCTTGGGAAACGTGCGGCGGCAGCTGTAGCTCTGTGGGGGTCTCGGCAAGACGACTGAGTGCCTGGAGCTGATCTGGGGTGATGGCAGCGAAGAGCTCCCCAGGGGAAACGGGTCCGCCGCGAGTCTGGTCAACGGCCCACTGCACAAGATCTGCATGTGCTTCCATCTGCCGCGCCTGCGCCTCCATCTGGCGCGCCCGGGCGTTCTCTTGGCGCGCTTCGGCTTCCCCTCTGTCCGCCTCCGCCTCGATCCGGCGGGCGCTCGCTTCGTCAGCTCGTCGCTTGTTGCTCCAGTCACGGACAAGCTCGGCGATCTTGATGGATGGTGTCCCGTCGAGTGGTGTAGCAGCGATCTCCGCATAGCCCCTGGTCATGGGGCGGCCATCGCGCAACTCTCCGAGTAGCGAAGCTCGTTGAGAGAGGTGACGCGATGGCCTTGTCCCAGCATGACTTACTCCGGCTGATGGAGTCACTGCGTACGGCGGACGGAATCGAGTTGATCAGGGTCCTGGCCCAGCGGATCCTGCAGGAACTCATCGAGGCCGAGGCCACCACCCACATCGGCGCGGAGCCCGGCGAGCACGCCGAGACCCGTACGACCTGGCGCAACGGTCACCGCGACAAAGTGCTGACCACGCAGGCCGGAGACCTGGACCTGGCCATCCCCAAGATCCGCACCGGCACCTTCTTCCCCAGCCTGCTCGAACGCCGCCGCCGTATCGACCGGGCCCTTTACGCCGTCATCGTTGAGGCATACGTCCACGGAGTGTCCACCCGCAGCGTGGACGACCTGGTCAGGGCCCTGGGCGCGGACACCGGGATCTCCAAGAGCGAGGTCTCCCGGCTCTGCGCCGGACTGGACGCCGAACTCACCGCCTTCCGCACCCGCCCGCTGGACCACACCCGATTCCCTACATCTACCTGGACGCGACGTACTGCAAGGCGCGGGTGAACCACCAGATCGTGTCCCAGGCCGTGGTGATCGCCACCGGCATCACCGAGGACGGCGGAACTCGGTCCTGCACACGATCGCGATCTGCCAGATCCGCGACGGCGGCCGCGGCCAGGACTACTACCTGCGCAAGATCGCCGAGGGGAAGACCCCGTCCGAGGCCCGCCGGGCGCTCAAACGACGGCTGTCCAACGTGGTCTACCGGACCATGAAACGAGACCATCGGAGCCAACTCACCGAAGCCGCTTGACACACAGAGGCGCTATGAAGTCACAAACGCCCGTCCGGCCGCGTGCGTGGTGACGCCCGGCGGGCCGACGAATCCCAAACAGGACAGTCGAGACGTCAGTCAGCCGAGGGGTCACACCCACCAGCAGCGTCACCACGTCACATCCTCACTGTCAGCCGATGTCGAGCCCCGCCCTGAACCAGGCCTCCGCCACCCTGATCCGCGCCTCCGTCTCGGCCCGGTCCGCGCCGGTGACCACGAACGCGGCGAGGAAGTCGCCGGAGTGCGAGGCGTCCCGGACGCTCTGCCCGACCTCCGCGTACGTCGTGTACTTCACGACGCCCGGCGGCAGGGCCGCCGGGTCCGGGAGCGCCCGCAGCACGCCGGGGCGCTTGGTGAAGAGCAACTGCCCGGCGAGCCGCTCGGGATCACGGCGCTCCCCGGCGTCCACGGGCAGGCCGAGCTGCCGGCGCACGGGGTACTCCATCGGGTCGAAGCCGAACAGGACGCGCTGCACGTCCCGCACCCCCGCGCCACCGGCGCGCGAGGCGGCCTCGCACAGGACGAGCTCGCCGTCAGGGGTGTGGAACACCTCGATGTGGAAGGCGAAGTGCTCCGGCCCGCCGAACGCCTCCAGCACCCGCTCGCCGAACGCGACGAGCCGGCGGGCCAGCGGGTCGGCGGTGTCGAGCGCGATGTCGACGCGGCCCTTGCGGTCCCGGTAGTCGGCCAGTGCGTACTGGTACTGCGAGGGCCACAGGGTGGCGATCCGCCCGTCGAGGACGGTGCCGTCGATGTGGCACATGGAGCCCTCGACGAACACCTCGGCCAGCCACTGCGGTTCGCCGTCAGGACCGGCGATCTCGGCGGTGCGCAGCCAGCCGGCGAGCTCCTCGCGGGTGCGCAGGACGGACACGCCCACGGAGAGCGCGCCGCGCCGGGGCTTGACCACGAGCGGCAGGCCGTGGCGGTCGGCGAAGGCGCCGAGGTCGTCCGCCGAGCGCAGCAGCGCATGGTCGGCGACGGGGATGCGGGCCCGTACCGCCGCCTGCTTCATCCGCCACTTGTCGCGGTACACGAGGGCGGAGCCGGGCCGCTGGCCCGGCAGGCCGTACCGTTCGCGGAGGGCGGCGGCCCGCTCGATGTCGAACTCCTGGCAGGCGACGACGTCGGTGACGCCGAACCTCTCGACGAGCTCGGCTGCCCGCTCGGCCACGTGCGGGCCGGTGTCGTAGCCGGTCAGCGCCTCGGCGTGCAGGTACGGCGCTTCGGTGGGCAGTTCCTCGCCGAACAGGGCGAGCTGTTCGGCCGACGCCAGCAGCACGATCTTCTCGCCGTGGTCGGCGAGCCACCGCTCGTACGGGTTGGCGCGCAGCGAGCCGCGGTGCAGGACGAGCGTGGTCATATGGCGGTCCTCTCGTTCCAGATGCTGACGTAGCGTTCCCCGGTGTCCGGCAGGACCGTGACGATCGTCCGGCCCGCGTACTGCGGGTCCCGGGCCAGCAGGGCCGCGGCGTGCACCGCGGCACCCGAGGAGAGCCCGGCGAACAGGGCCTGCTGCCGGGTCAGCGCGCGGGCGGTGGCGAGGGCGGCCTCGTCGGAGCAGGTGAGCACGCGGTCGATGAGCGACACGTCCGTGGTGGGGGAGACGAAGCCGCCGTTGAGGCCGGGGATGCGGTGGCTTCCCGCGTACCCGCGGGACAGGACGGGTGAGCCCTCCGGCTCCACCGCGACGATCTCGACCCCCGGGTTGCGCTCCCGCAGGAAGCGGCCGGCGCCGGTGAGCGTGCCACCGGTGCCCACCCCGGCGACGAGGACGTCCACCCGGCCGCCGCTGTCCGCCCAGATCTCGGGACCGGTGGTCTCGTAGTGCGCCCGGACGTTGTCCGGGTTCTCGTGCTGGCGCACGTACCACGAACCGGGGATGGCGGCCTGGACCTCCTCGGCCTTGGCGATCGCGCCGGCGAACCCCTCCTCGCTGGGTGTCTGCACGATCTCCGCGCCGAGCGCGGTCAGCAGGCCGATCCGTTCCGGGGTGGCGCTGTCGGGCAGTACGACGACGCAGCGGTAGCCGCGTACCGCGCTCAGCGCGGCCAGGGCGATGCCGGTGTTGCCCGAGGTGGACTCCACCACCGTGCCGCCGGGGGCGAGTTCGCCGCGCTGCTCGGCGCCGTCGAGCATGGCCAGGGCGGCCCGGTCCTTGCTGCTGGCGAAGGGGTTCGCGGACTCGATCTTGGCTAGGACCTCGGTGCCGGGTGCGGCGTCGGGGACGGCGAGGCGGACCAGGGGGGTGTTGCCGATGAGTTCTTCGAGGCCGGCGGCGATGTGCCGCCCGGCGGGTGCGGTGAGGAGGTCGGTGGTCACGGCGGGACTCCCGGGGTCGTCGGGGGAAGGGGCGGGGCGGCGGTTCACCAGGACCCCGCGGAGGCGAGTATCCGTACGGCATCGGGAGTGCCGGGCGGGCCGGCGAGTCCGGTGGCGTCCCCGACGGGCCGCAGACCGGGCGCGGGGCGGACGACGGAGCGCGGCGCGTACACCCGGGCCCCGGGCGGCAGGTCCTCGGTGACGGTGGCCATGGCGCCGATCAGGGCGTGGTCGCCGACGGTCACGGGGCCGAGCACCGTGGCGTTCGCGCCGAGGACCACGCCGTTGCCGACGACCGGGTGCCTGCGGGCACCCGGAGGGCGGCGGTTGTCGGTCCACCAGCCCACCGCCCCCAGCGTCACCTGCTGGTAGATCGTCACGTCGTCGCCCACGACGGCCGTTTGGCCGATCACCACGGACGCGCCGTGGTCGATGAAGACGCGCCGGCCCAGCACCGCACCGGGATGGATCTCGACTCCGGTGCGGCGGCGGGCGACCCGGGCGACGGTGCGCGCCGCGGTGCGCAGGCCCCGCCCGTACAGCCGGTGCGCCACCCGGTGGGCCCACAGGGCTGACAGCCCGGTGTGGCCGAGCGCCTCCCGGCGGCCGGTGAGTGACGGGTCCCGGGCGACGACCACGGCGAGGTCCTCGCTCAGGGTGCGCAGCAGTCCGGGTTGTGGGGACATGACAGGTCAACTCCTCTCGGGCGGGCGGCCGGCGCGCCGGGACGGACCGCGGGCCGCATACCGCCGTGTGCGTTCAGGCGGCTCGCGCCCGTGCCGCCGCGGCCGCGGGCTCGACATCGATACGGATCGCCTCCCGCACCAGGCGCTCGCACAGCTCCACCGCGGCGTCGGTGTCGCCGGCCGTGACGACGACGCTGCCGAGCCGGTCCCAGTTGTCGCGCAGCGGCCGTACGGTGTCCCCGGGGCGTACGGAGACCTGCGCGGCCAGCACGTCCGGCCGGGCCCGGACCTCCTCCACGCCCGAGACGGAGGTGACGGTGCCCGGTTCGCGCAGCACGGCGCGCATGGCGGCGGCGCCCTTCGCCTCCGGCGGGGAGGTGAGCGGATCGGTCAGGCCGAGGGGCCACGCCGCGCCGTAGGCGACCATGTCGATGCCGTACGCGGCCTCGACGAGCTCCACGATGTTGCCGCCGCCGAGCCGGTTGTGGGACTCGATGACGACCGGGCCGCGCGAGGAGAGCCGTATCTCGGTGTGGCTGGGGCCGTCGGTGACGCCCATGGCGGTCAGGAACTCCTCGACGGCGGCGGTCAGCCGCTGCCGGTCGGCGCCGGGCAGGCGGGCGGGCACGGCGTGGCCGAGCTCGGCGAAGTGCTCCTCGCTGGTCAGCTTCTCCGTCACCGCGACGACGACGTGGCGCCCGGCGAAGCTCAGCGCCTCCACGCTGAACTCGGGGCCGTCGATATAGGACTCCATCAGGTAGCCGTCGACGGTGAACATCGTCGAGCCGCGGTCGGTGCGGCCGCCGTCCAGCTCCCGCACCCGTGCCCACACCCGGTCCAGGTCCTCGGGGCTCTCGGCGCGGACCAGGCCGAAGCCGGCGGTCGTCGAGACCGGCTTGAGGACGAACGGGTAGCCGGCGCGCTCGCCGAAGGCGTCGAGCGAGGCCCGGTCCGTCACCAGGGCGGTGTGCGGGACCGGCAGGCCCCGCTCGGCGAGATGACGGCGCATCAGCCACTTGTCGCGCATACGGCGGCTCACCTCGTGGCGCCGCCCGTCGGTCAGCCCGAACAGGTCGCCCAGCCGGCTCGCCGGGTTCAGGCCCGGCTCGGTGAGCGAGACCACGGCGTCCACGCCGTAGACCGCGCGCGCCGCCTCGGCGAACGGCCGTACGACGTCCCAGTCGGTGTAGTCGACGACGAGCAGCACGTCCGCGGCGCGCGTCTGGTAGCCGGTGACCTTGTCGGGGTGCTGGATCAGGACGACGGTGACGCCGAGCGCCTTGAAGCGCTCGAGATGGGCGTCGACGCCGCCGATCAGCAGAACGGTTCTGCCGGTGCTCAACGGTGGGCTCCCTTCGCGGTGGCCGGAACGGCTTCGCGGACGTCCGCGCGCAGCAGCCCGCGGACGCGGGCGATGCGGTCGGCGGCCTCGGCGGGCGATTCCGCGTCGACGACGACGTAGCCGTGGCGGGTGGACGAGTCGGTGGTGCGCGGCAGTTCGTCCCCCGGGGCGAAGGGGAAGTGCAGCGCCTGGACGTAGGGCAGGGCGCGGATGGCGTCCAGTCCGCCGACGGACCGCAGCCGGCCGGCGGGCAGGAGGAAGAAGCCGACGGACGCCGTGTGCCGGGGCACCGGCGCCTCGAGGGGCGCGCCGGCGAGGGTCCGGAAGATCGCGGCCTCGATGTCGAAGTCGGAGGCGGTCTCGATGAGCAGCGGGATGCGGTCGCCGCCCAGCCGGGTCTGGGACTCGACGATGCGCGGGCCGCGGCCGGTGAGGATCACCTCGGTGTGCGCGGGGCCGAAGCGGTATCCGGCCAGGTCGAGCAGCCCGATGACGACCGCGTGGATCGCGGTCCGCTCGTCGTCGCCGAGCGGCGCCGGATGGACGTGCGAGGTCTCCACGAAGAAGGGGGCGCCCGTGGTGTGCTTCGCGGTGATGCCGATGACGTGGTGCACGCCGTCGGCGGAGAGGGTCTCGACGCTGTACTCGGGACCCTGGAGGTACTCCTCGACCAGGTACGGGCCGCCGAGACCGGCCCGCGTGACCCGGTCGGTCCACTCCTGGAGGTCGTCCGCGTCGCGGATCAGCGCGACGCCGCGGCTGCCGGAGGCACCGACCGGCTTGACCACGGCGGGCAGCGGCAGCCGGGCCGCGGCCGCCGCCACCTCCTCGACGGTCGCGGCGGACTCCGAGCGGACCACGGACAGGCCGTGCCCGGCGAGCAGCCCGCGCATCGCGGCCTTGTCGTTGAGCCGGGTGACGGCGGAGGCCGGGTTGGGGGAGACGCCGAGCGCCTCGGCCTCCGCGACGGCGGGGGGCATCGACTGCTCGGCGCCCAGGTGCAGGACGGTGCCGATGCCGTGGGTGCGGACGGTGTCGGCGATGAGGGCGCGTAACCCGGCCTCGTCGGAGAAGTCGGTCAGCAGCAACTCCCGGGCGTGCTCGGCGACCTGGTCGAGGTACTCCCGCTCGCGCAGCGCCGGGTCCCAGATCGCCCAGACCTCGAAGCCCGCCTTGGCGGCCTTGCGGACGAACTGGCTGTAGGGCATCACCATCAGCAGCCGGTCGGGCGCGGCGGTGGATGTCATGACGGGGTGCTCCGTTCTCGTAGGGCCCCGCGCCGCTCCGCTCCGCGGGCGCGCGGTCCCTGTCCGGTGGCGACTTCACGAAGACGCGGCGAGGGTCTGCCGGCCGCTTACGGTGAGGGGGCGAGTCGGTATCGTGGCGTCAGATGTCGGGACAGGGCCCGGTCGGGAGCACTGTCACCGGTGGGGGAGGCCTGACCGCGGGCGTTCCCGGCCGAGATCCCCGGTCGTCGGGTCACACGGCGATCTTGTTGAACCGGCTGACGAAGCGTGCCCCTCGAACGGTGAGGACGCGGTGGAGCGCCTCGTGGTCGTGCAGGTCGCCCGTGTCCAGGGTGAACAGGGCCCGGGCGGCGCCGAGTCCGCGCAGCTCGGCGAGGGCGGCGGTGAGCAGGGCGAGCCCGATGTCGAGGCCGCGGTAGGCGGGGGCGACGCCGAGGTCCAGGACGCGTCCCTCTCCGACGGCGGACTGGGCCAGGACATGGCCGACGGGATGGCCGCGCACCTCCAGCAGCAGCGCCACACCGCCGCTCTCGCGCAGCCGCCGCAGCCGTGCGCGAAAGTACGCGGCGTCCTCCGTCTTGGGCCCCTGGGTCATGCTGCGCAGGTGCAGCATGTGCAGGGCCGCGGCATCGTGCGGGCCGGCGGGGCGGATGCTTCCCCCGTCGGGGAGCAGCGGCGGCAGCGGCGGGACCGCCAGATCGATGTCGTACTGACCCGCCGTGGCGCCGTGGACGAACCCCGCCTCGCGGAGGAGGGAGGGGACCACCAGGTCGCCGCGGAGCACCCCGCCGACGGTGACGGTGCAGGGCCTGCCCCGCTCCCTCACGAGCTCGTCGGCCCGGTCCAGCAGCAGGCACAGCAGGGTGCGTGCCGCACTCTCACCGTGCGGGCCCGGCATCGATGTCAGCGCGGCGTCGAGGACGTCGCCGCGCGGAGTCAGCGCCGCCCAGGCGAGCACCACGTCGCCGGGGCCGGTCAGGCACCAGCTGTTCTCCTCGTACCCGGGGTTGCTCGTCTCCAGCAGGATGTCCTCGTGGGTGCAGGTGGCGACCCCCGTGATGTGCTCCTCGTAGGACCGCACCAGGCGCACCAGGCTGTCCACCGGGACGTCGGCCGGTCGTTTGACGGCGAGCCGTCCGTGCAGGGTCATGGTTCGTACCCCCCTTCCTGGGGAGGTCGGGTCCGGCGGTCGGGCCGGAGCGTTCGGGTCGCCGGCGCCGGGTCGGCGGCGCCGGGTTCGGGCCGGGGTCAGACGGGCGCGGGCAGCGCCTCCTCGCGGAGCGGGGCGGATTCCCGGCACCGGGTGCCGGTGCGAGCCGGCGCCCGCTCCTGGTCGCGGAGCGGGTACGCGCCGTCCCGCGGGCCCGGCGGGAAGGGCCGGACATCCGCCCGGCGCACCGTCACGTCGGCACGCGTGCGGGCCGCCCGCGCCGGCCCGGTGAACGCCTCCCGGCCGAACGGCCCGCCGGCCGGAGCGAGCACCGTGCGCCGCCAGGCCGTGCCGGGCACGATCCGCCGCCGGGGCGGGCCGTCGGCGAGCATGATTCCGGAATCCAGACGAATCGTGGAAAGGAATTCGCCAAAACAACGGAATTCGCAGGAGTTCACAGCGGTTCTCCTTTCTCCTCGACCGGCTGGATTCCGGCGCCGGTACGGGGGATGTTCCCGGCGTACTCCGGAATGCTACTTGCCGTCCCGTCCGGCTCGTTCTCCGAGAATGCTGACCGGGTCCGGCCCCCTCCGAGGAGAGAGCGGGTCCGACCTCTTCCGAGGAGAGCACGAACCGAGATGCGCCCCGTGCCGTAGCGGGAGACGCTTTCCGACCGGGCTCGAACGTCACGGGCGGGTGCAAGGGGGTTACGCGCATGCAGAGCGGCATCATGGAGGCGACGCACGAAGCGGCGTTCCCGCAGGCATCCGCCGGTGGGTCGGTCCCCGCGCCGAGGTCCCGTCCCCTGGTGGGCGCGCTGGTCCCGGGACTCGTCGACGCGGTCCTGCGGCACCGGGACGAATTGCTCTCCGCCCTCACCCGCGTCGCCACCGCACGGGCCGCCACCGACGAGCTCTTCCGCTCGCTTCGCGCCCTCTCCGGCGCCCCGTGGGAGATTCTGCGCAATTCCCCGCGGCGCCTCGGACGGCTTGCGACGTTTCTGCCGTCGAACAACCTGCTGTACTCCTACGTCCTGTTCGGCGTGATTCCCTCGCTCTACACCGAAGAGGTCCGAATCCGGCCCTCCGCGCGGGTCGCGCCCGCCGCCATGGCCGTACACGAGATCCTCGAACCGCACCTGCGCGGCCTCGGCGGCGGCCGGATCGTCATGGCGCCCGTCTCGCAGCGGGAGTTCCTCGCCCACTGCGCTCGCTCCGACGCCGTCGTCTTCACCGGGCAGCCCGACAACGGCGAGGCCGTCGCCGCCCACCTGCCCGGTGACGCACTGCTCCTCGCCTTCGGCTCCGGGCCCAATCCGCTGGTCGTCGGCCCCCGGGCCGACCCCGGCGCCGTCTGCCGCACCGTGCTCGACGCCCGGTTGTACAACTCGGGCCAGGACTGCCTGTGCACCGATGTCGTCTTCGTCCACCGCTCGCTCGTCGGCGAGCTCCTGCCGCGGCTCGCCGACGCGCTCACCGCCGTCCCCGTCGGCGACCGCCGCGACCCCGGCACCCTGGTGGCGCCGCTGGTGTACCCCGACGCGGTGGAGGGCGCGGCCGGATTCCTCGCCGGGCACCGCGAGTTCACCGTCTGCGGCGGCCGTGTCGACCCGGCGCGGCGGATCGTGGAACCCACCCTGGTCCACCTGCCGTGGCAGGACGCCTTCCATCCGCCGGAGTTCTTCTCCCCGGTCGTTCTCACCGTGGAGTACGACTCGCCCGGGCAGATCACCCGCTGGCTGCACTCCCGCGAGGAGACCGCCCGGGGCATGTACGTCTCGGTCTTCGGGGAGCCGGCCCTCGCCGGGTCGGCGCGGATCGCGACCAGCGTGGTCTGCGAGGAGCGCATCACCTTCGACGCGGAGGACGGCAACCGCCCGTTCGGCGGCTACGGCCCCCGGGCCGGCCATGTGCGCCGTCACGGCACGGCCGCGGGCCGCCCCCTGCTGCTGTCCGCCGAAGCCGGCGCCGGGGCCGTGTCGTGAAGGCCGTCCCGGGCCCGCCGGCCGCCCGCGGCCGCGCTCTCGGCGACCCGCCCGTGCCGCCCGCCACCGGAGCCCTCCGCCCGGTCGCCGTCCCGCGCGTGCGCCCCCGCCTTCGCTTCCGTTCTCCTTCAGGTCCCCGCCTCCGCTTCCGTCCCCTCCCAGGCCCTCGCCTCCGCCTCCGTTCCCTGCCCGGCCCCCCTCTCCGCCTCCGTCCCCTCCCAGACCCCGTGTCCTTCGAGGTCCCCGCCTCCATCCCCACGATCCCGCCGAGGAGCAGCAGCCGTGAACGTGACCGATGAGGCCCACCCTTGGCACGTCGCCGCCGGGACACTCGCCGACGCCGGATGCGACGCCGTGTTCGGGCTGCCCTCCGACGAGCCGGGGCTGATGGACGCGGCACGTGACGTGCCCGGGCTGAAAGTCGTCGGGGTGCGGGACCAGCGGGCGGGGGCCTGCGCGGCGATCGGGCACGCGGCCGTCTCCGGCCGGCCCGCGGTACTCGCCGTCACCTCGGGACCGAGCTTCGCCAACGCGCTCACCGGCCTGCTGGAGGCGTCGTCCCTCGGCGCCCCGGTCGTCGTCGTCACCACCCGCGTGCCCGCCCTCGGTATCGGCCGCGGCGGCTTCCAGCACACCGACCAGGCGGCCATGGCCCGGCCGCTGACCAAGTGGGACTTCCTCGTGGAGGACCCGCGGCAGCTGACCTGGGCGCTGCGCAGGGCCGTCCACCTCGCGGTCAACGGCGGCCCGGGCGTGGTCCTGGTGGAGGTCGCCGACGAGGTGCTGCGCGCCCCGGCGCCCGAGCGGCGGCCCGCCCCACCCGTGCGGCGCCTGCGCTTCGCCGCCGAGACCGGCGAGGTCCGCCGGGCCGCGGGGCTTCTCGCGGGTGCCCGCCTGCCGGTCGTCGTCGCCGGCGGCGGCTGCAAGCCCGCGGGCGCCGGGCCCGCCGTGCGGCACCTGGCCGAGCTGCTGGGCGCGCCCGTCTTCACCACCGCCGCCGGGCGCGGTGTCCTCGACGAGGAACACCCCCTCGCCTGCGGCCTGGTGGGCCTGTACACCACGCCTCCGGCGGACGGGCTGCTCGCCGACGCGGACGTGGTGCTGGCGATCGGCTCACGCCTGGAGGAGACGGCCCGCATGGGCTGGGACGGCCTCCGGGACAAGACGCTCGTACACGTCGACGTCGACCCCGCCGCGTTCCTCACCGCCCTGGAGCCGGAGGCCGCCCTGCTCGGCGACGCCGCGGTGGTGGCCGGCCAGCTCGCCGCCGCGCTGGAGGCGGAGCCACCGGCCGGGACGGCGGCCGGCGTCGCCCGGCTGGGACGGGTGACGGCCGTCCGCCGGGAGGCGCGTGACCGCCGCACCCCTGCCGCCGCCGACGGCCCGGACCTGACCGTGGCCGCCGCGCTGCGGCTGCTGCAGGAGTCGGTGACACGCGACGCCACCCTCGTCCAGGAGAACGGGCTGCACGACATGTGGGGTTACCACTGCCCCGTGGTGTCCGTCAGCGAACGGGCCCGGGTCGTCACCCCGGGCGAGCAGACCATGGTCGGCTTCGGTCTCCCGGCGGCCGTCGGCGCGGCGCTCGCGGACCGGTCCCGGCGCACCGTCCTCGTGTGCGGTGACGGCGCCTTCGAGATGGGGCTGGCCGCGCTGCCCACCGCGGCGGAACTGGGGCTCGGACTGACCGTCCTGGTGCTGGACAACCGCGGATACGGCTGGCCCCGTTTCGTACGCGCCGAGGAGGGCGCGGCCGACGGGCTCACCCGCTTCACCGCGCCCGCGCACACCGACGCCGCCGTCCGCGCGCTCGGCGGGCGCACCGCGTACTGCACCACCGCCGCCGAGCTCGCCGCCGCCCTCGACGACGCGGCCGAAGCCCACGCCGACGGCCGTACGACCGTCATCACGGTCCCGGTCCGGGACGACGACGTCCCCGTCGGCGTACGCCGCGTGTTCGCGGCGTCCGCGCCCGCCGGGGCCGCCGCATGACACCCCGCCCGGGGGCACTCCGGCTGCCGCGCCTGACCGTCGACGGCGAACGCGTCCCGCGCGCGCACCTGGCGCGGCTGGTGGCCCGTACCACCCGGGAACTCGCCGCGGCCGGGGCGGGCCCCGGGCGCGCCGCCGCCCTCGCCTGCGACCATCCGCTGACCGCCGTCGTCGCCGTCCTCGCCGCCGAGGCCGCCGGCGCACCGCTGCTGCTCGACGGCCCGGCCCCGGCCCGGCGCATCGCCCCCGCGGCCCTCGTCCACGCCGGCCGCTCCGGGGATCCCGTCGTGGCGGGCGCGACGGCCCGGCCGCTGGACGTCCCCGAGGAGACCGCCGCCGTCTTCTGGACCTCCGGCAGCTCCGGCGATCCCAAGGCCGTCGCCGTGCCCACCGCGGCCCTCGCCCACCAGGGCGGCGCGACCGCCGCGCGGATGTGCGTCACCGCCGACGACCGGCTGCTGCTCCCGCTCCCGCTGCGCCACGCCTACGGGCACAGCGTCCTGGGGGTGTGGCGCGCCACCGGCGCGCACCTGTACGCCGAGTCGGGGTTCCGGCTGCGCGGCCTGCTGTCCCGGCTCGCGGCCGAGGGCATCACCTCGCTGGACGGCGTGCCCACCATGTACCGGGTGCTCGCCGCCGAGGCCGCCAAGGACCCCGGAGCGGCCCGTCTGCTGCGGGCCCTGCGCGTCCGCGGCTGCGGCGGCGACGTTCTCACCCCCGCCCTGTACGACGACTTCCTCGCGGCCACCGGGGCGCCCCTGCACGACGGCTACGGGCTCAGCGAGGCCGGACCGAACGTCGCTCTCTCCGCCCCGGAGGTCCTGCGGCCGGGCACCGTCGGGCGCCTTCTCGACGGCGTCCGGGTCCGCCTCGCCGGTCCCGACCGCGAGATCCAGGTCGACAGCCCGAGTCTGATGCTCGGTTACCTCGACCCTGCCACGGGCGCTCTCGACCGCGGCGCGTTCACCCCCGACGGCTGGCTGCGCACCGGCGACACCGGCGCGGTGACGGCCGACGGGTGGCTCACCGTCGGCGGTCGCGTCAAGGAGGTCCTCGTGGTCCACGGCGAGACCGTCGCCCCCACCGTCGTCGAGGACGCCGTCCGTGCGGCGGACGGTGTCGTGGACGCGGCCGTCGTCGGTGTCCGCCGCGGCGACCGCGGCGACCGCGGCGACTCGGTGTGGGCGTTCGTGGAGAGCCCCGAAGCCGACCGGGCGACGGTGGCCGTCCGGGTCACCGAGGCCTGCCGGCGCCGCCTGCCCCCGCACGCGCGCCCGCGCTCCGTCCGCGTGGTCGCCGCGCTGCCGCGTACCGGCAGTGGCAAGTTCGACCGGGTACGGCTGCGGGCCTGGGCCTCCGACGCGACGGCTGCCGCGGCATGACGCCGCACACCGCGCCAGGGCCCGCCGGTCACGCCTACGCCCTCCGCGGCACCGGCGTGGCGTAGGCGCGGCCCGGAGGCGTCCGGCGGGTGTCTGCGCACTTCGGCGGAGCGGACGGCGGAGTTGCCGTAGGCCGCGGTGTCTCCGGCGACTCCGGTGCCTCCGAAGGCACCCGCGTGTTCCGGACTGCTACGGCACGACGCGGCCGGGCCGCCGCGCGTCGACCGTGACGGCCCGGTCCAGGAGCCCGGCCACGGCCACCGGTTCGAAGTTCACGGCGCTGGACCAGCCGCCGGCGGTCAGCCTGAACCAGACGGAGCTGGTGATCACGCCGTCCCGGTGCTGGTCCTCGACCACCTCGTCGCCCGGCGACCAGCCTTCGGACTCGTACGAGACGGAGGCGTCGGGCTGGACCAGCCGGATCACCGGGCTGTCCAGAGACGGCCCGGACCGGATGTTGGCGTCACGCCACACGGGCCCCAGCCGGGCGGTCAGGGCGTGGTACTCCGGGGACGGTGCGGACACGGCTCTCTCACTCTCCCCGCGCCTGTCGCGCGGTGGTTGACGTTCGCGGGAACCACGGGCCCCGTGGCCGCGGGGCTCAGCGGGCTCAGCGGGCTCAGCGGGCTCAGGGTGCTCAGGCGACGGCGCCCAGGGCCTCCGGCAGGACGGCGCCCCGCGCCCTGCCCAGCCAGACCACCTGGCCGACCATCTCGACCAGTCGCGCGGCGTCGGGCGCCGCCTCCACAGCGCCGGGGACGGGCTCCTCCGGTGCCTGCGCGACGGCCACGCCCACGGGTGTCGGCCATCCGCGCAGGGCGTGCCCGATGGTGCGCAGCGTGGCCAGCGTCGAGACCGCGCCCTGCACGGCCGAGCCCACCGCGACCGTGCCGATCGCGCGTCCCTCCAGGTACGGCACCGGGCCTTCGATGTCGTTGACGTAGTCGAGGGCGTTCTTCAGCAACCCCGAGACGGTGGAGTGGTACGTCGGCGACACGAGGATCACGCCGTCGGCCCGGCGCAGTGCGCCGAGGAAGTCCGCGACGGCCGCGTGGGTCCCGGCGAGCCCCGGCCGGTACGCCGGGAAGTCGATCTCGGCGCCGGTGAAGACGCGTGCGGAGGCGCCCTGTTCGGCGCAGCGATGGGCGCACCACGCCGCCACCCGGTCCGAGGTGGATCCCGCGCGCAGCGATCCGCTGATCACGACGATGCGTGGTGCTCCCATGGTGCTGTCCTCTCCGGCGGTACGGACGGTGCTCGGCGGGGCCGGTGCGGTGGCCTGCTGCCGGCGGGGCCCCGGCCGCCAGGCGAGGACATCGGCGAGTTCCGCGTCCTTGCGTCCGGCGGACCTCATGCGGGCGTTGCGCCGCTCCTCACCGGCGCGGTCCGCGCCCTGGTCGAGTGCGCCCTGGCGGCGGGAGGCGAGCACCACGGCCGCGGCCCGGTCCACGCGCTCGCGGGCGTAGGCGGCGAGGGCGGCCGGGATTTCGGTGTGCGAGCAGAGCGCGTCGGCCAGCACGGCCGCGTCCTCGAGCGCCATGTTGGCGCCCTGGCCGAGGGCCGGGACCATCGGGTGCGCGGCGTCGCCGAGGAGCGCCACGCGGCCGTCCACCCAGCGGGGGGAGGGGTCGCGGTCGTGGATGTCGGTGACCACGACGTCCTCCGGGTCGGCGTCGCGCACCAGGTCGACCACGGGCGGGTACCAGCCCTCCAGGGCGGCGAGGAGGGCGTGCCGGGCGCCCGCCGCGCCCATGGCGGGCCACACCCCTTCCGGTGCCGTGATCTTGGCGGTCCAGTACAGGGTGTCCCCGCCGACGGGGGCGATGAACAGCTGGATTCCGCGGCCGTTGACGACGTGGCCGCGCTGCCCCAGGACGGATCCGGTGGTGCGGCCGCGTACCGAGGTGTAGCCGCGGTACTGCGGCGGCCCGTCCCCCAGCATGCGCGCGCGCACCGCCGAGTGGATGCCGTCGGCGCCGACGAGCGCGTCGCAGTCGACGGTGGTCCCGTCGGACAGTTCCACGGCGACGTGTCCGGGGCGCACGGTGTAGGTCTCGACGGGTGTCGCCAGGCGGACGGCCGCGCCCGCGGTCAGCGCCTCGTCGAGCAGCGCCCGGTGGAGGGCGGAGCGCAGCACCGGGATCGGCGGGTCGCCCGGGGTGCCCGCCGCGGCCCCGAGCGGCTCCTCGGCGAGCACCGTTCCCTCCGCGTCCATCAGCACCCGGACCTCGCCGGGGCGGGTGACGTGCCCGACGGCCCGGATCCGGGCCCCGATGCGCTCCCCCAGGGCGTCGGCGGCCCGCATCCCGTTGGGCTGGATCATGAGCCCGGAGCCTCCGGCGCCGATCTGCCCCGCCCGTTCGACGACGGTGACGTCGATGCCTCGCGCGGCCATGCCGGCAGCCGCCGCGAGCCCCCCGACACCACCGCCCGCCACCACCACGGACCATCTTCTGACCATGCGTCACCCCTCCCCGGCGGCCGGTGCCGCCCCGTTCGTCGTGTCCACCGGGTCCGCGGCCGGCAGCAGGCGGCCGTCGTAGGCGCCGAAGGTCCCCGAGGCGGCGTCCCACACGGTCCGGCCCGCGCGCAGGGTGCGCTCGACGCGCCCGGTGAACGTCCATCCCTCGTAGGCGGACCAGCCGCACTTGCTCTCCACGTCGTGCGCCGAGAGCATCCAGGGCGTGTCGGGCGCGAAGACGACCAGGTCGGCGTCGGCGCCCGGCGCGATCCGGCCCTTGCCGGGCAGCCGGAACAGCTCGGCCGGCCGCTGCGACAGGTGGCGGGCCAGACGGGTCGCGGCGGTGTCGGGATCCTCGTCGGGCCGGCGGCGGCGCATCCCCGTCCAGACGGCGACGGCCAGTTCCTGCACACCGGGCAGTCCCGGCGGCGACCCGGCGACGGTGCCGGTCTTCTCGGCGACGGTGTGCGGGGCGTGGTCGCTGCCCAGCGTGGTGAGCTGACCGTCCACCAGCGCGCGCCACAGCCGGTCCTGGTCCGCCCGTCCGCGGATCGACGGCGACAGCCGGGTCCGGGCGCCCAGTCGGCGGGTGTCGTCGTCGGTGAACGACAGGTGGTGGCCGGTGACCTCGAAGGTGACGGGGTACCCGGCCGCCTGCGCGGCGCACACCAGGTCGGCCTCCTCGGCGCTCGACAGGTGCAGGATGTGGGCGCGTGTGCCGTACCGGCGCACCAGTTCGACGACCTTGGCGACGGCGACGATGCCGCCGGTGCGCGGGCGGCGCCGCTCGTACTCCAGATAGCTGCCCGGCTCCCCCCACCAGGCGTCCAGCAGCGCGAACAGCCCGTCGTCCTCGGCGTGCAGGACGAGCTGCACCCCGCCCTCGGCCGCCGCGGCGAACGCCTTCTCCAGCGCCGCCGGGTCGCGGACGACGGTGGGGGCCGTGTGGTGGCCCGCCATGAAGACCTTGGCGCTGGTCGCCACCGACGCGTCGAGGTCCGCCAGCAGTTCGGGCCGGGCGGGGTCGAGCCCGATGTGGAAGCGCATGTCCACCAGCGAGCGGCCCGCCACCTGGCGGGCCTTGGCGAGGAGGGTCTCCGGGGCGAGCGTGGGCGGCACCGTGTTCGGCATGTCCATCACCGTGGTGACGCCCCCGCGGACCGCCGCCCGGCTGCCGTGCTCCCAGTCCTCCTTGTGTGTCAGGCCGGGTGTGCGGAAGTGCACATGGGAGTCGACGAGCCCGGGCAGCACGTAGTGGTCGCCCGCGTCGAGGCGCCCGGCCGACGCGGGTGCCGTGTCGGTGTCCGTGATCGCGGTGATCCGCCCGCCGGAGATGAGCAGATGGCCCCGGCGCACCCCCTGCGGCGTCACCAGCCTGCGGCCGCTGACGACGAGGTCGGGCACGGGGGTCGCGAGGTCGGGCACGGAGGTCAGCCGGTCCACGACGCCGCCAGCAGGTCCCGGCACAGGTCGTTGGTCGGACCCATGAACGCGATGCCGCGCGCGTCGGACAGCAGCCGCCCGATCCGGTCGCCGGCGCGGTACCCGGCCGAGCCCAGCATCCGGGCGGCGTCCAGGCAGATCTCCTCGGCGGCCACGCTCGCGTGCAGCTTGCTGTGCAGGGTGGCCGCACCCGGGTCGGCCGAGGCGCGCGCGCCGGCCCGTTCCACGACGGCCCGCGCGGCCTCCAGCCGCGTCGCCAGCTCCACGAGCCGATGCCGCACGGTGGGCAGGTCCAGCAGGCCGTGCCCGCGCGCGTGGCGGACGGCCAGGTCGAACGCGGCCCGGGCGATGCCCACGGACACCGCTCCGAGACTGGCCCCGGACTCCCGGACGCCCGCGATGACCGCGGCCGCCCCGCCTTCGGGCCCGAGGCGGTCCCGGTCCGGTACGAGGCAGCCGTCGAGGGCGACCAGGCCGGTCGCCGAACCCCGCATGCCAGCGAGGTCCGGGCCGAGGTCCGGGACGAGTCCGGGGTTGCCGGACTCGACGAGGAAGAAGGTCTGGCCGTCCGCCCCGTACCCCTCGCCGGTCGCGGCGGGCCGTGCCGTCTGCACCAGCACCAGGTACAGGTCGGCGACCCCGGCGCCGGTCGCGAAGGTCTTCGCCCCGTCCAGGCGCCAGCGGCCGTCCGCGAGGCGCCCGCCGGTGCTGGCCAGGTTCCGCTTCGCCGCCCCCGCCCCCTGCTCGCTCCACGCGGAGGCGGCCAGCCAGGTGCCGTCGGCCAGCCGCGGCAGCAGCCGTCCCCGCTGCTCCTCGCTGCCCCACTCGGCGATCCGGGCGCTCACGGCGAAGTGCTGGAAGGCGATGATCGCCATCGACGGGTCGAGGGTGGCGAGCTCCTCGACGACGCGGTTGACCGCCACCGCGTCCCCGCCCGCGCCGCCGTGGCGGGCCGGAACGGCCGTACCCAGCAGGCCGCTCGCACGCAGCGCCGCCAGCGCCGCGGGGTCGGGCTCGCCGGCCGCGTCGGACTTCTCGACGGAATCGGACAGCCGGGCACGCAGCTCGGCCGTCAGCAGCGGTCTCATGCCGCCCCCGACAGCGCCAGGCACTTGGCGACCTCCTCGAATTGCAGATGACTCAGGGGTGCCAGGACGAACGAGCCCTGGAAGGTGACGCGTTTGCGGGCGACGGTCGCCCACAGCAGGGCGCCCTCGCCGCCGGCCGTCCCGGGGGCAGCGGTGACCGCGGTGACCGCGGTCCGTCCGCCGGGGGTGAAGACGTCGACCGGTCCGTCGCCGGCGCCGTGCTCGCGGGCGACCCGCCACGGCACCGTGCCGGGGATCCGTGCCGCCGAGCCCAGGCAGACGACGCCGGTCAGCGCGATCGACGGGTGCCATCCGGACACGGTCACGGCGCGTACCGCGATCCCGCCGCGTTCGGCCGGCAGCACCGCCGCGATCTTGGGAAAGGCCCCGGCACGCGGCCAGCCGAGCCGGTCGGCGGCGGCCCCGCGGATCCCTTCCAGCCGGTCGAGCAGCTGCTGCCCGGCGGCGAACAGCGCGGCCTGGTCGGGCACGCCGAGCGTCCTCGCGTCCACGAAGGCATAGGCGTTGGCGCTGGCGACGAGCGAGACCTCGGCCCGTTCCCCGCCGCTGCCGAGCACGGTGCGCGGCCGCCCGGCGGGCAGCAGGTCCGGGAAGGGGACGGGGGCCGGATGGACGAAGGTGACGGTGAAACCGGCCTCGTCGCGCTCGATCCGGTCGGCCTCGCACACCACGCTGTCCCCGTTGTTGCGGACGTGGACGCGGATCCGTGCGCCCGGCACCAGGCGCGGCAGCATGCCCGAGCGGGACGCGGCCACCACCGCCGCCAGGATCGAGTGCCCGCACGAGCCGCGGGTGTCGAACCGGTCCGGCGCGCCGGGCAGTGCCTGCACGAAGCGGTAGTCCAGGTCGAACATCGGGTGCGCGGACGGCTCGACCAGCGCGAACTTCAGCACGTGGGCGCCCCCGGCGGAGACCAGGTAGCGGCGGGCCTCCGCGAGATGGGCCAGCAGTGCCTCCTCGTCGCGCGGCAGCCGTCCGGCGTCCAGCACGAAAGTGGGGCAGGGGCTGCCCGCCGCGTACGCCAGGTGGCCGATCACGCCGCCACCGCCAGCGGTCTGGCCCCGCCCGCAGGCGTCTCGGCCGAGCCGGGGCGCCCCGCGGTGTGCCGGAACTGCCCTTCCCACACCTCGTGCACGAGCAGCGCCCACAGCGCCATCGCGGCGGTGTCGTCGGGCCGTTCGGCCTGCGAGGCGAAGAGGGCGTCCACGGCCTGCCCGTCCAGCCGCCCCGCGGCGGCGATCCGGCCGGGCGCCAGGAGGTCGCGCGCGTACTCCCACAGGGTGCTGCCGGGCCGCAGCATCGCCGTCACCGGCAGGGTGAACGGCTGCTTGGGGCGGGACAGCACCCGGTCGGGCAGCAGTCCGGCGGCGGCGGCGTAGAGGGTCCGCTTGACCCGGCCGTCCCGGATGCGCTGGTGGTCGCGGAGCGATCGGCCGAGTGCGACGACCGACCGCTGGCAGAACGGCAGCCGCGCCTCCACCGAGGAGGCCATGCTCAAGTGGTCGACACGGCGCAGGTGGTAGGCGGGCAGCCGGTTCTCCAGCTCGAAGCGGGTGATGCGGTCCAGCACGGTGCCGGGGCCGTGCAGCAGGTCCTCCCGCACCGCCTCGGGCAGCGCCGGGTCCTCGCGGACATGGGCCCGGTAGGCGTCGGTGTACAGGCTCGTCCGCAGGGCGGCAGGGGCGGCGGACAGCGCGTCCAGGTAGGCCGCCGACCAGTCGGCTCCGGCCGCCGCGCGCTCGGCCGCGCGCCGCATCCGCTCGTACCCGCCGAACACCTCGTCGGCGGCGTCGCCGGTGAGCGCCACCGTGAAGCCGGCGTCCCGGACCGCCCGGAACAGGGCGTACGTACTCAGGGCGATGGGGTCGGCGTTCGGCTGGCCCAGGTGCCAGACGGTCTCTTCCAGCAGGGCCGGGAAGGCGGCCGGGTCGATCTCCACCTGGTGGTGGACCGCCCGGGCGCGCTCGGCGACCTCGCGGGCGAAGTGCCGCTCGTCGAACGGCCAGGTGCCCCGGTAGGCGATGTTGAAGGTGTGCACCGGGCCGTGCTCGGCCGCGAGCGCCGTGACCAGGCCGGAGTCCAGACCGCCGGAGGTGATCAGGGCGACGGGCACGTCCGCCACCAGCAGCCGGCCGACCTCGGAGCGCAGTGCGCGCCGTACCCGCCGCGCCGCGGTGCCCTCGTCGCCGGCCTCCGCGGTGCCCCCGTCGCCGGCCGGCGCGGGGGCGTCGGCCGGCCGCCGCCGCACGCGCGGGGCGCCACCCAGCTCGCACACCCAGGTGGTGCCCGGCTGGAGCACCTCCACGTCCTCGTACACCGTCCGCGTACCGAACGGGGTGCGGGTGGCCAGATACGCGTCCAGGCCCGACTCCCGCACCCGGCCGCCGACTCCGCCGAATCCCAGCAGCGCGGGCAGCTCCGAGGAGAAGCGCAGGGAGCGGCACGCCGCGTCCCACCGGAGGTACAGCGGCTTCATCCCCAGGTGGTCGGTGGCCAGCAGGAGCCGGGGCACCTCGCCGCGCGCGTCCAGCAGCGCCAGCGCGTACATGCCGTCGAGGTGCTCGGTGAACTCCTCGCCGTACTCCAGGTAGAGCGCGGGCAGCACCGACCCGTCGCAGCGGTCCGGGACCGAGTGCCCGAGCGACTCGAGGCGCCGGCGCAGCTCCTCGTGGTTGTAGATCTCGCCGTTGAACACCACCTGCACCGGCCCGCCGCGCCCGTACGGCTGGTCACCGCCGTCCAGGTCGACGACGGCGAGGCGGTTGTTGCCCAGGCCCCACCCGGGAGCCCGGGACACGCCCGTCGCATCCGGACCGCCGTGCCGCTGGAGGGCCGCGACGGTCCGCATCTCGTGCGGTGTCGCCACCGCGTTGAAGTAGCCGAAGATCCGGCACATCTCTGCCTGCTTTCGGTGAGGCGACGACGGATCAGCGGGCCGTCGACAGATAGCGCTCCCCGCTGTCCGGGAAGACGGTGACGACCGTCGCGCCCGCCCAGCGCGGGTGCGCGGTGACGGCGCGGCTCGCCCAGGCGGCGGCGCCCGAGGAGGCTCCGACGGTCAGACCGGTGGCGCGCACGATCTCCCGGGTGGTGGCGGCGGCCGCCTCGTCCGGTACGGCGACGACCTCGTCCACCAGGGAGAGGTCGGTGATGTCCGAGACATAGCCGGCCCCGATGCCCGGGATGCCGTGCGGGCCGGCCTCGCCCCCGGACAGCACGGCCGATCGGGCCGGTTCGACCGCCACGACGTGCAGCGCGGTGCGCTCCTTCAGGTAGCGGGCCGTACCGGTCAGCGTGCCGCCGGTTCCCACTCCGCACACCAGCACGTCGACCCGGCCGGCCGTGGCCTCCCAGATCTCCGGTCCCGTGGTCTCGTAGTGCGCCGTGACGTTGGCGGGGTTGCGGTCCTGGTGCGGCACCCACGAGCCGGGCAGGGCGCGCTGGAGCTCCTCGGCGTACGCCCAGGCGGCCATCAGCCCGTCCTGGTGGGGTACGAGGTGGACCTCGGCCCCCAGCTCAGCCAGGAGCAGGCGCCGTTCCTCGCTGGCGTTGTCGGGCATCACGATGACGCACCGGTGGCCGCGGCGGGCGCACAGCGCGGCCAGCGAGATGCCGGTGCTGCCGGAGGAGCACTCGACGACCGTGCCCCCGGTGGCGGGGAGCTCTCCCGACGCCTCGGCGGCCCGCACCATGAACAGCGCGGCCCGGTCCTTCACGCTGGAGAGCGGATTGGCCATCTCCAGTTTGGCCAGCAGCCGCACCGATCCGGCGAGGCCCGGCAGGGGGACCTCCATCAGCGGCGTGCGCCCGACCAGGTCCTCCAGGGACCCGGCGGGCGGTGCCACGGCGGCCCGTACCGGCCGCGGGCTCATGTGTGTCGTCATGCCTCTCCTCCTCGTCCGGGGCCCGTCAGGCCGCGTCGAGGCACCTCGCCGCGGCCAGGTGCGCGGCGGCGGCCTGCTGAAGGTGCGTGATGTCGCTGGAGACGGTGGCGAAGGTGAAGCCCTGGGCGAGCCGCTTCGCGGCGCTCTCGCCGTCCATCACGTGGATGCCGCAGGCGATGCCGTGACGGCGGGCGGCGTCGGTGATCCGCTCCAGAGCGGCCGCCAGCGCGTCGGCGGCCGCCGGATCGCCGAACCAGCGCGCGCCGAGCGCGGCGGACAGGTCGGCGGGACCGACGTACACCGCGTCGATGCCCTCGGTCGCGCATATGGCCTCCAGGTCGTCCAGCGCGGCGGCCGTCTCGATCATCACGATGCAGGCGACCCGGTCGTCGATCTCGGCCGGTACGGAGCCCAGCCGCAGCTCGGCCCGGACGGGCCCGCCGAGGCTGCGGGTCCCCGCCGGGTGGTGCCGGCAGGCCCGTACCGCCGTCCGCGCCTGCTCGGCGCTCTCCACCATCGGGACGATGACGCCGCGTGCTCCGGTGTCGAGCGCGATCCCGATGGCGACCGGGTCCGGTGACGGCACCCGGATGACGCCCGCGGAGCGGCCGCGGGCGTCCACCGCCAGCATCGCCGCCTGCCACCCGGGCTGGTGCAGCACCCCGTGCTGGCCGTCCACCCCGATGTAGTCGTAGCCGAGTCCGGCGATCCGTTCGGTGGCGGCCGGGTTGTCCAGGGCGATCCAGTAGCCGACGAGGGGGTCCCGGCCGCGCAGCCGGGCGGCGAACGACACGGGGTCGCGGCGGGGGGAGGGGGCCGTGCTCACTCGCCCTCCTTGAGTGCGTAGCTGGTGCGCCCGTCGAGTCCGACGGGCACGTCGCCGGTGACGGACACCCGGTGCAGCACCCTCCGCCGGCGTCCGTAGTCGTTGACCGCGTAGTGCTGCGTGCTGCGGTTGTCGAAGATCAGGACGTCGCCGGGGCGCCAGCTCCAGCGGGCGGTGTTCTCGGGCCGACGCACATACCCCTGCAGCACGTCGATGATCGGCCGGGACTCGCGCGGCTCCAGGCCCACCAGCCACTGCGCGAAGCCGCCCAGGAAGAGGCTCGGCTCACCCGACTCCGGATGGACCCGCACCACCGGATGGGCGGCTTCGAACCGCCGGGCCAGGAACGCCGCCCTGACCTCCTCCCCGCGCTCGGTGCCCAGCCGCGGCTGCTCCGCGTGGTTGCTGTGCACGGCCCACAGCCGGTCGGCGATCCCGCGCAGCTCGGCGGGCAGATCCCGGTAGCCCGCGGCCGCGTTGGCGACCATCGTGTCCCCGCCGTACGGGGGCAGCACCACGCTGCGCAGGGTGGTCCCCAGCGACGGGGTGGTGGTGAAGCTGATGTCGGTGTGCCAGTGGTCGGCCCGCTGGTCCTCTCCGTCGACCGGGATGACCTGCGGGGTGCCGTCGACCGTCCGCATCATCGGGTGTGTCTGGGTGAGCGGCCCGAACCGGCCGGCGAAGGCGAGCTGGTGCTCGTCGGTGATCTCCTGGTCCCGGAAGAACAGGACCTTGTACTCCAGAAATGCCTCATGGATCTGGCGGAACACGGAATCCGGCAGCGCGGTGGAGAGGTCGACCCCCGTCACCTCCGCGCCTATCCTTCCGCCGATCCTGCGTATGTCGAAGAGCGACATCAGCATTCCTTCCGAACGTGTCGGGAACCCTGTGCTCCCGTGACGGGCGGGCCGCGCGGGCATCGGGGCGCGGTACGCCCTTCCCGCCACGGGAGAAGACCCCGGCATCGTCCGGACGGAGCCGGCCGGGCAGGACGGCGCCGATCACACCACGGGCCGGAAATCGGCGGCAACATGTCCCGTAATCGCAGGCCGACTTCACCAACTCGGCTCCGGTGGGTGACGGCGACGGCCGGAAAGAGCCGCCGGCTTGTCCAGGTCGATTCCACCGACACGGCTCCGCTGGGTGACGGCGACGCCCGGAAAAGCGCCGCCGACTTGTTCAAGTCGTTCCTCCTTCCCCGCACCCGCTTGCGGCCGCGCCGACGCCCCGGGGATTCTCGAGCCGCCGCGCCCGCGTCGTGAATCGGCTCTCGAGAGAAGGACCGCTGACATGCCGGTGATCACCGTCAACTGGTGGCAGGGCAATGACCGAGCCGCGCGAAGGGAGCTGGTGTCGGGCATCACCGACGTCGTCAGCCGGGTGTCCGGCTGCCCGGGCGAGGCCGTGACGGTCATCGTCCGGGACGTGGACCCCGGCCACTGGGGCAAGGGCGGCCATCTCGCCGACGAGACCCGCCTCCCCCGGAGCCGGCGATGAACGTGAGCTCCCTGCACCCGAACATCCGGCTGCGGATCGCCGTGGGCTTCGTCCAGCGGCTGCTGTCCATCATGCTCATGCCGCTGCTGGTCATCCATCTCGCGGTCCTGTACGGGCCCGCCGTCGCCGGTGTCCTGACGGTGGCGGTGGCGGCGGCGGGTATCGCCGCCAACTTCCTCGGCGGGCACCTCGCCGACGTCCACGGCCGCCGCCCGGTCATGGTGGCCGGCGAACTCGGCGCCACCGTCACCTTCGCCCTGCTCGCCCTCGCCAACTCGCCGTGGTGGACGTCCGGTGTCGCGACGTTCGTGCTGTTCCTGCTCAACACCTGCTTCTCGCAGATGGCCGCGCCCGCCGCCGACGCGATGATGGTCGACGTCTCCACCCCCGACAACCGGCCGCTCGTCTACACGATCAACTACTGGTCCATCAACCTGGCCTTCACCGTCGGGGCCCTGGTCGGCGGGTTCCTCTACGACGGCCACTTCCTCCACCTGCTGACCGGTGCGGCCGTACTGTGCCTGCTCACCACGGCCGTGGTGTGGCGCTGGATCAGCGAGACCGCTCCGCGCACCGGCGAGAGGCCGGCGGCCGGCCCCGGTGCGATGGTCCGCGGCTACCTGGCCGTCGCCCACGACCGGGTCTTCCTGCGCCTGATGGCCGCCGCCGCCCTCATCTCGGCCGTCGAGATGCAGATCGGCTACTACATCGCCGTGCGGCTCGCCGACGAGTTCTCCCCCCAGACGCTCGCCGCGGTCGGCTCCTGGAACCTCGAGGTCGACGGCGTGGCCATCCTCGGCGTCCTGCGTGCCGTCAACGCGGCGCTGGTCGTGGCCCTGGTGCTGGTCGCCAAGGCCCTGCTGGCCCGGGTCCCCGAGCGGGCCAGGCTGTACGGCGGCATCGCCGTCTTCACCGTCGGCTACATGACCTGGGCGGTCAGCAACACCGGCTGGGTCCTGATCGCCGCGGCCGTCGTGCTGACCGTCGGCGAGATCGCCAGCGTCCCGGTGCGCCAGGCGCTGCTGGCCGACCTGATCGACTCCGAGGCCCGCACGAAGTACATGGCGGCCTACGCGCTCAACGCCCGGGTCGGCCTGCTCGTCGCCGCGCTGTGCGTCACCCTCGGCGCGTTCGTGCCCGCTGTCGGAATGAGCCTGCTGTACGGGACGGCCGGCCTCGCCGCGATCCTGCTGTACCGGTCGCTGCTCGGCGTGCGTGCCGCCCGCGAGGCCGGGAAGCTTCCGGCTCCGGTGGCCTGAGGTGCCCAAGCGTCGCCGCATCCGCCGTCTTCCCGCCACTCGGTCAAGTCCGGTTGCGGACCGGCGGCGGCCGCGGATCTGATGCCTTCCATGACCAGACGCCTGTTCACCTCGGAGTCCGTGACCGAGGGCCATCCCGACAAGATCGCTGACCAGATCAGCGACACCATCCTCGATGCGTTGCTGCGGGAGGATCCGTCCTCCCGGGTCGCGGTCGAGACGCTGATCACCACCGGCCTGGTGCACGTCGCAGGCGAGGTGACGACCAAGGCGTGGGCGGACATTCCCACGCTGGTGCGCAACAGGATCCTCGAGATCGGCTACGACTCCTCGAAGAAGGGCTTCGACGGGGCTTCGTGCGGTGTCTCGGTGTCCATCGGTTCGCAGTCGCCGGACATCGCGCAGGGTGTGGACACGGCGTACGAGAACCGTGTCGAGGGCGATGACGACGAGCTGGACCGGCAGGGCGCGGGTGACCAGGGGCTGATGTTCGGGTACGCGTGCGACGAGACGCCCGAGTTGATGCCGCTGCCGATCCACTTGGCGCACCGGCTGTCCCGGCGGTTGTCGGAGGTGCGCAAGAACGGGACCATCCCGTATCTGCGTCCGGACGGCAAGACCCAGGTCACCATCGAGTACGACGGTGACAAGGCCGTCCGTCTGGACACGGTGGTGGTGTCCTCGCAGCATGCGTCGGACATCGATCTGGACTCGCTGCTGGCGCCGGATGTTCGCGAGTTCGTGGTGGAGCATGTGCTCGGGCAGCTCGTGGAGGACGGTATCAAGCTGGACACCGAGGGCTATCGGCTGCTGGTGAATCCGACCGGCCGGTTCGAGATCGGGGGTCCGATGGGTGATGCGGGCCTGACCGGCCGGAAGATCATCATCGATACCTATGGCGGGATGGCGCGCCATGGCGGTGGGGCGTTCTCGGGGAAGGATCCGTCGAAGGTGGACCGTTCGGCGGCGTATGCGATGCGCTGGGTCGCCAAGAACGTGGTGGCCGCGGGGCTGGCCTCGCGGTGCGAGGTCCAGGTCGCGTACGCGATCGGCAAGGCCGAGCCGGTGGGCCTGTTCGTCGAGACCTTCGGCACCGAGGAGACCCCTCTCGACCTCATCGAACGGGCCATCGGCGAGGTCTTCGACCTCCGCCCGGCGGCGATCATCCGCGATCTCGACCTGCTCCGCCCGATCTACGCCCGGACCGCCGCCTACGGCCACTTCGGCCGCGAGCTCCCCGACTTCACCTGGGAGCGCACCGACCGCGTCGACGCCCTGCGCGCCGCGGCCGGGCTGGACTGACCGTCACCCCACCCAGAGAGGAACCACCGTGTCAGCGACCACCGTCCGGCCCGAGACCGGATTCTTCCCCGAGCCCGCCGCCACCGACCGTGCCCGCCGCCGCGTCGAGGAGCTCATGGCGGACTTCCGCACCGGCGCGTGGCGTCCGACCCGGCTCGAAGGCCGTGTCGCCGGCCTGCTCCTCACCTCCACCGCCGGGGACGGCATGCTCACCCCCCGCCGCATACGGGCGGCGCTGTGGGAGGGGAGCCTGGCGATGACCCGGGACAACGACGGCCGCTTCGCCCGGGTCCTCGCCGACCTCCTGCCCGTCCTGGAGGACCCCCGGCTCGTCTCGCTCGACGTCGTCGACGCAGCCGGTGAACTCGTCGGCGCGGTCGCCTCCACCGCGGTCGCCTCCACCGCGGCCGCCTGACGCCCCGACGCGTACGTCCCGGCCGGGACGGCTCCCCAAACGGGACGTACGCACGCCGCCGGCCCTAGGGCGGCGGGACACGGAACCGCGTCCGCGGGGGAGTACCCGTGCCCGAGGCGGCCGCTCCTCCGGGCCGGACGGGGAGTCAGGCCGCGCTCACGCCCGCGTGCCCTCTGCAGGGCTGGCGCCCGTTTCCCGGGCCTCCGCCGCGGGATCCGCCTGCCACCCGGCCCCCGCCACATCCGGCAGCGCCATGTCGAAGCTGCGCCAGATCCACGCCCAGGCCGCGACCGGCCGGAACCGCTCCTGCATGTCGAGGCCGGCGCCCACACCGGCCGCGATGCCCTCGTCCGCCACGGCGCTCACCCCCGCGCGCCCGTCACCGGGCACACCGCCGCGGCGGGCGGGTCCTCCGCGCGCTCCGGCGTGAAGGCGTACCGGACCCCGGTCAGTTCCTCCGAGAGGTCCCACAGCCTGGCCTGCGCCGCCGCGTCCCCGGAGGCCCGGCTCGACCGCGCCGGCCCCGGCGCGCCCCGGCTCTCGAAGCGGTTCCGCGGGCCGAGGTACGCCCCGCCCGCTGCCCGCGGGTCGGTGGCCGCCCGCAGCGACGGCAGCGCCGCCCGGTCGGCGGGCTGGGCCAGCAGGCGCAGCCCCGCACCGGCCACCGGGCGCAGCAGCGCGGGCGGGTCGCCGTGCCACAGGCCGGTCGCCGACAGTCCCGGATGGGCGGCCAGCGAGAGGGTGGCCGCGCCCGCCGCGGCGAACCGGCGCTGCAGTTCCCGCGCGAACATGAGGTTCGCCAGTTTGGACCGGCCGTACGCCGCCACCGACCGCCGCCCGGTCGCGGAGCGGGCCCGCTCCGCGCCGAAGCCGCCGAAGCCCGCACGGTGCGCGAGGCTCGCGACCGTCACCACCCTGGATCCCGGCACCCGCGTCATCAGGTCGAGCAGCAGACCCGTCAGCGCGAAGTGACCGAGATGGTTGACGCCGAAGTGCGTCTCGAAGCCGTCCTCGGTGCGCGCGTCGGGCGGAAACATCACACCGGCGTTGTTGATCAGCAGGTCCAGGCGGTCGTGCCGGCCGCGCACCTCCGCCGCCGCGTCCCGCACGGAATCCAGGGACGCCAGGTCGAGTGGCACGGCCTCGGTGCTGCCGCCGATACGGGCGGCCGCGGCCCGGGCCCGCTCGACGCTGCGGCAGGCGAGGACCACATGTGCCCCACGGGCCGCGAGTACCCGCGCCGTCTCCAGCCCGATGCCGCCGGAGGCGCCGGTGACCAGGGCGGTCCTGCCGCTCTGGTCGGGAACGTGTGCGGTGGACCAGGCCATGTCGTCCTCCTGAGGCACAGGGCGTGAACGGCACGGGGCGTCAGCGGGCCGCCTCGTAACCGTGGTTGACGATGAGTTCGGCCGCCGCGTCGTAGAAGGACGGGTCGGCCGGCACGTCCGTCGCGAGACCGTTGACGTACCGGTTGAACATCGCGAAGGCGGCCGCGATCAGGACCGTGTCGTGGATGTGGGTGTCCGTGGCGCCCTCGGCGCGAGCCGCGGCGATCGCCTCGTCCGAGACGGGCGCCGCCTTCGCCTGCACCTCGGCGGCCACCTTCAGCAGCGCCCGGACGAGAGGGGTGACGGGGGCGGTGTCGACGTCCGCGAGCACCGAGGCGACGAGCCCGGCCCCGCCGTCGAGCTGGGCGGCGGCGAACGCGCTGTGGGAGTCCGAGCAGAAGGCGGTGCAGTTCAGGTTCGACACATGGGCGGCGATCAGCTCGCGTTCACCGCGGCCGAGGGGCGATGCGCCGCGCAGCAGGGTCTCGGCGAGCCGGGACAGCACGGCGGCGGTGTCCGGCCGCTGGGCGAACAGCCCGCTGATGCCGGGCAGGCCATGGGTGATCTCGATGTGCGGCACCGCCGTCTCCTTGTCTGCCGGATTGCGGAAGGGTTCCTCATCGTCGGCATCCGCGCGTGGGCGGGCCAACTCCCAGAGTGCGCAAGCTCCCCGCCGGCCGGCCGGGCTCACGCCGCTCGCCGGGGGCCGCCCGGCTCCGGCGAGCCGCCCGGAGCGTACGGCGGCGCAGCTCCGCACGGAGGAAGTTGGCCGCGTCGTCCCGCGCCACCCACGATGAGGCACCCGACTCCGCCACCAGCAAAGGACGCACCGGTGCCGCACATCGAGACCGCCGGCGACCTCCCGGGCACCAGGGGGCCGATCACCGGCCGCCCCGACACGGCAGCCCCGCCCACCGTCCGCGGCCACGCCTGCGCCGTCTGAAGGAGGGATGGCCCCTATGTCCCAGCACCAGCACTCCCCGGCAAAGGCGCACCGCCGCGCCGTCACCGCCACGGTCGTCGGCAACTTCATCGAATCCTTCGACTGGCTCGCCTACGGCCTGTTCGCGCCCCTGTTCGCCGCCCGGTTCTTCCCCTCCGACAACTCCCTCACCTCCATACTCGGCGTCTTCGCCGTCCTCGGCGTCGGCGTCCTCATGCGCCCCCTCGGCGGCATCCTGCTGGGCCGGTACGCCGACCGGCGCGGCCGTCGGCCCGCCCTCATGCTGGCGATCTCCCTCATGGCGGGCGGTTCGCTCCTCATCGGCGTCACCCCCACCTATGCGCACATCGGTCTGCTCGCCCCCTGCCTGCTGCTCGTCGCCCGCATGGCCCAGGGCGTCTCGCACGGAGGCGAATGGCCCGCCGCGGCCGCCTACCTGATGGAGGTCGCGCCCGAACGGCGCAAGAGCACCTACGGCAGCCTGTTCTCCCTCACGACCTGCGCCGGCGCCTTCACCGCGTCCCTGCTAGGCGGCGGCCTGACCGTCGCCCTGGGGCCCGCGGCCATGGCCGCCTGGGGCTGGCGCGTGCCGTTCCTGGTGGGTGGCGTCCTCGGCCTCGTCCTGCTGGTCCTGCGCACCCGGCTGACCGAGACCGAGGTGTTCCGCCGCGAAGTCCGCGTCCGGCGCGACCGCGGATCGCTGCGGCAGGTCCTCGGCACCCACCGGCGCCGCGTCCTGCTGGCCGTGCTGTTCGTCGCCGGGACCGGTGCCGTCGGCGGCACCTGGAACGCCGTCGTGCCCGCTCTCGGCGGCAGCCTCGCCCCGCCCGGAACCATGTTCTGGGTCGTCGTGTGCGCCACCGCCGTGCTGCTGGTGCTCAACGTGCCCATCGGACTGCTCGCCGACAAGGTGGGCGCCGCCCGTTTCCTCGCCGTGGCCAGTGTCGTGTTCGCCGTGGCGGGCTCCGTCTCGTACCTCACCATGACCGGGACGTTCGCCAGCCTGCTGTTCACCTACGGCTCCGGCGTCGTCTACCTGGTCTGCGCGACCACCGTGCTGCCCAAGCTCCTCACGGAGATCTTCCCCGCGCAGGTCCGGGCCCTCGGCATCGGCCTCCCGAACGCCGTGACCAGTGCCGTCCTCGGCGGCCTCGCCCCCGCTTCCGCGGCCTTCGCGGCCGAGCACGACGCCTCCGGCTGGTTCATCGCCGGAGTGATGGGTGCCGTCCTGCTGGCGATCCCGGCATCCGTCCTGTCGCGGACCGCGTTGCCCGCCCCGGCACCGGCCGCCCCGGGCGAGGTGCGGGAAGACGAGCGGAACCTGGTGCCGTCGGGCGGGTGACCTCCCGGCGAGGCGGGTGCCTCCCGACGGCGAACGCCGGCCCTCCGTCCGGAGGGCCGGCGTTCGCCGCGGTCGAGGCGTGAGGGACCCGTCAGGGCCGGTTGTTCTTCCCCTCGAGCCACAGCGTGTCGGAATCGTCATGGTGGGTTCCACCCGATCCGACGTGCTTGTCGGAGATCTTCGCGCCGTTCTTGATGACATGGACCAGCGCCATCCCGTGGCCGCGGCCCAGCCCGTAGTCCTGCTTGAGCCACTCCAGCACCGGGCCGGCCTTGGTGTCCGGGCCTTCAAAACCGCGCTCCTTCGCCAGCTCCATGAACTGACGCGGCGTCAGCCCCGTCTTGTCCTCGATGTTGTCCAGGTAGGCCTGAAAGGACATCTGATTCCTCGCTTCCGTTGTCTCCACACCGGCCACGGCCGACTACACCAAGCCTGCACTCAGGCGAAGCCCGAACCGGTCTCCTGCGGCGGCGTCGGCGCAACCTCGCCATGTCCGTGCCCCGCCCGGCCGCCCGCCGACGGCATCCGCCGCCCGCCGGGTGGGCCCGCCCGGCCGCGGCGGAGACGAGACGGACGCCGTCGCGCACCTCGACGACCCCGGTGCAGCTCATCACGCACGCTCCAGGAGGCGGGCGCGCCGGGTGAGATGGCGCTGCTCGGGCGCGCTGGTGGCGAGGCGGGCCGCCTCACGGTAGGCGCGCGCGGCGGCCCCGTGCCGGCCTGCCATCTCCAGCAGATGGGCGCGGGCTGCGACAAGCCGGTGGTGGCGTGCCATGCGCTTGTCGCGCTCCAACTCGGCAAGCAGGTCGAGACCTGCGCCCGGACCCTGGACCATGGCGACCGCGACGGCGCGGTTGAGACTGATCACCGGGTTCGGGCCGCACCGTTCCAGGAGGTCGTACAGGGCGAGGATCTGCGGCCAGTCGGTACTGTCGGGGTGCGCGGCCTCGCAGTGCACGGCGGCGATGGCGGCTTGGAGCTGATAGGGGCCGACCCGCCCGCAGGGCAGGGTCCGGCTGATCAGATCGACGCCCTCGGCGATGAGCCGGCGGTCCCACCGGCCGCGGTCCTGCTCCCCCAACGGCACGAGCTCCCCGTGGGGACCGGTGCGCGCGGTCCGGCGTGCGTCGGTCATCAGCATCAGGGCGAGCAGCCCCGCGGTCTCGGCGTCCCCGGGCGCGAGCCGATGGAGCAGCCGGGTGAGCCGGATCGCCTCGGTGGACAGCTCCGGTGCCGTCAACTCGGTGCCGCAGGTGGTCGTGTAGCCCTCGTTGAAGATCAGGTAGAGCACGTGCCGGACCGCGGCCAGCCGCTCCGCGCACATCGCTCCCTCCGGCAGCGTCAGGTCGGCACCGGCCGTCCTGACGGTCTGTTTGGCGCGGCTGATGCGCTGGGCCATCGTCGCCTCGGGTACCAGGAAGGCCGCCGCGATCTGTGCGGTGGTCAGGCCGCCGACCGCACGCAGGGTCAGCGCGATCCGGCTCGGCGCGGACAGCGAGGGATGGCAGCACAGGAACAGCAGGGCCAGGGAGTCGTCCCGCTCCGAGGCGGGCACCGCGTCGGCAGCAGGCGCCAGCAGCGCGGACTGTGGAGTGGCCAGCGCGAGGGTCTCCTCGCGTCGGCGGCGTGCCGCGTCGCTGCGGACCTGGTCGACCAGCTTGCGCGAGGCGACGGTCACCAGCCATCCCCGCGGGTTGTCCGGCACCCCCGCCTCACGCCACCCCAGGGCGGCGGCCAGCAGTGCTTCCTGCACGGCGTCCTCACACGTGTCGAAGGCGCCGTGGCGGCGGACGAGCACGGCGAGGACCTGCGGCGCCAGCTCGCGCAGCAGGTCCTCGACCCCGTGGTGCGCGCCGCTCACGAGTCCGCTGAGGACTCGTGCAGCACCGGCCACAGCTCCACCGGATCCACATCGGCGAACGGCATGTCCGCCGCGATCTCCTGGGCCCGCTGAAGGCTCTCGCACTCCAGCAGGTAGAAACTCGCGAGGTACTCCTTCGTCTCCAGGTACGGCCCGTCGGTGACGGCCGGGGCCCCGTCCGTGCGGCGTACCAGCTGGGCGGCGGCGGCGTCCGCGAGGCCGTACGCGCCCAGCAGTTCGCCGCTGTCCCGGTACCTGGCGTTGAACGCCTCCTGCCTGGCGATCGCCTCCGGCCATGCCTCGGCCGGGAAGGAGTCCCACTTCGCCTGGTTGCCGTAGATCATCGCGACGTACTTCATCTCGGGTGTCCTCCGTGTCCGGCGCGCCCGTCCGGCACGCTGTCACCCTTCAGTCGGAGCGGGGAAGGGTTCCTCGACATCCGGCGGCCATCTCCTTCGACCTTTTCCGTCGGCCTCTTCCGTCCTCCTGCCGCCGACCGGAGGCGGACGGGCCGCGGGAGTGGCCAACCTACGTCCTCGCCCCCGTTCGGGCCATGCTCCGGGAGCCGTGGGCGCGACGCCGGAGGCCGCTCCCGTCCGGCCGCGATCTCCCCGCAGACGCCTGCGCGATCCGTGCGCGATACGCCATGTGATTGATGTAGCGTTCGAGGCGGAGGTGGTGGTGTGCCGAGCGAGGAGGACGCGCTGTTCGGCGCGGTCGACGCCCTGCTGGAGGAGGTGGCTTCACGGGAGCCGCTGCCGGCCCCGGCGGAGCGGAAGCGGCTGCGTGAAGCCGCCGGCCTGAGCCAGGAGCAGGTGGCCGGTGTCCTGCAGGTCCGCCGGGAGGCGGTCAGCGGCTGGGAGGCCGGGCGCACGGAGCCCAGGGCGCCCAAGCGCGCAGCCTACGCGCGGCTGCTGGAAGGGCTCGCGGCCCGTTACCCGGCGCCGGCCCCGGAGACACGGGAGACACCGGAGACACCGCAGACACCAGGAACACCGGAGGCGGTGCCGGGTGACGGCCCGGCGGCACCGGACGCCGCCGCCCCCCGGCCGGGCGACGGGCAGCCGGCGAGGCAGCAGGCTGCCGCGCCGCCGCCGGACTCCGCCCGCCCGGCGGCGGTTCCCCCGCCGTCCCGCCCCGCGGGCGGCACCGCGGCTGTCCGGTCACCGTCGCCCCGTCGCCCGGCCGAGCCGGAGACGACCACGGGGCGCGCCCCCGTGCCGGACGCCTCCGCGGCCGACGCGCGGTTCGCGCACGGCCCCCTGGGCGTGCTCGACGGGGACGGGTCCGTGTACTGCCTGGGTGGGCTGGTGCTGGACTGCCCGGCCCGGACCCTCGTCGAGGTCGTGGAATGGGTCCTCAGCGAGTCGAGGCTCGGGGCGGCGCGGCTGCATCGCGCGGGCAGGGACGCCGACCCGCTCGTCGTGCTCACCGCCGCCGCCGCCGAACGACTCGGGCTGCCCCCGGTGCTGGAGGACCGGCGGGGCCTGCGGCTGCCGGAGAGCCACGCGGTGGTGAAGCAGATCGCCAAGGCGGGCTGGAAGCTCACCAGGCGGGGGTTCGGCCCGTGGACGCGGGTCTACCGGCCCGCCGAGGGCGACCGGCGCCGGTGCGTACAGTTCGCCGTCCTGCCGTGGGACGCGCTCGACACGCGCTCCTGGGGCGGCACCGGCCTACTGCCCGCCCCGGAGGTCGCCGCCGTCCTCGGCACCTACGCCTCCCGCGTGATCACTCCGCGCGGGTCGACGGCCGTTTGCGGGCTGGAGTTGATGACCGCGCTGCGACCGCCGACCCGTGCCGTACGGGACGAGACGTCGGGGGCGTGGATGCCCGGCCCGGTGCCCGGCTCCCTGTCCGAGGCGGTGGATCCCGCACCGCCCGAGGCGCCGGCCGAGCACCCGATCGTCGCCGGCCTGTACCCGCGTCACCACCAGCGCACTCCGGACCAGGTGCTCGACGAGGAGGCGTTCGACTGGATCCGCGAGCCGGAGCTGCTCACCGGTGCCGAGTGCGCGCGCCGGTTCGCGGTGGGCATCGACGTGAACACCGCCTTCCTCGCGGCCGCCAACCGCCTCGTCGTGGGCCTGTCGGCCCCGGTCCATGTGAAGCGGCCCGCCTTCGACAAGAGGGTCCCCGGCTCCTGGCTGGTCGATCTGTCCGGTATCGAGCTCGACCCCCGGCTTCCCAGCCCCTTCACCCCGCACGGGGAACGGCCCGACGGCCCGGCCTGGTACGCCACACCCACCGTCGCGTACGCCGCCGAGCTCGTCGCCACGTTCGGATTGCCGGTGTCGATCGAACCCGTCGAGGCGTGGCTGCGCCGGGAGTCCGGCCCGTACCTCGACCCCTGGTACAAGCGCCTGAGCGAGGCGTACAAGGCGACGATGGCCGACCTCGGCGTGGTGGCCGGGATGGACGACGCGGAGTTCCTGACCGCGATGGCGAGGCACCGGCAGGCCGACCCCGGCACGGCGGCGGTGCTGTCCGCCATCAAGGCGACGGTCAAGGGCGGCATCGGCAAGCTGCGGGAACGGCCGCAGGGCGCCGGCTACCGGCCCGGGGAGCGCTGGCCCGCTCTGGAACGCCCCACCTGGCGCCCCGACATCCGGGCCGCCGTCATCTCCGCCGCCCGCGTCAACATGCACCGCAAGATCCTCAAGACGGCGCTCGCCACACAGCAGGCACCCGCCCCCACCGGGCATCTCGCCCTCGGGGACGACGCACTGGTCCCGATCGCCCTGCTGTCGGACTGCGCCGTTTACCTGTCCGACGGTCCTTCGCCGCCGGACGTCCTGCCGTACACGCCGGACGGCAGGCCCGCCCCCGGCACCTTCCGGCTCGGGGTCAGCCCCGGCATGGTCAAGCACGAGGGCACCCAGGACCTGCTGTGGGCCGTCCGGATGCTTGAAGAAGGACACAACCCCGCCCAGCACATCAAGGGCACCGACGCCGCCCGCGAGGGGGAGTAGAACGCGATGGGCATGTTCGACGACAGCCTCGACAAAGCCGTGGCGAACAAGACCACCAGACCGGCACCGAAGAGCGCGCCGGCCCAGATGCGGTACCTGGTCAAGCAGCTCAAGGGCACCCGGCCGGTGGCCGAACTGCTCGGCGTCTCCCAGCGCACCGTCGAGCGCTATGTGAAGGACCAGATCAAGCGGCCCCGCCCGGAACTCGCCGCCCGCCTCGCCGAGGAGGTACGGCGGCGCTGGCAGCCCCGGGTGCGGGAGCGGGCCAGGAAGCAGGCCGCCACGTCGACGGGCATCGTGATCGAGACCCGCGCCAGGTTCGGGTTCACCGCCGCTCCGGGCAGCACCGACGACGCCCGCATCCGGCTCGTCACCCACCATCTGCCGCCCGCGTACGCCGCGCGCCTCTTCGACGCCCAGACCCATGGGGCCACCGACCAGGAGCTGAGGGCCATCGCGGCGGAGGGCCTCCAGGAGGAGTACTTCAAGGACCGCGGCCGCCGCGCCGCCGGCCTGTCCGTGGAGTTCACCGACATCGACTACGTCGAGTTCGACATCTGACGCCCGCACGGGCGTCGATGTGAGCCGATGCCGCCGCCGCTCGGGCGCCGCCTCACCGCCGGCCCCGCACAGGGCTCGTCAGGCGTGCCCACCGGGACCGCCGCTGTGGGCGAGGGCGCTGGGAGTCCGGCGCCCGACGATCGCCGGGGCCTCGTGGACGAGCGAGTCGTCGGTGAGCGCCTCCACCATGAACAGCGCGAAGTCCACACGGCGCGTCAGGTTGCTGGCCAGCACCGGGTCTCCCACATGGCGGCTCCACACGGGCAGGCCCTGGCTCTCCCCCTCCTCCAGGCTGCTGCCGCGTACCACGGTCCACCGGGTGCCGCTGGCGAACACGCGGCGGCACGCCTCGACCTGGTCGTCGATCTCGACGGCACGGACCAGCCTGCCCAGCAGTGCCGCGACCCGGACGGCCGCCAGGAACATCCGTGAGTACGTGTCCTTGCCGTCGCGTGTGATGTGCCAGCCGCACGAGAAGACCAGACGTGCGCCCGGCCGTGCGTGGTCGAGCACCGCCTGCGCCGTGCCCGACGCGTACTGCCGGACGCCCCAGGGCACCAGCACCGTCAGCACCCCATCGCACCCGGCGACCGCCCGCCGGATCACCTCCGGGTCGTTCGTGGGCCCGGGGACGACGGTCATCCGGCCTTCGAACGCGGCCAGCTTCGGCACGCTGCGCTCCCGGCACACGCCGACCACCTCGTAACCGCGGTCCAGCGCGTGCCGGACCATGTACTGCCCGAGCTTCCCCGAAGCCCCGACGATGCAGACCTTCCTCACCCGATCCGTGCCCATTGGCCGAGCCCTTTCGCCGGAACATCCACCTTATGTTGTAAGGCAAGCTAGCCTTATGCTGTAAGGCAGTCAAGGGGAGCGAAAAGGAGGGCCTGTGCGCGAGCGAGGCAACGGCCGGCGAGGGGCAACGGCGCGCACCCCGCTCAGCCGCGAGCGAGTGATCCGTACGGCGATGGCGGTGGCGGACGAGAAGGGCGCTGCCGCGCTCACCATGCGGGCCATTGCCGAACCGCTGGGCGTCGAGGCCATGTCGCTCTATCACCACGTCGCCGGCCGGGAGGAGATCCTCGACGGCATGGTCGACGCGGTCTTCGGCGAGATCGACCTGCCGCCGCGCGACACGGACTGGAAGAGCGCCATGCGCCGGCGGGCGTTCTCCGCCCGCACCGTCCTCCAGCGCCATCCCTGGGCCATCGGCCTGATGGATTCCCGCTCCCAGCCCGGCCCGGCGACCCTGCGCCACCACGACGCCCTCATCGGCGCGTTGCGCGCCGCAGGATTCTCCGTCCCGATGGCCGCGCACGCCTTCTCGCTCATCGACAGCTACCTGTACGGCTTCGTCATCCAGGAGCTGAGCCTGCCGTTCAGCAGCTCGGCGCAATTGGAGGAGGTCGCCGGCGCCATCCTGCGCGACGCGCCCGCCGGCGCCTACCCCCACCTCACCGAGCTCGCCACCGAACACGCCCTCAAGCCCGGCTACGACTACGCCGACGAGTTCGCCTTCGGCCTCACCCTCATCCTCGACGCCCTCCACCCGGACGAGACCGCGGGCCCCGACCGGGCGACCCCGACGCCACGGCCCGGTCGCCGCTCCGCCGGGCCGGGCACCGGCCCCGCACCGTCAAGCCCGCAGCACCACCGGGCCGGGCGATCAGCCGCCGGATGAGACGCCCGGTCACCCCGACCGCCGCGTCGCGCCACGACACCGAAAGCTGTGCACATGACGAAGCCCATGGACCCGCACCAACGCGAGGCGGTGGACGCGGTCCTCCGCGCCCTGGAGGTACGCCCCGGCACGGCGGTGCCCGAGCGCGGGCTGCGCACCCAGGTCATCATGGCCACGGGCTCGGGAAAGACCCTGGTCGCCACCCGCAGCGCCGAGGAACTCCGCGCCGGCCGGGTCCTGGTGCTCGTGCCGTCCCTCGACCTGCTCGCCCAGACGGCCGCCGCATGGCGTGCGGGCGGCCGCCGAGGGCCGCGGATCGGGGTGTCCTCCCTGCGCGCCGCGGAGGCGGCCTTCCCCAACACGACGGACCCGGACGAACTGGCCGAGTGGACCCGGCACCTGGACAAGGCGACGGTGTTCGCGACCTACGCCTCACTCGGGCTCGGCACACTGGAGCGCGCGCACGCCGCCGGCATGCCCGCCTGGGACCTGATCGTGGTCGACGAGGCACACCGTACCTCCGGCCTGATCGGCAAGCCCTGGGCCGTCGTCCACGACAACCGCAGGATCCCCGCCGCGCGCCGCCTCTACATGACGGCCACCCCGCGGCTCTGGCAGCTCGAAGAGGGACAGGGCGCCCCGGTCGAGCTCGTCGCCGGCATGGAGGACGACCCCGACGGCCCGTTCGGCAGCCGCTGCTTCACCCTGACGCTCTCGGAGGCGATCGAGCGGGGAGTCTGCGCCCCGTACCGGGTCGTCTGCGTGGACGTGTCCGACCCCGGCTTCCAGGCCGCGGTACTCCTCGGCGCCGACGGCCGCTCGGCCCCGGTACGCGGCGCCCGGCTGATGGCCCTGCAGACCGCTCTGATGAAGACCGCGGCCGAGCAGCGCCTGCGCCGCACCCTGGTCTTCCATCACCAGGTGAAGGAGGCGGAGGCGTTCGCCGCGGGCCTGCCGGACGTCGCGCGACGGCTCCGTCGCGCCGGCCCCGGCCGCTACCCGGCCACCATCCGTGCCGACTGGCTGTGCGGCGACCACCCACCGCTCCACCGCCGCCGCCTGCTGGCGGAGTTCGCCGACGGCACCACCGCCGACGGCACCCCCGTCGACGCGTCCTTCCTCAGCTCGGTGAAGGTCCTCGGGGAAGGCGTCGACACCCGCACCTGCGACAGCGTGTACTTCTGCGACGTCCGCGGCTCCATGCCCGACCTGGTCCAGGCCGTCGGCCGCGCGCTGCGCATGCGGCCCGGCGAGGGCAAGGTCGCCACGCTCGTCGTCCCGGTGCTCCTCGGCCCGGGGGAGACGCCCGAGAACATGCTCACCTCGAAGGCCTACGGCGGGCTGGCCAAGCTCCTGGAAGCGCTCAGGGCGCACGACGCCCGTGTGGTCGAGCAACTCGCCCAGCCCCAGGCCCCGAGCCCCTACAGGCCGGCCCCGCAGGGCCCCGCAGGCCCGTCGGCCGGTACCGGGGAGGCGGCCGGGGTCTCCGGCCCGGCACGGGAACTGCTCAGATTCTCCACCCCGCGCGACCCCGCCCTGCTGGCGGCCTTCATCCGACTCCGTGTCATCGACCCAGAGGACGCCCACTGGAAGCGCGGCATCGAGGCCGCCGTCCGCTACCTCCGCGACCACCAGGACCTTCGGGTGCCGTTCACCTACCGCGTCCCCGAGAGCCACGGCACGGCACCCACGCCCGAGGGCGGGACCCGGGAGCGGGTGGTGTCGCCCGGTTCACCGGCCGGGTTCCCGCTGGGGCAGTGGATCGCCGACATCCGCCGCGCGTACGCCGCCGGCCGGCTCGACGACGACCGCGTGGACCAGCTGGACCGGCTCGGCATGGTCTGGTCGCACGTCGACGTCGCCTGGGAGGAAGGCCTCGCCGCAGCCCGGGGATGGGCCGCCGAGCACGGCCACCACCTGCTGGCCCCGGCCGACGCCACCCACCAGGGCTACAGGGTGGGCATCTTCCTCAAGAACGCCCGGGCCGCCGCCCGCAGGGCCGACCGGATCGAGCAGCGCCGTGCCGAGGGCCTGCCCGTCGCGCACGAACACGGCGCGCTCTCCCGGGAACGCCGGGACATGCTGGAGGAGATCGACCCCTCGTGGTGCCCGGCCTGGTCCGTCGACTGGCAGCGCGCGTTTCACCTCGCCCGCCGGCACCTCCAGGAGGGCGGCACCCTCCCCACCGAGCCGGGTACCCTCACCCGCCACGGCGAGGACCTCGGACGGTGGGTACGCGCACAGCGCCAACGCTGGGACGGGCTCGGCAGCGGCCGGCAGTGGATGCTGCGGACGGTCCTCGGCATCGAGCCCGCGGACGACGCCGTCGAGCAGCCGGCGCCGCGCACCACGCACACGGACCGGTGGAACCTCAACCTCGCCGCCGCCACCCAGTACTACGAGCGCGAGGGACACCTCCAGGTCCCCCGCAAGCACGTCGAGACCGTCATCCTCCCCGCGGGCGACGACGGCTCCCGGGAGGAGCGCCCGGTCAGACTCGGGACCTGGATCAGCAACCAGCGCTCGCGCGCCGACGCGCTGTCCCCGCAGCGAGTGGAGCAGCTGACCGCCCTCGGCATGCGCTGGTCGTAGCCCGCCACCCGCCGGAACGCACCGCAGCGCCCACCGCGTCCTTACCCCGGTGGCGAGGCCGCCCGGCCGGCACGTCCACGTGCCACCGCACCGTCACTGGGGCAGCGTTATCCCCAGCTCCCGCATCGCCGTCGACGGCGGCCCGCCTTCGGAGCGCTCGGTCTTGTAGCCCTTGGTGCGGGCGGCGATGGTCCGGGGGTCGACTGCCTCCGCGGGGGCCCCCATGGCGTAGAGCCCCTCGGGAGCGGCGTCCCGGTCGTGCGGGAGAAGCCAGAACACCCGCCGCCGGAAGGTCCCGGAGGAGCGTGAGGCCTTGGCTCTCGGGCCGAGAAGTGCGTATCCCACCATGCGGCCGTCGCGGTGGTACGGGGGCTTGCCGGTGCGGGTGGGGAGCCGATCGAGGCTTTGTCGGACGTAGTCGAGCCGGGTGACGTCCTCGAGCCAAATGATCTCGGATTCGTCCCGAATCTCGTCCTCGGTGATCAGGGAGCTCATGCGCTGGCTTGCCTCTCCTCGTCAGTGAGCACTCCGATGCCGGGGTAGTACTTGCGCTGGTTCGACAGGATCATTTCCTTGGGGGAGGCGAGCCCGACCAGTTCCCGTGCGCGAGCGGCGAACGCCCGTGAGGACATGATGGGTGCTCCTTCGTTCTGGCACCATGTCCTGTACGCGGCGTACAGGCCGGTCTGTTCTGCTCGCAGCTCGCTGCCGATGACACAGCACTCTTCGAAGAAGCGGCCCGTGTGGTCCTCGGTCTCCGCATAGGCGGTCGTCGCGATACGCACCCGCTCGGGGCCCGTCAGGTCCTTCTCCCCGCCGACGTAGCGGCGGGCCCCGTCGATGAGCCAGCCCAGGATGCCGGGCCCTTCCTCCGTGACGAGGATGTCCGCCAGGTTGTCGATCTTGCGGTCGTCGGAGACGACTCGCTCGAACGGGATCAACCGCATGCGGCGCCAGAAGGCGAAGCCCCCGGTGCCCACCTCGGGCCGGTGGTTGCCGAGCAGCCACAGCTTGTGGGTGGGCTGGAAACTGAAGAAGTCCTGCCTCATACGGCGGGCCTTGATGCGGTCGCCGCCGGTGAGGAGCTTGACCCGCGCCTCGTCGAACTTGTCGCCGTGCTTGACCTCCGAGCAGACGATCACCCGTCGGCCGTGGAGTTCGGCCAGGTCCGTCGGATGGCCCTCGTAGGGGCGGGCCATGAGGAAACCGGGCGGGGCCGCGTCCGCGTAGTCTCCGAGCAGCTTCATCAGCACGTCGAGCAGCACGCTCTTGCCGTTCTTGCCCGCGCCGAACAGGAAGGGCAGGACCTGACCGCCGACGTCTCCGGTGACCGAGTAGCCCAGGAGCAGCTGCAGGAAGCCGATCATCTCCCTGCCCTCGGTGTCGTCCCCGAAGGTGTCGGTGAGGAATCGGTCCCAGCGGGGCGTGGGCCCTTGCTGAGGGCCCACGGTGGTGGAGCGCGAGTGGAAGTCCTTGTTCGGGTCAGGGGCCTTCACCAGGCCCGTGCGGAGGTCGACGATGCCTTCCGGGGTGCACAGGGCGTACGGATCGGCGTCCAGCAGGGCGGCGTTGAGCACCATGCCGGGGGCAGCCTTGGCCTGGGTGAGCATCGCGTTCACACCGGCGGTGGACAGGGCCCGCCGGCGGTGCTGCTGCAGGGCCTGCGTGGTGAACAACCCTCGCGGGTCGCTGCCTGCGATGTTCTCCGCGAGGTCGCCGGCCGCCCATACGACGGTGTCGTCCTCGTCCATCTGCCATCGAGTGGTGTCCCACCGGTACCACCCGATGCCGGGGACATGGCGGTAGTCGTTGGCGTACAGCTTGACGAACAGCTTCGCGTTCCCGCGGTCCGTCAGGGTGTCGGGCAGCAGACCGTACTGGGTGGCCCCTCCGCCGGCCACGGACGTCGCACCACCCTGAGCCGGGACGGGAAGTGTTCCCTGAGTACGGATCTGGGCAGCAACGGCGGCGGGATCGAAGTCGAACAGGACATCGTCGTTGCCGGGAGAGGTCATCGGCAGCTCCCTGGATGCAAGGGGCGCTTGAGGCCGGCGGCCATACCACTGCGGATGATCTGCTCGGCACGGCGCTCCTGACCCGGACGCGCCGCGTGCGCGGTCTCGACCAGGGCGCGTTCGGCATCCTCCTGCACCAGACGGCCCGCTGCGACGAGCCCGCCGAGCGTATAGGCGGCCCGGTTGAGGGCGTCCGTGAAACCCGCTCCCTCGGCGACCTGGCCACACGCCTGAACGGGGGCCAGGACGGCGGCGAGCACCTGGGTGCCCGTACCCCGGCCGCCGCCTGCCGCCAGGACGGCTTGCTGGGCCCGGGGCGGCACCGAGCGCGGGGCGGGAATGTGGGGCCCGGGGATGTGCCCCGTGCGCTCGAGCTCCTGCGCAAGCCAGGTGGGAAGCACTGCCGGCTGGCGGACTTCGCCGACGGGCAGGTACGTTCCCGCGCTGGTCGTCGTGCCCGGTGCCACGATGTAGCCCCCGTGAGCCCGGACGTCGACCTGCCAGGCGAGGGCGCGGCCCCGGCTGGATCCGCTGGAACACTGCCAGCGCCGGTTGTCGCCGGCTCTGTACCAGACATGAAGCCCACCGGAGGGGGTCCTGACACGCAGTGTGCCCTCGTCGTCCGCCGGGCTGGGAACTCCCCTCAGGGCCGCCAGGACGGCGATGGTGTGGAACCCGGTGGAGAGACCCGTGAGGTCCACGCTCTCGGAGATGGGAATACCGGGGAGAATGCGGTCCCGGCCTGGTGGCTCGGCAGGATGAGCGTCGATGTCGATGACGACCAGCCCCGCGGGGCCGCAGGCGACGCCGACTCCGAACAGCGGGTTCGCCGCCCACCACCGGCTGATACGTCGCTGGTCGAGGGTGGCCGCGTGGAAGCCGTGGCACCAGCGGCCGGCGGCCAGGCACGGACAGCCCGCGGCGGAGTGGCCGGGTCGTCGGCAGTCGTCACAGTTCGCGGCAGGGGTCTTGCGGCCGGGAGCGAGGGGATGCACCGGCCAGCCACGACGAGCGCACCACTGCGCCGCGGTCAGCGTCGAACCAGCGCCCGGAGCAGCTGAGGCGGGCTGCCGTGAGTCGCTGAGCGAAAACCCCAGCTCAGCAGGCATTTGCTCCCCCTATCAGCGACCGAAGCGACTCAACGACGGACACACCTTAGCGAACAGGTGCTCCGGGGGCGCGCAGCACGGGGGGAGAACCCTCGATCGTGTCGATGGCCCGACGGCCGAACCCGTCCCAGCGACTCAGAACTTCGGGCAGCGACTCAGTCAGTACAGTCGCTGCGCCCCATCTCAGACGTAACCTGCAGGTCACGCAACCGCAGAGCAGCAAACAGCGACTGAAGCGACTCAAGCCTCCTATATATGACGCACACGCGCGCACAGGAACGGCTCATATATCCCCCCCTTTAGTCGCTTCAGTCGCTCCCCATCCAACTGACTCCACCTGACCTGCACTTTCCCATCAACTCACCCCAGCGACTCAAGCGCGACTGAGTAGCTGATCCTCAGTCGCTGCCCCACCCCCCGGGCAGCGACTCAAGCGATCCAAGCGATCCAAGCGACTCTGACTCGGAAACGGCGACCGCACCCACCACCCGAGGACCGCCTCCTCCGGGCTCCCTGACTTCGCTGCCCGGTGCACGCTGCCCGCGAGCGCCCTCAGGGCTTCCCGTCAGGCTTGCGGGCCGGTGTCCGAGCCCGGAAAGGCCATCGAGCCCGTCCCCGGCTCCCTCCCGGCCGACCGGGCCGCCGGTGTCACCGGGACAGCAGCGACCGCCACCACGACCGCCGCCGGGCAGCCACCGCCCCAGGAGGCCGAGCGGGCAGCGGTCCCTGCGCGGCAGCGGCCGGCAGCGGCTGGGCCGCAGGAGGGGCACCGTTCACCGGGTGCAGGTCTCCCAGCGAGCGCGGCGGGGTGAACCGGACCGGCAGGGCATCCGGCCGGGTGGTGAGCCAGTTGGAGGTGATGCCGATCTCGGTCTCCGGGACGGCCAGGGCCATGTCCGGCAGGATCGACGTGAGCTCGTCGATACCCGTGTCGGCGATGGCGCGGCCGATGTCGCCGCCGGGGCACTCATGGGGACCTGCGCTCAGAGCGAGATGCGAGCGGTTTCCGTGCATCGGCACGCCCAGGTCGGGGCGCTGCTCGGGATCCACGTTGGCCGCCGCGATGCACAGCATCAGCAGATCGCCCTTCCTGACGTGCTGACCACCGATGGTCGTGTCGGACGTCGCCCACCGGCCGGGAATGGTGGCGATGCTGGGGTTGTCCCACATGACCTGCTCAAGTGCGTCGGGCAGTGTCATGTGCCCGCCGGACAGGTTCCCCCGGAATCGGCGGTCGGTCAGGATCAGGCGCAGCGTGTGGGCGATCAGGTTGACAGTGCCCTGGTGTGCCGCCACCAGGGTCAGGCGGAGATGCTCGATGACCTCGGTATCGGTCAGCCGCGATGAATGGAGGATGAGCCGCGATGCCAGGTCGTCGCCGGGTGCCGTCCTCTTGTAGGCGACCAGCTCCTGGAGCACCTGGGTGACGACGGCGTTGCTGGCCGCCGCCGTCTCGCTTCCGCGCACGAGGTCCAGCGTCGGCTCGACCAGAAGGGGGCCCTTGTCCGGAGTCATGCCGAGAAGGCGGCTCACGACCAACATGGGGAGCGGCTCGGCGTAGTTGCGCACAAGGTCCGCCGTGCCGTCCGCCGCGAAGCCGGCGACGAGCTGCCGGGTGTAGTGAGTGACGTACTTGCGCATGCCGCGACGGTTGAACTGGGAGAGGCCGTCCACGATCGCGCCGCGCAGTCGGGCATGCTCCGCACCGTCGGCGAAGACGCACAGCGGCTGCCAGCCCACCATCGGCATCAGGGGGGATTCCGCGGGCACCCGGTTCTCGATGAAGGCGTTCCAGCGCCGTGAGTCCCGGCTGAACAGCTTGGGCGTGCGCATGACCTCGAGGTTCTCCCGGTAGCCGAGAACCATCCATGCCGGGATGTCCCCGTGCAACAGAACCGGGGCGACCGGACCGTACTGCCGGCGAAGCCCCTCGTACGTCCTGGCCGGATCCGTGATCTCCGGGAGCCGCACAAGCCCGCTCTGGGCCATGCCGTGGGCGGGGCACCCCGGCGGCGGCACGAGCCCGTCGACGGGTATCGGGTGTGGGGTGTTCACGGGGCCTCCGGTGATGTGAGAGCACCCCTGTCACGAAGGCCGACCGGGGGCGCTCATGAACGTCGCTGCGGACCGCGGGTAGCAGTCCCGTACCGCCGGTCCATCGAGCAAGATCGGCAGCGCAGGGGCAGCATATCTTCCACGCCGAAACGCCCGACTGGCCGTCAGAGTCTCTTCAAGGTACGACAGTTGTGCAGTCAACCACTCGATGCATCGTGTCGAACACCGGCAGAGCCACGGGTGGATCCCTGCCGTCCGGCACCAGCCTTGCGAGCTTCAAGGCTCCGGCATCCCCTGGCGCCCCTCAGCAGTGACCACGACCTGGACTCGGCAGGCGGGCGACAGAACCGTTCAGCGTCTGGCAGACGGTCTCTCAAGCAGCGATCCGCCCGATGAGAGGGAAGCACCAGTAGACGAGCCCCGGCGCGCCGCCCAACCGCCCGAGGAGCGGCTCTGAGGCCCCCGCTGCGCCCCAGGGCGGTGTCGGCCGCCGTGGAGCCCGTTGGCAGCCGAGACCGCCCCTCTCTGCCGCACACAGTCGCTTCCGGCACCCCCTCGGCCATCGCCCCCAGGAACCTCTCCGCCCACCGCGCTGGGTCGAACCCGGGGAGATACCAGACCTGGAACGGAACTTGAGATTGCCCGGTGCCCCTGTTGGAAAACGATCAAGCACGCATAGTATGCGCCGGACGGGATCACTCCGGCTGGCCCGGCTGACGGCGTGTGCACGCCACCTGACATGCCGTCGCTGCTGGGGACCGGCGTGAAGGTGTCTTGCGAGAGGACTTCACCGTGTCACTGGACTCCATACCGCGCGCGAAGGGCCGTGTTCCCGGACTCGGGCATGTCCCGCGCCTGCTGCTCAACCCACTGGGAGTCCTCAGAGCCCTCCACGGCGAAGGGCCCGTGCTCCGCCTCGACATCGGCACCATGCCGGTGGTCGTGGTCACCACCCCCGACGCGATCACCGAGATCCTGGTCAAGAAGGGCAAGTCCTTCAGGAAAGGTCGGCTCTTCGACCGCCTGAGGCCACTGGTCGGCAACGGAATCGGGAACAGCGAAGGCGCGACACATATCCGCAACCGGCGCCTCATCCAGCCGATGTTCTACAAAGAGCGCCTTGAGGGCTACGCAAGCGTCATGGCCGACCGCTCGCGGATGCTCGCGGATTCCTGGCACGACGGCCAGTCGATTGATGCCGCCCAAGCCGCGGGAAGCTTCACCATCGAGACCCTTGCCGCGACCATTTTCAGCGCCGACATCGGTCGGCCTGCGGTCGAGTCGGTCCGGGAAGACCTCCCGATCATCCTCCGCACCATGCTCCACCGGGCCCTCGCCCCCAAAGCTCTGGACGGCTTGCCGATCTGGCGGTCGTTCGACCGCTCCGTAACCCGTATGCGCGCCGTGATCGAGGAGGTCATCGCCACCACCCGCACCTCCAACCCCGAAAGCCGTTCCGACTTGCTGTCCCTGTTGCTGTCAGCACGGGACGACACGGGAGTCGGCATGACCGACGAAGAAGTTCGAGACGAGCTCGCCACCATGCTCTTCGCCGGCAGTGAGACCACCGCCTCCACACTCGCTTGGGCCATGTACCACATCGGCCAACGTCCCGATGTCGAAGAAGAAATCCTCACGGAGATCAGCAAGACTGTCGGTTCCCGACCTGTCACCTTCGCTGATGTACGGAGCCTGCCCGCCATCACACGCGTCCTGGACGAAGTGATCCGGCTTCACGGTGTGACGACGCTCATGCGACGCTCAGTGGAGCCCGTCGTCATCGGTGGCTACGGAATTCCTGTGGGAACTGAGGTTCTTTTCAGTCCCTATGCGATGCATCGGGACCCGGAGCTGTACCCGGATCCCGACCGCTTCGACCCTGATCGCTGGCTACCGGAGCACATGGCGGTGCGTCCTCGGCATCACGTCGTTCCCTTTGGCGCGGGTAGCCGGAAGTGCATCGGCGACAAGTTCGCCTGGCTCGAAGCGACCATCTTTCTGGCTACCATCCTGCCGCGTTGGAAGTTTCGCTCTGTCCCGGGCAGTAAGCCGCCGGCGGAGGCAGTCGCTTCCATGGCGTACCCCATTCGTGTGCCGATGGTGGTGCACCGTCGAGAGACCGGCTGATTGCCTGCAGTTGGTGTGTTTGGTGGTGTGGAGCACTCGAGTCGAAGGTAGATGGGGCAGGGTGGTCCAGTTCTTATCTGCTTTTTGTTTTGATGCATCCTTCTTCTACGGCGTGTGGGTGCGGACTTTCGACATGAGGCTTTTGATGGCCTGTCATTGCTGTTCTGGTAGCGGCGCATGGGAGTGGGGGTGGCCGGCCTGATGGTCTGGTGTTCTGTCATGGCCTGTATGGAGTAAGGCTTTGACGGTTTGTCACAGCGGAGCGTTGTGTACGCCCGCGCGGAGCGCGGGCGTGGTGGTTTGGGTGGTGTGGAGTGCTGGGCTTCGCTTGCGTGGTGTGGAGTGCTGCGGGTGGTTGGTGAGCGGAGCGAGCCATCCTCGGGTTCGGGGAGCGGAGCGAGCCGTGTCCGCTTCCGCGGAGCGGAAGCGGGCGGCCCCGCGGAGCGGGGCCGCCCGCTTGTGTATCGCGCAGCGATACAGTATCGGCCTCCAACTCGTCCATGAAGTGCCGAACTCATCGTCGTGGGGCTGGCTGCCACGCGGCCATGGGCGAAACCCTCGGCATCCAGCCCGGCACCTACGAGGTCACCGAGAACACGCCGGACTACGAGGACATGACCGAGGCCCTCGATGACGAATACCTCGCCCCCGGCACCTACAAGACCAAAGGCCCCGACAGCGCCGGCGGCTGCTACTGGGCGCGCATGAGCGACGCCAGCGGCAGCAACAGCAGCATCCTCGCCAACGACTACACGACCGGCAGCGCCATCGTGGAGCTCAAGGAGGGCGACTTCTTCAAGACCTCGGGCTGCAAGCCCTGGCTCGCCCAGGTCGACTGAGCCCCGTCATTCGTCGAGGCCGTACTGCTCGCGCTGCCTCGCCGTCATGACCTCGACGGTGAGGACGTGATCCAGCCCGTTCACGCACGTCCATGGCGCGGCAACGCGGCGCCATGGCACATCCGCGCGCACATCGGCATGCACCTGTTCCCAGTCCCGGACCGCGTTGGTGGCCTTGACGGGGTCCATGTTCACCGTCAGCAACAGGTCATTGCGCGACTCCTGCGACTCCAGGGTCACCGCGAGGCCCGAGGTCTGGCACGTCATCGTCACGTTCACCGTGGTGAAGCTGACCGACGCCATGTGATCGTGCTGAGGGACCCGCAAAGTGAAGCGCTCGGTGCGAGGCACCGTCGGCAGATCGGTGGGCGTAGGCCTTTCGTCGCCGGCCTGGGCGGCACACCCTGCGGCCGCCAGCAGCACAGCGGCCAGCCCGAGCGCCCCAGCCACACCGCTGCGTCTGGGCGTCGTCCCGCTCAGCTCTCGTCACCCGGGGGACGCCGCAGGCTCTCGGGATTGACCGCGCCGATCCCCACCAGCGCATCATCCCGCCAGGTGCGCCGCTGCCCGTCCCTGGTGCGCTGCACAACGAGCTGAGCGGTGAGGCTGAACCACTCCTCGGCGCTGAGTGTCGCTTCGCCTTCGCTGCACAGCACGCACACAGGAGCGTCCGGGGCACCGAGGTGGCGGGAGATACTGCCCCACCAGCCCAGCGCAACAGCCCGTGCGCACTCACTGCACGCCACGAGGCCGCCGGCCGGCTTCTCCCCGGCGAGTCGACCCGCCTCGGCCACGGTCTCCCCAGTGCCCATGTCCACGACGGGACCGCGCTGACTCATCCGGCGCCGCGCGTCCTTCAGCTCGGACGGCATCTCCTCCGGCTTCAACGGCGGCAGGTCGTCCGTGCTTTCAACGGGGGGCGGTGTCGGCTGGTCGCTCATGGCGGCACCCTACTGCCGGCGCTCGGGCCAGCAGGCTGGTTCGAGTCAGATCCGTCCACGGGCGCCCGGCCTTGCCTGGCCGTACAGTCGCAGGTGCGCCCGCTCGGACAGGACTGCGGGCCGGCGGCCCCGTGGCCAATCGCACGTACGCGGGGCCGCCACACATCACCGCTGGCGGACCGTACTAAGCACCGGTCAGTTGAGCGAGCGGTACGCTGCGCCCCACCCCGAACCGAGGAACACGAGATGACGAAGCGCGGTCTCCCGCACCCCGAGCACCTGCGCATCGGCCAGGTCCTCTCCGGAGTACAGACCCAGTTGATGCACGAGCAGACCGCGTTGATGAACGCGTACCCGCGGAGAGGACCGAGGGCGTTTCCGGCGGAGCAGTTGCAGGTGGCGATCGACGCGCTCTATGCGGCGCGCAGGGCTCTGGAGAACGCCGTGTACGACGAGCACCCGGCACTGGCCACGACGGAGGACTACTTCCCGTACGAGGAGCATCGGGCGGAGGTAGTGGTGCCGGAGAAGCCGGGCAGCAGCCCGGGCCGGGCGCGCTTTGGACGGTAGGCGGCATCACCGGTGCGGGAACTTGCCCCGCAAATCGAACATGTGAGCCCATGAGGAGATGCAAGACATCACCGACCGGCAGCGCCACATCCTCCGCGCCATCCGGGAACACATCGCCGACACCGGCGAAGCCCCCACGATGCGCGAGATCGCCGACGCGGTGGGATTGAGAAGCAGCAGCTCCGCCTGGTACCAGGTCCGGCGCCTGGAGCACGTCGGGGTGCTGGCCCGGGACCCCCACCGTCACCGGTCACTCCGGCTCACCTGACACTTCGCCGCGCCGCTCCCTGGCCTCTCGCACGGACGCCTGCAGCGCTGCCATCAAGTCCACTGCCCGCTCCGGGAGGCGCTCGGGCGGGGCCAGCCGGCCGCCTTCGGCCTTGGCGTCGATGAGTGACTCCAGAGCATCGCGGTAGCGGTCGCGGTAGCCCGAGAGGTCGTCGGTGGTGAGCGCGTCGATGAGCTCGATGGCCGCGGCCATCTCGTCCTCGAGGATCGCAACCTGCGCCCGCGGCGCAACAGCAGCGGGATCGCGAACCTCGTCGGGCCACAGCAGCCGCTGAAGCACCAACACGTCATCGCGGACGCGGAGCATCCCGAGACGCTCACGGTCGCGCAGCACGTACCGCGCGATGGCTACCTTCCGGTTCCTCTCCAGCGCCCGCCTGATCAACGTGTACGGCTTGGCTGAGATGGCCTCGCGAGCCACGAGGAAGTACGCCGATCCGACTCTCACCGGGTCGATCGAGGCCGCGGGGACGAACGCGACGATCTCGATGGCGTGGACGCTCGACAGCGGGATGGAGTCCAAGTCCTCGTCGGTGATCGGCAGCACCGAGCCGTCCGGCATCTCCCAGCCGCGGCCGATCTCGTCCAGCCGCAGCACCTGCCCGCAGACCTCGCACCTCTTCTGGATTCGGACCTGCCCACCATCGCTGCGGTGAATCTGCCGGAACCGAACTGAGTGATCTTCAGTGGCAGCCACGATCTGCACCGGGATGCTCACAAGCCCGAAGGTCACAGCGGTGCTGGCCAGTGGGGCAGGCATACGTACCTCCAGACCCACCCCCGGCTACCTGGTCACGATCTCAGCGTACGGCCGCCGCGCGGCAGCGCCCGCCGGGAAGACCGCGGCCGCGCGTCGTCCCGCTCCACAGTCACCTCCTGGTCCTCGCCGCGGGCCGCCGAGCCGCGAGCCTCCAGCAGCAGAACCTCCATGTACCAGCGCGCACCCGGTCCGCGCTTGTTCGGCACCATCGCCACGTTCCCGACAACCACTTCAGGCGAGGCCTCCAGCGCCCGCTGCACGGCGGCCGCGGTGCGCTCGGCCTTCCCCGGGTCGGAGTCCATGAGCCGGATCTGCGTCATCAGCCCTCCTCGCGACGGGCCTGCGGGACCAGACGGCCCGCCGCCAGGGCCGCCCGCTGCCGGTCCGTCAACGGGCGAATCGGCCGTGCCTGCGCCCGCTCGTACAGCGGGCACATGCCGTGCAGCGGGCTGTAGTGCAGCCACGCCGCAGGCTTCAGCCCCGCCTCGCTCAGCCCGGCCGCACGCAGCTGATTGCGCGTAACCAGGCGCTCCGGCGCCCGCCCCGCGCGGTACACCGCCGGCGTCCCGTCCGGCCCGTAGTGCAGCACCGGGCCTCTATCGCGAACAGCACTCATGCGCCCTCCTCGTCGGGGAATCAATGCGCCATTTCTAGCGCACATAAACACCCTCCGCAATTCCCGGCAGGGTGAAATGAAATTGCGCCGCATACTCCGCTTTCGGAGGTCGCGCTAAATGATTCTTCTAACAAGGTTGTTAGAAATCCTCGGCTGGGGGAGCGGACGGCGGTCGCTCCTCGCGGGGCCACGGCCCGTACCGCTCTAGGGCCTGGCGCGCGATCCGCGGCACCGAGTACACCTTCTCGATCAGCTCCTCCCGCTGGTCCTTCTCCTCGGGGCTGAGGTCGAGCCGGTTATACGTCAGCCCCAGAGCATCCAGCTTGTCCAGCGGTCCCTCACTGACGCGGATCGACGCCGTACGCAGTCGTTTCACCAGGTCAGAGGGAAGCTCGTAGGCCCGGTACTTGAGGAACCCCGGGTAGTTCTTGCCCGGCCCGCGGCCCATGAGCGTCGCACCCTCCTCCTCGGCGGGGGTCAGCGGCCGCCACGGGCCGGCCAAGTCGTCCTCCTCCAAACGCTGCTCGATCGCGCGCGCCACGATGGTGTCGAGCGTCGGCCACCGCTCTGGCCGGAGCCGCCGCGCCTCCAGTTGCGCATCAGGCCGGGGCATCCCCCGTGCAACCAAATCGGCCGTGTATTCCGCCATGCCCCGACGATGCTTTTTCTTGATTGCCGTCAGCCGCGCCACGTGCTTTACGTCGATGGCGAATGTCAGCTTCATTAGCTCGCCGCTCACCATGTCTCCCTTCAAACAAGGTTGTTAGGAGAACCCGGCTCGCGCCGGGCTCCAGACTTGTCAACGCTCGCCCGGCCCCGCGGCTACGCAAGCCTCCGGGCGGCCCGGTCAGTGCATTGCCTCCAGAGCCCGCTTGAACCGGCGGATCTGGAGGAAGCTGCCCTCGACCGCCCAGGTGAAGGAGTCACGCGCGAGCGAGGGCGTGTTGCCCCACAGATGGACCCCGACCTCGAACTCCTCGGCAAGGTCGTACACGGCAGTGATCTGCTCATCCGTGAGCGACTTGTTCAGCGCAAAGACGATGCGAGCCATGGCGGAGATCCTGCCATCAACGACGCCCAGAGGTTCCCCGCTCTACATAGATGACCTGCAGATCCCAGGATTCGACGCACTCGTACGCTCTTGCATGCCCGCAGGCAGAGCACCAGAAAGCCACGTACCGGCCCAGCGGCTCCCGGCCCCGCCCGGTCGCCATCTTCCCCGGGCCCGGGTCCCCACAGTGCTCACACTCGGAGGAGTAGTGCGACAGCCGCAGTTGCGGCTCCCAGTCGCACCAGACCAGCGGCCGGCCGCGATGCTCGCGCGGCAGCGATGGCACCCGCCGCTCGGCAGGCTCGACGGGCTCGGCGCCGGGCAGCTCCAGGGCCTCGGCCTCCACCGGTGCCGGGTCACCGCGCCACACCCTCACGCAGGCCCGGCACGCCTTCGGCCCGTTCCACTCACCGCCGTACCGGCGGACCGCCGGCGCCCCCGCCGGGTCGGGGCTGCACAGCAGCGGCACGGTGAACACCGGGAGCCGCGGCGCGGCATCCCCCGGCGGCAGCAGATGCAGCACCCCGGCAGGCGTACGCACCACGGCGGCCGCGGGGATGGCGCCTCCCGCGGCCGCCGGTGCAGCCGTCTCTACGCTCACGGCACGGATAGTGTCATGGGCCACTGACGGCCCCTCATCCACTGACCGTGGCCGACTCGGAGTCCTCCACGGCCTCCGGCGCCTCCTCGACCGCGTGCCGCGGCACCGTCCGGTAGGCCATCGCCCGGCCCTTCTTCCCCGCTTCCTCGACCCAGCCCTTGCGACGCCACTGCCCCAGCGGCCCGTTCACCGAGGAACGAGCGGCGAACTGGGGGAGGTCGAGCGCCACCAGGTCGTCCACGGTGATGCCCTGCGGGCCCGCCTTCTCGACGGCCTGCCACAGCGCGAGATGACGCTCGTCGGCGATCTCCGTTCCGTCGGGGAACACCGGCACCGCGCGCAGCACGGGACGGCCGCCCCCGGGACCGCCGGACGGCGGCGGGGGAGGCATCGGCGGAGGCGAGTCGTCGTCGGGGTCCGGCGACGGCTCCGGATGCTCCCTGGCCTCGCTCTCGCCCTCCTCCCGGGCGTAGCGATGGCTCGTCGCCGCGACGTCCTCGTCAGTCATCCAGAACCCCCGGGCCTCGACCGGGACCTGGTGCTCGCGGTCCCAGCGCAGGAACTTGCCCGGCGCGTCCAGCTCGTCCAGGCACCAGCCATCCCCGTACGCCCCCGGCCCGAAGATCAGGTTCGACGTCGTGGACTCCTTCGCGCCCAGCCCGATACGCACCTGGTACTGCTGGCGCCCGTCGGTTGACCCGCCGAACACCCGGTTCGACGGCGACTGAGTGGCGCACACCAGAGTGATGCCCACGAACCGCGCCACCTGGAGCAGCGACTCGATCAGCTTCGCGGCCTGCGGCACCCGGCGTACGAGCTCGGCCAGCTCGTCAATGAACACGAACCAGGCCGGACCGTGCTTGCCCGGCACCCACTTCTTCTCGCCGAGCTCGGCCAAGAGCGCACCGCGGCGCTCGACCTCCGCCCACACCAGCTTCAGCAGCTGCATCGCGCGACTCGGCGAATCGGCCAGCGCGAGGGCGCAGTCCCGCCACGGGCCGAACTCCACCGCCCCCGGCTTCATGTCGATGAGCAGCACCTCGGCGTCGTCGCAGGCGACCGCGTACGCGATGAGGACGCTCTGCACACCGCTCTTGCCGTTGTCCGTCGAGCCACCGATCAGCACGTGGTTGTACAGCAGCGGGATCAGGACCGGGTTGCCGAAGGCGTCCATGCCCAGCACGGCCGGCTCCGTGCACGTCCGCGTGGACGGGCCCGGCCACGGGATCGACGTTGCCAGCGGGTCCGACTCGTACAGGGAGACGACCAGCTCGTTGTCCTTCTCTCCCCGGGCCAGACGCAGCTTGCCGGGCAGCCCGAGGTTCGCGGCGAGCTGGTCCTTGCGTGCGATGACCTTCTGCGGGGCGGTGTTGCGGCCAGGCGGCAGCACGATGACCGCCCGCCACCCGAAGGGCGTGTAGTCCAGCGATGTCACGTCCACCGCGGGCACAGACAGCATCGCGACCAGGGCGCGCAGCAGCGCGGTCTCCTCCGCGGTCGCGCCGGTCAGCCCGGGGGCGAGCGTGTTGGTACCCAGGCCCTCGGCGGTGACGCCGGACTTCGCCGCCTTCACCTGGAGGGAGAGCTGCTGCTGACGCGACTTCACCAGCCACGGCACGTACATGGCGTACGCGCCGCCGGTGGCCAGCGCACTCGCGATCAGGGACGGCACGGACGGGCCGAGGCCGGCACCGATCCACGCGTCGGCCAGCACCACCATGCCGCTCGCCCCGGCCGCCGCCACGCCCCTGTGCTTGTGCTTGAGCCCCCCCGCGGCGAGGCCCGCGGCCGCGGCCGTCGCCACCCCGTACACGATGTGCTCACCGAGGCTGACGCCGTCCAGGTGGTGAAGCCACGACAGGCCCGTCAGACCGGTCGACGCGGCGCCGGGAGCCAGTTCGTAGCGGCGGCGCGCACACCAGCGGCACAGCGAACCCAGCGCGCCCGCGGTCCCCAGCGCGGCGCGCGCCAATATCGAGTCATGCGAAGGCACAGCAGTCTCCCCGGGAAGTGACGTGACGTGGAATGCGGCGAAAACCCCAGGTCGGGGGTTCGTCACGTCACATCAGGACGGGGTGCCGAAGCCGGAAAAGATCACGGTGGCGCAAGGCATGGATGCCCTCCTGGTCGTAATCGGAGCGTTGAACCGGGGCGCTTGCTCGTGCGCCACAGTCGGACCGGGCCGATACCCGGCTATGCAGTTATGGGAGAAGCGTACCGGCGATGATCGGCAGACGCCCCAGTCCAGTTGGCGGGGTAGGGGATCTCACGCTCGCCGTCCATGATGAACGTGCGGATGCCGGCCGTGTCCTCGCCCAGAGCGCTCCGCTTCAGGCGCTCCACCACGTCCCGCATGATCGCGTGCCTCTGCTCGGGAGTGGAACCGGTCCACTCGGCCGCGCCCACCTCCACGGTGGAGAACAGGGTGCGGTTGCCCAGAGTCCGGGCGAACAGCCGCAGCCGGCTCACCGACGGGTACACCGTCAGCAGGTCGTCCGTGAGCGGGTACTCGCACGTGCCCGTCCAGATGGTCAGGCGGACCGGGCTACAGCGTCTCCGGGCGTCCGCGCACGGTCCCGGGACATCGCCATACGCCCCGGCACAGGACTCGCACAGCGCGCCATCGTTGAAGAGCCTGACCTTCGCCCGCCGGACAGCGTGCCGCAGGCTGACCGGCCGCATCCTCCCCCAGGAGACACCCAGCACCGGGATCATCGAGACGGCTTCGAGCTCACCGGCACGCACACGTGCCCACACGAACAGGGGCTCAGGCGCGTCGAACGTCACGGCCGCAGCTCCAGGACCAGAGTGGTGGCCTTGTCCCAGCACAACCCGCAGGGATGCCCCGCCGAGCCACAGATGATGTCCGCGATACGCGGGACCAGGACCGTGTTCAGGTCCGATCCCTTGACCAGACGTACGACAGCGTCGGCCTTCCGCAGGCACGAGGTGCACGACGTCGTCTTGCCCTCACGCCGGCCGCATATCGTCAAGGACGCCTCGCGCAGCAACTCGGCGCGCTCGACGGTAGTGGCAGTGCTCACGGTGTCCCTCCCGAGCACGGCCCCCTGCTTGCCATGCCGACGTGCGCCGATCTCAGGGGGCTCGTGCACCGGATAGACGGAGTGACCCGCGGATTCGTTACACCGCGGCGTACGGGGCCGGCAGAGGTACCGCCGGCTCCCAATCGCTCACCACGTCGGCGGCCATGCGGTCACTCTTCACCCCACGCGGCCTCGATGACGGCAGGGTCCGGCTGGAGCCGCGCGGCGGCCTCCTCGAAACCCTCCGCGCGGAGCTGCGCCGCGAACTCCATTGCGTACAGCGCGGTGAACGCCTTCGCGTACGTCGGGATCAGGCTGTCGCGTACGCCTGACTCCTCCAGCAGGTCACTCACTCGCTTCTCAGCGGTCACCGCGGCGGCCGTCGATTCCCTCACTGCTCTTCCCCTCTCCCCTGGTCGATGATGACCAGCGACATCCTGATCTGCGCGCCGTGCTGGCGCTGACCGGCCCGGGGGTCAACGCCCGTCACCACGGAGGCGTTGTCGTCCTCGAACACTCCCGCGTCCTGGAGGCCGTCCACAGCGGCCTTTGCTGACAGGGCCCAGTTTGACGGGTCGAAGACCCTCGTGCGGGCCTTGGGGTGCACCACGTACACCACCCGGGCCAGCGTCAGCCGAGGCACTTTCAGCGAGCGGGCGAGCACCGCGGTGGCCTCCCGTATCGACGCGGCGACGCGGCGCTCCTTCCCCCAGTGCCAGCGGCGCACCTCGTTGGCGTTGATCAGCTCCATGTCGGGCAGGTCGAGCATCCAGTGCCGAGCGTCGCCGATCTCCTCAGCGGGCTCCCACTCGACGTACGCCGAGGAGCCCCCCGCGGCCGCCGTGCGGGCCTTCGCCGGCTGCTTCTGCGGGGTCCGCTGAGCATCGAGCCGGGCACGGAGGCCGGGGTAGCGCGCGGCCTCCTTCGCGCTGAGCCGGAACACCACGTCACGCCTCCTCGTCGGGGCGGTCACCCTGGCTCGCCTCGGAGGCTTCTGTCTCGTGGACCTTCCGCTGTACCTCCCCCATGTGCTGGTCAAAGCCCTCCATGTGGGCGTGGAGGTCGTACGGGCGGGGGTCCATCCAGTCCCCCGCCGCGCAGCCGGCGGCGAACAGGGCCGCCGTGATGAGCACGCCGGTCGTCGTGCCGACGGGCTCCAGCAACAGTTGGTGCTCGCGGCGCGGCCCGTCCATCAAGGGGTCTTCGGTGTAGTGCTGCATGTGGGGTTGTCCTTTTTCGGAGCGTTGAAGTCCGGGCGCTCGCTCGTGCGCCCGGGGCGTCATGGAAGTGCTGCTACTCAGGTCCCTCAAGGGACTGCTGTGCCAGGTTTGGCCTGGAGGTCTGCGGCGGGTATTTGCCCTGCTCGTCCGAGAGCTCGGGGTGGAGCAGGGTGTCCGGCCGGCACGTCGCCCCCCGCTGATCGCTCGTGTGCGCGTGCCAGTCGACCTCGCAGCGCCACGGGGTCCTGCTCTCCTTCAGGTCCGCCATCTCAGCCTCCTGCGGCGACACGCCGGGCGTTGTCGAGGTCGGCACTGGTCTGCGCGGTGCCCGAGGTGTTGATCAGCAGATAGGTCCGGGCTTCGTCCGCCATGCCGGTGCACGTCCTGTCCTCAGACACCTGGAAGGACGCCAGGTGCAAGTCGAACTTGAGCTGACCTGGCTTGGTCAGGCCGGTGAAGCGGACGTACGGGCCGTCCGCGGTCTCCTCCGTCGTCTCGAGAAACTCGCCATCGAACCAGGAGGCAGGGACTGCGAACTCGCCATCGAACCAGGCCATGGCCGTGGTGATGCGCTGCTGCCCATCCGCGCAGCCCCACATGGCCACGTCCACGTCGTCGTACAGGGGACGCTGGCCGTCCTCGGTCTTCCACTTGCCGTTGGCCCGGTCGACCAGGACGATCGGCCCGGTTGGTACGCCGTACAGCCACGACTCGATGAGGTTCATCCGCTGCTCGTCGTTCCATACGCTGCCGCGCTGGTACGGCGGGTGCAGATCCAAGTTGCCTCGCCTCACGTCGTCCACGATGGCGGAGGCCCGCCGGAACATCGGGTTGAAGTTCGTGTGCTCGATCGGCGCCTGCGTCTGGCGGGTCATTCGCCGCGGCTCCTCTCCTTGTACCGCTTCATGGCTTCGCGGAAGACGGGTAGGAGTCCGTCGCCGAGGTAGTAGCCGCCGGTCTTCGACCAACCCGACTTGTCCGGCGTGGTGGGGGTAAACGGCGGGGTGATGTCGGCGGACCAATGGCCCCGCTCAGCACCGCGCTTGATGGCCTTCGTGATGGTCTGCGAGGGCCCACGGAGGGCGTTGTCCCCCCACTTCTCCCGGAAGGCGGGTCCGTCGACCCATCCTTCTCCCTCGATCGCTGCGTCGAACAGGAGCAAGGTGCGGGGGTTGGTGTCGCGGAGCAGCTTCTCGGCCCGCTCGACGGTCCACCCGTCGTCGGTCGAGACAGAGGCCTGCGGGCCGATGCGGGCCATCAGATCCGTCACGGCGGCCACGAGTTCCGGCGGTGCCGGGTCCTCGCACTCAATGGTGATCTTCATGTCGTGTCCTGTCTCTGATTAATAACCCTGGATTGAGCCTGGATTCACAGGGTGGCACAGGGCGGTCGTGCACGTCCAGCCCGACGCCGGTGTAACAACTCGCCCCCGACGTACGTCTCTTCAGGTGAGCAGGTTCCGCAGGGGCCGCTCCTGCACGTCCCCGAAGGTCGGCGTGCAGCCGGGACCGAGCAACAGATGACGGAGTCGGGGAGCCGTGAGCCATGAAGCGCCGCGCGCACAGGACGAGTGGGCCTCCTTCGAGGAGTTCTTCGGTGCGACGTACAGCAGATTCTTGCGCCGGGCGATGCGCAGATTCCGGCTGTCACAGCAAGATGCAGAAGATGTCCTACAGCAGGCCTACACAGAGACCTCAATGAAGGAATGGGCTGACATAGAGAGCCCCGAAGGCTATTTCTGGGACAAAGCTTTGAAACGGTTCCTCGATTTCAACAGGAAGAGAGCGAGTCGGCGGGAATCTCTGTGCGATCCGGCCGAGAGGTTCGGTGAGTGGCCCGCGTCAGCGACCTCCAGTCCGGACAACTGTGTCGCCCTAGCGCACCTCCGGGACCAGATCCGCAGCCTCCCGGAGAACGACCAACGGCTCTTGATGATGAAGGCGGCAGGCTACGAGAAGCGGCAACAGGCCGAGGAGTTCGGTATCACCGAGGGCAACCGGCGAGTTCGGCTCGCCCGGGCAAGGGCCAAGCTCAGCAAGCTGAGGGACAGCGACGTAGAGGGGCAGAAGTGAGGTTCATCGTCGAGGAGTGGGGTGGCCCCACCATGCAGCGAGGCGTCAGTAGTCTCGAACCCGGTCGAGTCGAGACCGCCGCCGGTTCCGGCAAGGCCAACTCGTACCTGTCCATCCTGTGGGATCTGATGCAACACTCTCCGGATGACGACACAGTGGATATGCCTGTGTTCTCGCGAGAGGAACTTGACGATCGGCTGAAGAAGGTTCTCGACACGCCGGTCGAACCGCTTCCCGAGGATATCGAGAACCTCAGCGACAGCGGTCGATTCCTCCACGACCCCGAACGGGAAACGCCGCCTGCCGAGACGGACCCAGCGTCGGTGTCTTCCGCCTACAGTTACACACTGCTTGAGGTGAAAGGCGCGAGAAGGGTTCTCGATGACTTCTTCCTGGACGTGCGCGATGACGCGTACCACTCGTACCTGCCGGTCAAGCCGAACGAACTGATTCTCGAAGCGCTCTCCGCATTCAAGCAGCGATGGAGTGACGCGGGAGGCGAATACGCGGCGTGGAAATGGAACCATGACCTGCTTCCTTGGCTCGCCAATCACCCGCGCACGGTGCAGAGCGAACTGGAGAAGAAGGTCGCGGGCAAGCTCAGGCGGGAGGGACCGCGTGAAAAGCAGTACCTTCTCGCCCTGCTCGTGCTGCCTGACCTCGGCACGGCAGCGCCGGCCACCGTACCCACGGCCTGGCTCGACTGCTCCGAGGCGACAGTGCACAGGGCGCCAGAGCGAGACGTGGCCCTAGGCCAGTGGTCGGTTGTAGTGCATGTCGCCACGGACGCCTGTTTCCGCGACAGCCAAGCCGACGGTCTACGAGCTGCCGTTATGCAGCTACCCGACAACCTGTCCCCCACGCAAGAGCACAGAGAGGACATCAAGCATCTCTGGGAAACTAAATGGAGATCAGGGGTCCTCAAAATACTAGGCGAAGAGGAATAAGTATCGACTCTCCAGCCAGGTAAAAGAAGCGAACCGTGTCAGGGTGGCGCGGCTCTTCGGCATGTCTGCGAGGCAGTGCGGTGGGCTCCGCGGCGCCGAAGAGGCGCGGAGCTCTCAGGGCTTCTCGCAGAACTGACCCGGGTTCAACCCGGGTTCTACACGCTGGCGTGGCGCGCTCCTCTCCCCCGCTCGGATCAATTAGGGTGCCCTTACCGGCTATTCTCCCTGGAATAGCCGCCACCTGGCAGGGTGTGACCGGCGAGCATCGAGCAAGGAGAGGTATGAGCGAAACCGAAGAGAACATGCGTTTGATCCGCTTTGTCAGTGATCGCCTCCAGGCGATGGGCCCGGAGTACGGCAAAGCGGAGAACCTCGCGACGGGGGTGATGGATCTCCTCGGCGCCTACGACGAGATCCTGCCGAACCTGAAAGCCGCCGGACCCGACTACGCCTCGGGTGTCGCCGACGGCCTCGGGCAGGCCCTGCGCTACATCGCCGCCGCCTGGCACCACCACCCCGACTACAAAGCCGCGTTCGCGGTGCAGACGCCGGCCAAGACGGAGTCCTGGACGTGACCAAGGGATACCGCCCGCAGGAGTCCCGGCCCACGCCACCGGTCAGCACGGCCGCGGACACCGACGTCTTCACCGAGCTGCGAGACCAGATCACCGCCCTGCACTCCTTCGTGAAGGACCGGGCCAGTGAGCAGGTCACCACGCCGCTCTTCTGGCAGTCCATCGGCTACGCACTCGGTCACGGCGAGGCGTGTATCGAGCACCGCGACGTCGTCGGCGCCGTGCGCAGGCTGGAGTGGTTCCGCACCGAGGCCGAGCGTTGGGAGGACCACCCCAACTACCCCGCCCGAAAAGCACTCAACGCCCTCGGCAAGTGCCCCACCTGTGGCCCCATCCCCCTTGAGCAGCACCCCCAGCGCCCCGTCCTGCGCTGCTCCAACTGCAAGGAGTTCGCCACCCTCCAGGTCGGGTCATGACGGCGGACGGGGCTCGCGTAGCGGCCGATCTGGAAGTGTACGAAGCCGAGGTGGTGGACGACGGCGCCGGCCCGGCAGTCGAGCCTGTGCGCTACCTGGTCAACCAACACACCATGCTGGGGCCCGGGGAGATGCCGCCGCGCGCCGACGCCCGGCCGGCCTGGACCGATGACGACTTCCGGATCTCCGCCGAGGACAAGGCCGAGTTGGACGAGCCGGACCTGGCCGAGAACACCATCATCAACCGGGACTCGACCGTTCGGGCCTTCGAGGAGTGGTGCGCCGAGCAGAAACCGCCGCGACTGGCATGGCCGTGCACCACGGCGACGTACACCTCCTACGGCCTGCACCTGATCCGGCGGGGCAAGTCCGGCGAGTTCGTGCCCGACACCGTCGGCCAGTACATGAGCCGGATCTGGAACTGGCAGCCCGAGGATTGGCGGCCCGACCCCTCCCGAGTGCGCGGGAAGCTGCGATTGTGGCGCAAGGACTGGAAGGCCGCCGGCGGGGAGGTTCAGCGCTCTGCCGCGCTGACCATCCCCTACCTGATGCGCTGCCTTCAGCAGTGCGACGAGACCACGAGCATCGGCATCCGTGACGCCTTCATGCTGGCCCTGGCGTACGGCAACCTCCACCGCCGCATCGAGCTGGCCGATCTGCTGGTGCAGAACGTGAGGATCACAGCAAGCGGGCTCATCGTCACCACCGCCACCTCCAAGACGGACAAGCAGTCCAAGGGCGCCACGGAGTTCATCCAGGACCGGGAAGACCTCCGGCTGGTCTCCCGCGCCCGGGCCTGGCTCTCGGTGCTGAGAGAGCTCGGGGCCGACGGCCCCACCCAGCCCCTCTTCCGAGCCCTCACCGTCAAGGGCAACCTGGCCAACCGAACCCTCGCGACCAAGCGCGGCGACCGCATGAAGGGCGGGGCACTCAACGAGCGCATCCAGCACCTCGCGGACCTCGCGGGCATCCCCTACATCGCCAACAAGAAGGTCACCGCGCACTCCCTGCGAGCCGGCGCCAATACCGACATGGTCGCGGCGGGCGTACCGCTGCGGGAACGCAACCGCCGAGGCCGCTGGTCGGCGGAGTCGCACACCGCGGACACTGTGTACGACAGGCCGGAGACCGAGGGCCAGGAGGACCCGCTCAACCAAGTGCCCCTGGGGGGCTTCCCCCGAAGCGAGGGCACGGCAGCGGAGTAGGCCGCCGGACGGACCCAAGGTGTGAATTCCGCACCGTTCGGGCGCCGCTCAGGGGCCACTGGCCGTATCGTGAAGGTGCCCCCGGGGTCTGCCGACAGCTTCCCCGGGGGCGCCCTTGTGTTCACGCCTTCAGCGCCGCCACTTCCCGCACGCGGCCGGCCAGCTCGCGAACCGGTCGGGCCTTGGCGTGCCGCGACAGTTCCTTGCGCATCGTCGTGAAATGGCCGTCCCCTCGCACGGATGACACGTGCTCGTACTCGTCCAGGAAGCGGCTCCACGAGTCACACGACGCATCGAGATGCCCGTGCCGCAGTTGCCGCTGGGCCAGCACCGCGTACGCGTGCACCCGGCCCTGCCGCTCCTGAGCTGGCTGGAACCGGATGGACTGCTGCATGGCCTTGATGCTGCCGGGCAGGTCGCCCTCCTCCATGAGCACGTGGCTGACGTGGAAGAGGTAGGCGGTCCTGTCGTATCCGCCGATCGCGTCGCGCCGGTTGTCGGCCCGCGACAGAGCCTCCTCGGCCTCGCGCAGACGCGCGTGGGCCTGCTGGCGGTCGCCGACCATTGAGGCCGCGTGAGCCTGCTGCCCGCGCAGGAACGCCACCAGCCGTGGGCCGGCCGACGGTGCGGCTTCGGCCGCGGAGTCGGCGAGCTCCAGCGACATCCGTCCGTGCCCAAGGTTCGACGCCTGCAGCGACATGCCGCGCAGCGTGCGGCAGTACGTGACGTGGTCGCTCGCCTCGTCGGCGAGCTTGAGGGCCTTGACGTAGTACGTCTGCCCCAGGCCGTGGGCCTTCTCGTACATGGCCATCCAGCCCGTCAGGTACGTGAGGTCCGACGCGGCGGCGAGCATGTCGCGCTTCACCTGCGCGGAGGCCTGGGCCCGCAGCCACGGGCCGACGGTGTTGACGAGGAACGCGGCAGCCATGGGGCGCGCGTGGCCCGCGCCGAACTCGTCAAGGATGTCCGCGATCCGCTCCGTCATGGAGCGCACCGAGGCGACTTGGGAGGCGCCGATCCGCGTGGTTGCCTTCCCCGGTGTGACGGGTTCGTCCGCACGGGCGACCCCCTCGAACAGGGGAACGCTGAGCGCTGCCGAGAACAGGGTGGCGGCCAACAGGCCGCGACGAGATGGGTCCATGTCCGCCCTTCCGAGGTCTATCAACTCCTCGACAGTGTCGGGCCGGGCAGACCCGTCCCCGGACACTGCGGGCTGTAAGCCGGCTTCGGCGTGGGTGACCGGGCGACCGAGGCGCGCTGACAGCGCTTCGACAATCAGCGGTCTGACCTCGGGCTTTGGCGGTGTTCCCGCAATCCAGTGGGCTACGGCCGTGCGGTCGTACGTCAGGTGCAAACCGGCCTGCGGTCCGAGCCGGTTCACTTGCTGAGCGAGCTGTGTGCGGGTCCATCGTGCCTGGTCAAGCAGCCCTGCTAGGGCGGGATTGGGCGTGCGTTTCCTCGTGGCCATGACCTCAACTCCCGACAGCTTCCATGGCGTTCACGGTGTTCACGGTTCCACCTCCTTCCCACGGTACCCGCGGAGAGTGATTGAGCGGTTACCTCTTCGCGAGACAACGAACGATCTCAGCCTTGGAGGAGAGGGTGGCCACCATGACCGGCACAGACGCTGAGAGGGGTTCCGCGGAGCTCGCGGCATCCACCCCTGAGATGTGGCCGGTGGACGTGGTGGAGATGCGCAACGCCACCGCCCAGGCGCTGGCCCCAGACGCCGAGGCGCCCGCCGGTGAGGGCTTGGAGACGCTCACCGGCCTGTTCGAGGGGAACATTCGGCTGCTGATACCCGAGGTGGAGAAGGCCGCGGGCCGCTTGCCCACGGCGGCGATCCCCAGGGCCTGCGCCCTCGCCTGCTGCGGAGAGGCCCAGTCGCGGCTCGGCCCGCGAGGTATCTCCTCCGACCCCGTCGCTCAGGTCCGGCGCCTTGCCCGGTCGGTCGACGCGCTGCTCGACCACCTCGAAGCCCTGCGCCTGCCACTGCACAACCAGCCCACTACCCCTCGGCGCGCGGGCGCCGAGAAGGAGACAGCACGTGGATAACGTCCCCGACATGACGACCGACAGCACTCAGAACTCCCCTTCCAGCGAGCAGCAGTTGCGCGAGGAGATGGTCCGGCAGCTCATCGAGACCGGAGCTGCCCGCAGCACGCGCGTCGTGGCTGCCTTCCGCAAGGTCCCCCGGCACCTGGCCGCGCCGGGTGTGGAGATGGCCAAGAGCTACGACGCCGAAGCTCCGCTGATCACCAAGACCGACCAGACCGGCGTGGACATCAGCTCGGTCTCCGCCCCGCGCATCCAGGCCATGCAGATCGAGCAGGCCGACATCCAGCCGGGGATGAACGTCCTGGAGATCGGTTCCGGCGGAGTGAACGCCGCCTACCTCGCCGAGCTGGTCGGTGACCACGGTCGCGTCGTCACGGTGGACATCGACCACGACGTCACCCAGCGTGCCAAGGACTTCCTCAAGACAACCGGATACCGGAACGTCACCGTACTCACCGCCGACGGCGGCAGCGGAGCGGTCGACTTCCAGCCCTTCGACCGCATCATCGTCACCGTACAGGCAGCCGACATCCCGTCGCCCTGGGTGCACCAGCTCAACACCGGAGGTCGACTCGTCGTCCCCCTGCGCATGCGCGGCATGACCCGCACCATCGCCTTCGTCCGCGATGACCACCGGCTGATCAGCGATGGCTTCGAGCTGTGCGGCTTCGTCCCCATGCAGGGCTCGGGCGAGAACCGCATGCACGTCGCCGTCATCCACGACGCCGAGGGGGAGGAGATCGGCCTGCGCCTTGACGGCCACCCCGAGCCAGACACCAAGGCGCTCGCCGAGGCGCTGACCATGCCCCGCCAGGAAGCGTGGTCCGGGGTGACGCTCGCCGGTGACGAGTCCAACGAGCACCTGGACCTGTGGCTGACGACCGCGCTGGACAACCTGCCCCTCATGGCGGCCAAGCCCGCAGCCCGGCAGCGTGGCCTGGTCGCCTCCGCCTCCCCGCTCGGAATCCCCACGCTGGTGGACGGAGACAGCTTCGCCTACCGCACCGTGCGGCGCACCGAGGACCCGGACCGGTTCGAGCTGGGGGCCCTCGGCCACGGGCCCTGCGGCCTGGACGTCGCCGGGCAGCTGGTCGCAGAGATGCAGACATGGGACAGCAAGCACCGCGGCGACCGCGCGCACATCGCGGTCTACCCGGCCGGCACGCCGGACGACCTGCTTCCCGCGGGCCGGATCATCGACCGGCCCCACTCGCGGGTCACGATCTCCTGGCCATGACGCCGCCAGCGTCGCGACCAGGTCGGCAGAGCACACACAACTCTCCCCTGTAGGAGGCGTACGAGATGGCACCGCAGAACGCAAGCACCACCCTCAAGGCCGCCACGGACTTCACGGTCGACGGCGGATCGGACTTCGACCTCACGATCGAGACCGTCCAGTCCACCCCGATCGTCGGCGCGCTGCTGAACGACACCGGCGACGGCTGCGGCTCGACCTGCCAGTCCGCCTGCTCCAACAGCACCTGCATCGGCGGCTGACGTGACAGGTGCGGGGCCGGGCCCGGATGACCCGGCCCCGCACCACCGTGACCACGAAGGAGGCACAGCCATGTACCAAGCAGTTGACGCGGGCATGATCAGGGCGTCTGTGTTCCCGCTGGCGGCACCGCTGCCTCCCTGGCCCACCCTGCTCGGCGACGACGCCGACACTGACCGCCTGCGGGAATGGATCACCCAGGTCTGGACCGACGGCAACAGGGCCGCCGCGATCGAGTTCGCCGCCCCCGCCCTCGCTGACTCCGTCCGCCATGCAGATACCAGCCGCCGTAGCCCCCGCGCCATCAGACGCACGGCCGCATCCCTGGCCCGCTACCTGCTCAGGATGCAGTACCGCGCCACCCCGTTCGGACTGTTCGCCGGACCCGCCCCCGTGCGCTTCGGTCCCACCCCGAGAGTCCAGTGGGGCTCCACGCATCGCGCCTTCGCCCGAGCCGACGCCGTGTGGCTGAACGATGTCGTCGCGATCCTCGAACGCGACCTGAACGTACTTCGAGACCTTCCCGTCGTAGCCGACGCCACCTGCACCGTGCGAGGCAGCCGGGTGACCGTTCAGCACCAGCCGGGCGCCGACGGCCCCACTGACACGACGCTGCGCCGTACGCCGGCGGTCGAAGCCGTGCTGAGCCTGGCCCGCACCCCCATCACCGTCGGGGACCTCGCGGCCAAGCTGTCCAGCGACTACGCCGACACCCCGCCCGCCGTGATCGAGGCGATGCTGCGCGACCTAGTCAGCCATCGGGTCCTCCTGAGCAGCCTCCACGCGCCCATGACGTGCGACGACCCGCTCAGGCACCTGATCGACCAGCTCGAGATGGTCGAAGCCGCCGCCGATATCACCTCGAAGCTGAGGCAGATCCGCACGCTCCTCGCCTCCCACGACTCCGCCCCCGTTAGCGACCAACGGCCACTGCGCGCGAAGGCCACCGCGAGGATGAACACCGTCACCGGCGTCACGGACCGCAGCCTGATGGTCAACGTCCGACCGGACTGCGACATCGTGCTGCCGGAGGCCGTCGTCCGCGAGGCTACGCACGCCCTGGAAGCGATGGCCCGCATCACGCCGTTCCCGAACGGCACCCCGGCCTGGCAGGACTACCGGGCGCGCTTCTTGGAGCGCTACAGCATGGGCGCCGTCGTCCCTCTGCGTGAGCTCACCGACCCGGAGACGGGCCTCGGCTTCCCCGTCAGCTACCGCGGCACCGTCCTCAAGCGGCCGGTGCTGGCCACGACCCAGCGAGACGAGCACCTGCTCGCCATCGCCCAGAGCGCCGCCATGAACCACCAGCACAGCGTCATCCTCACCGAAGAGGACATCGAGGCCCTGTCCGTCGGCGCGGCCATTCAGGTCCCCGCCCACGTCGAGCTGTGCTTCAGCGTGCTCGCCCACTCGGAGCGGGACCTGGAGAGTGGACGCTTCTCGCTCAGTGCCACAGCTCTCTCCCAGGCCGCTGGCACAACGGCCGGCCGCTTCCTGACCATGCTGGAGCGACCCGACCGGGACCGCATGGTCACCGCGTACGCCGACCTGCCGACACTCACCGCCGGCGCCGCCCGCGCCCAGGTCTCCAGCCCACCGCTACGTCTTCGGACGCGCAACGTCGGCCGGGCGCCGGCCGTCGTCCCGACCGTGCTGTCCGTGGCCGAGCACTACCCCGATGCCACACTCGACCTGGACTACCTCGGGGTCATCGCCGACCACCAACGGCTGTACTTAGCGTCGCTGACCACCAGTCAGCTCATCGAGCCGTCGGTCATGAACGCGGTGGAGCTGAGCAGCGCCACCCACCCCCTGGTCCGCTTCGTCTGCGAGCTGCACCGCGCACACACCGCCGTCCTGCTCCCCTTCGCCTGGGGAGCAGCAGAACGGCTTCCGTTCCTCCCTGAAGTCCGCTTCGGCCGTACCATCCTGTCCGCGGCCTGCTGGCGGCTCCGGGCGCGCGACCTGAGCCACGGCGACTGGGTCTTTCGCTTCACCGACTGGCGCGCCCGATACGGCGTGCCGCGCACCGTCTACGTGGGCAGCGACGACCAGCGCTTGCGCCTGGACCTCGACATCCCGGCGCATCAGCAGCTCCTTCGCGCCGAACTGAACCGCACCGGAACCGCGGTCCTGCACGAAGCGCCCGAGGAGACCGCGTTCGGCTGGCTGGGCCGCGCCCACGAACTCACGGTCCCCTTTGCCTCCGATCAGCCACCTGCCCCAGCGCCCGCCCGCAACCTGGTGGCGACGGTGGACCGGGCGATCGGCCGACTGCCGGGCGCATCCCCCTGGGCGTACGTGAAGCTGTACGCACACGCCAACCGCATCCCCGAAGTGCTGACCATCCACCTGCCCCGCTTGCTGATCGACTGGGGAACCCAAGGGCCCGACTCCTGGTTCGTCCGCTACGCCGACCCCGACAGCCACGTACGGCTGCGCCTTCGCCTTCCCGCCCCGGGCACTTTCGGGGACGCTGCCCAGCGCGTTGCCGCATGGGCAGACGAGCTGCGCGGCGAGGGCCTGATCCAACGGGTGCAGTGGGACACCGACACCCCGGAGATCGGACGCTACGGCACCGGCCAAGCCCTGGAGGCCGCGGAGCGGTTCTTCGCAGCCGACTCCGCTGCCGCCCTCGCCCAGCTGGTCCTGCCGCTCCGCGACAGCGACCGCCCCGCCGTCACCGCGGCCAGCATCGTGGACATAGCCACTATCCTCCTCGCCTCCCCGGCGGCAGGCTGGGCATGGCTGACGGAGAACCTTCAAAGGAACACGGGCGCCGCTGCACCGCGCGACGTACGGGCCCTGGCCGTAAGCCTCACCGATCCAGACCCCGCCCGGACAGCTCTCCGGGAACTCCCCCGGGGACGAGATGTCGCCACAGTGTGGAGCCTGCGGCGAGCAGCCCTCACCGAGTACCGCCAGGCACTGGAAGCGTCCGGCACCGATCCGGCCATCGTGCTCCCGTCCCTGCTGCACATGCACCACAACCGCGTAGCCGGCGTCGATGCCGACGCCGAAGCCACCTGCCTCCGCCTCGCCCGCACCGCCGCCCTGTCCTGGACCGTCCGCACCGAAGGAGCCAAGCGGTGACCACCGCCCCGCCCATCACCGACACCACCGTCGCCCTCCGGCAGTCTCTCGCCCGCGGCCCCCTCGGTACCGCCCTCCTCGACATCGAACGCGCTCACCGCGGTCTCGCCTCCTGGCAGGACGTGCACCGGCAACTCGCCAAAGTCCACCCACTGATCGACGGCGATGAGGCCAGCCTCTTCCTGGGCGCCCCCGCGATGACGTACGTCCTGCACCTAGCCGCAGGCGACAGCGGTCGGTACGCAGGAGCCCTGCACACTCTGGACGGCCTCATGGCCGCACACACCCGCCGGCGCCTGGCCGCCGCCCACGCCCGCATCGATCAGGGCCGCTATGCCGCCTTCTCCGAGTACGACCTGTTCCGGGGACTCACCGGCCTCGGCGCCCTCCTCCTACGCCGACAGCCCGAGAGTGACGAGACTCGGCTGGTGCTGGAGTACCTGGTCCGGCTCACCGAACCAGTCACCGGCCCCACCGGTGAGCAGCGGCCCGGCTGGTGGGTCAGCCACTCTCCCGTTTCCAACCCGGCCGCCACCCCGGGCGGTCACGCCAACGCCGGCATAGCGCACGGCATCACCGGCCCACTCGCCCTGCTCGCCCTGGCCAAGCGGCGCGGCGTCACCGTGAACGGCCACGACGCTGCCATGGTGCGGATCTGCCGCTGGCTCGACGGCCTACGACAGAGCGACCACCACGGCACGCGCTGGTCCCGCTGGATCAGCGAGGCGGGCCCGGCACCCGCGGTGCCGGACACGCCGTCCTGGTGCTACGGCACTCCCGGGCTGGCCCGCGCCCAACAACTGGCCGGCATCGCCCTCGGCGACGAGGATCGCAAGCGGATGGCCGAACGCGCACTACTCCACTGCCTGGCCAACGAGCAGCAGCTCGATCTGCTCGCCAACCGCGGCCTTTGCCACGGCGTCGGCGGACTGCTGCGCACCGTGCAGCGCGTCGCCGAGGACGCCGAGAACTCCAACAGGCTCACGAGCTGGCTGCTCCACGCGCCTCAGCGCTTCCTCCTGGCCGAGGCCCCGCAGGACCCCGGCTTCATCGAGGGCGCGGCCGGTGCCGCTCTCGCCTTCCAGGGCGTCGAACCGGACGCGGAGTCCGTCACCGACTGGGACGCCTGCCTTCTGCTGATCTGAGGGGACGGACCAGGTGCAGCCGTACAACACCACCCCCGCCGAGGACGCCGTCCTCTCTGTCCTCGGCGGGGTTCCGATTGCGGAGGCCGCCAAGCGGGCGGGCACCTCCCCCGGCCGGCTGGCGGCCGCTGTCGAGCTCTACCGCGCCGCAGGCCGGGCCGCCCTCGAAGCACGGCCCGGCGGCTGGCACCAGGTGTACATCCAGTTCGCTGACTACCCGCCTGCCGCCAGCGTCTTACAGGCCTACCTCCTGCCGGTCCTGCGCGACGCGTCTGTCGAGCGGTGGTGGTTCCTGCGCAAGCACCCCTGCTGGCGCCTGCGTATCCATCACCGGCCGGACGTCCCGGAAAAGAGAGCAGTCACCCATGTCGCGGAAGCGCTCGACAGCGCTGTCTCCCGAGGGGGCGTGAAGGAGTGGACGCCGTCGCTGTACGAGCCGGAGATCGTGGCGTTCGGTGGACCAGACGGCATGGCCATCTCCCACGCTCTCTTCCACACCGACAGCGTGGGGGTCCTCGACTATCTCCGCCAAGCCGCAGACAGGACCGAGGGCCTTCTCGACGGCAAGGCAACGTCGCTTCTTCTCGCTGCCCTGTTCCTGCGCGCCGCCGGGCTGGAATGGGGCGAGCAGGGAGATGTCTGGGGACAGGTGGAAGCTCGCCGGCCACTGCCGGATGACGTGCCCACCGACAGGGTCAGCGCTATGGCGGAGCAGCTTCAGCGGTTGCTCCTGCTCGATGCCGGCCCCGTCCTCGCCGCCGGCCCGCTCGCGCCGCTGAGGAGCTGGGCGACGGGAATGGAAGACGGCGGCCGCGCCCTCGCCGCCGCCGCGCGAGAGGGCCGCCTCGGGCTCGGCCTCCGCGGCATCCTGGCTCGGCACATCCTCTTTCACTGGAACCGGATGGGCTTCACCACGCGGCAGCAAGCAATCTGGTCGCGCGCCGCACGGGAAGCGGCACTGGGCCGCTGACCGGACACCGGGCACGGAGGGTGTAACGCATGCCGATGTCACTCCGTCCATAGAGGCGGCCAGGCATTGACGCTCGGCCACGATCCGCTGTATCGCCGCCGGGAGGACCCACACTGTGCCAACCCCTGTAGTCAGTGACCAACTCGCGTTCACCCCCTTCGCTGACCTCTTCGCCGAGCCACGGGAGAGCTCCCCGCCCACTCCCGTCAACGAGGAGCCGGAACAGTCACTCGCGCACGTGTGGATCGTGGCCGCAGAGATCAAGGTCGAAGACCGCGTCGCCAAGCTCGCCGACTTCCGGGGCTCCTTCACCACTGTGGGCGGCACCCGTGTGGACGCCCTGGAGGTGTACTGCCGCAACTGCCGCCGACCGTACGAGGACGTCGCTGACATCGACTGCGAGGCCCAGATCGACAACCGGCACCTGATCGGCGGCGACCAGACGCAGCGCGCGAAGAGGAAGATCCCCGAGATGCCGTCGAACGCCAAGCTGATCCCCGGCGGCAAGATCGAGCGGCGCGGCATCAACGCGTACGTCGCCGGCGTCTCCCGGCCGCGGTAGGGGCGCCCCATGCCCATCTTCCTCCTCGGCCTGCTGCTCGGCGGCCTCTCCGGCAGCGGCACCCACTACCTCACCGGAGACCCTCAGCTCAGCTCGATCGTCGCCATCGTGGCGACGGTAGCCACATGGCTCGGCCTCGCCACCCTGATCGTCTGCGACGACTGAGCCCGAGACGCAACCAACGCGGGTCCTTACGGTCCGCCGCGTGAAACCTCCAACGCAGACCCCGCCCCCCGGCCACCGAGCGCCCCGGCGTCGCATCGCCCGCGACCTGATCGGCCTTCTCCTGGTCAGTGCCGGTACGGTCGGCCTGCTCGGGGCCCTGTACGCCGCCGAACCACTCGTCACGCTGTTCCTGGTCGGCCTGGCCCTCACCGTCGGCGGCGGCACCGTCCTCTCCATCGCCCCGCCCCTTCCGCCCGCCCTCCGGATCATCGCCGGGTATTGCGCCCTGACATTCGGCCTATGGATCTTCGTCGGCCTCGCCCTGCACCTGACGCCCTGGTCCCTCCTGTTCGCACTCGTGCTCGCGGTCGGCGTCTTCCTGAGCAGCGAGGGGGCGTGACATGGCCAAGCGCCGATGGCTCCCCGCGCTCCGCACGCTGATCACGTCCGGGCGCCACGACACCGAAGCGAAGACGATCACCTGGAGTGGCGGATACACCTCCACCACCTACGCGGGCACCGCGAACATCTGGTCCACCGAAGGCCGCGCGGACGGCTGGGACGTCGGCCGCGTCGTCACCGAGGGGTACGAACGCGTCGTCTGGGTCTACAAGGCCATCGACACCATCGGCAAGCACGCCGCACGCCTGCCCCTGCAGATCGGTGTCGGACTGACCGAAGACGGAGAGTTCGAAGAGGTCATCGAGGACCATCCCCTCCTCCGCGTCCTCAACGGCAAGGCCAACCCGGTTGAGACCGGCTCCCAGTTCCGCAAGCGCCTTTCCGCGCAGATCCTGCTCTCCAAGCGCGGTGCGTTCGTTGAGGTCACGCGCTCGAATCGCGGCACCATCACCCGGCTCGACCTACTGCCGCCGGACCGGGTTATCCCCGTCCCCGACCCGCGCGGCGAGTACATCGCGCACTACGAGTTCACCACCCTCTTCGGGGAGGTGAGAGAGCTCGACCCCGAGCGTGTCCGGTGGATTCGCGATCCGCACCCGACCGATCCCTTCTCCGGTGTCACCCCACTGGAGGCCGCGGGGATCAGCGTGGAGCTGGACCACCTGTCCCGCCTGTACAACACCGCCTTCATCAAGAACGACGCGAGGCCAGGCGGCATCGTCGCCGTCGACACCTCCACCCTCAGCCCCGCCGAGATGGACCGACTGGAGGCCCGGTTCCTGCCCGGCTCCGAGTACGCCGGGCACGTCTCAGTCGTGGGCGCAGGCCCGGGCGGCATGAACTATGTGGACCTGGCCGCCAAGCCGCGCGAGATGGCGTACGAGCATGCCGCGCAGAACGCGAAGATCGAGATTCTCGCCGCGTTCGGCGTGCCCGAGAGCGTCCTCGGCAACGCCAGCGGCCGCACCTTCGACAACGCCGAGCAGGAAGAGTTCAACTTCTGGAACCACACAGAGTTGGACCACCTCGCCACGATCGCCAGCGCATTCGCCGGCGACCTCGGCAACCCGCAAGCGAAGATCCGCTTCGACACCTCCGCCGTCGAGGTACTGGAATTGCCGCGCCGCCGGCGCCGCGCCGAGGCCCGTGAGGAGTGGGACGCCGGGCTGATCAGCATTGACGAGTACCGGCGCCGCGCAGGCCTGCCCGCGTACGACAACCCGCACAGCCGCGCCCTGTGGATCTCCCCACAGAAGGCACCCGTTCCCGCCCGGCCGGAAGACGCCGCAGCCCTCGGCATCGCCGCACCCGACGGCGCCGCCGGGCAGCTCCCGCCGGGACAGCCCGGAGCCGACCCCAACGCTCCGATTCCACCGGCGGACGGCACTGCTACCGGTGATGCTGCGGCGGCCGTCGCTCAGGCCCGCGCCGACGCCGACCAGCCGACTGGGCCAGGCGCCGCCCAATCGGTCGTCGCGCAGGCCCGCGCCGACGCGGCTCCCGCACAACCGGGTGCAGCCTCAGCTGCCGTCGAAGCTGCACACCAGAGCGAGCAGCGGATACCGGGCGAGGCCGCGGCCGCCGTCAGCGAAGCCCGCGGCCTTCAGGTCAAGGCCCTGACCGGCGACAGTGCCACATCCTCATTCGAGGTCACCGACGACGACTTCGACCAGGCGCAGCAGGCTGCGGCCGCAGTCCTCGCCCCCCTGTTCGACCGGCAGCAAGGCGTCATCATCGCGCGCCTGCGGTCGCCGAAGGCCCGCAAGGGCACGCGGTACTGGAAGGACGACGGGCCCACCGACACCCGCGGCGGCGACGCGCCGCTGGACATCGAGCGCATCGTGGGCACGGACCGATGGCTGGACGAGCTCGCCGGCGACCTCGCCCACGTCCTCGCCGGCATCGCCCACACGACCGCGCAGCACACCGCGGCAGCCCTCGGCGCCCCCGAGCCGCCCGCGCACACCCCGCTCACGGCCGCCATCCTGGACGCGGTGTACGCAGGCGAGGACGCGGCCCGCCGGTTCCTCGACAGCCTCATGACCCTGCTTGAGCAGGGCCAGAGCGTGACCAGCGACATCAACGACCTGGTGGCGCTCGTCCGGACCGCGTTCACCGACATGGGACGCCACACCGCCGCGGCCATCGCGGAGACCACCGCCGTCGCCACCGTCAACGGCGCCGCCAACGTCACCGCCGCGGCGATCGGGCCGGACATCATCCGCACCTGGGTCACGCGCCGAGACGACCGTGTACGGGCCTCCCACGCCGCAGTGGACGGCACCACCCTGCCCGTCACTCAGCCGTACGACGTCGACGGATACCCCATGCGCTACCCGGGCGACCAGCTCGCCCCGCTCCACCTGACCATCAACTGCCGATGCCGACTGCGCTACCGCACCGCTGAGGAGACCCCGTGAGACGCGCCGCCAGATTCCTCCGCACCCACATCAGCCCAATCCTCTGGACTGCGTGGGTCGCGTTCTTCGTCGTCTACGAGACGATCGCACTGCTCAACAGAAAGGACGGCGACACCCTGAGCGAGAACACCCGCGGGCTGTTCCGCATCCGCCGCTCGAAAGCCGGCCGGGCCATATTCACGGTCGCTGTGGCGGGTGGTGCCGTGTGGTTCCTTCTGCACATCTTGACCGAGTCGATGTAGCACGCCCGGCCTGCGGACTTGAGGGCGCGACGTTAACCACCTCGGGTGTGCATGGTCCGCCGCATGCAGATCACGAACGCCGCTGACCGTATCGCCGCCCGCCTCGAAGCGAAGCGGACCCGCCGCCCCTGGAACCCTGATCTGCACCCCCGGGACTCCAAGGGCCGATTCATTGAGACCGGCGGCATCGCGCGTTTGTGGGGCGGCGGCATGGCGCGCGTCGTGCGTGCCCTCGGCGGCCGGAACGTCCTCGTAGAGAACGTGGCCACCCGCGAGAGGTCCACCGTCCACGCCTCCCGGCTGACGATGGTCGCCCGCCCCGACGGCAGCAAGCCGACCAAGAGCAAGAAGAAGGTCCGCGACGAGGACGAGCGCCGTACCGCCGACCCGCGGCGCGGCACGGGCCGCGCTGACGATGACGACGAGGGCGACCAGGGCGACACCCCCGACGACCCGCACGACAAGGACGACGAGGGCGAGGACATCGGGGAGGACGTCGAGGGCGTAGACCTCGGCGAAGGGCCCGAGCCCGAGGACGATGACCCTGTACTTCCTCGCGGCCGTGTCTTCCAGGACGGCCAGGCCGACGAGGAGAACCCCCAGACGGCCAGGTTCGACGCACTGCCCATCTCCGGAGGCCTGGGGCGCAGCAGGGCTCGGCACCGTCACGGCCAGGGAAGCGCGCTCCGCGCCCCTGGGCCCAAGGCGAAGGGTGACGAGCGCCGCCGGCGGTTCACCGACAGCGACCATGCCCAAGCGGCCACCGAAGAGCTCGTCAGCGACTACATGCAGCCGCTCGACCAGGCGTGGGATGACGACTGGGACGACGATGACGCCCGCTCCGCATACGAGGATCTGAGCCGCGAACTGTCCTCCGCGATCCAGGTCAACGCGGACCCGAACGACCAGGTGAACCCGGCCGAGATCGACGACCTGCCGTTCCTCGCGGAATCGGCCGACGATCTTGCCCGGCGCGCTGAGGAAGCCGGGAAGGACGACATCGCCGAGGCCGCCGCCACGCTGGCCGACGCCCTTGAGCTGGCACACACCCGCTTCGAGGCCCACGGCAACAAGCCCATCCCTCGCCCGCGCGCGAACCGCACCCACGGCAATGCGTGGGAGCCGCAGGCCATCAAGCCCGCCAAGAAGGCTGTGGCAGCCAAGCCGCAGCGCCGCCGGGACCCCAACCGGCGCTTCAAGACCCTGGACGACGTACGCGCCCACTGGGCCGGTGGCCAGCTGCGGCCGTTCAGCAAGAGCGAGGATGCGCAGCAGAAGCACAACGCGGCCATGCCCGAGCTGATGGACCAGCTCGACAAGCCGCAGCTCTCCCGCAACGGGCACTTCACCATCGGCAAGCTCCCCGCCAAGAAGCCCACGGACGGCCCGTACGGCTGGGCCGTCATCCACAACGACACCGGCATGCGCATGGTCACCACCTCGCGCAAGGCCGAAGCGCTGGACTTCGCCAACCGGATGGAGACCGCGGAACTCGACGGCAAGCTGATCGACTGGGACGACCCGAACGCGTTCGACGTCTTCAACACCTCTCAGGGCATGGACCTGGCCCGCCGTCTCTCCGGCGAGTCCCGGCAGGCCTTTGCCGACCGAGCGGCGAAGAAGCGGGAGAGCGCGACCTCCCGCACTCAGCCCGCCCCAGCCACCCCGGAGCAGCTGGACACCCCGCAGGCCCGCGCAGCCCAGCAGATCGCCGAACAGTCCGGCGCCCCCGCCTCGAGCATCGCCGTCGGGCACGTCGGCGCATCGACGTTCGGGGACGAGCGGGGCCGGCCGCAGAACAACGAGGAGCTGCGCGAGTTCTGGAAGCGCGGCGGCAGCGACGACGTCCCCGAATCGCAGCGCGACGTCATGCGGAGGCTCGCCAGCGACCCCACCATCAAGCTCCACCTGGCCGACCACCGCGGGTTCGCCATCATCGAGCGCACCAACCGCGACGACGAGTTCCGCTTCGAGGTGCGGGCCTCCGGCACCGGCCGCTCCCTGTCTGGGCTCGGCACCCGCGGCATCCACTCCTACGGAAAATTCGCAGACCGCGACACCGCCGACCGGTTCACCCTGTTCCTGGCCAGCAACCTGCGCCATGAAGACGGCCGGACCGTCGACTGGGGCGGCCCCCGGCTGAACACCGAGCTCAGCGAGTTCCGCGACAAGGACGGCCAGCGGTCCGGGAAGGCGATCTGGCACCTCGCGGGCCGGTTCGACAGCGAGCGCGGCGCGAACGACGGCCTCGCCGCCGTCCAGTACAACCGCCGCCGCGACCAGGAGGAAGCCGAACGTCAGGCCGCGTCCGCGGCCCCCGAGCAGGCTGCCCAGCCGGACGCTGCGGACTCGCCCCAGACAGCCGCCGCCGACACCGGCGATGAGGAGAGGACGGAGAAGCCGCAGAGCCGGATGGACGCGGCCCGGGCCGCCATGAACGAGGCGTTCACCTGGGCCGGCGCCGCCCAGAGCATGGACGACGCGCCACGTGGAGGGCCGCTCGTCCGCATGCTCTCCGCAGCTGAGGTCGCCGACGACGACGAGATTCAGCACCGGCTGAAGCAGTTCGACTCCGCCCTCGAAGAGCTGGACCGGGAGACCGCGCGCCAGCGGAAGCTCCCGGCCAGTGAGCGCAACTACCTGCGAGAGCGGATCGGCAACGCGCGCAACGTCATCCGCGAGGCCATCGACGCAGACCAGGAGCGTGCCGAAGCGGAGGGCACGCCCTCCCCGGACAGCGCCAGCAGCACCAGCGGCGAGGACCGGCCGCGGTCGCAGCAGCGCAACATCGCCGCCGCCGAGCTGGACATCGTCCTCGACCAAATGATCCTCGCGCAGCGCGGCACCCTCCAGGACGACGAGACATCCAGCGGCCAGATCGAGCGGGCCCGAGCCCTCATCGACGCCGTCCGCGACGGCGAAGCCGACAGCGCCGCCGACCTCGGTGAGATCCTGGCCGAGGTCGAGCAGGCCATCCGCGGCCGCCAGGACGGCCTGGACGAGAGTTCCAAGCGGTACTGGCTCAACGAGCTCGCCGAGGCCCGCAACAATCTCATGGGCGCCGAAGCGCGCCTCGCAGAGCGCAAGCCTGATGACAAGCCCACCCGCGACCAGCCGAGCCAGCAGCCGGCCGACACAGGAGCAGATCGCAGTGAACAAGTACGGCAGGCAGGCCCGGAGGCACTGGGAGACGTACCGTCCGGCAGCCCTGAAGTCCCTGGGCAGCGAGGCGGAGCAGACGGCGTTCTTCGAGACGCTCGGGAACCGGGTGCTCGTCCGAATCGGCGATCTCGCCGAGCAGCTGCTTCGCGATCTGCCGCAGGAGACGACGCAGGACGTGATGGCGTCGCGGATGCAGGCGCGCAATCAGGCGACGGAGATCGTGCTGAACGAGGAAGTGTTCCTGCCGAAGGAGCCCGGGACGGAGCACCTGGAGCTGGGCGAGACGCTGCCGCAGACGTAGACGCCCCCCGGTTCCGGCCGGGATCTCAGGAGGACCTCGCACCGTCCGGCGAGCGGGGGAAGGCGAAGGCGAACGTCGCCGCCGTCCAGACGCTGCGCCGCATCCAGGCGGAGAACCGGCCGGCGACCGAGGAGGAGCAGCAGATCCTCGCCCGCTGGTCGGGCTGGGGTGCGCTGCCCGTCGTCCTCTCCGACAAGCCCAACCCGCAAGACAAGCGGTTCCGCGACGAGGACGGGCAGCCGAACCCCGAGGCTTACGCCCGTGCCCTGAAGCGGTGGGAGTCCTTCGCGGAGGAGCGCGCCGAGGTCCGCGCGCTGCTGGACGACAAGGAATGGGCCGCAGCCCGCAAGAACACCCTCAACGCCCACTACACGGATGCCGCTCTCATCCAGCCGGTGTGGGACGCGCTGCGTTCCCTCGGATTCCGCCGTGGCCGGGTCCTGGAGCCGGGTTCCGGCTCCGGCAACTTCATCGGGCACGCCCCCGACGGCGCCGAGATGGTCGGCATCGAGCTCGACCCGACCTCGGCCGCGATCTCGCAGCTGCTCTATCCGGACGCGCAGATCATCAACCAGCCCTTCCAGGATCTGCGCCTGCCGCCCGACAGCTTCGACCTGGCCGTCGGCAACGTGCCGTTCGGCAAGTACAAGCTGCACGACCCCCTGGACAACCCCGGCCGGCACCACTCGATCCACGACCACTTCATCCTCAAGTCCCTCGCCCGGGTCCGGCCGGGCGGATACGTCGCCCTGGTCACCTCCCGGTACACCATGGACTCCGAGGACGACTCGGCCCGCCGCGCCATGTACGACATGGCCGACCTGGTGGGCGCGGTGCGTCTGCCCGAGGGCGCACACCAGCGAGCAGCCGGCACCCACGTCGTGACCGACCTGCTGCTGTTCCGACGCCGTGAGCCGTCGGAGTACAGGCACGGCCGGGGCGACGACTCCTGGCTGACGGCCAGCAAGACGAACATCGACGGCCACGAGCACGCGGTCAACGACTACTTCCAGCAGAACCCCAAGAACATCCTCGGACAGCTGGCGGTCGGCCGGGGCCAGTTCACCGACCACGACCTCACCGTCAGGGGTGACAGCAACACCCTCGTGTCCCTGCGTGCCGCCCTCGGCCGGATCGCGGCCGACGCCAAGTCCGACGGGAAGGGCTACGACGCCTCCCAGCAGAACGCCGCCCTCTCACTGAACCTGGCCGGCGACGCCCGCGACGGCACGATCGCCCGCGGCGAGGGCGACTCGTTCATGACCGTCGAGGACGGCAACTGGGTCGAGCTCGACGTCCACCCCGGACAGCGCGCCCAGCTGGGCCGCCTGCTGGAACTCAAAGGGCTCTCCAACCGGCTCATCGAGCTGGAAGCCTCCACCCGGCAGACCGGCGAGACCAACGAGATGCGCGAGGCACGCGCGGCTCTGAACCGCGCCTACGACGCCTACGTACGCAAGCACCCCTCCCCGAACAAGCCGGGCCAGCGCCGCCAGTTCTCGCCCCCGGAGGCCCTGGCGCGCCGCAAGGCCGAAGGCCTCAAGGAGGTACCGGACGAGTGGAAGCTCCCCACGGCCCTGGCGCTGTTCGAAGAGGACCCGGACGGGCACATGGTGTTCGGCCTCGACCGGTGGGACGCGGACGCCAAGGCCCCCCGCAAGCTGAACATCCTCACCGAGCGCGTTCTCCAGCCCCGGGAGATCCCCGACCGCGCTGACACCCCCGAAGACGCCGTCGCAATCGCGCTGGAGCAGGACGGCGGCCGCCTGGAGCTGCCGACCGTCGCCCGGCTGCTCGGCATGGACCAGGACGCGGCCCGCGAAGCCCTCGCAGACCTCGCCTTCGATGACCCGGCCACCGGCCGGCTGGAGTCCCGAGCGGCCTACCTGTCGGGCAACGTACGGCAGAAACTCGCCGAGGCCCGCGCTGCGGCCGCCGAGGACCCCAAGTACGCGGTCAACGTCGCCGCCCTGGAGCGGGTCGTGCCCCGCGACATCCGCGCCGCCGACATCCGCGTGAAGATCGGCGCACCGTGGGTGCCGATCGACGTCTACGAAGGCTTCCTGCGCCACCTCGGCCTGTCCGACGCCAGCGTGACCCACTTCGGCGGCAACCGGTGGGCCGTGGACGGCAGCGACAAGGGCGAGATCGCCCGGACCGTGTGGGGCGTCAAGGGCCGCAACGCCTACGAGCTGTTCGACTCGCTGCTGCACCAGAAGCTCATCACCATCACCGAGAGCCAGAAGCTCCCCGACGGCTCCACCAAGACGTACGTCAACCAGAAGGCGACCTCTGCGGCCCGCAACAAGGCCAAGGAGATGGCCAAGGAGTTCAACAAGTGGGTGATGGCCGACCAGCAGCGCGCTGAGCGCCTGGGCCGCATCTACAACGACAAGTTCAACTCCATCGCCCTCCGCGACTACGACGAGACGCCGCTGACCCTGCCCGGGGTGAAGACCGGCTGGCAGATGCGGCCGCACCAGAACGCGGCCATCCGACGCATCACGCAAGAGCCCACCACCCTCCTCGGCCACGTCGTGGGCGCCGGCAAGACCGCCACGATGGTCGGCGGCGCCATGGAGCTGCGCCGCACCGGCCTGGCGTCCAAGCCGGCGATCGTGGTGCCCAACCACATGCTGGAGCAGTTCTCCCGCGAGGCCGTCCAGCTCTACCCGGGCGCGAAGGTTCTCGCGATCTCCCGGAAGGACCTGCACCACAAGAAGCGCCGCAAGTTCATCGCGAAGATCGCAGGCGGCGACTGGGACGTGGTCGTCCTCACGCACGACGCCTTCAACTCCATCCCCATGACGCCCAAGACCCAGCAGGCGTACATGGACAAGGAGCTCGCGCTCCTGCGCTCCCAGATCGAGAAGATCAAGGCCCGGGACGGCGACGACCCCTCGCTCAAGCAGATGGAGCAGACCCTCGCCAACCAGGAGGAGAAGCTCAAGGAGCGCCTGGAGACGCTGAAGGACGAGCGCGGGATCTTCTTCGAGAACACGGGCATCGACTACCTGTTCGTGGACGAGGCGCACGAGTACAAGAACCTGCGGACCGTCTCGAACCTGCCCGGCGCCGCCATCAGCGGCTCCAGCCAGGCCACACAGCTCCACATGGCGCTGGGCTACCTGCGAGAGCACAACGCCTCCGGCCGGGTCGCGTCGCTGGCCACCGGCACGCCGATCGCCAACAGCGTCACCGAGGCGTACGTCCTCATGCGCTACCTGGCCCCGCACATCCTCGAAGAGGCGGGGATTGACGACTTCGACTCCTGGGCGGCGACGTTCGGCGAGGTCGTCACCAGCCTGGAGCTGGCCGCCGACGGAAGCGGCGACTACCGGGAGAAGGCACGGTTCGCGAGGTTCTTCAACGTCCCCGAGCTGCTGCTGGGGTACCGCACCTTCGCCGACATCCAGACCGCCGCCGACCTGAACCTGCCCACTCCGCCGGTCCGCGCCGGCGAGAACGGCCGCCGCGGCGAGGTCATCGCCATCCCCTCGTCGGTAGAGCAGCGCCGGTACGTGCAATCGCTGCAGGACGAGGACTGGATCAGGGAGCCGGGCGGCATCCTCAAGGCCATCGGCTTCGCCTCCCGAGCCGCGATCGACATGCGCCTACAGGGCGGCTCCGGCCACGAGGGCGGCAAGCTGGAGGCCGCCGCCGAGCAGATCGCCAGGATCTACGAGGAGCACAAGGACACCGTCTACCCGGTGTCCACGAAGGACGCAACGCCGCAGGAGCTGCCTGGCAGCCTCCAGCTCGTCTTCCTTGACGAGGGCACCCCCGGCTCCACCGGCAAGATCAAGTTCGACGCCTATGAGGCCATGCGGGACGAGCTGGTCGCTGCCGGTGTGCCCCGGGAGAAGGTCCGCTTCATCCACGAGGCGAAGGACGACAAGGCCAAGGCCAAGCTGTTCGAGGAGGCCCGCAACGGCAAGATCGCCGTCCTCATCGGCTCGACGCAGAAGATGGGCACCGGCACCAACGTGCAGGACCGTGCCGTTGCCCTGCACCACCTGTCGTTCCCGTGGCGGCCCGCCGACATGGCGCAGCGCGACGGCCGTGTCGAGCGGCAGGGCAACCTCAACGTCCCCGGGGTCGACGGCACGCCCGACGACGTGCGGATCATGTACTACATCACCGAGGGCACCTTCGATGAGTTCCGCCTGGGCACGCTGGAGCGCAAGGCGGTCTTCATCAACCAGATGGCGCGCCGCGACTTCAATGCCCGCGAGATGGAGGACATCGGCGACGACGCGGTGTCGATGGGCACCTTCAAGGCCATCGCCTCCGGCAACCCCGCCATCGCCGAGCGTGCCCTCGCGCAGGGCGAGCTGGTGGACCTCCAGCGGCAGAACGCCGACTGGTACGAGCAGCAGCAGGAGCGCCGCGACCGCATCGCCCGCCTCGACGGCCGTATCGAGTCTCTGGAGCGGGCCCTGCCCGAGATGCGGGAGGCCCTGGCCCAGCGCCAGGACGTGAGCGGCGACAACTTCCAGGCGACGATCGGCGGCGTCTCCTACGACAGCCGCGCGGACGCCGCGCAGGATCTCGGCCAGCGCATGGCTGACATCGCCAAGGACACCCGGCACCGCGACGGCGCCACCGTCCCGCTCGGCGAGATCGGCGGCGTGAACTTCCTCGCCGAGGTCGAGTACGACGCCGACGGCAACCGCATGGTCCGGCTGCGCCTGGACCACGCCCCGTCGTACACGAACGCCGCCACCCCGGACACCCGCGGCCTCTGGTCGGCCCGCAAGATCAACGACACGTCGGGCCGCGGCGCGATCCAGTCCCTGGAGAACCTGCTCAAGTCCCTCGACGCCGACATCGAGAAGCGGCAGAAGGAACTCGACCAAGCCCGCGTCACGAAGCGGGAAGCGGAGTCGCACCTGGAGGAGGGGCAGAGTCCCTTCGAGGAGCAGGTCGCTTCCACCGAGCGGCGCGTCCAGGCCCTCACCGAGATGGTCATGCACCACCAGGAGGCGAAGAAGCTCCGCGAGCGAATCCATGAGGCCGGCGAGAAGGCCGACCCTGGCTTGAGGAAGCGGCTGAAGGAAGTCGAGGAGGAGACCCGAGTCCTGAAGGCCCTCGCCGACCAGGAGCGCGCCCGCACCTTCAAGCCCGCCCCCGAGAAGCCGAAGCGCGCCGAGACCGCTCAGCAGCCGGCACCGCAGCAGGCCGCGGTCCGGGAGGACGGCCGGCCGCGCCCGTCGTCGCTGTCCGAGAGTGAACTCGACAGCGAGCTGAGCAGCATCGAGGAGGCCATCAACCAGGGCACGGCCGATGACGCGGCTGTCGACAGGCACGCCCGGCTCACCACCGAGCGGGCTCGGCGCGCCCGCTCGCAGCCCGCGGACAGCACCACCGCGGAGCAGCGCGAAGGGGAGGCCGCTTCTCCGCGGGGGCCGGAGACCGGCGAGGGCACCGTCACCCTTGACCCGGCCAAGGTGCGCTCCGAACTGAACGGGCTCGCCGAGGAAGGGACGAGCGACGAGAGCGCCGGCAGTCCGGGCGAGACGGGCACCACGACGACGTCCGAGACCAGCGAGCCGACCACCAAGGCCCCCGAGACCGAGGAACAGCCCGCCGAGTCTGCGCCCACACCGGCGCCCACTCAGGGCACGGGGTCTCGAGACGAAGCCCCCGCTTCGGGCCGCCAGGCTCCCGCGGACCGCCCGCGGGAGGCATCCCCGCGCGCCGCGGGCGAAGACTCGCAGCAGCAGCCGGCGGCGGGTTCCCGGCCGGAGCGGAGTTCACCGGCCGGCCGCCCGACGCCGCAGCCTTCTGCGACGGACATGGATGACGAGCAGCTGGCCGACGCGATCGGCGACCTGGAGGAGGAGCTCTCCGGGTTCGCCGACTCCACGGACCGGCTCGACCTGGCCCGCCGCCGCCGTATGGAGCAGCGTCTGTTCGAGCTCCAGGAGGAGGAGCGGCGCCGCTGGACGCCCGAGCCTGAGTACGACGACAACGGCAAGCTGGTCGAGCGTTCCCGCGGCTCGGTGGTCCGGGACCGACTGGAGGGCTACGGCCTCAACAACGCCGAGGTCGAGGACCTTGTCACGCGGGTGGAAGACCTGCCCGCGGCCAAGCCGGGCGGCTACTCCGACGAGGAGTGGGAGCGCATCGACGCGGCGGCCGCGGCCAACGAGTCGTACCCGCCCACCGACGAGCAGGACATCATCATCCAGGGTGCGGCCCGCCGCGGCCTGAACATGGCGGTGATGGCGCTCGCCGGTACCGGCAAGTCGTCCACGCTGAAGATGCTCAGCCACCGCATGCCGGGCAAGAAGATCGTCTACCTGGCGTTCAACAGGAGCGTTGCTGCCGAGGCCCGCGAGGCGCAGGCCCGTGGCGAATACGCGAAGAACATGCTCGCCTCCACGGCGAACGCGTACGCCGCGCGCGTGGCCGACCGGCGCCTGAACGACCGCCTGCCCAGCAACAAGAAGGGCGGTTTCAAGAAGCTCAACGCGCAGCAGATCGCCGACCGGATGCGCTGGTACGACACGGTGCGTGCCGGTGGCCGGGAGCTGTCCCCGGGCGGCGCGGCCACGGTCGCCGAGCGGATGCTCCAGCAGTGGGCGAAGTCCGCGGACGCGGAGATGGGCCCGCAGCACGTCAACGCGAAGACCGAGGAAGAGCGACGGGACCTGTTCAACGCGGTCAAGCCGCTCGCCGACCGCATGTGGGCGAACCTGACTGACCCCGAGGCCGGCGACCCCGAGCGAGACCTGACGATGGACTTCGACTACATCGTCAAGCAGTGGGCGCTCGGCGGGTACAAGCTCGACGCGGACACCCTGTTCTGGGATGAGGCCCAGGACGTGAACCCGGTCATGGAGGGCGTTGTCCGCGCCGCTCTCGACCAGGGCGTCCAGGTCGTCGCGGTCGGCGACTCCAACCAGGCCATCTACGGCTTCCGCGGCGCGAGCGACGCCCTGACACGGCTGCCCGTGGACGCCCGCGCCACCCTCACCCAGTCGTTCCGCTTCGGGCCGGCCGTCGCCGACGTCGGCAACCGGTTCCTGCGGCTGCTGGGCACCCGCATGCGACTGAGGGGCTACGACCGCAAGGATTCCCACCTCGGCCAGTTGCAGCCGGGCGAGGAGTCCATGGTCATCGCTCGCACCAACGCGGGCGTTGCCCTGGCGGCGGTGCAGTCACTTGCCGCAGGCCGCACCGTCGCTGTGTCCGGCGGCGTGAAGGCGCTGCAGGAGTTCGTGCTGGCCGCGCGCGCCCTCGCCGCCGGCGAGAACACTGACCATGCCGAGCTGGCGCGCTTCAACGGCATGGCGTACGACGACATCCTGGAGGAGGTCAAGACCGACCCCGACCTACAGCAGCTCGCCTCGCTGTTCTCCCTGCTGGAGAAGCACGGCGACGACATCGACCTTCTCCTGTCGTCCGGAGCCCGCCCCGCCGAGACGGAGCTCGTTGGAGATCGCGTCTGGGTGCGCATGGACTGGAACGACCCAGAGGCCGCAGGCCTTCGCGAGTGGTTCCGCAGCCACAGGACCAACGGCGTCGGCCGGATCACGTACGACGCGAACACGAAGCGCTTCTACTACCAGGCGGGCAAGCGCACCGAGTCCTTCACCAAGAACGGAAGGACGATCAACTACCAGGTCGACAACAAGCTGTCCCTGGAAGAGGCGAAGGAGCGTATCGACGCACACCTCGCCAGGGTGTACCCGCAGACCGAGACCGAGGAGGGCCGCGGCCGCCTGGTGCCCGAGCACGAGAAGCACGACGTGCTCGTCACCACCGCGCACAAGGCGAAGGGCCTAGAGTCCGAGCGAGTCCGCATCGCTGACGACTTCACGGGCCCGGAGGAGACCGACGACGGGAACATCGACTGGGACACCATCCCGGACGACGAGGCGCTGCGCGTCGCATACGTCGCGGTGACCCGGGCCACCGAGGTACTCGACCCGGGCTCCCTCGGCTGGGTGTTCCGCGCCGTCAGGGACGACGACCCCACCCAGCCGCCGAAGGGCGAGTACCGGCGCGACTTCGAGCTCGGCGACTTCCAGCCGGGCGACGAGATCGACTTCCAGGAGGAAGACGGCACCCCGAACATCGGCGTCGTCTCCGAGATCGACCCGCCGGTCCTCAGCGTGCTCAGCACCAGCGACGAGCCGGGCGTGGGCGGCAAGCGGCAGGAGATCGGCCCCGCGCAGGTTCAGCGTCGCAACGGACAGGGCCGGCCGCTTCTTGACGTGGCCTCGGACGAGGAGCTCGACGCCGTGCTTGGCGAAGACACGGCCCGAGCAGCGCGGGAGAGTCAGCCGAACGCCGACAGCGCCGCCGCACCCCAGAGCGAGGAGCCCACCGGCAGCCCGGCCGTGCCCGCCCCGGCCGCCGACATCATCACGGGGGATCAGGTGCCGCCTGGCCCCGGCGCCACCCCGTACGAGTTGGAGAAGTACCGGCGGCGCTTCAACATCCGCTACAAGGTCGGCTACTACGTCGATTACCGAAATGACGACGGCGAGACCGTTACCGCCCGGGTCGTGAAGACCACAGGGAACCCGATCCTGCGCGATGACGCCGGACACGAGTTCCGGGCGGACCCCGACTGGTATGCCGACCGCTTCATCGCGGTGCGTGCGGATGACGGCTCTCCCCTTCCGCGGCCGACGTGGGCGGACACCCTCCCCGAGGGATTCCGGGCTGTCTCGCCAGAGGAGATCCAGCCGGGCCATGCGATCAGGGAGGGTTCGTGGGCTGACCTGTTGTGGGGCAAGCGGTTCGTCATGGCCACGGGGACGGGCGAAGACGGCAGCACGAGGCTCTACACCGCTCACCTGGCCACGATCGGGGGAGTCAACCTCGGCTACGACCCCCGGCAGCTCGTCGTCCTGGACGAGACTGAGGAGTCGCGGCAGCTCGCCGAGGAAGCGCTTCGCCGTCGTGACGTGAGGAAATCCGCCAAGTTCCAAGGCCTCACACTTCCGAAGAAGCTGCCTGCACCCTCCGATGAGACGAACGCGCCGGATGCGCCCACGCCTGCGCCGAAGCCGGACAACGCCCCGGACGCCGACACCAGCTCGTGGGGCGAGGGGGACCAGGTGCTCACCCCGCAGCACGGGGCAGGCGCCATCCGGCACATAGCCGACAACGGCTTCGCTCTGGTCGACACCGACTCCGGGATGCGCCCGATCGCCCTCGCCGAGCTGCGCCGGCCTGGCCAGGACGCGTCGGCCGCCGAGCTGGACAGGAAGGCGGAAGCCGGCGCGAAGCGTGAGCGAGAGAACGCGTGGCTGGCCGCTGCTGCCACCAGCGAAGGTGCTCCGATCGAAAGCATGGACGGCTACCGGCTGGCCAACCTCGACGTGGACGCCGGCCACGGCGCCATCATGCGGGACGGCGAGATGGTCGCCTGGATTCGGGCCCGAGGCCCCAAGGGTGCATCCACCTGGAAGGCGCAGGATGCCCGCGGCGGCGGCCCGAGGACGCCTGCGGCTGCGATTTCCGAGGGCACCGGCGAGAACGGCCTGTACCGCTCCATCAAGGGGGCAGCTTGGTCAGCCGCCTACCAAGCGGATTCCAACGTCGACCCTTCCCACGGCCGTGGCGTGACCCGCCCGGAGGACATGCGCGGCGAAATCCTCGGCACGCTGCTGACCAAGGCCCAGTTCCGTGAGCTCGGGGATCTCGCCAAGCGATGGGCAAACGGCGACGACGCGGACCTGCGGCACGTGGCCAACAACTACTACAGCGGGCCCGTGTCGGCGAACCAGATGCGGTACGCAGCCGACGCCATCGACCAAGAGGCCGACGCTCTCGACCTGAGCACCGCGGACGGCCGCCGCCGCGAGAAGCTGTACCGGCGTCTGGCCCAAGGCGTGCGCTGGCAGGCCCGCGGGCTGGAAGCCTCCGCGACCATGCCCCCGCCCGGCGAGCCCGACCCGTTCAGCCGGCGCGGCGACGCACCGGCGCCGGACGCCGCTCAGGCAGCCGACACCGAAGTCGGGAACGGCCCGGAGGAGATCCGCGAGAAGGTCGGCGAGCACAACGGCAAGCCCGTGGAAGTCGGCGAAGTCCAGACCATCCCCGCCGAGAGCCGTTTCCAGAGGGACGAGGTCCGGCGCTCCGTCTACCTCGACGGAGAGCGGATCGGCTCCCTCCTGCACAGCGATGCGGAGTGGACCGGAGGGGACGCCTGGCGCGCCGACCACGACCTGTACGGCTCCGTCGGTGACCAGTGGTACCGCCAGGGAGACTTCGACAACCCCGGGCACGCCGCGGCTCTCGCGCTCGCAGGCGAGCACGGCAAGCCGCTGCTGAGCTTCCCCGGTGATCGAAGCGGCCGCGCCGAACCGATCCGAGAGTGGGCCGGTGTGTGGGCGGAGCCGCAGCCGGCCGGGGTACGCAACGTGTACCTCGACCGGGCGCTCGCCCACAACGGCGACGGCTGGACGGCCACGGCCGACCCCTGGCAGGTACGGTTCTGGATCTCCACGATGGCCGATGTCGAGCCCTCGGCGCAGTATGACGAGAACACCCGGCGAAGCCTGGAAGAAGTCCCGCAGGAAGCACGCCAGTACCTCGCTGGCCTTGTCGAGGAACTGAGGTCTTCCGTGCAGAAGGCGGGCGAGGAGCTGCGCGCAGACCTCCGTCCCCTCCTGGTCGACCGCATCGCCACCCGGAACGGCCGGAAGAAGGCCCTGGAGCTTCGGAACCAGCTCGCTGAGGAGAGGACGCAGAAGGTCCGTGAGCTGGTGCGCGAGCAGGTCGCGCGTGCCCGCGTCGGGGCTGAAGAGCACGGCCTTTCCGAGCAGCAAGCAGAGGACTTCCTCGTCAGCGTCGTCGGCGGCGACAACCCCGACCAGACGACCTACGGCATTCGTGGCGAGTTTCCCGAAGCCCTCCGCCCTCTCCAGGCCGCTGTCGCGGACGCTCGCGCCTACTGGGCGGCCTTCGCCGGGTGGGCCACGCAGGACGACAGCGGCAACTGGGCTGGCATGCACTGGGAGAACGGCCGGCGGGAGAGCCTCGGCGCGCCGATGATCCCCGCTGCCGATGCCCGATCGGGAACCGGCGAGCTGCGCATCGGTGAAGCAGAGCTGCCCAGGGGCATGCGCTGGGTGCGAGGCTCCGAACTCGGCGAGGGACACATCTTCCACACGGTGAGCTCTGCGCGACGAGGCACGGCCGATGTCTTTGACGGGATGGAGCCGCCGCACTACGTCATCCACACGCACCGGAATGGCCGCGAAGGCGAGATCCGCTCCGTCTCACTGGACTCCGACCGCGGTTCCCACACGGTGGGAGCCGAGGAGTGGGTCGTACTCGTGGAGAAGCCCGAGCCGGCAGTGCGCAAGAGGGCGCAGCACCGGGCGCGTACGGACGTGTTCACCAACTGGGGGCTGCCGAAGGACCACGAGACGTATGAACTCGGCGGTCCCGACCGCGTGGCCGCTCTGGTGGCCCGCGCTGACGTCGCCGAGGTCGCGAACGACGGCAGCAAGAAGGAGTGGAGCGTCAGCGTCGATGGAGTGGACGTCGGCCGGATCGCCCACGACTGGGGGAAGAGCCCAACGGACTACCACGCTGAGAGCGCTGACGGTCAGCGCCGGACGTGGAGCGACAAGGATCTCGCCACGGCCGGACTCGTGGCCGCGTACGACGCGGCGAGCCGCGACGAGCAGGAGGGCAACCGCCGCGACGACGAGAACGACGAGAACGACGGGCAGGACGGGCAGGACGACGCGGACGCCGAGCGGCGCCGCCGTAACCGTCGTCGGCGTCGCGACCGTGACCGCAACCGGCCTGAGTCCGGCGGCGACACTCCGGGCGGCGCACGCCCGGTCATTCCGCGCGTCCCGGGCCGCAACCGGGATGACGATGACGACGACGGCCGCGACTCCTCGGGCAACCAGGACGAGCCACGTCGTCTGGAGGCACTGAAGAACCGGTACCGCTCCGGCGAGGCTCCAGTACCCAGCGGCGCCGACCCGGAGAGGCACGCCCAGTACCTGCGTGGGCTCGCCAGCAACGACAGCCTCACGCTGTCTCCTGGCGGTGGCCTCGTCACCTGGACCAACACCGGTGACACCTGGCGGTTCGGGCACGCGGCCAGCGGCCTGCACCTGGAAGGCTGGGAGGTCAGCGGCGATGCGATCGGCGGCCGTGAGGGCGCCCGTCGCCTCGCAGGCGCCTACGAGGGGCTCCGTGACGCAGACGGCGAGCTGATCGACTGGACCAGCCCCGTGCTCGACCCGGAGCGCATGCGCGCTTGGAGCGACGCTGACGGCATGCCGCTCGCCGGTGCCGTCGCGCGGGCCCGGCAGAACATGATCGACCTGCGCAGCGATGAAAGCCGGGAGGCCTCCGGACCGGACGCCCCGGCAGCGCCCGGCCGCACCACCGAGAGCGGTGACGCCGCGCCCCGGCGCCCCGGCGATGACAGCCGCGGCCGGGCGGGCACCGCAGCCGTGGGCGGCGCCCAGGGCACGACGCAGGGCGAGGGGCAACAGGGAGCGGACACCGCGGCACCGGGTGCGACGGCGGAGCCCTCGCAGTACGTGGGCAACGCGGTGCACGGGCCGCAGCACGCCGGCAGTGTCGACGGCCGCCGCATTCCCACGGCTGAGGAGCTGAAGCGGTACGAGAGCCGCGGCAGCGACAGGGTCATCAACGAGGAAGGCGAGCGTGCGCTGTTCGGCTCTCCGGAGCAGATGCGGGCCCTCGCTGAGGAGGGCTTTGTCCCCGGCCCGCTCATGCGCTCGGACCGCAGTGGACAGGTGTGGCGCAACGGCCGCCTGATCGGCAACCTGAATGCTCCGCACCGCTACAGGAACGACCACACCGACGGCGACCCAGAGGTGTGGTGGAGCGAGCTGCCCTTCGGCTCCAGCGGCCCGCACTTCGCGACCAGGGAAGCGGCCATCGCCCACCTTGTCCTGCGGGACAAGGAGCGGGGCGAGCCGGACTTGAGCATCGTCCACCCGGACCTTGCACGGGACCTGAGCAGCATGGACGACGGTCGCGCCCTTGACGGACGCAGGGGCCTGGAGTCTCTGGAGAACCGCCCGGAGGACATGGAACGCCTCCAGGCGCTCCGCGACCTGCTGGCCGCGCTGGGCCGCGGCGAGACACCGAGCGGCAACGTCGCCGACGACCTCGCCCGCCTGCACGACGAACTGCGCTGGCTGAACACCCACTACAAGCAGCCGCCGACCAGCCTCAAGGAGGCAAACATCCACGGCCCGGGGTGGCTGGCCGACGAGATCCGAAAGCACCTGGACGTGCTGCGCCCGGAGGACCCGCGCGCACAGCACCACGAGGCTCGCCTGAACCGTGCCGCCCACCAGGCCCTCAACGATCTGCTCGCGGACGGCGCACGAGACCGGGCCGACCGTGTGCCCGCAGGCGACATCCGCGAAGGGGACATCGTCCACCTCAGCGGCAGGATCAGCGGCCGCTCCTCGGGTGCGACCGCCTCCCGCACCGGCTACGTCATCGGTGAGCCGCAGAAGGCCACCCTCACCACCGACGGGAAGCGACAGAGGGCCTGGCGTATCACGGTCGGCGGTGACCCGTGGGAGGCCACCCGGCACGCCATCGACACAGAGACCTTCGTCATCCCCGTGGATGGCAGCGGACTCGTGCTCGCCCGCGCCGAAGACGTCAACATGCCCTTCGATGACCACCGCTACGGTCGCCGAGAGGGCGAAGCGCCACGCGATACTGCCCCTGCCCGTAGCGGCAACGGGGCAGACCGTGAGCCCGCCGGCACGCCCGCCGCGCCTGGCTCGGCAGCAGACCGCGACCAGAGCGGCGACCGGGCGGAAGAAGCGCAGCCCACCTCCGCAGGCGGCGCAGCGGACAACGCGCCGTCCTCGGAGGGCGACAGCAGCAACGCGCCGTCCGACCAGGACGACCGGCAGGAAGCTGACCCTTCCGCCGGGAAGAGGACGCAGGGCGGCCGCCCGAAGGGCGAGGAGCCTGCCAGCGAGGGTGACACCACGCCCGCAGACTCGGCCGCGCCGGAACCGGTCGGCGGCCGACCCGCGGAGTGGGTCAAGGTCAGCGACCTCACGTTGGGCGACCTCGTACGGGTCGACGGCACCACCAAGCGGGGAACAGCTCGCACCCTGGCCGGGTACGTCGTGGACGGGCCGAAGTCGATCCCGACGACGCAGGCTCGCCGCCTTCAGGACATGTACCGCGTCCTGATCGCTGACGCCCCCGACAGCCGCGACGGCAAGCCGGTGTGGGTCAGGCCGGACGCCGCGGCCGCGCGCGCCACCCGCGACGACGCCGACCAGTTCCAGGGCTCGCCGCAGACCGGCGCGGACTCGGATGTCCTCACCGGCCGCATCGCCGACCGCGTGCCCACCGACCGCAACGCCAACGGCCTCTTCCCGGGCGCGATCGTCACCAACGACGACGGCCGCGAAGGCGTAGTCACCGGCGCGAGCGCGAACAGCGTCCGTGTCCAGTTCGGTGACGACCGCACCGACGACGACCACGCCCCGACGTCCCTCAACGTCACCGACGGCGGCGCGGCCCGGCCCGACGGCTGGACCACCGGCGGGCACCGGGTGCGGCCCGGCAACATCGTGAGCGACCGCGACGGCAACATGCTCGGCACCGTCGAAGATGTGGACGGCGACACTGCCACCGTCGCCGCCCCCCAAGGGATGGCGGAGCTGCCGATCGGTGACCTTCGTGTCGTCGGCGATACCTCCAACGGCGACGGCCAGGCCCCCCCGAAGGTCGCCCGGGTGGAATCGGTCACCGCAGGTGAGCTGAAGGAAGGCGACCTGCTCGTGCCACGCAACGGCCGACCCAGGAGGATCACCTCCATCCGGCACACCGGGACGCGGACTACGCTCGACACTCAGGACCCCATTGCTGGTGACATCGGCTCGCTTTCGGTGCCCAGCGACGCGCCGATGCGGCGGGCGGTGGACGCGGAGGGAGGCGCCCCCGACTTCGGGCCGGAGGACGAGCCGGAGAGCCCCGAGCCGATCGTGCCCCACGAGCCGGCCCCGGCCGTGGCCCCGGTCAACGGCCCGACGGTTAACCCCGACCTCTCGCCGGAGGAGCGCGACGCGATCACCGACCGCGGGCAGGTCCCGACCGACGACCCCGAGGCGCAGCAGGCCGCGGCCCGTATCGCCAACGACCTGCCGGTCACGGCCGGACAGGCTTCGGCGCTCGCCGGTGCGCTGCGGGAAGGCGCCGACGCCTCAACCTCGGAGGGCCGGGCCGCGCGGCGGGCTGCCGACCACCTGGACGCCGCCGCGGGCAACGAGTCCGACGGTGGTACGGGCCGGCCGGAGCCGGGCACCATCGGCGCCGTCGGTGTCGGCGACACGCTCATGCTCCCGGACGAGTTCGACCCGGACACGATGACCGCGTACCGGGTCGTGCAGATCCAGGAAGCCCCTGGGGGCATGCGGACGCTCATGATCGAGGACGAGGACGGGCTGCGCTTCAAGCGGACCTTCGCCTCCGGAGAGTCGCTGTACCAGCTTCCCGAGCCCAGTTCGGACGCCACGGCAGCGCAGGACGACGACGGCGACACCCCGGCCACGTCCGATCCGGCGGCTCCGGCCGTTCCTGTCGCCCGTGTGCAGGCCGGACAGCTGCGCGTCGGCGATGTCATCGACGCACCCCTCTCCGGTGCCGGCTACCGGCTCAACGACCACCGTCGCCTGACGGTCGTCGCCCCGCCCCACCGCAACGGATGGTGGATGTCGGTGACCGTCATGGACGGCGACGGGAACATGCACGACCTGTCACTGCACAGCGGACGGCAGGTCAACGTGTTCGAGCGGAACCGACCCACCCCGGCCCTGCCGCCGGCGGACGGCAACCAGGACGCCAGCCGCCCCTCCGCGGCAGACCGGATTCGCGCCGACTACGGGGACGCGGTCGTGCGCGGCGTCATCGACAACGCCATCCAGGGCACGACGACGCCGGGCAGCATCCACCAGCTTCGCGAGCAGATCGCCGCGCAGCTCACCCCGGAGTCGCTGCGGTCGGCCATGAGCAGGGTCCGCAACGAGGCTCGCGACGTGATCGACGGCGCGGACCTCGATGACACCGAGCGCGATGAGCTGGTGAGCTCCCTGCGCCCGGAGGCGGCCAGTGCGCGTCAGGACGCTGTCCGCGCGGTCCTGCGCACCGTCAACGACCTCGAACCGCGCGATGGAGAGTCGGAAGAGGAGCTGGCCGCTCGCGCTGCCGACCTGCTGCGACTCATCCCGGAGGCCCTGCGCAACCGGCCCGACAACGACCGTGACGGCGACAGCATCGATGGTGACTCCCGCGTCGATCGCGCTGTGCTGCGGCACGTAGATGACGCTGTCGGCGAGGCCCTGGCGGACGCGGTCCGTGGGGGTGAGCTGACCGAGGAGCGGCGCGCCGCGATCGTCGCGCAGCTCGCCGCGCGGCTGGCAGCGACCCGCGAGGAGACGGCCCGCCGAATCGCCTCCCAGGTACCGGAGGGCCGCCGGCCGGGCGTGTTCGCTCATGCCCTCGCCCTGCTCGTCGCCATCGCCCGGAAGCTCCTGAGCCTCCTCATGGCGCTGCTGAAGTGGCTGGCGAGGGTCGTCGCGAAGGCGTGGCGGGCCGGCCGGAACGGAACGCGGAGTCTGCGGGAACGCCTTGCTCGCTTCCGCCGCAACCTCATGGAGCGCATCAAGTCGTGGCCGGAGACCCGGCGTCTGCGCCGCCTGGCCGCGGCCGCAGACCTTCCCGAGCACGGCGACGGGCTTCCGCTCGGCGACCGTGTCGCCCACTGGGCGCGGCTGCTCCCGGCGCCGGGCCGCTTCGGTCAGGTCTCGCGCCGCTCCCGCTGGTACCGCCCCGCGAGCCGGACGTCTCTGGCTGCCGGACAGCTCCCGGCCGTGCGGGACGGCGTTCGCTGGGCCCCGGACCGTGCCGTGGACGGCGGCCCGGGCCCGCAGGCTCTGCGCCACTTGGCCGCCGTACGGGCAGCGGGGCAGGACGTGGACACCGACGTCGCTGCACGGCTTGCCGCGGCGGCGCCGGAACTCGGCGACGACCCGCACGGCAACGTCCGGCACGCCTCCGGCTACGCCGACGCGGCCGAGCGGCGCCTGCGCGACCTGGAAGCGGCTGCGGCCGGAGGCGCCACGGACACCGACCTGGAGATCGCCGCGGCCCGCGTCGAGGCGCAGTCCGCGCGCCAGGAGGCCACCCGCCTTCAGCAGGCGTACACCGCGGCGCTCCCCGACGCCGTCCGCGACACCCTCGCCGAGCTCCGGGAGATGGGGCCGGGCACCACGGCAACGCTGGTGACCACCCCGGACAGCGACAGGGACTCCGTCCGCGCGCTCACGGACATCTCCCAGTTCGTGCCGCGCGACTGGCTGACGCCGGCCGACTCCCGGTTCATCGGGGCCCGTGGCGGCGACACCGGCGGGTACGACCCGGACAGCCGGATCGCGACCGTCGCGGACCTCGGGGACGGCGGCCGCCGCACGGCCGCGCACGCCCTGCTCGCGCACCTGCAGCAGCACTACCCGGATCTGCTGGCCGCGCAGGAGGCGTTCCACTTCACCCGGACCCACAGCGGCCGGGTGGGAGCGCGGCGCCGCACCTCCGTGGACGTTCTGATGGCGAGGCTGTTCCGCAACCGCACGGAGCAGGGCGACACGGGCGACGTCGTGCCGCTCGGCCTGGGGACGCTGTTCTCCGGCGACTGGTACGAGGACGACGACCTGCGGGCCTTCCTCCTTGGACTGCTCGCGACCCGGTAGAAGGAGAGTCGGATATGAGGGTGATAGGCACGCTGGATGACGGCTCTGCCTACGACGTGGAGGTCACCGGCCAGTGGCCGGTGACCGGCTCCCGCCGCGTGCGGGCCTTGGTCGAGCAGCACGCCGGGAAGCCGGTGCTGCTCGGTCCGCTCGGGCCCCGGCGCACGCTGGAGCCCACGGACACCGGCGCCGTGCTCGCGTTGCTGCGCGAGCACACGACGGTGGTGGAGGTCAGAGAGTGATGGCGAAGACCCACAGGTGAGGGTCGGGGCCCGGGAGGATCACGTAGTGGACGATGGCGGCGCGCGTCGTGATGACGCGCACCGTCTCGTCCATGTCGTACTTGTCTGCCTGCGGCCACGACCAGGGATCAGCGCACGCCTGGAGCACGGCGTTGTGCAGCTCTTCCCTGTCGGGCACTGGCAGGTTCTTGATCGTCTCGCCTACGTTGGCGGCGAACCGCGCCGGGATCGCCGTCACGCGCCGAAGACCTCATCCATGCTCATCGCACCCGTCTCGGGCTGTCCGGCCGCCATCCACTTCTTGTACGCCGCTGCGGCGTGCATGTTCGCACGAGCCCGGCGCAGCTCCTCGCTTCCTGAAGCTGCGGCCAGGTCCGCCTCAAGCACTGCGGCGACGTAGTCCCCGATGTCCATACCGGCCCTGCTTGCGGCTGACCGGACCTCGCTGGCCAGCTCCTCGGGCACGCGGGCGTTCAACTGTGTCTTTGACATAGCAGAATCCTAGCGATCTGCTACGGGCTTGTCAGCGCTGAGTGAGCCTTGCCGCTGCCGGTAGCAGCATTCTTCCTGTTCAACAGCATGATCAAAGTGAGGCTTGGCTCAGTGGACTACACCTCTGCGAGGTGGTGTAGTGGGGGAAACCTCGACCTAGGAGGTGGTCCGCTGCCAGATGGAGCACGCGATTCCCGTCCCCTAGCGCAGGAAGGTGGTGGAAACATTGCCCCGCAAGAAGAAGCGGCAGGGCAGCCCTAAGTGGCGGCCTGCTGACCGCGTCATGATCGCGCTGACAGTCCTCGGACTGATCGTGGCGATCGTGGCCGCAATCGCGGCCTGGATGTAGGCAGTACGGTCGTACCGGCAGGTACCTGGGGGGCACGGAGGGCGGCATGCGACCGCGGCGGGTGAGCAGATCAGGCGAACCCGACCGGTCTCTAGGCGGTCGGATTCGCCCGAAGTGCTCCCACCCCAAGGCGGGGCTGGTGAAAGCGTGCCCATCGGACACCGGACTCTCGCCTCCTGTCTAGCTCCTTGTCCAACTCGTTGCAAATTTGGCGAGCCGGGCACGGAACGCAAAACGAGTGGGCAGGCTGACGCTAACAGCGCCCGAGACGCAAGCGTTCCAAGCGATGACCCTTCGCCGCGTGGACTACGCATACGCCGTGAAGAGGCTGCCCCAGCCCAACGAGCTGACCGCCGGCGACCCGGCCGCCAACCCGCCGCCGGAGCCCCAACCGCCGCAGGAGGACGACGCGCGGCCGTGGGCCGGCGACGTGTACGACGAAGGAGACGAGACCGACCCGGCCCTGGCGTACGCGTCCTTCTCCGGCCAGGACGGAGAGCAAGCCTGGCTCGACAAGGCGGAGGACGGCACCCTCACAGGCTGGGTGCGGGACGAGACCGGCCAGGTGTGGCGCTACTCCGACCCGGACACGTGGGCCATCGACGTGGACGACGCCGGCATGGTGCAGACCAGCGGCACGAACGAAGCCCCATCTGGCGATGAGGCGCCGCAGGCACCGACAGGCGAAGACCCGGCCGCCGACGACACCGACGGCAGCCAGTTCGGAACCGCCGACGAGGTGGTCACTCCCGACGAGGACTTGGGCGACGACATGAGCGAAGAGCCCGACCCCTTCGCTGACGACCCGGACGACGAGACCGACGAAGACAACGAGGACGAGCCGGACCCCAAGGGCAAGAAGCCCTGGAAGTGAACCGGCCCACGGCTTCGCGGCTTGACGCAGTACGCAGCGCAGGACGCTAACCCCCCGGCGGGGGCACGGTGCGCAACGCCCGAGAAGCCCGCCAGGAGGAAACCGCCGTGCCCCGAACCCCGCCGCAGAACACGCCGGCTGCCCGCCGCGCCCAACAGGGTAAAGGCATCGTCCGCGCGATCTACGCCGTAACCGGCGTCGTGGACGAGGTCCAGGACCTCATCATCCCCGGGGCCTTCACCCGCACCCTGGCCTCGCGGCGGGTGAAGGCCGCTTGGCACCACGACTGGAAGGAGCCTGTCGGCACCGTCCTGGAGGTCGAGGAGTGGATGCCGGGCGATCCCCGGTTCGCGACCATCCCCGGCGGGGTCGCGTGGCCGCGCGAGGCCGGCGCCCTGGTCGCCACCGTCCAGTACAACCTGCGCACCAGCCGCGGCCGCGACACCTACGAGCAGGTCCGGCAGTGGCACGACAACGGCGAAGCGGCCTTCTCCATCGGCTACAAGGTCGTCACCGGCGGAGCCTCGAAGCGGCACGACGGCGTACGCATCATCCACGACCTCGACCTGTACGAGATCAGCCCCGTTCTGCACGGCGCGCACCCCATGACCCGCAGCCTGGAGGTCAAGGCTGCCGCATCTCGTCCCGGCGGCAGCGATCTGGAACGCAAGGCGACCTGGTCATCGGTGGAGCTGAAGGCCGCCGAGTCCCAGGCAGGCCGGGGCGTGATGATCGCACTGCGTCTCCCGAGCGACGTCGCGGCCGCCATCGCCCACCCCGAGGGCACCGCTCCAGAGGAGCTGCACATCACGCTCGCGTACCTCGGCGACGTCGCCGAGCTCGGCGGCCACCCGGACGATCTGCGCGACATCGTCACCCCAGCCGTCCTCGGCATCCCGCATCTGAAGGGCAGCATCGGAGGGCTCGGCCGCTTCCCTGATCACGGCGACGGTGAGCCGACGTGGGTGCCCGTGGATGTGCCCGGGCTCGCCGAGCTGCGGCAGCGCATCGTGGACACCCTGAGCACGTCCGTGTACTCGGAACAGCTCCGCACTGACCACGGGTTCACCCCGCACGTCACCCTCGGCTACGACCTGCCCGATATCCCGCCCGTCCCCGCCACGCCCGTCGCCTTCACACAGATCGACGTCGTCCGCGGCCCGGACACCATGTTCATCCCCCTCGGCCAGCCGGAGCCCACGGAGGCGGCAGAGCCCGCCCCCTTTGAGGCGAAGTCGGCTGCGCAGATCGTGCTGGAAGCCGCGCGCCCGGACGACCGCGCAGTCGAGCACAAGTCCGCCGCGCAGATCGTGCTCGAAGCGAAGTCCTCACCCCTCCCGGACCCGGAGACCGCACCCATGCACCCCATGCCCCTGTCCTACGAGCAGCTGCACACACGCCTCGCCGAGTCCCTCCGGCTCCTATGGAAGGACGGGGAGAGGATCGACTGCTACGTGTGCGTGGAGGCGACCTACGCCGACCACGTCATCGTCACCAAGCACGAGGACGGCGCCGCCAGCGTCACCTACTCGATCCCGTACACCGTGGCCGGCCGAGACATCGACCTCGGCGTCCCGACCGAGGTCGAGCTGACCACCGTGGCGGTTCCCGTCTCCGGCGAGACCCTCGCCGTGGACGGCGACGAGGAGATCGAAGCCCGCTACATCACGCCCACCGCCGCGGCGCTGGCGGACGCCACGGCCCTGATCGAGGTCTCCGACGCGGGCCCCTCCCACCTCCAGCACCTGAAGCCGAAGATCGACAACCTGCTCACTGCTCTCGCGAAGAAGGGCCTACCCATGACCGACCAGCAGCAGCCTGCCCCGTCCGGCTCGTCCCTGGACCTGTGGGACGACGACTACGACGTCACCGACGGCTGGGACGACGACGAGGACATGGACGGCTCCGCCGTGCCGACTGTTCCCCCGGGGAACACCGACGAGCCCGACACCGACGACGACTTGGCCGCGGAGGAGGACGAACTCGCCGACCAGGTGCACCTGGACGCCGAGGAAGTCAAGGCCACCCTCGCCACCCTCGCCCTCTGACCTGCACAAACGTCGGGCTCTCGGGATCACGCACTTCCGTGCCCGGGAGCCCGAGACGTTAGTACACGCACTCATCTTCTATGCGCCTCGCGTTGAGGCGTCCCGGTGCTGGCCGGGCGAGCGACGCACGCCTATCGCCCATCCAGCACAGGAGAGTGCAACCAACCATGGCTACCGCCAGCACCGACAAGAGCCTCATCCGGTCCCTCAAGACCCAGCTCGCAGAGAAGTCCGCGGAGGCCGAACGCATCGCCTCCACCTTCAAGGAGGAGAACGGCGCATTCGTCGTCTCCCCCGAGCAGCGCAACTCGTACGTGAAGGCCGTCCGGGACGCCCAGGAGATCAAGGGGCTCCTCGACGCCGCACAGGGCGCCGAGAACCTCAACGGCTACCTCGACGCCCCCGACGGCAGTTCCACAGCCGGGCAGCACTACGGCCGATCCACGCCCGGCGGACCGGAGGTCAAGAGCCTCGGTGACCTGTTCGTGGAGTCCGACGCCTACCAGCGCGCGGCCGCGGCCGACTTCAAGGACCGCCCGTTCATCCGCGCCGAGATGGAGGGCAAGAGCATCTTCAGCCTCTCCGCCGGCACCCACACCCACCAGGCACTCGGCGGCGTCCAGGATCTCGGCATCACTGAGGCGCAGCGCCGCAAGTGGCACATCCGTGATCTGTTCCCCGCGGCCAAGACCAAGAACGCGGTACTCCTCGGCATCCGCGAGACCGGGTGGGTCAACAACGCGGCTCAGGTCGCGGAGCGCCGGGCCGCCGACGGCGTATCCGCGCCGACCGGCACCGACACCGACGTGTTCGGCCGGGCCCCGCGGTCGAAGCTGAAGCTCGAGCCGGTCGCGTTCCCGATCGCCGAGATCGCGCACATGATCGACGGCCACAAGAACATCCTCAGCGACGAGCCGCGGCTGAAGCAGTTCATCAACTCTCGGCTCATCGAGGGCATCAAGTTCGCCGAAGACGTCGACCTTCTGCACTCGGTCGGTACCGACGGCACGTCCCTGACCGGCCTGTTCAACACGCCTGGCGTACAGACCTACACGGGCCAGTCGTCCGACAAGTATTCGATCCAGATGCGCCGGGCGATGACCAAGGCGCTCCTGGCCGAGTACGAGCCGACGGGCGTCGTCATCTCCCCGACGATGTGGGAGCAGGTCGAGGTCGAGACCGACGACACCGGGGCGTTCCGTGTCGCCCTTCAGGTCGCGGTCGGTGCTCAGAAGAAGGTCTGGAAGCTCAACGTCGTGGAGACCACGGCGATGCCGGACGGCAAGTACCTCCTCGGCTCCTTCGGGATGGGCGCGCAGCTCTACGACCGCGAGAACGTGTCCGTCACCGTCTCCTCGGAGAACTCGGACAACTTCGAGCGGGGCGTTCTCACGTTCCGTGCCGACGAGCGCCTGGCGCTGGAGGTCTCCCGCCCGGAGTCCTTCGTGATCGGCACGTGGACCACGCCGGCGGGCTGATCGGCGAGCTGAGCGGAGACGTAACGCGGGGCCGGGCCATACGGTCCGGCCCCGCATCCCTGTAGAGAGCGAGGACTGCCGTGGCAGACACGAACGGGCTGATCACGGCCCTCACGAGGCTCGTTGAGGAGCCCGCCGGCCCCCGCGGTCCGCAGTGCACCGTCGGGGCCATTCTCGACCTGCTCGATCCGCCAGCGGCCAAGAAGGTTTGCGAGGTGCTCGACACGGCGGCCATCAGCGCCACGCAGATCGCCGACGCCCTCACTGGCAGCGGGCACCCGGTGCGGGCTCCTGCCGTCGCCCGGCACCGCCGCCGCGGCGGCTCCAACGGATGCAGGTGCCCGCGATGAACCTTGAAGAACACCTCGACGCGCTGCTCTCGCCGGCCTCCGGCGAGCAGAGCACCCCGCCGGAGATCACCCGGCCCGCGGCCACAGCGCCGAAGGGCTGGGAGCCCGGCGTGCGGTACGAGCCGGGCGGCTCGATGCTCGTCACTGCTCCGGCCGCCGACGCCCCGCCCAAGGACGAAAGCGGGTGGCGCGCCCGCGTGGAGGAGCTGGGCCTGGCAGTACCGGGCGGATACCGGGTGCGGCTCGTGGAGGCCCGCCATGACCCGGCCGCCTGGCACCGTGACACCCAGGGCGAGGACGCGGTAACCCGGCCCGTGTGGCGCTGCCGGTACCTGATCGAGCCGACGGTGCCCGGTTGGGCGTCCGCCGAAGACCTCAACAGCCTGATCCGGGATGTGATGCGCCGCCGCCGCAAGCCCCGGACTCCTGGCGAGCAGCCCGCGCGAGCCCTCGCCGTGGTGTACGCCGACCCGCAGGCCGGGAAGGTCGGGCGCGACGGCGGCACGAAGGAGCTCGTGGCCCGGGTCGCCGAACGCTTCGACCGCCTGGAGGACCACCTCCGCGACCTTGGCAAGGTCGGGCGCGCGCCGGACTCGGCGTACTGGCTCGACGCTGGCGACTGCATCGAAGGGTATGAGAACGTCGCAAGCCAGGCATTCACCAACGATTTGACCCTCACGCAGATGGTGCGCGTGCACCGGCGGTTGACGTTCGAGGGCCTGGATCGGCTCGCCACCACCTTCCCGCGCGTTGTCGCCGCGACCTGCGGCTCCAACCACGGGCGGGTCCGGCGCGGCAAGGACCCCGTGGGCCCACCGCAGGACGACTGGGGGATCGAGGTTCTCAGCCAGATCGCGGATGCGTACGGAATGAACCCCGACGCCTACGGACACGTCTCCTTCGCCATGCCCGAGACCTGGCGCGACACCGTCAGCCTCAACATGGCCGGCACGATCGTCGGCCTCGCCCACGGCCACCAGTACGCCCGGCCGGAGAAGGCGCCGGACTGGTGGAAGGGGCAGACGTTCGGCCGCCAGCCCATCGCCGACGCCAAGATCCTCGTCTCGGGGCACTTCCATCACTTCCGCGCGCAGCAGCTCGGCGCCGGCAGGCTATGGGTGCAGGCTCCTACTCTCGACAACGGCTCCGACTGGTACGCCATGCGCTCCGGAGAGGTGTCCCAGCCCGGCCTGCTGGTCTTCTCCGTCACGGCGAGCGGATGGGACGACCTGCGAATCCTGTGAACCGCGTACGCGGGCAGGGCAGTACGGGGATGATGACGCCCTGGCGGCGCGGGGGGGCGTCGCGGGGGAGGGCGGACAAGATGCGCAAGGCGATGCTGACGGCCGTCGTGGTCCTGGTCGGAGCGCTGGTCGTCGGGTGCCAGGACGGCCCGGCGCAGGACGAGGATGCGCCGACGGCGGCGGCCGAGCGGGACACCAGCGCCGCGCAGGTCTGCACGACGCTGGTCACAGCGAGGATCGTGCAGGGCTGGCGGCAGACCGTGGGCAGCGAGATGGCCGACACGGGCCGCGACTCGGCCCGCGAGTTCGATCGCGACTTCAAGCCCGGCAGCCCCGAGTATGCGAGCTTCATGCAGCGCTACCAGGAGGGCCTGCCTCCGCTCACGCGCGACATCAAGCTCAAGGGGGTGAGCGAGGACGACGCGATCCTGGCACAGACAGCCGAAGTGGCGAAGTACGTCCGCCAGGACTGCGAGGTGGCGTACGGGTCATGAGCCCGCGACCGTAGCCCGGCCCGCCCGGCAACCTTCTCCTCCCGACCACACGAGGAGGAGATCCCTCATGGGCCTCTACAACGCGGCAGGCGCCCGCATCACCAAGGCGGGCTTCCCCGCCGCCGCCACCAGCGACCCCGAGATGCGGGTCACCGCGGACGTCTATTCCACCCGGGCGCACGACATCGGCAACCGCCCGAACGTCTCCAACGACGCCGTACCGGAAGGGTCGATCAAGACCATCCTGTTCAGGGCCGGCGCGATCCTGCGGCAGTCGCAGATCGACAAGCTGTTCCCGCCGGCGACCATCGCCACCGTCACCCCGGCGACCGGGCCCGTCGCCGGCGGCACGGTCGTCACCATCACCGGTACGAACCTCGACGGTGTCGCCGACGTCAAGTTCGGCACCACCGCAGGCACCAACCTCAAGATCCATTCCGCCACCCGCATCGAGGTCACCACCCCCGCGCTGTCGGCGGGCGCGAAGGACGTCAACGTCGGCGACGAGGTGGGCACCGTCACCAAGACCGGCGGCTTCACCTACGTCTGACCGGGACAGTAGGCGCGCCCGGGGTACAGGGTTTCTCCTCCAACGCCCGGATAACGGCAGGAGGACCCTGTGCCCACACCCCGCACCCGCAAGACCGCTGCGGCCGGCCCCGAGGAGAAGACTCCCGAGGCGCCGCAGACCGAGACCCCCGAGATCACCTCCGAGGTAGCGACGGAGGACAAGGCTGCGCCCGCGGACACCGAGACGAAGGTGCCCGACGTCGCCCCGCTGGAGCCGCCCACGGAGCCCGAGCCCGAACCCGAGCCTGCTCCGATCACCACGCCGCAGCAGCTGCTTCCCGCGCAGCTCGCCGACCGCATCGTGGACGAGGCCACCGGGGAGCTCCCGGCCGACCCGGACGCCGTGTTCGTCCCCGTGCAGCCGCACGGAAGCAGCTACCGGTGCACCGTGCGCCTGATCGAGCACGTCGGCATGGGCGCCTACAACACTCCTGCGAGCCGCCTACTCGTCCCGGTCGGCGCGGAGCTCCAGCGCCACCAGGCACAGCGGATCATCGACCGGCTCCGGGACCAGCTCCACACCGCCCCGGACTCAGAGTAAGGCAGGCTCCTGGTGACGGTGTACGACTACCGGCCCATCTACGGGGGCGCACTGATCGACCCGGGCCTGAATGGCGGGCAGGTCTCCCGGATCGACCTGTATGCGACCCCGGACCGCAACGGGACGGTCGCGGCAACGGCCGGGCCGGCGGTGCGGCAACGCTCGACGGTCTACAGATTCGCCCTGCCGGACAACCTGCCTGACGGCCGGTACTGGTGCACCGTCACCTTCACTCCGGGCAAGGATCTCCCGCCCGTCACCGACCGCACGGTCAAGGTGGACCTCCCGCGTGGCAACGGCCTGCTGGCTTCCGCCGAGCAAGTCGCCGACAAACTCGGCGTGCCTCTGCCGCTCACTGCCCAGCAGCGTGAATCCTTCCGCGACGCCATCACCGACGCTCAGGCCGACGTCGTCACCTACCTCGGGCGGCCTGTGGTGCCCCAGCCGAGGACCCTGCTCGGGGCCCATGCCCTGTTCGGGTACGACCTGGACGACGCGCAGGCGTGGCCGATTCACGACCTGGACGACGTGGTCTCGGTCGTCAGCCATGTCGACAACCTGGACGGCACGTACGACGTGCAGCTGCTCGTGGGCCTGGACGGCGCGGCCGAGGAGCCCATCGTCCGGTACATCGTCACGCACGCGGCGGAGAGCATCCGCAACAAGCCGTCTGCCACCGAGGGAACTCGGCGCGTCACCTCCGTCTCCGCCGAGGGGCAGTCGATCAGCTACGAAGGAGCCCCAGCCGCCGGGCAGGCCGGCGCGCCGCCGGAGCTCAACTCTCTGGCCGGGTACCGCAAGTACCTCTACCGGCCCATCCCCGTCGTCCCGGCAGTTCCCTGGCCGTACGGCCGCGGCCGCCGCTACAGCCGCTGGTGAGGCCGCCATGGCTGTAGTGCTGCCCGACCGGGACCTGACCGTGCATGTCCTGGCCCACCCCTGGGGCCGGGACGCCCACGGCGTCCCCGTGCCGCCCCCGCCGGACGCCCGCCCCGAACCGCGCGGAACGTGGCCCGGCGCCGCGAACGAGCAGTCCGACGGCTCGTGGACACTGCGCGTCGATCCCGCAGCGTGGCCTCTCGAACCCGGTGACGTGCTCAGCGACGGCACTCTCACGTGGACGGTGGTCACCGCGCTGCTGAAGAGGGTCCCCGGGTACGGCGCGGCCGACTACATCGCCGTCGTCGGCACTCGCAACCCGCCGGAGGCGCCGTGATGGCGAGGTTCCACGTCGAGCCGGGCCTTGAGGAGAAGCTGGCCCAACTCATCGCCCCGAAAGTCCACGAGATCGCCCGCGAGGTCGAGCGGCAGGCCAAGGTGTTCGCCCCGCCGACGAAGAAGTGGGTCACCGTCGCGGACGACAAGGTGCGCCCCACCCACGTGGCCGCGCACGACCAGGAGGTGCCCGCGAACCTTCGCTTCAAGATCGACTCGATGGACTGGGACCGCAAGCATCGCGGCCTCGGACCGTTCACGTACATGAAGGCCCCGAAGGATGAGTCCTCCCGTGCCGTCGCCAACATCAAGAACTGCCGCTGCCACACCCGGAGCATCCCTGACGGCATCTCCCGGAACATCCGCACCCTGCCGCCCGTCGTCGCGGGCAGCACGGTCACCGTGAAGGTCGTTGCCGAAGGAGATTGGGTCGTGCCGGCCGAGATCGGCACGGTCTACCCGGGGAACCTCGAAGCGAAGGGCACCTACTACATGGCCCGCGCCGCCGCGGTCGTCGCTGCACGGCACCGCTGACTGTTCCCCGGGGGAACAGCTCGCAGGAGCGGGCGACACAAGCCGCCCGCTCCTGCACTGTTCCGCCCCATGACGAACACCCGAAAGACCACCACGACCGCCGAGCCGGAGACCGCACCCACCCCGCAGGCGGAGCCCACCACGACCACCGAAGCTGTGCTCGGCCCGCCGCTGCGCGCCGGCCAGACCCCGGAGAAGGTCACCTTCGCCCACCACCTTCGCATCGGCCGCAACGACTTCCGCCCCGGCGACACCGCCGTGGTGTCCCCGGACTACGCCCGCCAGCTCCGCGGCAACGGCTACCTCGCACGCGGACGCTCCTGACCATGACCGACGCCTACGCCATCGCTGACGCTGACCCGGTGGCGGCCGTCCTGTCCTGGCTCGCCGAGCACCCCAAGGTGACCCAAGTGCTCGGCGGGCCCGGCCGCGTGTCCGGCACCCGCGAGGCCCCGTGGCCTCACCTGCGGGTTGCCCTCGGGCCGGGCGGCAGCCTCGGCGATCTGACGTGGCTCACCGAACCGGAGGTGACGCTGGAGCTGTTCGGCGACCCCAGCGGCTGGCCCGGCCCGGCCGCCATGAGCCGAATCCTCAAGGTGTGCGCTGTCGCCGTCACCGAGCTGCCCGGCAGCACCCCGTCCGGCACCCATCCCGTCATCAGCCGCGTCCGCCCGTCCGGCGTACTCCTCGAATCCCCCCTGGAAACAGGCCAGCCCCGATGGGTAATGGGCCTGCTCGTCTCGCTGCACCCGACCCCGGAGTCCTCGTGAACCTCAATGGCCCCCTCGTCAGCATCGCTCCCGTAGGTACCGACCCTGACGACTCCGCCGCCTGGACGCCGATCGGTGGCATCGCCGACGTGCAGTTCGACCAGGCGGACGCAGACGCCGCGCTCCTGGGCTCGTGGCGAGCGGCGGTGGTCAGCTTCGCCATGCCGGTGCGGTTGATCCGGCATCTCATGCCCATGAGGACCCAGTGCGCGGAAACACTCCGCGTCATCGAGGAACATGCCCAGCGGAAGCACATCGGCCTGCTCCTCAGCATGGCCCGCGCGCAGACCGCTCTTCTTCCGTGCCCGCGCCCCTTCTAGGCCCGGGACGCTAGCCCGGCCTGCCTCCCATCGTGACCCGGCCCGTAACCCCTGGCCACGAGGAGACGCACCGCCATGGCTGGCGAGATCACGAACGCGACGCACATCGTCGTCCCCGCACGAACCCGAGTCTGGCTCGCTCCCGTCGGTACGGCAGCGCCTGCCGATGCCACCGTGGCGATGCCGGCCGGCTGGTACTCGGTCGGCCTGACCACCGAGGACTCTCTGAAGTTCAACGAAGAGCCCCAGTTCGAACAGGTCAAGAGCGCCCAGACCGACTTCCCGTCCCGCACGTTCCAGACCAGCGACAGCGCGACCCTTGAGGTCGATCTCCAGCAGTGGAACGCGAAGAACTTCAAGGCCGTCTTCGGCGGCGGCACCATCACCGAGATCAACGTTGCCGGACCTCCGGCCACCACGCACTACAAGTTCGCGCCGCCGCGGATCGGCGGCCGCTCCGAGGTCGCCGCGTGCATCGAGGTCATCGACGGCGCGAAGGCGTACCGCTATGTCATCCCGCGCTCCATGCAGATGGAAGGCGTGCAGACCGACCTACAGAAGGCCAAGGAAGCGGTGCTGCCGCTGCGCCTGGCCGTGCAGGGCGGCGACGACGCGGACGCCTGGTACCTCCTGACCAACGACAGCTCGTTCGACGACGCCCCGTAGTCTTGGAGGCGCACAACGAAGGCCCGTACTGGGCGCGGGAGATGGCGACTTCCGCGGCCGGTACGGGCCCTTGCTGTTCCCCAGGGGAACAGCCCTCTCAGGCGTTGTCGAGATCCACGAACCCGAGGGCCGTGGCCAGCTTGTTGTAGTCCTCGATCGGTGCGGCGTTCTTGGGGCCCCAGGCGTGCACGGGGGCCTGGCGCCGGTGCTGCTGGCGGACGAAGCTGCTCCAGCGGACCTTATGGAGCTGGAAGTGCTCCCCGTATGTCCTCGTCATGGACTCCACCGTCGCGTCCCCCTCGGCGTCCGGGCGGCCCGGGGTGGGGGTTCCGGCCATCACGATGTGCTTGATGGTGGGGGCGGTCTTACGGCGGCGGGAGCGTGCGTTCTGCTGGTTCCGCATCTCCGCCAGCTCTTCGAACGTCGCCTTGAGGTCGGTCTCTTCCTTGCTCGTGACCAGGACCGGCGGAACGATCTCGTCGTCCTCCTGGAACGGGATCAGCGCGGACACCACGAGCTTGCTCAGCGACGCCGGCAGGTCGAGCAGCCACACATCATCGTCGCCCTCGTACTCGTCGCACAGCTCGCGGAACCAGGTGATCAGCTGCTCGTTGCCCTCCTGCGTCGTCTCGGTGTCGAAGTTCTTCACGTTCCGGGAACCAGGAACGATCCGAAGATTCTCGACCTCCTCGTATTCGGCCGGCGCGCCCGTCGCCGCATCCGCAGGGTTGACGACGTAGCGGAACGGAACGGTGCAGTCCTCCAGAGAGGCGCCGTGCATCAGGTCGTAGATGGTGCCCTGGCCCGCGGGCAGCTCGTCCATGGCGCAGCCGATGTGGCTGGCGCTGCGCTGGTGGTCGAAGTCGAAGACGCGGACCTTGTAGCCGCGAAGGGCGAGAGTGACCGCCATCATGATGATGGTGCTCGTCTTGGCGCTGCCGCCGGTGATGATGAACGCGGCGAAGAGCAGCGGCCAGTTTCGGCCCTCCGGGCGCAGGTCACGCCTGGGCAGGGTCTTGTTGGACATGGAGTCTCCAGTCAGCTGATGGGGTCGGCGTCGGGTTCTTCGTCGGCTCCGGGGAAGGGAACGCCGAACTTGGTGAGCTGTGCTCGCTCCCACCCGGTCTGCGGGTGGTAGTTGCCGACCTCGATCAGGAGCCGGACGTGATCGGCGTCGGTGCGGTCCCACTGCCGACGGCCGTCGCGGGCCCGGACCTCGCCAGCAGCGAGGGCCGTAACGAAGGCGACACGGTTGATGAGGTCGTCTTTGCCGGACGACAGTACGGCCTCGAAGTACGAATCGGTGTCGCTGATCGTGAATTCCGCCTGGCTTGCCTCACGGAGCCACCTGTGTGCCCGGGTCCGGGCGGGTGCCTGCTGCGTGTTCGCCAGCAGAGCGCGAGCGAACAGCGCGTCCTGCTGCTCCGCCGTCAGCTTGGCGCCCAATCCGACGAGGTGCTTGCAAGCGGACTCACGGTCCGCTGAGGCGTTGTTGCGGTGGGCGGTGTCCTTGTCAGCCGCAATGATCTTCGGCTGCGGCGTCTGCGTCTTCGGCTTCTTCCCGGTCGCTGTCTTCTCGTCGGACGCCGGGGTCTCCTCTGCGCCTGACGCAGGAGCAGGGCTCGCCGCCGGCTCCGCGGTCCGCTGGATCGGTACGTCGTTCCCCTGGGGAACACCGTCGCCCCCGTGGATGCGCTGCACTGCTTCACCGAGAGAGATCTCCTCGTCTCGGATCAGCTCCCAGGCGCGGATCTGGTTCTCGGGCTCGGCGAACTTGCCGAGGATGTCTCGCGCGAGCGTGACACCTGGGCCTTCGTCGGTGCCGACGACGTCCTGGAGCGCGGCGGGGAGCTTCAGGAGCTCGATCCGCCGGGAGACGTGGTTCGGGCCGCCGAGGCTGAGCTCTTCAACGATCTCCCGGTAGCTCATCCCCTCCTCGGTGTTCATGCGGTAGAACCGCCGCGCCTCCTCCATCGGGGAGAGCTGCTTGCGGTGAAAGTTCTCAACGAACAGGACCCGCCGGATCTTCGGCGCCACGTCGTTGCGCAGGACCGCGGAGATGTGGCTCAGGCCGGCGGCCTGGTGGGCGCGCCAACGCCGCTCGCCGAAGGCGAGCACGTACTTCGTGGTGATGCCCTCGACCTCGGGATAGCACTCGGTGAAGACGGAGGCGTGAATCACCGACACGTCTTGGAGCAGGCCGTCCTTCTTGATGCTTTCAGCGAGGTTTGTCACGTCCCCGGTGTCCCGGTCGTTGAACGGGTTCGCCGAGATGTCCGAGAGCTCGATGCTCAATGCCTCGCCGTCCGCCTCAGTGGGCGGGAGTGCGTAGAACGCGGCATTCGCCTCGGTGCTCGGGGATGGGACGTTTGCGCCACCCCCGCTGCTGTTCCTCTTGGCCCTCTTCAGGTTCCCTGCCACAGATGTCCTTCTGATAGCTGCGAGATGCGGTCGAGGTAGAGGCTAGTCCCCAGACCCCCCGGGTCTGTGCGCAGATGGGGTGTACACGCGGCCGGCTGTTCCCCCGGGGAACAGCCGAGAGCCGGATTCCTCGGCGGCCGGCGGCTGCTGCCGCCAGGCCGAGACGTAAGCGCGGGGCTCTTGCCACAGTCGCCACCCCCGCCGCCACCAGCGGCAACTCACGAGCTTCTGCGAGGCCTCAATGCAGTACGACCTCAACCTGGACGAGATCGCCGAGCGCGAGATGGCTTACCCGGACGGAATCAACGTCCGTCTCAACGGCCACGGCTTCCGCTTCCCGGCCGAGCTGCCCGCCGCGGCACTGACCCCGCTCCTGTCCAAGGAACTCGACCTGATGGGCCTCCTCGGCGACCTGGTCCGCTCCCAGAACGGCGGCAGCACCTGGCAGATGCTGGAGCTGCTGTTCCAGCGCCGCGACCTGCCCTCGAACTTCCTGGACGCCCTCGACGCGGTGTTCGGCGAGCTCCTCGGCAAGGAAGCGTTCGAACGCTTCCAGTCCGTGAAGCCCTCGGTACCCGCATACTTCCGCCTCACCGTAGGCCTGGCCAAGCTCTACGGAGTTGAGCTGGGAAAGCTCTTTGGGCTCGGCGCCTCCTCCGAGAGCGATGGCGAGACGTCGAGTCCGACCTCAGCCGATTCCACCACGGGCTCGACGCCCGAGGTATCTGGCTCCGTCCCGGACAGCCCGGCTTCATCGGACTCCGACGCTTGATCTCCTTCCTCGACGGGCTGCCGGACGAGTCCCGCCTGAAGTCCGCGCCGATCGGCGGCTGGACCATCCAGACCGAACTCCTGGCGCAGCTCATCGAGGAGGTCTCCCTGCTCGCCGCCGACCGACGCCGTGAAGAGCCGCGGACGGTCACCCGCCCGTACAACACGGCACCAGCTGTTCCCCGGGGGAACAGCGCCCCGGCGCAGCAGTCCGCCCCAATGAACGGCCACCGCAAGATGCTCGCGGCTGCCGCACGGAGAGGAATGGTGCGCCCCAGTGTCTGAGGGCTTGCAGGCCGGCCGCCTCGAAGTCACCGTCGTCGCGGCGCTCGACGGATTCGCCCGCGAGCTGCGGACGAAGGTCGAGGCGGCCGCCGAGGGCCTGGCTGCCAAGGTCCAGGTCGAGGTTGACGACAGCGGCCTGCGTAAGCGCCTGGAGAAGGCCGTGAAGAAGGCGTCGAGAGGCGTCACGGCCAAGGTCCAGGTCAAGGTGGACCGCGACCGGCTACGAGGTGAGCTCGAAGAGATCGCCCGCCTGGTCGGCAACAGCGACGCTCGCATCAACGTGCCCGTACGCCCCGACGAAGACGGCGACGGAAGCGGGGCGCGCAGGGGCGGCTTCCTCGACCGCATCCGCCGTCTCCTTCAGGGCGCGCAGCGCGACGTAGACCGGACACCGATACATGTGCCGGTCAACGTGAAGACGCCGAGACTCGGCCGTGGCCGGATGCGTGGCCTCCTCCTCGGGGCGATCGTCGCGCTCGCTCAGCCTGCCGTCGCGTGGGTCACGCAGCTCGGTGCCGGACTCACCGCGCTCGCCAGCGCGGCCGCGCCCGCGGTCGGCATTCTCGGCACGCTCCCTGGCCTGATCGCCGGCGCCGGCATCGCAGCGATCGGCGCCAGGGTCGCTTTCGGAGGCTTCGCCGACGCCCTGAAGGAGTCGCTCAAGGCCCAGACCCAGCTCGCAGCCGGCGGGAAGCTGACTGAGGCCCAGCAGAAGAAGCTCGACCAGGCGATGAAGGGCTTGTCGAAGTCGGCCCGCGCGACCGTCAAGGCGATCTCCGGCGTCAGCGACAAGTGGAAGGACATGCGGAAGAGCGTCCAGGAGTCGCTCTTCTCCAAAATTGCCGACCAGGTCGAGCCGCTTACGAACGCGATCCTCCCGCGGTTTGAGTCGGCACTCGGCTCGTCCGCGGGCCAGGTCGGCAACCTGCTCCGCGCCATGTCGAAAGGCGCCCAGACCAACTCGTTCAAGAAGGACTTCGACCAGGTCGCCGCTTCCAGCAACAAGGTCGCCGGGTCCCTGATTGCCGGGCTGAAGAGCATCGGCCACGCCGTCGGCGACTTCGTCGTCGCCTCTGGCCCCGCGGTCCAGCGGGTGGCCGCGCTGGGTGAGGGATGGGCGAACTGGCTGCGCGTAGCCACCGAGTCCAACCGCGCTGACGGCTCCATCGACCGGTTCCTGCAGCGGTCCATCGACAAGAGCAAGCAGCTGCTGCGCACCACCATCGACCTCGGCCACGGCCTGGCCGGCATGGGGCGCGCCGCGAGCGCATCCGGCAACTCGCTGCTCAAGGGCCTTGAGTTCCAGATGCGCTACTTCAACGCCTGGGCGAACTCCGCAGAGGGCCAGAAGCGCATGAAGGCCTTCTTCGACCAGTCGCTCCCCGTGTACCGAGAGACCATCGGCCTGCTCGGCGATCTCGGCAAGGGACTCGCGAAGATGGCCACCGACAAGAGCCTGGTGAAACTGGTGCGCCAGATCCGCTACGAGCTCATGCCGTCCGTCGGTAGCTTCCTCGACCAGCTCGGCCGCACGGTGGGCCCGGAGCTGATCAGCCTGCTGTCGTCACTGGCAGGCATCTTCGAGAACCTGGCCACGGCAGGGCTCGGCCTGGCCGTCGTCGTGAAGGCCTTCGCCTCCCTGGCAGTCGCCATCAACAGCGCCTTCCAGGCCGTCCCCGGCCTTGGAACAGCGCTCGGCTCCTTGCTCGGCGTACTGCTCGCCCTCAAGGTGCTGCGCGGCGTGTCCAGCATGTTCACGGCGCTGGGTACCTCCATCGCGGGAGCCGGTACCGCTCTGGCCGGTCAGCCGGCGCGGATCGCAGCCGTCACCAGCGCGTGGCACCGGGCTGGACTCGTGTACCAGCGCATCTCGCAGCAGACTGGCGGAATCGCCGGCGCCGCACGCGGAGCGACCGCTGCGACTCGCGTCATGTCCCGCGGTCTCACCGGAGTGTTGGGCCTGGTCGGTGGTCCCCTTGGCCTCGCCCTCGGCGTGGGTGCCGTTGCCCTCATGGCCTTCGCCGACCGGCAGCAGGACGCCGCGCAGGCCGCTGCCGAGCACCGGGCGCAGGTCCAGACGCTCGTTGACGCCCTGCGCATGTCCAACGGCGCCATCGATGACAACGTCGTGGCCCAAGCTCGCAAGCTCGCTGTCGAGTCCGAGTGGGGCAAGGCGGCCTCGAAGGCCGGCGTCAGCACGGAACAGCTGACCCGGGCGATCCTCGGGCAGGGCACCGACCTGGACGCGCTCGAAAAGAAGCTGCGGGCTGCCGCGAAGGCCACCGAATACTGGAAGGACGTAGCGGGCGGCAAGTCCACCATTCGCACAATGACCGAGGAGGGCAAAGCGGCGCTTGCTGCGGCCGACGCGATCGGCAAGCACGGCACGAGCCTGGCCGACGCCCGCAAGGAGCTCGAAGAGACTGGTGTGCTCCAGGACGCATTCGCCCGCAAGGGCGTGACCGCATACGACCGGGTGCGGGATGCCGTTCAGAGGCTGGCTGACTCGACAGGTGACGCCGAATCCCGTACGTCGGCGTTGAAGAGCCTCATCGAGGCCCTGTCCGGCAAGACGCGCTCGTACGCCGAAGCGACGCAGAGGCTCAATGCCCGCCTGCTGGAGATGCGGGAGTTCGCCAAGGAGAACGCCGGCGCGGCCAAGGGTAAGCCCATCCTCAAGGACGGCCTCCTCGACACCAGTTCTAAGCTCGGCCAGGACATCTACCGGCTCTCGACAGGGCTCGCCGATGACGCCCTCGGCAAGGTGCAGGCCGCGTTCGACAAGGCCGGGGCCGCCGGCAAGCCGCTCGTGGAACAGTTGGCGGCCGCGCGGATCGAAGCGGAGAAGGGCCGCGGTTCGCTGGTCGCCTGGCTGAGATCCCTCGGCGTGGGCGCCCAGGACGCCGAGAAGATCGCTGACCAGATGGGTCTCATTCCCGACAGTGTCGTGACGGGCCTCAAGCTGGAGGGCCAGGACGCCGTCACCGTCGCCATGGCCGGTATCCAGGCCCAGTTCGACGGCCTCGGAGACCCGAAGTCGATCACGGTCAACATGCTTGACGAAGGCGCCCGGGAGAAGCTGGAGACCCTCGGCTTCGAGGTCAAGAACCTGGAGGACGGCCGGTTCGAGGTCATCGCGAAGACCGAAGACGCGAGAGCCAACCTGACCACCTTCATCGACACGGCCAACACGATGCCGGCGAACAAGTCCGTCAGCGTCGCTGCGCAGACTGCCAAGGCACACGAAGACCTCAGAGCTGTCGCCGAACGGGTCGCGAGGTTCAAGGACAAGCCCTTCACCATGAAGGCGCTCACCGGCGATGCGGTGACCGCACTCCGGAACCTTGGCTTCAAGGTCGAGGCGGTTCCCGGGGCGAAGGGCGCCAAGCAACTCAAGATCACCGCGCCTCCTGGCACCGTGAACGCCAACGTGGACGCCATCAACAGGAAGATCAACACCATTGCGCCCCGCAACGTCGGCATCGGCGTCTACCTCAAGGCCACCTCTTGGGACCGGGACGCCAACGGTGTTCCCGACCTCATCCAGGCAGTGCCGCAGGCCAACGGCGGCGTCGTGGACTACTTCGCCAACGGCGGCATCACCGAGGCCGCCAAGAGGATTCAGCAGTTCGCCAACGGAGGGATTCGCCGCGCGGAGAGGCACATCGCACAGATCGTCCCCGCCGGCTCGTGGCGGGTCTTTGGAGAGCCGGAGACTCACGGAGAGGCGTACGTGCCTTTGGCCGAGTCCAAGCGGGGCCGCTCCAAGGCGATCGTGGAGGAGGTTGTCCGCCGGTTCGGTGGCGCGGTCGCCTGGTTCGCCAATGGAGGCATCCACGACCAGACCGGCGGCGCCATGGCTGCCCACCGCAGCACACGCTCCACCGCCACGGCACCGCGCGCTGCTGTTCCCCAGGGGAACACCGCGCTCGTCGGCGGGGACCTGAACCTGACCATGACCGCCGAGCCGATGCGGCCGGCGCAGGCCCTGGGAGAGACGATGTTCGAGCTCCGCCGTATCCGCCGGGGAGGCGCACATGCCTTTGGCTGAGGGTGAGTGGAACCTGCAGTACGCCGCCAACGGCATCCACCCGGCCGCGGACTTCACGTTCGGCACCATCGCGAGCGGCTACTACCTGCTTGAGCCGGTGGAGATCGCGTACGGCGATATGGACGCCGGCGACGTCGCCATGCCGCGGGAGGACGGCATCCGGCTCGGGCAGGACTGGAAAGGCCCGGCGACCCTCACGTTCGAGGTGGGCGTGGACACGGTAGACGACGCGCCCACCGCGGCCGGCCGCCATGGCGCGAACCTCGACGCGGTCTCGGTGATGCTGCAGGCGTGGGATGGCGAGGCGGTCCGCCGCCGCTTCGGTACCCCGGCAGTGCTGCGGACGATGCAGGCCGGGCGGGCGCGACGGTTCTTCGGCCGCCCGCGGAAGTGTGCCCCGGCCGGGTCGCGGTTGACCCGCCAGGGCTACACCCCGGTCGTGGCCACCTTCGCGTGCCTGGACGACACCGCGTACGACGACGTCGAGCAGAACATCCGTATCGACATCATCCCGGCACCGCACCGCGGGCTCGTCGGTCCGCTGACCACGCCGCTGTCGATGACCGGGGCGGGCTCCAGCAAGGTCCCGGGCGAGGTCCTCATCCGCGGCTCCAAGCCGACCTGGCCCGTCATCACCATCTTCGGGCCGATCGCCAAGCCGGCGTGCGAACTCGTCGGCCGGTGGAAGGTGAGCCTCGACCTCAACCTCGCGGCGGGCGAGCGCGTCGTCATCGACCCCCGCCCGTGGGCGCGCACCGTGCTGCGGAACGGCGCGAACGTCGCCGGGAAGGTCACCCGGGACTCCCCGGTGCTGGCGAACCTGCGGCTGCCCGTCGGCCGGCAGGACTTCATCCTGCGCGGTTCCGACCCGACGGGCATGGCGTACATGACCGTCGCCTGGCGTGACGCCTACGCCTACATGTAGGGCGGAGGGGGAAGCAGGGCGCGACGTAAGGCCCTCGGCCAGGCGACAGTCCGCCGCTGAGAACACCAATCAGCGGAGGTACAGCCATGCCGTGGGATTCCGTTCCCTGGTTCACCGAGGGGGGCGCCGAGCACTCCAGCGAGGTCGCGCGAGTGCTCGGATACGCCGCGTTCGGCGGTCACGAGGGCACCATCGGCTCAGCCGATCTGCAGGTGAAGGCTCTCTCCTCACCGGCCGCGAAGATCCAGGTCATGCCGGGGGCGTGTGCGATCCTCAACCGGGCATCGGGCTCCACCTACCAGGCCTACGCCGCCCGGCTGCCCACCACCGACACCGTGGACATCCCCGGCACCGGCTCGACGGCCCGCAGCGACCTGATCGTGGCACGTATCGAGAACCCGTACAGCTACGGGGAGACCTGGCCGAACCCGTCGGACCCGAAGGTGGGCCCGTACGTCTTCACCCGGGTGATCTCCGGGGTGCCGAACACCACCAAGAGCGTCCGGCAGGTCACCGGGAACTTCTCGGCGATCACCCTCGCCCGCATCGACATCCCGGCGAACACGTCGTCCATCACCCAGGCCATGATCAAGGACCTGCGGGAGATGGCGAACCCGCGGCGGCAGCGCCAGGTGCGGTACATGCACGGCCACCGCACCGGCGGCGACTCGGTCGGCGACGTCAAGCTGCCGGCGTGGGAGGAGTTCCCGCAGGGCTGCCGGTGGCCCATCGAGATCCCGCCGTGGGCGACCCGGGCCACGATCATCGCCACCTGGTCCGGGCTGAACCAGAAGAACGCCAAGGACTCCTACGGCTACCTCCGGGCCCGCCTCGGGTCGGCCACCACGCTCATCACCAACTTCGACTGCGACTGGGAAGGCACTGCGCAGCGGCACACCTTCGTCGGGGGCGGGCAGATCGACATTCCCGCGTCGATTCGCGGGACCGTCCAGGACGGAGTCCTCGAGGGCTCCGGTGCCGTGGCCTACACGGGGCAGCTCCTTGCGGACGCGGGCAGCACGATGTTCTTCGACATCGAGTTCGAGGAAGCCCCGCGTGAGGACACCTTCTGATGGCGGAGGGCTGGCGGTTCATCGCCGTGCGCGCGCTGCCGGAGGAGGTTCTCGACTGGGAGGTGCCGCTGACCCTGTCATCGAACCCGCGCCGGGACCTGTCCGGGCCGGGGTCGATGAACGGCGCGATCGAGCCGGAGTACAGCCGGCTCCTCGGCCCGGACGGCAGGCCGATCATCGAGGAGTGGGGCACCAAGCTGTTCCTCGAAGTCGACGGAGCTCTGCGGTGGGGCGGCATCGTCACCAAGACCTCGTTCGACGGGCCGAAGGCGATGGTGCAGTGCGAGGGGTTCTCCGCGTACGCGCACGGCATCCCGTACGAGAGTCACATGCTGTCCGGGCCGCTGATCACCCCGAAGGACCCGTACGCGGGCAAGGACAAGAACAACGACGGCTGGGTGGACGGGAAGAAGGGCAAGCAGAAGGTCCCGCCGCCGCCGAAGCCGTACGGGGGGCCGCGGATCGACGCGTTCGTGGCCTTCCGGAACATCTGGAACCACATCCAGTCGCGGCCGTACGGGAACATCGGCTTGACGATCGATGACGGGTACCTGGGGGAGCTCCTCGGCGCGGCCGACGGCTCCGACCCGTGGGAGCTCGCCTGGTGGAACCATCCCGACTGCGGGCAGGCACTCGACCAGCTCGCCCAGAGCATCCCGTTCGACTGGATCGAGACCCACGCCTGGACCGGGACGGGCAACCAGATCGACTCCCGTATCCGGCTCGGCCGGCCCCGGCTCGGCCGCAAGCGCGACGACCTGCGGTTCGCCGACGGGGAGAACATCGCGGCCATCGCCAAGCCGGAGGGTATGGGCGATGAGTACGCGAACGAGGTGATGGTCCTCGGCAAGGGCGAGGGCCGGAAGATGTGGCGGTTCCAGGTCCACCGCTACGAGGCGGGCCGGCTGCGGCGGGTCGTGACGGTCGCGGACAAGTCCCTCAAGACCGCGGCCGCGATGCGGGCCCGCGGGATGAAGGAGCTGAACGCCCGCACCGGGTCGATCCAGATTCCCGCGATCCAGCTCATCAACCACCCCAACGCCCGGTTCGGTTCCTGGCAGCTCGGCGACGACATCCGCGTCCAGGTCCACGTGCCGTGGTACGGCGACATCGACCTGTGGCACCGCATCGTCTCCGAGGAGATCAGCGCGGACGGCGGCACCTGCGTCCTCGGCCTGCGCCGCAGCGATTCCTTCGTGTACTGACCGGCCGCCGGGCAGGGCGCGACGTTAAGGGGCCGCGGGCCGCAGCATCCGCGGCCATGGCGACATTCCTCGACGACCAGCGCGAAGCCCGGAGAATCGCGCAGCTCCTGCACGACTACGACCGGCGCCTGCAGGCGCTGGAGCGCGAGACGCAGGCGCCGTACACGTCCATCGAGGGCGGCGCGATGGACATTTACGACGCCGAGGGGCAGCTCAAGGGCTCCGTGGGTGTCCAGCCCGACGGCGGTGTCGCCCTGGTCCCCGTCAACACCCCCGCACCGCCCACGCCGACCGCGCCCACGGTCGAGCCTGTTCTCGCCGGACTCCTCATCGGCTGGGACGGACTGTGGGACGACTCGTACACCACCCCCACCGACTTCTCCCTGATCCAGGTCCACGTCGGGCCGGCCGCCGACTTCACGCCCGACGTGTCCACCCTCGTCGCCACGATCACCGCCCCGCTCGGCGGCACCGTCACCGTCGCCATCGAGGGCTACGCCACGGTGTACGTCCGCCTGGTCGGCGCGAACACCGCCGCCATCACCGGCCCGCCCTCGGCCGCGACGGAAGGCACCCCGCGGCAGGCTGTCGAGCAGGACCTGGTCGACGGCATCGTCACCGAGACCAAGCTCGCCGCGAGCGCCGTGACCGCCGCGAAGATCGCCCTTGCCGCGGTGAACTCCGCGGCCCTGGCCGACGGCGCGGTCCTCGCCGACAAGCTCGCCAAGAACAGCGTCACCCAGGCCGCGCTCGCCCAAGGGGCGGTCACCCTCAACGCCCTCGGCGGCCCGCTGGGCGACTCCGCGACCCAGCGGTACGTCGACATTTTCCGCGACCCGGCGAGCTGGCAGCAGCTCGCCGCGTCCGGCGGCGGCACGTGGGTCATCGACCCCGCGGCCACCGGCACCCCGTCCGGCGGCGGGCTGCTCACCGCCACCGGGGACGTGCAGCTCGCCGGGAAGGCGCTCGCCGCGCAGGACACCGACACCCTGTACCGGGTCATGGCCCGGGTCCGGGCCACCGCGCAGGACCCCAGCGGCCCGGCCACCCTGTACGTCGGCGCGGTCGGCGTCGCCGACGACGGCATCACGCTGGTCAACCGCTCGGGCCTCGCGTCGAACTCGATGCACTACTACTGCGGCACCAACGGCGGCACCCTCACCGTCGCCGACGGCTGGAAGACGTACGTCGGCTACCTCCAGGGCCGCGCCGCGCAGGGCGCCACCGCTCCCGCCGGCCCGCAGACCGACCCGCGCCTTCCCGGCACCACGCACGCCAACGTGCGCTTCCTGCGGCCCGTGCTCTGGTTGAACTTCGGCAAGTCGACGGCGTCGGTCATGGAGGTCGACGTCTTCACGATCGAGGCCCTGCGCACCGGTGTCGTCAACTCGACCAACCTGGTCACCGGCTCGGTCACCGCCGGGGCCATCGCCACGGATGCCGTGATCGCGGGGAAGGTCGCAGCGGACACGATCGGCGCCCGGGAGCTCCAGGCCAACTCGGTCACCGCCGCGGAGATCGCCGCGGGCGCGGTGACCACCGACAAGCTGACCGTCACCGGCGGCTCCAACATCCTCCCCGACCCCTCGTTCGAGGGCGCCCTGACCGCGACCCTCGTCTCCGGCCTGTCCTACGCCACCCAGGACAAGACCCGCGGGAACGGCTCCGCATCCTCCGTGAAGATCGATGGCCGCTCGGCCACCCCCGTCTACCGGGACGTCCCGCTCACCCTGATCCCCGCCCTGGAAGGCGACCAGCTCTACCTGGCATGCGACTACTACCTCTCGGCCGACTGGGCGGGGAACTCGGCCAACCTCTACGCCCGCTGGGAGGACGCGGCCGGGAACATCCTCGGCTACGGCGTCGCCGGCACCGGCACCAGCCCGATCCGGGAGGCGTGGACCCGGTTCGCGGCCACCGTCACCGCCCCGGCCGGGACGACCCGGGCGAGCATCCGCCTGCAGAACGCCAACACCACCGCGGGCGACGCCTGGTTCGACAACGCCGCGCTGCGCCCGGTCGTCCCGGGGGTGCAGATCGCGGACGGCGCGATCACCGCCCCGAAGATCCTCGCCGGGGCCATCACCACCGACAAGCTCCTCGCCCTGGCCGTGACCGCGGAGAAGATCGCCTCTCTCGCGATCACCACGGACAAGCTCGCCGCCCTCTCGGTGACCGCGGACAAGCTGGCCGTCAACTCCGTCACCGCCTCCAAGATCGAAGCGGGGGCGATCGACGCCGTCCACATCAAGGCCGGGTCGATCAGCGCGGACAAGCTGTCACTCGGCAGCGACGGCAACCTCATCGCCGACCCGTCGTTCGAGGGCGCCGTCACCGACCAGCGCCTGGTCGGACAGACGCATTGGAGCCTGGCCACCGGCAACGGCACCCCCCGCGGGGTTCAGGTGAACGCCACGGCCGCGGCCGCCGTCACCCGCACCCACACCCTCGCCCTCGCACCCGCCACCCCCGGGCAGAAGATGTTCCTGGCCATGGACTACCTCGCGTCCACCGACTGGCTGGGGGTGCGGGTCAGCATCTACGCCCGCTGGGAGGACGCGGCGGGAAACACCCTCGGCTTCAGCACCGTGACCCCCGGAGCGGGGAACGTGGTCCTCGGCTCCTGGCAGCGCGTCGCCGGCGTCCCCACCGAGGCCGCCCCGCCGAACACCGTCCGCGTCCGCGTCGCCCTGTCCACCGTGGACTCCACCGCCGGCACCGTGGCGTACGACAACGTCGAAGCACGGCCCGTCCTCGCCTCCGGAATCGCCGGCGGCCGCGCGGAGCTGTCCCCGATGGGGCTGACGCTGTTCGACGGCGACGGCCAGGAGGCCGTGGCCCTGGTGACCGGCCGCCCCAACTACCTCACCATGTCCACCGACGGCCTCCCCGTGGCCACGATCGACCAGCACGGCAACGCGGGTTTCGGCGACCTGGCCGTCGCCGGCAGCTTCACCGTGGGCGGCGACCCCATCGACGGCCTCCTCGCCAACGGCGCCCGCGGGATCATCGCCCAGAGCCAGCAGTCCGGGACGGTCACCGCGGGCACGACCGACTTCGGATACGTCGAGCTCGCCTTCGAGGCCGACGCGAGCCGCATGTACCGCGTCGTCCTGGACGTCTACGCCGACCCGTCCGTGGCCGGCGGCGAGCTGGTGCTGGTGTTCAAGGACGGCGGTGCGTCCGCCCCCAGCATCGGCTCCCCGCAGATCCAGTCCGGCATCTACCCGATGACGACGGACGGTCTCCGCCGAGTCCGCATGGAGCTGATCAAGTCCGGCGCCCAGTTCGGTGCCGGGCTCCACCGCCTGCTGTCGACCTTCCGCTGCAGCGGCGGCCCCGCAGGGCAGAACGTGGCCCTCAAGGGCAGTACGGGGTGGCCCGGCCTGTTCTACATCGAGGACACCGGCCCGGCCGTCCCGGACACCGGCGTGTTCAACACCGGCGGCGGCTCGTCCACCCCGCCGAAGACGACGGTCACCAAGACCTACGCCGCGTCCTGGTCCGGCTCGTACGCCAACCGCGGGTCCTACAACAGCTACTACGGCAACCAGATGATGTGCGGCTACGTGTCGTCGACCAACGGCGTGCAGGCGTCCCTCGTCGGCTTCCACCCCCAGCTGGCGACCGACCTGTCCGGGGCCGTGATCAACAAGGCGGAGGTCTACCTCTACTTCGACCACTGGTACGCCAACGCCGGCGGCACGGCCGTCATCAAGGCCCACAAGCACGCATCCCGCCCGTCGACGTTCTCCTCCGACGCCGAGTCCATGTCCGTCGCCTGGAAACGCAATGAGGGCAAATGGGTCAATATCACCAGCGTGTTCGACTCCACGACGTGGCGCGGCATCGCCCTGGACCCCAACTCGACTTCCTCGACGTACTACGGCTCCGCCCGCGGCGTCGGGGAGACCTACCCCCCACTGCTCCGCGTCACCTACACCAAGTAACAGGAGGAACCCGGTGCCCCTCTCCACCCTGCTCGCCGAGCACGACCTTCTCTGCAACCCCAAGTTCGGCTCCCGCGTCCGCATGGCCCTCATCCGGGTCGCCCGCGACGTCCTGAACGAGGACCCCGCCACCCCCGGCAACCCGCTCCGCGTCGGCTTCGCCCGCACGGTGCTCACCCCCGGCGACTTCACCAGCCCCGGCAACGCCTCCGTCATCGCCGCCGACCCGACTATCTCCACCGCGGCCGCGGCCGGCGCGATCGAAGGCGACCCGGACAGCGCCCAGGCCGCGCTCACCGACGAGCAGATCGTCACCGCGGTGAGCGCGGCGTGGAACGTCCTCGCCGGATACAACGGCGCCCCGCCGTACTCGTCGGAGCCCTGATAGAGACGAGGCCGCGACGTTAGGCCGGCGGCCCTGCACCGTTCGGCCTGCGGGGAGCCGCGGGTGCCAGTCAGCGCCCGCGGCTCCCGCGCACCCTCACTGACCGATCCATCCACGAGGAGGCGCCATGGACTGGCTCACTTCCGCGGCGCCCATCGTTGCCCCCATTTTCGGCTCGCTCGGCGTCATCGTTGGCGCCTTCTTCAGCTACCGGCAGGTCAAGCGGAGGGGCGACGCCGACGAGAATGTGGCCGCCGTACAGGCCAAGGCCGCCGCCGAAGCCGCAGAGGGCCAGACGTACGTCGAGGCGATGAAGACGGTCACGGCGGGGTTCTCCTCGCTCCTCGACCAGCAGCGCGGGATGCTCGATCAGCAGCGCGTCCTCCTGGACCAGGAACGCACCATGCATGCCCAGACCGTCCAACGGGTGGCGATGCTGGAGGCCGGGCAGCTGGAGCTCACCCGCGAAGTCCGCGAGCTCCAGGAAGAGCAGCGCAAGGATCGCCGCTGGAAGGCTGCCGCGCTGGACTACATCCGCGACCTTCGCGGCCTGGTGGTGAAGGCCCTCGGCCGCTCCGCGCCGGAGCCGCCCGAGGAGATCGCGGCCGACATCGCCAGCCTCGACCGGTGACCCCGGCCGCCGTCGCCGCCCGGGACGCAAGCGGCGGCCGGGCAGCACAGTCCCGCCTACTCATCACCGACAGACGGGAGACGTCCTATGTCCTCGCTCACGCTCAACTCCGTCGCCGCAGGCTCCGCCGTCGGCACGCTCCTGCCGCTCCTCACCGCCATCGTGCAGCGGCCTCAGTGGTCCGTGCGGGCGAAGCAGATCGTCGCGGTCGCCATGGCGCTGGCCGCCGGCGTTGTCACGGTCGCCTCCGTGGGCGGGCTGGATCAGTTCCAGCACGGACTCCCGACCCTCGGAACCATCGCCACCGTCCTCGCCGCGTCCCAGAGCACCTATGACCTGATCTGGAAGCCCACCAGAATCGCCCCGGCCATCGAGTCCGCCACCAGTCCGAAAGCCGGCTCAGCGGCCGGATAGAGCTGCTGGATACAGGCCCTGCCGGGTCACGCGGGTATCATCCGCATAAGGTGGCCGCCGTGCCGCCGATCTCGCCGTCGCAGGAAGCGACCTTGCGGCTTTCGGGGCTGTCCTACTGGTTGGGCCCGGAGCGTTGACCGCAGGGAAGCGCCAAGCAAACTGCGCCCCTCCGGGGGCCCAGGGTCGGGTACTGGCCGCTATCCGGGATGATCCGGCTCGCGGGGAGATCGGGCGCAGGGCGGCCACCTTCCCCTATACCGCTGTCGGCTTCGGCCGACCATGATCGATCCCAGGAGGGCCAGCCGGGATGGCGGCACCGCAGCAAGACGCGCCTGACGGCCGGGGCTCCCGCCAGAGTCGATGGACAGAACCTGACCTGGTTGCAGTCACCGAGCAGATCAAGGCCCTCAGCGCTCTGACCAACCGAGAGTTCGCCGCGGAGCTTGCTGCCTTCATCGCAACGGACAACGACGACCGCGACCAGGTCGTGGCGTACGCGATCCGCTCGCCCGAGCTCGTCCGCAAGGCCCGGCGCCTGATTCCGGACATCGTGCGGGAGCCGGAGAAGTACCTGCCCGCCGTTCCCGGTGAGTCCAACAACGCACATCGCCGCCGCCTGGCTCAGGTCCGGGCCAGGGCGGAACACGAAGCGGAGATCCTGTTCCGGGTGCAGGCGGGAATGGTGGCGCGCCGGGGCCACCTGATGCCGGAGCCCAGTCCCCGTTCTCGAGCGCGTCGCCGTCTCGCCGACGAGTACCCCGAGCGGTTCCTGGAGCTGGTGCGCGCGGAGGAAGAGGCCGACCGGGCGCGGGCCGCGGAGCGAACGGCCGAACGCAAGAGGCAGCGCGACGCGGCTGGCCAGTAGGTCGAGTCGTTCGCTTCGAGGGCGTACCCCATGCGGGTGCGCCCTCGTTCCATGCGCGTACCCCGTACCCCCGTACCCCGTACCCCCGCGCCTCTGGGTACGGGGGTACGGCGTTCCTTCCCCGTCCCCCGGGGTCTCCGCCGGGGACGGGGTACGGCCGCCGGGCGCAGGGGTACGCAGGTACGCGGTACGGGTAAGCCGAGGTACGGGTACGGCGTTCGGGTACGGGTACGCCGCCACCTTCAGGTACGGGTACGGGTACGGAGAGCCTCCCACAAGGTACGGTCATATACGCAGGTCAGATGGGGTGCACCCGGCCCGTACCGTGGGTGGTCGGGGTGTGACGGGAGCCGCACCCTCGTTCTGCAGGGGTGGCGCTGTTCCCCGGGGGAACACCTTGCGCCGCATTCGCGCGCGGAGGGCTGAAGGGGGCGTACCCCTTCAGCCGTACCCGTACCTCCGCGCCGCCCGTACCCGTACCCGAGCCGTACCCGTACCCCCGAGAGGCGCCCGGCGTACCCCGTACCCCTCGCCGAGCCGTACCGCTCGCCGAGCCGTACCCCGTACCCCGCCCCAGGGCCGTACCCCGTACCCCGCCCGTTCGGATCGGTGCACCCGCCAGGCGCGGAGGCCGATGGAGAGGACGTGACGTGACGTGACGCAACGAGCGGGCCACCCTGGCTGATCTCCGGAGCACGTCGCAGTGCCCCGGAGATCGGCACGTCACGCCATCACTTCCCCTGAAGCACGCCAGTGATGAACTGGTTGATGTTCCTCGCCGGAACACGGTCGCCGAACTTCGCGTACTCGGCCGCCGCCTGCGCCATCCCCCGCTTGGTGAACGCCGCGAGAACCTGGGCTCGGTGGCCCCGGATGTGGTCCTGGAGGCGGCTGCCGCCCCTGATGTCCTCGACGCTGGTGGCTCCCGCTGGGAGAAGGTCGGCGACGAACTCCGTGGTGTTCATCCCGAGCATCTGCGCCTGCAACTCCAGCTCGGCGATCATGTTGGCCCGCGCGCGTTCCTCGGCGGTCATGCTTGCGCGGCGCGGGGCGGTTCGAGGAGCTGGCGGGGCGGGCGGCTCGACGGGCGGGCTCTGCTGCGGTGCGGGCTCGGGGGCCGGGGCGGGTGCACTACCGGCCGACTGTCGTTCGTTCCCGCTCATGAGCGCCATGGTGATCGCGCTGTTCGCGTCGACCGTTCCCCACTCCGTCTGTACGACGGTCTGCGCGAGCGGCGCGGCTCCGTACTCCTCGCGCATCGTGTGGAGACGCTGCTCAGCGTCGGGCGCTGACAGCGCCTCGGCGAGCCGCCGCTCGATCTCGTCCGCGTCCAGTGGCAGGGCAGCCGGGGCCGGGCCGGAGGGCTGGGGACGGCCAGCCTGCTCGCCCGGCGTGGCGGGCTCGATGTTGAGGAGCGCCGTGTCGATCGCCGCGTTGGCGTCCATCTCACCCCACGGCGTGCTCACCACCACCTGAGCCAGAACACTGGCGCCGTAGTGGGCACGCACCTTGACCAGCTCCCGCCGCTTGTCGCTGCGCGACTCGAACGCCGCCCGGATGGCGCGCGAGACCGCCTCCGGGTCCGGAAGCTGTCCTTGAGCCGCGTTCTGCCGTGCTTCGCGTGAGCGGTTGTTCCGATCCGCCAGTCGGGCCAGTTCCGAGTCGTGCTCCTCCACGTACGCCTCCGGTTGGGGCGCGACGTACGTACGCGGCGCGGCCTCCAACTCGTGCAGCCCGAGGTCGCGCATCAGCTTGTCGAGAGAGAATCCCGGGTAGGGCACCGTCTTGTCCGGGGTGATGTTCAGAGTGAGGCTGCGCATCCCTGTGAGGAATGCCCGTCGGTACCCGCGAAGCTGGAGCGTCCCGGTGACCTCGAAGGGCAGCTTCTTCTCCGCCTGGATCTTCCATGTGCGGTCCTTGGTCGGCTGGCCAGCGGCATCGAACAGCGTGACCTCGTCCATACGGGCGCAGAGGATGACGGGGCCGTCGTGGTGGCGCAGGGCGTCGATAACCAGTCCCCAGCGCTTCTTGGCCACGTTCCACTGGTCGGTGGTGATGGTGTAGTCGGTGGGATCGGTCGGGGCCGGCTGCTTCTGCCGGGCGGCGCGTTCCGCAGCCCGCCGGCGGGAGATCACAGCTTGCTCGTCACCGAGGAGTTCCCACAGGACGCTCACCGAGTCGAGCACGATGGCGTTCGGCTTGCCGTCCTCGCCCCGCGGCTGCCAGACAGCCCATCGGACGGCGTCGAGAATGTCGCGGAGGCTGCCGTCGTGGGGCACGAGTTCGTAGCGGGCCCCGGGCACGGCACCGTAGTGGTGTCCCTCGCCTTCGCCAATCTCGATCCAGAACGTCCGGCCGATCAGGTCGCTCCCCGAGAACGCGGCGGCCTCATAGGACTTGCCGGACTTCTCCGTCCCCGCAAGCAGAAGCATGGGCCATGACGGGAGGCCGTTCGGCTTGAGACTGGTTCGTTGGCGCTCGGGTGCGACGCGTCCGGCCACGGCGGTGCCTTTCTGGTTGATGCGGAGCGTTGATGCCCACGGCTTGCTCGTACCGGGGCATGATGCGCTGCGGAGGGGCCTAAGATCCCCTCTTGGACATGGTGGTCAGTTTACCACCCAGGTCAGCCGTTTGGGGGCGTGAAAAGCCCTGATACCGGGGCGTCTTCGGCCGGGTCGATCAGCTCCTCGGCGTGCGTCCGGTACCAGGCATCCAGGGCGCGCGCGGCCTCGACGCTCTGCTCGGCGGCCGCCGCGTCGTCGGCCAACCGATCGGCCCACTGCAACGTGCCCGCCTCGTACTCGGCCCTCAGCGACTCCTCGTCGCGACCGAGGGCCGCCGCCAGCTCCGGCCACGGGGTGCCGCGCAGGATCTCCGCCCGAACAGTCCACTGGAGCACTTGCAGGCTCAACAGCCTCAGCCGGCGCCCGGCACGGATGCGCTCCGCCGCGGTGTCCGCACCGGATGTGGAACCGACGATCGCCCGGGCGAAGTCAGAGGCCTCACGCGCATGCGCGGCCGCAATCAGCCGCGCCTCGGCTGCCTGCTGGGAGCGGTCCATGAGAAAGGTCCATTCGATGAGCCGGAACGACGACGGCGGGCGCCCCGAGGATATGAGGCGCCCGCCGTCACGGAATGCATGTGGGGTCAGCCCACGCCGACGAGCTCCCGCTCTTCGGCCTTCTTCTCAAGGTGCTCCGCGTACCACCGCTCGAACTTGGGCTTGACCTTCGCGCGGCCCGACGCGTCCGAACGGCCCAGCCGAACCCCGAGCCGGCTGCCGCAGAACTCCCCGCCCGGCTGGGCCAGCGGGTCCTGCTCCCACTCCGGGTACGTGCTCGCGTCACGGGCAGCGCGGTACAGCTCGAACAGCGCCGCCTCCGCCTCGGCTTGCGTCATGCCGGCGAACTCGTTCTCCATGACGACGGGCTGCACCACACGGGGCGGCCGCGTGTGGGCCTTCGCGCTCACCGGCTGCCGGGCGGGAGCGGGAGCCGCGGCCGCTGCGGAGGTCTGCGCCGCGAGCTCCTGTTCCCGGCGCTGGCGCTCCGCGCGGTCCTGGCGCTCCCGCTCGATGCGCTCCTTGCGCTCGCGCTCCTCCTGGTGGCGGCGCTCGGCCGCTGCCCGCTCGGCACGCTGGCGCTCGATGCGCTCTTCTCGCTCAGCGCGCTCCTTCTCCTGCTGCGCTTCGCGCTCCGCCCGCTCCCGCTCGACGGTCAGGGCGTGCTCGCGCTCGGCGCGCAGGCGGGCGTCCTCGCGCTCCTGGCGCTCACGCTCGATCTGCTCCGCGTGCTCGCGCTCTTCCCGAGCAGCCTGTTCCCGCGCCGCGCGCTCGCGCTCCCGCTCCTCACGCAGGCGCTGCTCCTTCGCCTCGCGCTCGGTCTGCCTCCGCGCTTCGGCGGCGGCTTCCTCGGCGGCGATGCGGTCCAAAGCGGAGCTGATCGCGCGCCGGTAGGCAAGGCCCGCCTCCGCGGTGACGATCAGCAAGAGCGGCGCGACGGAGTGCACGGCCACACCGACCCAGTCGCCGTGCAGGGCGCTGTGGCCGACGTTGAGAGCGAGCGTCATCATGCCGGTCATCCACCGCAGCAGCGCCGGCCAGGCGCCGCCGGTGCTACCGAGCCTGGAGACCACCGAGTCGAGCTTCACGACGATGATCACCGCGGCGTCCACGACGAGCGGCAGGATGGGCGCGGTCCATTCCCAGCCAGCCGGGCTGACCGATCGGACGAGCGGGGTGACGGTGAGCACGCTGAAGAGCAAGGCCCCGGCAGTGATTGCCCAGGTCCCGTTCTTCAGGGTGCGTTCAGCGGATCGAATCTCCGCCTCGGACATGGTGGCAAGGCGCGCGGTCGAGAGGGATCGGGCCACGTTGCTGTCCTCCTGGAGCGTTGCCCTGGTGCGCTCTTGCTCGTGAGCGCCCGGTCCCGGACAGCCTAGATCACCCTCAGCCTCTCGACCGTGTCACTTTGTCGTTATGCCGTCAAAGCCTCGCCACTGCTACCACCTTTGCGGCTTTCGCCGGTCATCTCCCATCATCTTCAGCACCGTCGCACGGTTGCCGACGCGGGACGCCAGCCGCTCGCCGAGGACTTCGGCGACCTGGTCGAAGTTGAGGTTGGTCGTGAACAGCGTCGCGCGGCCGGAGTTGATCCGGGACGTGATCAGGTCCGAGGTGTTGGTGCGTACGTGGTTCGTGGCGTACTGGTCCATCTCGTTGCACAGGTCGTCCACGATCAGCAGATCGCACCGCTCGTAGCGCTCCCGCACCTGAACCTTGGTCAGCCCCGCCGGGGCGTTGTCCGGCTGGAGCCACGACAGGTACATGGAGTGGGACACGAAGCGCGCCATCAGGCCGCACTCGACGGCGAACGCGCCGGCCGCCGCCGCGGCGACTGTCTTGCCCGCGCCGACACCACCGGCCGCGATGAGGTTGAGGATGTTCGGCCGCAGTATCCGCCGGTCCTCGGGGTCGAGCTTGGCCTGCTCGCGGTTGTGGCGGCGTGCGGCCGAAAGCTGACCGACGTACTCCCGCAGATGCTGGGGGAACTGTGCCTCGTCCAGCGAGTCGAGCGTGTAGCGCGCGTACTCCGCGTGGCCGGAGAGGGCGAGGGAGTTCACCCACGCCTGCCGGTACACCTGCCGCTGGTAGTCCTCGGTGCTGTCCGGCCGGTCTTCCGTGAGCGCTGCCTTGCTGGGGTCGAGCCCACGGCGCAGCAGGATCTCCCTGACGGCGGCCACCGGGCTGGCGGCGGGCACCGGCTCGCGGCTCTCGGGAGGGGCGGGGGCAGGCAGAGCGATCGACATGTCGTCGGTCCTCCTCTCGTCGGTCGGCTGGTCAGACACCATCGGACTGGACACCGAACACCGCCAGGTCCGGGGCGGCAGGCACCGCGGGCGTAGCGTCCTGCTCGGGCTGGTTCTGCTGCCACTGGTCGTTGGTGAAGATGGGGGCCCGGCCGTGGCTGTTCGCACGCGACGGGCGGACACCGGACAGGCGCCGCAGGGCCCGGTCCAGCTCCCGCTTCGCGGGCGACCACTCACCGATGTCGTGCAGGGCCTGCCAGATGACGCGCGAGTCGTAGCCCGCTGCCAGGGCCTCCCGGATGCGGGTGCGCACGTTCAGGTAGTAGCCGCTCTTCTGCTTCGGGGTCCCCATGAGGGGACCCATCTTCTTCTTCGTGACCAGCTCGCCCGCCTGCTCCCACCACCTGTCGGCGCCGTTCCGGGCCTGCTCATCGAGAGCGAGCTCCTCGGGCGTCTTCTCCTTCGCCGCAGGCTTCGGGGCGGCTGCCTTCTTCGCCGCAGGCTTCGGCGCCTCGGCAACCTGATCCGCCTTGGCCGGCGTCTTCTTGCGGGGGCGGCCCGGCTTCGGGGCAGGCCCGGCTGCGGCGAGGCCTTCGCGGCGCCGCTTGTACCAGGCGGACAACGTGTGAACGCCGTCGAAGTCGTCCGGCGGAGTCTCGTGGACGGTGTACCGCTTCCCCTTGGCGCCGTTGGGCCGGGAGAAGTCCTCGGTGTCGATCGCGCCGATGGCTTCGAGCTGCTTGATGTACTTGTCCACCGACTGCGGGCGGGTGTAGCCGAGCATCTCCGCCATGGCCAGCCGTGTCGGCCACACCAGACTGTCGGAACGGGAGATGTTCACGTGCGCGGCCAGCACGCAGTACAGCGCGATGGCCTGCGGTTCGACGTCGGGGTGCAGCGTCACCCAGTCGGGAATCCGCGAGTATGGAGCCTTGCGGCCCAGCGTGGCCTCTACCTGCTCTTCCAGGTCAGCGGGGTCGTGAGCGGTCACTGCGTCACCCCTTCCGGCGTGGTGTGGGACAGGCGGTAGACGGTGTAGCGGGCGTCCTGGCGGCCGATGCGGTGCGGGACGACGTCGCGCTCCATCAGCCCGGTGCGGACGAGCTGCCCGAGCGCGGTGCGCGCCTGGTGGTGGGTGAGGCCGGCGGCCGTGGCGAAGTCGTCGCAGCGGTGCCAGTCGCACACGTCGAGATCGCGGCGCCGCAGGTTCCGCACGAAGGCGGTGAGCGTTGCCGGGCTGAGCCCGGGGTCGCCGAGGAGATCGGTGGCCCGGTCGATCAGCGCCAGGCGGGTATCGCTGGAGATCACGAGGGTTCCTTGCGAGAGGTGCCTGAGCCCCCGCGCGCAAGGCGGGGGCGGGCAGAGCGTGCGGGCGATCAAGCTGCGGCGGCGACCTTCATGCGCCTCGACTTGGGCGGTATGGGCCCGTAGTTGATGGGCACGGCCCGGCCGAGTTTCCTGGTCCTGATCAGCTTCTTGCGCTCGTCCTCGGTGAGGCCGCCGAAGACTCCGGAGTCGCAGCGGGTGGCCGGATCGAGCGACCGCTCCAGGCACTGGGCCGTGAAGGGGCACCGTCCGCACGTGGACTTGGCGAGCTTGATCCCCTTGGCGTCCCGCGGATTCGGGAACATGATCTCGGGGTCGATGCGCGAGCACGGTGCTTCGAGCATGAAGGTGGGAGTGCTCACTGGCCTGCCTCCAGCACCGGGAGGGAGAAGTCGGCCGCCGTCAGTTCGGGCAGCTTCTCCAGTGCCGCGTCCACGAAGCCGAGCAGGGCGTCCAGGGCCTCGACCCCTGCGTCGCTCCACTTCGGGCCGACGGTGTCCGTCAGGCCGCCCGGGATGTAGCTGATGCCCTCGACAATCTCGCCGGTCACCGAGTCGATGACCTCGCTGGTCTTCGGGTCGAGGACTACGCGGGCGAGCAGCGCCTTCTCGAAGGAGGGGCGGATCACGTACTCGGTTTCGCCCTGCTCGTCGGCGTACTCGAGCACCTTCTTCGGGTCCGTGACGGAGAACTTCGCCTTCGCCATGGAGCGGGTGAAGGTGCCGAGCGGCATGACGCCGCCGTCGGGAAGCGGCAGTTCCGTCGCCACGCTGCGCATGCCCTTGGTGGCGTTGATCTGGTCGGCGTTGGCGTTGATCACCGGGTCGCAGATGGCTGCGACCCTCTTCTTCACGCGGTAGGCCACCGCTGCCCTCAGCGCCAGGTCGCTCTGATCGACAGCGACGGTCGGGGCGTCGTCCTTCTCGGGCATCCGTGCGTACCTCTCTGGTTTGCCGGCTGTGACCGGCTTTGGAGCGTTGAAGGTCTGCTGCTGGTGGCCTTCCGCCGCTATGGACGGAGTGAGGGCCGAATTCGTTACACCAGACCGGGTGCAGCTGCTCGCTCGTGCAGCCACGGTTCGGAACTGTACACCACGTCCACCCCGGTGGCGAGATGGACAAGAGGACGCAAACGACTGCTCGATGACTGTCTTGTGCCTGGTCCAGCAGGGGGCCGGCGGAACGCGCACCCGCCGAACTCCCCAGCCGGACCCCGGCACAGCCCCGTCCGGACACGTGGGGCGACGCCGGCCGAGGAGCGGCCGAACGGTCCGGCCATGACGGCATGTCCCGGTAGCGAGCCGGGGCGCCGCGGTACGAGTCCGCGGGCTCGCTGACCAACGGCCGCTCCTCACTCCGGCCCAGCTGCGCGACAGGAGCAGCCGTGTCCGGACTCGCCGCCCCCCGCTACATCAGCTACATCCCGCTCACCGACCTCCCACCGGACCCGGCCAACCCGAAGAAGCACGAGATCGAGCGGATCATCCAGTCCATCAAGGACCACGGATTCATCGACACCCCCGTCGTGGACGAGCGCACCAACCTGGTCATCGCCGGACACGGCCGCCGCGCGTCCCTGATCGAGATGCAGGTCCGCGGCGAACCCGTTCCGGACGGGCTGCTCCTGGACGACGACGGCGGATGGCTGGTCCCCGTGACCCGCGGCTGGTCCTCGACCAGCGACCGCCAGGCCCATGCCGTGCTGATCCTCCTCAACCGGCTCAGCGCCGCCGGCGGATGGGACCCGGGCGCTCTCGCCGAGATCCTTGAAGACCTGGCCACGTCCGACGCCGACCTGTTCGACTCGCTGTGCATCTCCGACGACGAGATGGAGGAGCTGCTGCGCCAGGTCGATCCCGAGGGCCTTCCGCAGGGCCCCGACGGCAGCGACGCCCCCGAGAAGGAGCCGCAGCTCGGCGACGACTTCCCGGACGACGGGTACGCCGACAGCGGCGACAACGAACGCACAGGCGCGGTGTGCTGCCCGGCCTGTGGTCATCTGTTCAGCCCGGGACGGTAGTCCGGAAGCCGATCTACGGTCCCCGCCATGGCCCGCCGCAAACACCGTCGCTCCGCCGCCCCGGCGCGCGCCCGGCTGCTCACGCCGGACGTGGAGGCACGCCTCATCGAGGCGAGCCGCGCCGGCCTGGCCGTGGACCTGGCGGCCGTCACCGCGGGCATCAGCCGCGCCACGTTCCTGCGCTGGATGGCCTATGGCCGCACCGAGCAGGTAGACCGGGCTGCCGGGAAAGACCCGGACCCCGAACTCGACGTGTTCGTGGAGTTCTTCGAGAAGGTCGAGCGGGCCCGTGCCGCTGCCGCCCTGGCAGCCGCCCTCGACATCCGCCGCGCCAGCCGCGGCGGCATCGTCACCACCCACCGCAAGTTCGACCCGCACTCCGGCAAGGTGCTGGAGGAGACCATCACGACGCCCCCGGACTGGCGTGCAGCCGCCTGGTACCTGGAGCGGCAGCACCGCAAGCAGTACGGCAAGGAGGACCACCTGGAGGTGGAGCTCACGGGCGCGGCCGGCGGGCCCGTCAGCATCGAGAACACCGGCCCCGCCGCCGACCTCGCCACCCGCCTCGCCGAGACGCTCCACGCCCTTCAGTACCCCGAAGCCAACGACGACCAGGACGATGACGACTCGGCCGCCGAGTGAGCCCGGGACGCAAGCCCCCGCGAACCCGCACGGTGCTCCCTCCCTGCTCGCCAGCTCCGGAGGAAGCACCGTGACCGTTCGCTACTACCCGGGCGCCAGCCGCGCCTACGACTTCTCCGACCGCTTCAAGGGGGCCGACATGGACCCCGACAAGGTCGGCCTCCACACGACTGAGGGCACCAGCCTGGTCGACTACGCCAAGGGCGCCAACGCGCCGAACATCACCGCCAAGCCGAACTTCGGCAAGTCGCAGCTCGACTGGTACCAGCACTACCCGTTCGACCAGTCCGCGCGGGCCCTGGTCAACAAGCCGGGCGGGGTCGAGACCAACACTGACGACATCGTCCAGGTCGAGCTGATCGGCACGTGCGACCCCAAGCACCGCAAGACCTGGGGCAAGCTGCAGGCCGGAGTGCACTACATCTACTGGCCGGAGGCGCCGGACTGGGCGCTGGACGACCTCGCCGAGTTCCTGGCCTGGCAGCACGTCCGCAACGGTGTGCCGCTGTCCGGCCCGACCGAGTGGCCGGCCTACCCGTCCTCGTACGGCGCGACGTCCGCGCGCATGACGCACGACGAGTGGCGGGCCTTCAAGGGCATCTGCGGTCACCTGCACGCGCCGGAGAACTCGCACGGCGACCCCGGCAACATCCCGTTCGCGAGGATCGTGGCGAAGGCGAAAGCGAAGGCGAAGGGAATGACCGGCGGCGGGAAGCCGAAGCCGCCAGCGTCGGGCGGCGGGAAGCCGAGGCCGAAGCCGGTCCCGCCCTTCCCGGGCAGGGACAAGTTCGGCCCGGGGAAGTCCAATGGGAGCATCACGCTCCTCGGGCACCAGCTCGTCCGTAAGGGCTTCGGCAAGCACTACACGAGCGGCCCGGGCCCGCGCTGGTCAGATGCCGACCGCAAGAACGTCGAGGCCTTCCAGCGCTCGCGCAACGAGCTGCGAGGCGACGCCGACGGTCTGCCGGGTCCGCTCACCTGGAAGCTGCTGTTCTCCTGACCCCCCGGCCGGCCTGCACACCTGCGGGCCGGCCGCCGTACGCATCATGAAAGGTCACCTCTGTGGCAGGCGAAACCGTCATCACCGTCGTCGGCAACCTGGTTGACGATCCCGAGCTCCGCTTCACCCCATCCGGCGCCGCGGTCGCGAAGTTCCGCGTCGCGTCCACTCCGCGGACCTTCGACCGGCAGACCAACGAGTGGAAGGACGGGGACAGTCTGTTCCTGACCTGCTCGGTGTGGCGGCAGGCGGCTGAGAACGCCGCCGAATCACTCCAGCGCGGAGTGCGCGTGATCGTGCAGGGGCGGCTCAAGCAGCGCTCGTACGAGGACCGCGAGGGGGTGAAGCGCACGGTCTACGAGCTGGATGTGGACGAGGTCGGCCCGTCGCTGACGCGGGCGACGGCGACGGTGACCAAGGTGTCAGCTCAGCGGCCCGGTCCTACCCCTCATGCCGCGAACACTGCGGCCGCCGATCCGTGGGCGAACGGCGGCACCCCACAAGAGCCGCCCTTCTAGGCTGCCGCCCACACCGGGGGCAGCGCGTCCAGGGAAAGCCCGTCGTCATCCGGCTCCTCCGTCTGCGGAGGGGCCGGAGACGTTTCTGCATCAGGGGCGCGGTCGGGCGTCTCCGCCTGCTCGGGCTCGGGCTCGACTGCCTCCGGCGCCTCGCGCTCGGGCTCGACTACCTCCGGCTCGGGCTCGGGCTCGACTGCCTCCGGCGCCTCGCGCTCCGGCTCGGGCTCCGGCTGCGGCCTGGGCGCGACCGCCTCCTGCTGCTCGGGCGCCGGCGCAGGGGCAGGGGCGGGAGTGGGCGCGGGGGGCCGCTGGGTGGCGGGCACCACCGGCCTCGGGCCTACCGGCGGAACGGCAGGCGGCTGGATGACGAGAGGCCCCTTCGACTTGCCGTATGCGAGAACGTCGGGGTCTGCGTCCGGCGGCTCGGTGGCCGCGTCCAGGACGATGGCGACGGCGTCGTTGGGGCCCGCCGGCACGACGCCGAAGTGGCTGGTCTCGGCACTGCCGAGGACGAGCCTGACGGCCTGGACGAGCTGCACGGACCGCGTGTCATCGCTCGTCACGGCCTGCTCAAGCGCTTCTTCCGTCACGCCGAGGGTGCCGAATGCGAGAACTGCAAGGCGATCCGGTAGGGGCGTGTACGCCGATATCTGGGTGCCCTGTGCGAGCGCGCCCGCCGGCGTCACGGGGTTGTGCTGCGGGTACGCGCGGCTCTGCGGCTCCGGGTTGATCCGCGAGGCCGCTGCCCCGTACGACGCGAAGGGCTGGGCCTCGGACCTGGCCGTGGAGCTCGACCGGCCGGGCTGGTACTCGGACACGGCCGCGGATGAGGTCATGCCCCCCGATGCCACCCGGTGCTGATTGTCCCGGTCGCCGTTGCTGAGCGCGCGTTCCCAATCGGTGATGCGCGTCAGGTCGGTGCCCCACAGCACGACACGGCCGTGCTGCCGAATGTTGCGGAAGCTGGACCTGTTGGCGGCCTCAGCGGTCCAGGTCGTGGCAGATGCCATGTCCGGGAAGAGCCGGAAGCCGATCTTGTGGAGGTCGTAGGAGAAGGTAAAGGCGGTGCTGGTGCCGACGGACGCCTCGCTGTACATGACCTTGCCGTCCACGTCCACGCACTTGGCCTCGAAGGCCCCGATGGGGTCGCACGTCATCCGGCCGCCCTGGGCGATCTTCAGGAACGAGGGGTTCTTGTACGTGTCGGCTGCGACGTTGTCGCCCTGGCTGACGGAAGAGGCGGCGGAGGCACCGTCCTTGGAGACGCCGGGGTTGAGCCACTGGGCGAGGAAGGCGCCGCCGACCAGCGCAGGCGCGGCCACCGAAGCGATCCTGGCCCAGCGCGGCGGCCGCGGCCGCCGGTGAGCGCCGGTCGGCTTCATCGGCACGGGCGGGACGACGCCGGCGTCGGGAGCTGCCTCGAACCGGGGAACGACCTGGTCGGCACCCAGCCGCTCGTTCATCTCCACGATGTGCGGGCAGTGGGTGCGCACGAGGTCCTGCACGCGCGGCAGGCTCATCTCTGGGCAGACGCGCAGGATGCTCTTGACGGCGGAGTCGAAGGACTGGCCCGGGCGCACGAACAGGTACGTCACGCCCTCGTCGTAGTTCTCGAAGGTGATCGCATCTGCGCCCATGTCCTCCTCGAGGACGCGCAGTTCCTGAGTGGCTCGGCTCACTGATTGCGGTCCGGGGCGCTCTGGCCGAGACGGGCCGCGAGACGCGCGGCGATGTCCTCCAGGCGCTCGTCATCGATTGATTCGATGTCGGCGACACTGAGGCGCATGCCGGGACCGGCTTGGGCGACGCGGGCGTGGACGCCTGGGTCGGTGAGGTCTTCGGTGTGCGCGGCGTCGGCGTGCGCGCCGCGGGCCTGCCGGTCGGCCTCGCGCATCATCGCGTCGAACGCGCGCTGGCGGGCGCTCTCGCTGATGGGGCGACGCGGGCGCAGTGCTGCTGCGGCCATCACCATGCCGGATATCTCGGGGCCTGCGGGCTCGGCGTCGCCGGACAGGCAGCGGTCAAGCTGCGCTGCGACGGCGCTATCCCTGCGACCCAACATCGTTCTTCTCCCTCAGCTTCACCGGAGCTGCGTCCTCGTCCTGCTCCGTGTTCGAAGCAGACAGCAGATACGTTGCCAGGTTGCTGTCACATTCCGGCATCAATCCGCGGAGTTTGGCTAGTGCTCGGCACTGCAATACGCGAATGGTACCCACTGGCTTGCCCATGATCTCCGCAGTCTCGGCGGTGGAGTACCCGCAGGTGATGCGGAGGGCAAGCACCATGTGCTGAGCTTCGGGCAGTTTGTCCAGCTTGCCCCTGATGGCCAGGCGGAGGTCGCTCCATTCGGCGGTCTCCTCCGGGCCCATCTCGGCGCTCGGGGCGTCGAGATGCCAGAAGTCGCCGGTGGGCTGTTCGATGCCGCGGTTCTTCATCGGGCGGAAGTAGTCGTTGTAGACGTTGCGGGCGATCCGCCACACCCACGCGAAGACGCCGCCGCCGGTGTAGCCGCCGATGTTCTGGACGATCTTGACGAAGACCTCTTGCGCCAAGTCCTCTGCGGTGACGGGGTCTTGGATGCGCGCGTGCATGAATCGAACGACCGGCTCGTACATGCCGTTGAACAGCTCGGCAAGGGCGGCCTTGTTCGTCGGGTCCTCGGCCGCCATGGCGGCGGCGGCTTCCAGGGGGTGCGCGAACTCGCCCTGGCCCGACGTGGTCTCGCCGCTGGGCGTCTTCGGCATGCCGCCTCGCTCCCCGGTCTTGATCGGCCTCTGAAACGCCATCTTCCGACAGCCGTGAACACGTGCGCCACCATCAATTCGCACGACAGATCGAAAACTTCTGCTGCACGGCAAAAGCGTTCATTGCATGAGGACGAGATGGTTGATCCCTGTTCGCACCGGAGCAATAGGGGACGTTGCACCCACCTTCCGGGCCTGACGAGCACTCAACCACTCCACGGCTGTTACGGAACCGTTACAGAGCGTTCGCGTGTCGCGGAGTCCTTCTCTCCGGATTCAGGGCAGCCATGCCACCGAGCCGCCGCCACTGCTGAATCTGGACGTGGCGTGCACTATGGTGTGTGGTCATCGCCCTGGGACGAGCAACCAGAGCCAACCAGTAGGGGGGAGGCGACCATGCAAGGTGCCCGCCTGGCTGACCAGATCAACCGACTGCCGTTCGAGACCTGGCTGCGCGCCGACGAGAGCGCCCAGCGCATCGGGCTGCCGGCCGCCGAGGCGGAGAAGGTGCTCCGCGCCGGCCGCCGCCGCGGCAGCATCACCGTGCGGCGCGAAGAGAGTTCCGGGCACGTGTTGTTCAAGCGCGTCCGCCGGCACCCGCTCCCGCAGATGCGTCCCGACGGGGCCCGCGCGTGACCCGCCCGAGCGGCGAGACGGACGTCGACCTGATGGCCCTGTACCTCTCAGGCTGGTACAAGGGCCCGCTGGACGTGGTCTTCCACGAGGACGTCGAGGACCGCATCTTCCAGACCCGGGAGGTCAACGCCCGCCGCCACATGAGCGTGGACGACGCGCTGCGCGAGAGCTTCGACGTGGTGGCCGCCGAGTTCGGGATCGACCGTGAGCGGCTGGAGGCCGCGCGCGGCGCGCTCTCCCGCTACCGCTTCGACCTCCTCCCCAGCGACCCGGACCACCCTGATGCCCTCCACGACATCGACCAGTTCGGCATCCCCCTGACCAACCGCGACATCGCGGAGATTTACGCTGGCGAGGTGCCCGATGGGTCGGACTGAACGATTGATAACCGGCCCCAGGCCTGCTGTTCTCAGGTGCCCGCGCGTGCGCGCGGCCCGGCCCTCGCGCATCGAAAAGGCGCAGTTGGGAGACGGGGGGCCTGGGGCCGGTTATCGTGAAAACTGGTGCCTCGGAACGCCTTCCAGGGTAGGCGCGTCGAGACCTACGAGCAGGCCCAACAACCTGGCGACTCGGGAATGGACGGATGAACGCGGACCTCGGCGGCTTCAGCACCTGGCGCACACGCATGGTGCGCCGCCTGAGAGCCGCTCAGATGGACGGCCTGGACGGCGAGGCGGCGCAGCTCGCGGCCGAGCTCATGGGTGCGCACATCCTCCTCGGCGAGCGCCGGCTCGGCACGGCCGAGGAGCAGCGCGCCTACCTGCTGGCGCGCAGCACCGGAACGCCGCTGCCGGAGCTCGCGGCCGTGGGCCTCGACACCAACACCTGGCCCGCTCCGCCGCACTCCTCGCCCGCCCTTGCCGAGCCCGAGTCGGCCTCTCCTGCCACGGAGGAGCGGATCATGAGCCTGTTCCGCTCGGCAGGCCCGCTGGGCGACCGGCGGTTGCCGGGGCCGCGGTACGAGGTCCGGCACCGGCCGGAGGACGGCCAGCGGTACAAGGGAAGGCCGCTCCCGTGGGCGATCTGGGACACCCGGGAGGATCTGCCGGTGAGCTACCACTGTGACCAGGAGCTCGCCGAGTACCAGGCCGAGCAGGCATCCGAACGGTTCGCGCGCCGGAGTCGACCAGGGTGACTACACGTCAGCGACACGGCGCGCCAGTCAAGATGGCCCAGCTGGGGGACGCAAAGGTCTAGTCTGTCCCCACGAATACCGTCGTCAGTATCCTGCCCCCAGCGTGCGGGTCGGTGGTGGCGCCGAGTACCAGACCCATACAACCGAAAAGCCCCGCCGCTCGGCTGCAAATGAGGCGTCCAACCTTCGCAGCGGAGCACCCGGCGGGGCTCATTCGGGAGACCTACATAGAGGATCGGTCTCGATGACCACCAATGTACCCGCCTCCAGGCGGGATCACGCAACAAGCAGGCCCACCGGGTGGCGCGTCGTGCGCCGGCTTCCGGTGGGCCCAAGTGCGTTTGGTGAGTGCGGTCCGTCTCCTCTGCCTATCGCTCCCCCTGTGGAGGTCGTCGTGACCTAACTCGCTGCGGAGGGTCTGTGAGTGGGCCGTTCCCGTGTGGCGCGGGTTCGCCCTGACCAGTCCTCCAGGCTGTTCGCTCGATGTGGCGTCGAGCTCTCGGCCGTTTCGTTACTCGGGCCTTTGACCAGGCCCGTTGGCTCCCCGCGCGTTATGCGCGGTTTCACCGGGTTCCTCCCGAACCCCCATCGCTGAGGGTCCTTTTGCGCTCTCAGAACCCCAAGAGCACGGAGTCATGATGCCTCATGCCCGCGCGCGCTGCCAGCCCATCCCGGCGACGCGCCGACAAATGAATGACGCGGATGCCCCCGCCGAGACTGCTGTCCTCGGCTTCTCGCTCGTGCGCTCCGAAGCCGAGCAGTGGGTCAGCCGTACACGCTCGCGCCGCATCCGCCGCCGCGGGGAATGGCTGCGCGCGGTGACCTGCATGGTGGCGGGGGGCTTCCGCAAGGGCGCCAACGCGACCACGATCCTGGTCGCCGAGGACATCGCCGACCGGATGCCGCGCAGCAAGGACGGCACCGTGGCCTACTGCCTTGCGGGCATGGTGCAGCGGCTCCGTCTGTCGAAGCGGTGCATCGCCATGCACGTTCAGATCCTGCGGGAGCTGGGTTTGCTGGCCTGGGCGGAACAGGGGAGCTCGCAGCGCAACGCGCTACGCACTCGCCTCGGTGACGCGTTCGGTCCAGGCGTCGGGTTCAAGCGCACGGCGACCATCTACGCCCCGGTCGCGCCGCCGGCGTGGGACGAGGCGATGGGGCACCGGATCGAGGGCGAGGGGTACGGCGCGCGCCTCCAGGGCGTCACGGACGCGGGCAGGGAACGGGCCATCGGCGATGCCCGCGACCGGCACGAGGACCGGGCTCGCGGGAGCTCCCAGAGTCCTGTGGATAACGCGGGTTCGTGCACCCCTTCTGTTGTGGTACCTCAGCCACGTACTTCCCGTTCTGTTGATGGGGGGTTTAAAGACAGGCCGCGCCGGCGCGCGGCACGTTCGCAGACATCACTCACGCACCGAGCCAAGGGTTCGACGGGCTGGACCCCGAGGCAGGCCGCGTACGCGATGGCTCAGAGCGAGTTCGTCGCGCTGCACACCTGGTGGGCTCAGAGCTCCTGCCGGCGGCAGCTCGCGTTCGCCCTGCGGCCGTTCTTCGCCGCTGGCTGGTCGGGTGAGGAAGTGGCTCGCGAGCTCGCCCGCTGGAGCGTTCCACTTCGGCCCCGGCACGTGGCGTCCTACGTCCGGTCGGAGATCCGCCGCCGGGTGAACTCCGGGGCACTGTTCCTGCCGGACGGCTCGGTGGCCCCGTACCGCCAGGCCGCGAGCGACGATGGCCGGTACCAGGGATGGCTGGCGCGGCGCCGGAGCGAGGCCGAGGAACGCTGGTCGCAGACGGCATCGTTGCGGGAGACCGCGCGCGCGGCGGTGCCGCAGGGGGTGCGGAGGGCGCGGCGGGTTCCGCGGGGCTTGGCCGATGCCCGGCCGGACAGGGTCCTGTGCACGTCCGACGAGCTCAGGGCTGCGATGGAGAAGGCGCCGAGGTTCCGCTCGGGCGAGGAACTGTGGGCGGAGATCGAGGAGCTCTCGGAGGTGCGGCGTGCTCACGCGGGTGCGACGTGGGAGTTCCACCCGCCAGCCGCGGCGGAGCCGCGGTGAGGGGCGCCGGGGAACGGTGTTCCCGCGGGGAACACCCGTGGCTCAGGGTCGGCGCAGAGCGACCCAGGTCTGATGGGTGCCTTCGGAGACGTGGGTGCCGTAGTCGTCGGCGAGAGCTCTGACGACATGCAGGTACATGGTCGAGTCATCGTCCTGCGGGAGGGGCTGGTCGTGCTCGACGGAAAGGAAGGCGTGCTCGGCGTCCGTCCATACGGAGCACAGCAAGTGGTCGTCGCTGGTGTGGGTGTAGGCGACGGCGACCAGCTCGGACAGGCACGTTTCGATTCGCCGGGTGAGGGTCTCCGCGAGCTCGCCGATGCCGAGCATGAGCATCAGTACGGGCCGGATGACCGTGCGCGCCTGGATGGCGGCGGTGCCGTTGGCAGGAACGGGGAAGCGGGTGCGCCGGGTGACGGCGAGGCCGTTGGGCAGGGCGGGCCTCTTGAGGAGGAACGAGGGGCCTTTGGGCAGTGTCAGCCACGGCTCGAAGCGCCTGCCGTCGGGCGGAGTCCAATGCTCCGGCGTGGTGGTCACTGTGCGTTCCGTCCCCTGCGGTATTGCTGGTCAGTGCTGTGGTGCGCGAGCGGGGGCCCGGTGAGTCCCCCGATCACTCGTCAGTAAACAATAGTTCGCCTGGCCCTGCCGATGCTCCCCTTTGCCTGTGGCATAGTCAACTATTGTTTAGCACGCCCGAGGAGAGCAGCCCATCGATGCCGTACCGGAAAGCTCAGGATGCCGAAAAGACGCGGGACCTAGTCCCTGCGCCCGGACCTGGCTCGACGTTCGCCGAGCGACTCAACTACCTGTTTGATGTCCTGCGTCCCCGGGACGGCGACCCGGCCAAGACGAACCCGCGCACCGGCGAGTTCCTTCATACCTACGTAGCCGAGACGATCTCGTCCTACGGCCAGGGCACTCTGACTGCGGCCTACATCGGCAAGCTGCGTGGACCTGCGGGTGAGAACCCCACCATCCGCGTGGTGCGCCTGCTGGCCCGGTTCTTCGAGGTCCCGGCCGGCTACTTCGTCGAGGACGCTGTGACCGAGCGCATCGTGGCCCAGTTCTCCCTCGTCCAGCAGCTGCACGACCAGGGCGTGAAGAACATCGCCATGCGTGCCGCCGGCCTGTCCCCGGCCAGTCAGGAAGCACTCCTGAAGATGGTCGAGGCGGCCCGAGCCATGGAGGGCCTGCCTTCAACGCCGGAAACCCCGGCCTGATACTGATGCGGAACGCCCACTTCCTGCTCGCGAAAGGAGTCGCCATGTGGAAGCGCCGCCGCACGGCGACTCGTGCAGCCGAATCGGAGGCCGAAGAGCGCCGCCGCGCGCAGGAGCAGGACCAGCAGCGCGTCCGCGACTTCCTCGCCGAGCTCCAGCTCCCCCCGGTCAGCAGCATCCACGACCTGCTGCCCTTCGTGGAGCAGCGGACCGGCCGCGCCATCAAACTCATGCCCGCCGACCCGAAGGCTTTCCCCGAGGCCCTGGATGCCTCGGCCCCGTGCGGCCTCTGGCTCGCGACCGACACGGCCGACCACATCTTCTACGACGCCACGACCAGCCGTGCCCACTCCGACGGCATCATCGGCCACGAGCTCGGCCACATCCTGCTGCGCCACCGCACCGTGGATGACGAGCTCCTCGCCGGCGTCGGCACCCTCGGCGGGGTGCTGCCCGACATGACCCCAGCTCTGATCCGGATGCTCGTCGGCCGTACCCGCTACACCGAACCCGACGAAGCGGATGCCGAGACCATCGGCTCTCTCCTCCTGGAGCACGTCCACTCAAGCCACTCGGGCCTCCAGGACCGAGACGACCCCATATCCCGCACGCTCCTGCGAAGGTTCCGTTGAAAGACATCCTCCACCCCCTGTGCCTGGTCATCGCGGGCACAGGGTTCCTCGTCCTGCTCCGCGATCTCAGGCGTGACCGGCGCGACCGCGCCCTGGTCGCCCTCGCCGCCGCGTTCCTTGCCTCCGCCCTCAGCTACGCCGTATCCATCACGTGGGTATGGGTGCGCGTCGACGGCTTCTTCGGAGTCCCCAACATCGTCGTACCGATCGCGCAGTCCTTCGTGATCGCCGTCCTGGCACTCCAGTGCAGCGTCATCGCGTACTGGTCGAAGCCGCCGGAGGAGGCCCGCTACCGCTCCCGGAAGCTGCTCATCACGGGCGGCGTGGTCATCGTCGGCATGGCCGTCCTGTTCACGCTGCTCACCCCGGCCACCCAGCGGCCCGTGGACTTCGCGACGTACTACGCGCACGACCCCTTCTACCAGGCGTACGTCCTGCTGTACTTCGGCACGTACACGGCCGCGGAAATCTACCTGGCCCGCGCCTGCTGGAAGTACGCCCGCAACGCCTCCACCCGGTCCATCGCCGTCGGCCTGCGCCTCGTCACGGTCGGCGCCATCATCACCCTCGGCTACAGCGGCATCCGCATCGCGGCCATCGTCGGGGCAGAAGTCGGCTTCACTGTCCAGCACCTCAACGAGTTCGCGTGGGCCTGCGGCGACATCGGCGCCACCCTGACTCAGATCGGGTACTTCCTTCCGGTCCTCGCCATCCGCGCCAGGGCGCTGTACACCTTCGCCTACGAGCACTACAGCTACGCCCGTCTCGACAGGCTGTGGGCGGCGCTGGTGCACGCAGACCCGAGCATCGTCCTCATCGAGCCGACGCCCCAGCGGGACTACCTGCGCAAGCGGGAGAGCATCCACTTTCCCCTGATCCGTCGCCGCACCGAGATCCGCGACGGACAGGTCGCTTTGCGGCCGTACCTGTCCTCCGCGGTCCGTACCGAGGCCGAGGCCTGCCGCCGTCAGGAAGGCCTCACCGGGGAGAAGCTCGCCGCGGCCGTCACCGCCGACCAGCTGCGGCACGCGATCGTGCTCCTCGGACGGGGCAAGCCGGTCGCCGAACCGGCGGATTTCGCCGACGCTGCTCTCACCCTCGACACGGTCGAGGCTGAGCAGGCGCACCTCCTGCGTGTCGCTTCGTTCTTTGCTGCACCCGGGCCGGAGACTCCTTCCGATTCGCTCGCCCCCAGCGCCAACCATGGAGCCAGTACGTGATGTCCCGTCGCAGCCTCCTCGCCGCCTCCGCGGCCGCTGCAAGCGTCATCGGTCTGCCGCGCACCGCCGCCGCAGCCGAGACGAAGCCCGCCGCCGCCGGCGGCGGCACCGGCCAGATGCACCTCGCCCCCGCACGCACGCAGGTCAGTGCCCTGCGCAACCGTCAGATATCCAGCCGCGCGCTGCTCGACCAGCTGCTGGAGCACCACGCAAGGGTCAACCCGGGCCTCAACGCGGTCGTCACCCTCGACATCGAGGGCGCGCGCGCCGCCGCCGACAAAGCCGATAAGTACCTCGCAGCGACCGGCCGGACGCTGGGCCCGCTACACGGCCTGCCCCTGACCGTGAAGGACGCGTTGGAGACCAAGGGGATGCGCACCACGTGCGGGTCCACCGACCTCACCGACCACGTCCCGGACACGGACGCCGACGCCGTCGCGCTCCTGCGCGCCGCCGGCGCCATCATCATCGGCAAGACCAACGTCCCGACGCTGTGCCAGGACATCCAGACCAGCAACCCCATCTTCGGCAAGACCAAGAACCCCTTCGCCGAGGACCGCACTGCGGGCGGCTCCTCCGGCGGGCCGGCCGCCGCCGTCGCCGCGGGACTGACCCCCCTTGAAGTCGGCTCCGACCTCGCGGGCTCCCTGCGCCTCCCGGCCGCGTACTGCGGCGTGTACGCGCTGCGGACTTCCCGCGGCGCCTCGCCGATCGTGCCGACCCGCGGCCACATCCCTCGCCCACCGGACTGGCTGACCAGTTCCGACATGGTCACCCTCGGCCCCATCGCCCGCACCGCGGCGGACCTCGCCCTCCTCCTGGACGTGCTCGCCGCACCGTCCCCGGCCGACAGCGCCGCGTGGAAGATCCGCCTGCCCGCGCCCACCAAGACGCGCCTCAGCCAGTACCGCGTCGGCATCTGGGCCGACGACGCCTACTGCGGTGTCGACTCCGCCACCCGCAACCTGCTGAACCAGGTCGCCACGGCCCTGCGCACGGCCGGCGCCATCATCGACAACTCCACCCGGCCCGTGGACATGGCCACGAGCGACATCCTGTTCCAGCGACTCCTGTACGCGACCGCCTCGGCGACCGCAACGGACGCCGGGTTCGCCGACGAGATCAAGGCCGCCGACGCCATGGCCGACGACGACCCCGCCGCCCTGTTCCTCAAGTCCCGCACCATGCGGCACCGGGACTGGGCGCGCGCCGATGAGGACCGGCAGAAGCTCCGCGGCATCTGGGCCGACTACTTCACTGAGCACGACATCCTCATCACCCCGGCAGCGCCGACTGCCGCCGTCCTCGATCAGACGTCCGTGCCCGTCCCGCAGCGGTACATCACCGTCGACGGGGAGAAGCGGTCGTACTTCGCCCAGACGAGCTGGATCAACCTGGCCAGCCCGGTGGGTCTGCCCTCGCTCGTGTTGCCCGTGGGTAAGACAGCCGAGGGCCTGCCCATGTCGATCCAGCTCATCGGCCCGTACTTGTCGGACCGAACCCTGGTCTCCGTGGCAAAGCTCCTCGCGCCCGTGCTGCCCGCGGCACCGAAGGCCCCGGCGCTTACCGCCTGATCCGCCGTCTCGCCTGACACGGGGGTGCAGGCGGAACGGAAGCAAGAGGGGCCCCAGATTCTGGGGCCCCTCTACTGCTGTCTCGGGCAAGACAGCACCGGCGCATGCAACCGTACGGCACACGACTCAGGCGGCGGCACGCGCCTGCTGCGACGTCTCCCGGCGCCACTCCCGGCACCCGGTTCCCCGGCACGCCGGCCGGGGGTCTCGCCCGCGGGCATACCCGCGGTACCCCGACGGTGTGCTGCAACCGGGCGAGTCCGGGCCCAGCACGCACAAGGACCATGCCGCCTCGTCCAATTCCTCGGCGAACGAGGGGTCCCAGTTCGCGCGCCCGTAGACCTGGCCGAGAGTCACCCCGACTGCTGCTGCGGCCTCGGCCACGGGCATCTGATCGGCGACCAGGCCGAGAAGCCGCTTCTGCTTCTCTTCGGGGAAAGCCTCGTCGGAGAGCCGGTGGCGACGCTCCCGGCTCTCTACCGTGTGGGCGTCCACACATGTCTGGCACCGGCAGCCGACCCGGTACAGCGTCGTCGGCGAGAACAGCTCATGGTCGAACGCGACCCGGATGGGCCGGTTCGCAAGCCGCAGCAGCTGCTTCCCCGTCCACGTGTACCGCCGCCCGCCACGGGCGTGGGGCCGCACTCGGCTACCGGGAAGCCACCCGTGGCGAGCCATGGCCTGCACGCTGCTCGGCGCCAGTTCCATCAGCCCGGCGACCTGCCGCAGGGTGTAGACCGCCTCTACGTCGATCTTCTCCGCGTACGCGGCCAACGGGTGCGGCCGCGAAGGGGTACGAGACACCGCCAATCCCTTCGATCCACCCCCACACATGCGGGGGAACAACGGACAGTGCAGCCTCATCGGGAGGCCAAGAGGGAGGAAACCCCGCTTGTGCGGGGAGCAAGTTGCCTCGTCCGTCACGGTGTAACGGATATGGGGCCAACCCCGCTTGCGCGGGGAGCAGGGACCGGCCGGGCAGATGTCGGCCTGGACCACCCCCGCAGCGGCGGGGAGAGTGAAGCCACCATAGCCTCTCAGGCGCGGGCCGGGTGGTGCTCTGCGTGAAGTTCTGCGGCTTCCTTCCACCAGGCGTCGCGCACGGCGGCGTCCTCGCGGGCCTGCTTGCACAGTCCGCGGTGCTCGCCCATTCCGCCGGCGAGCGGGGTGAGCAGGTGCGGGATCGCCGGGCGCAGCAGCGCGGCGTACTCCTGACCGCCGAGGAAGATGACGTCGGCGTCGTCGGTGCCGAGTTCGGCTGCGTGGCGGGCGACTCTCTCGGCGGTAACGGCGCGCTCGTCGCCGATCGTCACGTCGTACGGGAGGAGGGGGCGCTTGAGGTCCACCAGCCCGTGCAGCGCGGACGCTATCCGGATCAGGGATGGGGCAGTCAGCGCGTCCGCGGCCAGGCGCAGGGACCGGTGGTACTGGCCGGTGTAGAGCTCTCCGGCCGGGTAGCCCGCGTTCAGGTTGCCGTACTCGTTGCGGCCCGGGTGCGGCAGCTTCTCCGAGCCGCACGCGATGATCACGACCCGGCGGCGGTGCACGTCGATGCTGCCGCGCAGCCGGGCGTACTCGCGGCCGGCCGGGGTGAGATACAGGGACCGGCCCGTGTACGGCGCGTTCTCCTCGCCCGGGCGGCGCCAGAAGTCCGCGTATCCGGCGGCGTGGACGGCGCGCAGCGTGGGCCCACGGAACCACGTCTCCCCGGCGGCGAACACGTCGCCGTCGTCCCGGCCCGGGACAAGCTGGTCGGGTCGGCCGGCGGCCGTCAGGATCGCATCGTGCTGGGCCTTGGGCAGCCTGCGCGGGATGGTGACGGGCGCGGCCGGGGCCCGGCCGTTCTTCTGGCGCCACGTGTCCAGGGCCGTCCAACCGTCCTCGGTCATCCAGTGCGTCCCGCCGTCGCGGTCGTGCCGGACCACCAGGCCGTCGGCTTCGAGCCGGGCCATCGCCGCGGCGTGGCCAGAGACGACGCCGTCGTTGTTGCTGTCGAGGATGCGCGCGCCGGTGGGGCTGAGCGTGATCATGGGGCTTCTTCCTTCCGGCCCGGCCGGACGATCCGGCCGGGCCACTGTCTGAGAGAGGGGCGGTGCGGTGAAGGTGGTCAGTCGGCGGCGGCCCGCGCGCTGGTGCGGCCCATGCCGTAGGCGCTCTGCTGGACGAACCGGACCGGCCATGGCAGCCGGACCGGCAGGTGGCGGCGGCCGTCCTCGGGTCGGTGGACCAGGTAGCGGGTGGCGGGCCGCCACTCGTGTGACTCCGGCAGCAGCTCGACGCCTCGGCCGTCGTGCGCCGGTGTCGTCTCGACCGCATACACGTCGCCCTGGCGCCGCACCCGGAGCCCCTTCTCCAGGGCCTTCTTCACATCGGCCGGGGTGAGCCACTCCAGGGCATCGGCGACGGTGGTCACGGTGCCGGGAACGCGGACGGCCCAAGGGCCGGACCCAGCGTCGTCCGGGCCCCACAGGTAGCTGAGCTGGGCCCGCCGCGCCGGCTGCTTGCCGTAGCGCCGCCAGCCTTCAGCGTGCATCAGCACCATGCGGTTCTTCCGGTCGGTGATCTCCAGGTCGGCGGTGCCGTAGTTGCTTTCGATCTCGGTCTCACCGCCGCGGCGGCGGATCTCGCGGATCGCGGACGTCCACAGCCGGTCGTGGGCACGCTCGGGCAGCGGGCGAGTCGTGGGCAGCGGCGCGTTCAGGCGCCGACGTTCGAGGCGTAGGCGGGCGATGGCGGTCTTCGAGCGCTGGCCGGGCATGTGGTGCGCGGCCAGATGCGCGGCCAGCGCGGCAGGGTTTCCGACGATGACGGAGGGCAGGGACGGGCGCATGGGGGGCCTTTCGCGGTGGTGGGGTAGGGGGGAACCGGGGTTCCGCACACCCCCGCCCGTGCCGGGGCGCGGGCGGGCAGTGCGGCGCTCCGGGTCACTGCTGGGTGAGCACGGCCCAGACATAGGTGGCGATGGCGCCAGCGATGTGCGCGCTGTCCTCGGCGAGGGTGGAGCCCGCCGGCGCGGCGTCGAGCGTGGTCACGTAGGCGCCGTCCGCGTCGTAGAGCGAGGCGCCCCACAGCTCGTCATGGGCGGAGGCCGGACGGTCCGCGTGCCCGCCGGAGGAGATGCGGAAGTGCGGCCCGCCGTACGGCTCGTCCTCCGGGTCGACCTGGACCACGAGCCACGTGACGCCGCCTTCGCTGTCCTTGCGCGCGGTCATGCCGTAGACGTCGAGTGCGGCCCTCAGCGCGTCGCCCTCGGTGGGCGGGGCCGCGAGGTCGTCGGGGACGAGCTCAAGCAGGATCGACGGGGCAGCGATGAACAGCTGGCCGTCCGCGTCGCGCAGGATGTACGTCTGCGGCTCCCTGGCCCATGCGGAGAGCATGGAGCGCACCCGGGAGCGGCGTACGGTGCGAGAATCGACCGTCCCCCAAGAGCCGCCAGCGGCGCCCTGGTCCAGGGACAGCCGGGTCACGGTGTAGCTCGAGGCGTGCACCAACTGGGTCATCACGTCCAGGGGCAGGTGCCGCAGCACACGGGCGAAGCGCTGCGCCTCCTCGTTGCCGCGCGGCGAGCGGCGGGTCAGCTTCGCGAGCTCCAGCCGAGCGGACTCGTACACGACGTTGGCGGCGGCCTTGTGCGCCTTGGCGTGCGTGTCCGTCCTCGTCAGCTCCGTGATCTGCGCTTCGACGTGCGTCCGCTGGTCCTGCCTGTCCTGGGAGTACGGGTAGATCAGGCTGTGCCCGGCCAGCTTCTCGGCGTGGGCCGTCACTTGGTCGAGCTTGGTGCTCGTCATGCGGCGGGTCTCGCGGGCGGCGTCGAGCTCCGCGCGGGCGCTCTCCAGCGCGTCGGCGAGTTGCATCCGCCGCACCACGCGCAGCGCGTCGTGGCGGGCGCCGGTGGACAGTCGGGCGAAAGCGTCAGGGGTCATGGGGATGCTCCGGGTTCGGGCAGGGCGCGGCGGTGCGCGGGCACGCCGGCCACGCCGGTAGGGAAGGGGGATAGAGGTGTGCGGTGCCGGGGAGGTGGCGATCCCTCCCCGGCCGGGAGCGTCAGAGAGCGGCGGCCGCGCGGACCTGGCTGTCGATCGAGCCGGTCACGGTGACGTTGGTCGAGTGGCAGGCGGCGACGAACTCGACCTTGACCAGCCCGTCGATGCCCAGGGCGATGGTCTGGCGGCCCCACTGCGCGAATCGCACGGTGTCCAGGGGGCGCAGTCCGGGCGCTGCGGCCTTCATCCGCTGGGCGAACAGGCCGTGTACCGGGGCGTGCTGCCGCACGTCGTCGCTGGTGGTGTCGATCGCGCGGAGCACCGTTTCGACCTGGTCGGGGTTGAGGTCCGTGAACCTCACCCACGACTCGGCGCCGGGCCCTTGGGGCGGGTCACCCAGGTGCGCGGGGCGCGGCTCGGTGTGGTGCAGGGCGCGGCCGCCGTCGCGGAGCGCCCAGCTGGTCGTCGCGCGGCCGAAGCTCCAGTGCGTCGTGACGTCGCGGCCGATGGCGGCCCGGATCTTGCCGACGTTCGCCCGGGTCTCGCTGAGCGCGTTGTGGGCGGGCGCGAGGGTCCGGGCGATGAGCTGGGCCAGGGCGACGCCGTAGGCGGCTGCGGTCGGCGCGGTGGGTGCGGCGTTGGCCTCGAAGCGGGTGCCGTCCGGCAGCATGGCGGCGGCGTAGACGAAGCCGCAGTTGGCGCCGAGGAGTTCGATGCGGTGGCCGTGGTCGGACCGCACGGTGCCCTGGATCTGGCCGTTGTGGGCGGGGAACGTCTGCCAGCCGGTACCGAGGACCGTGCGCGTGGCTTCCAGCACGGCCGAGGCGGTGAAGTCGGTGCTCGTGAGTGTGGGCACAGCGGTGCCTTCCTGGTTGATGCGGAGCGTTGGCGTTGGTCCGGCTCGCTCGTGCCGTCCAACAAGCAAAACTGTACACCGTGTCCGACGATGGGGGTAGGGGCCCGCGCACGTCCCGGGCCCCCGCCCAAGGTGTTCCCCCGGGGAACAGGCGCGCTCGGCTACCCGGCCGGCGGGAACGCCGTCCACGCGCCAGCCCAACCACGGTCGCCCTCAACCCTCCAGCCGGCCCCGCGCAGCACCTCCGGCACCCGTTCCTGCTGCTCGTGTGCCGACTGGCCGATGGCGTCAACGTGGATACCGGGCACGGACAGGTTGGTCGGGTCGGCGGCGCTCACCATGAACCCGTTCTGCTCGCACATCCATGCGCCGTCACCGACGGACTCGCCGTACACGACCGGCTGCAACCCGCCTTCGATCAGCAGCGTGATCGCCGCGTTCTCCGCCGGGCCCCGCTGCCATGCCGGGCTGGGGAAGTACCCGACGGCCGGGGCGGCGCTCTTCGGCACCCACTGCACGTCGTAGGTCAGCGGCGGATGCGCCCGGGTCAGCATCGGCACCGGTTCCGCCCAAGCCACCATGCGGCCCACCTCCGTGACCGCCCGACCGGCCCGCAGCGCGTTCGCCACCTGCACCAGGGCGTCTATCCGCTCGCGCCGTACGATCGCCCCGTACCGGGTGACGGCATGCACCTCGCGCCGCAGCCACGTCAGCCCGTCGCCCAGCAGCTCGTCCGCGCGCACCAGGTGGTCGTGCAACTCCGGCGCGGTGACCATGCGGGCGTCGGTGAGGGCGTGGCGCCGCTCGGCGCGCATCGCTGCCGCCTTCGCCTCCTCCTCCGTCGCCGCGGTGGTCACCTCCGCACGCGTCCACTGGTCTACGACCACCCACGGGTCACCGAACGGCAGATCGGAAGGTATGGGCGCGTACCGGGGCCCGGAGGTGTTCACCGGCCGGTCCGCCACGTACACGTCCCAGCAGCCGGGCGGCAGCGTCACGGCGTACCCCTCACGGGCGAGCGTGTCGGCGATCTGGGCGCGGTACTGCTCGACACCGTCCTTCCGTCCATCGTCGTACCAGCGGACGAACATCCGGCGCGGCTCCTGGTAGTCGTGCGACGTGACGCGGAAACCGTCCTGCCCACCGGGGCCGCACTCCGGCAGCGTGCGGGCGAGCAGCGTCGTCACACGGGCGGTGAGCTCTACGGACCGGAACACGGTGCGCGGCAGATTGCTGGTCATGCTGATCACTCCTGATCTTTACGGAAGGGGACGTGAAGAAGAGGGCCAAGAGCGGCGATCCGGGCCTGCCACGGGCGTCGGGCGACAGCACGGGCAGCAGCGGCCACGGCGCCCACGTCGATGCCCTCTACGGGCATCTCGACGGTCAGGGGCGGGCGGGCACGGTCGTGGCGGCGGATGGTGACGCGCACCAGGCCGGCCCGGACGGCGATGACGGTCACGACGGCCCGGATGCGCCGAGTCTCGACCGTTCCGTCGGCTTCGACGGTGCCGCGAAGCCGACGGGCAAGGTCGTACCGGAGGGCGTCCGCGTGCAGCACCAACTGCGCGCGGGCCCAGGATCGTTCACTCATCGGTCAGGCTCGGCAGCCCGGCCGGGTACTGCGCGAGGTAGGCCAGTTGCTCCCGACCGAACTGGGTGATCTCCTCGTCGGTGAAGCGGTGACCGATCATGGCTGCGCACTCCCGCGCGAGCAGGAACCGGCCATGCAACCAGCGGAGACGGCTGTCCGGGGGCCACACAGCCCAGGCCCAGACGGCTTCCCAGTCGTGCCCTGCCTCGGTGAGGGCGGTGATGTACTCGCACAGCTCCCGCATGAGGATGTCCCCGAGCCGGCCGCGCTCCTTCGCGTTTGCCACGGCTACGCCTCCGCCGGGGTCGCGGTGAGCACGAACACGTGCAGGCACTCCACGATCGCCGGACGGCCGTACAGGTCCACGGGCAGGTCGTACCGGACGTACACCCGCCCCGCGGCTTCGTCGTACGTGGCGCGCGGCCGTCGCTGCTGGCTGACGACTTCCATCACGACGTCCCGCATCCTGTCGCCGGGGATGACGCCGGGAACGTCGTACGCCGCGTCCTCGTCATGCTGCGCCACCAGGTCCCGCAGCGGCACGAGCAGCCCCGACCCCTGGTGCTCGGTCACGTACTGCGCGGAGTCGCGCATGGGCGGAAGCGCGAGCAGCGTCCGCCCCGGCAGGGCGGGGCCCGGGGCGGCGGGCACGAACCGCTGCCGCACGTCCCAGTTCGCAATGGCCCGGCCCAGAGCAGCGCTCACCTGGGCGTCGGACCACCAGCCGGTGCCGTCGTCCTGGCCGTCGTTCAGCCCGTCGTACCGGGACGGCACCCACGACCCGTTGGTGCGGGTCCACACGTCCCCGGTGTGCGTCCACACGTAGCGGTCGCCATCGGCGAAGAGTAGCGGGACGGACGGCGGGGGGAACATGGCCGGCTGCACGGCCGGGACGGTCGAGGTCATGGTGGACACGAGGTCATCTCCAAGGGGGTTCGGTCGGTACGGCGGGGGCACGGTGCGCCCTGCTCACGGCCGCGACGGGCACGGCCGAGGGGAGGGAACAGCGGGCGGGGCCGGGGCGGGCGACGGGCGCGCCCCGGCCGGGCAGGGCTACGGCGCGGCGGGCCGCAGGATGCGGACGTTGCGCCACCACTCGTGCCGGGACGGGCCGAGGACGTATCCGGCGTCCTGAAGCGTGTGGTCGAAGTCCCGGGGGCCGTGGACGGCGTGACCGTCGAACCGGAAGAACAGCGCGCCACGGTGCGCGTCCGGGGCCGCGTCCTCCGGCAGGCGCTCGGGCAGCGCGGGCTTCATGTGGACGTTCCACCCGACGTGCGTGTGCTTGCTCTGGAGGAGACGGCGCACCGTGTGCGCCAGCGCCCACTCCTCCCGCCGCTCGACCGGGGGCCGCACGACCAGGTGGTGAAGCGTGCCCCACTCCCGCCGCTCGGCCCCTTCGCCCTCATGGACGGTCGAGACGTCGAACCCGGCAGCGTGCAGCGCGGGCAGCGCCACGTCACTGATGGACAGCTCCCGGCAGTTCCAGCCGCCCGCGACGTCAATACTGACGGCGCCCATGTACGGGGACACGTCGAACCGGGCGTAGCCGGGCTGCCCGTCGCGCTCCAGGACGTGGATGGTCTCCTTCACCATCGGCGCCAGCGGGCCCGCCGGGGCGCGGAAGACATTGCCGTCCCACGTGTCGCCGGTGCGCTCCCACCCTTCGGCGGTCACCGCGTCCAGCGCGGCACGGTTCATGGCGCGCCACTCGCTCATGGAGCCGCCACGGAACACGGGATTGGCGGGGGCGCCGGGCCGGCCGTCGAGTACCGGGCAGACCGTGACCGTCCCGTCGGAGTTCTCCCGCAGCTGGTAGCCGCGGGAGTCCTCCAGCGGCTCCCCGTCGATCACGGGCAGGGATGCGGCGGACAGGATCTGACGGGCGAGGGCAACGGGCGACGTCTGTACGGACACGGGGAGCCTCCGGGAAGGTGCGGGCGGAACGCGGATGGTGGGGGCCGTCCGGCCGGGACGACGGGCGCCCGGCCGGACGGGCGGTCAGATGCGGTACAGCGCCTCTCCCACGGCGTTGCGGCGCTTCTCGCTCGCGTACGGGGACAGCGCAAGGGCGTGCCGCTCCACGGCATTGCTGGGGCCGATGCGTACGGCCACGACCAGGCCGAGCGGGGCGCCGTCGCCGTTGTACGGCCGGGTGACGGTGAACCGGTACAGCGCTGAGCCGATACGGCGCGTCCACGCGTGCTCGTCATCGGCCACGGCCTGACGGCCGCCGATGGGGAACAGGCCGAAGTCGGCGGCCGCGAGCGCCACGGCGTCACGGGCCTCGCTCAGCGCCCGGTACGCGATGGCGCGCCGCGCGGCGGTGAGGAACGCGGTCATCCGCCGGTCGAACTCGCCGGTGCCCACCTCTTCGCGACGGACCACGCGCATCACGATCGACAGGGCCTCCACGCCGTGCCAGTACGCGCGGTCCCACGCCTTGGCGAACACGGATGCGCTCTCGTCGGTGTGGGCGATGCACGTGGAGACCAGCTCCAGCAGAGCGACGAACGCCGGGTCGTCCTGCACGGCCCCCGTGGGCCCGTCGTGGATGAGCTGAGACACGGCCGTCTCCACGCGGCGCACAGCCTCGAACTCGTCGCTGTCCATGGCGTGCGTGGCGAGCCGGTCGGCGCGGTCGACGGCCCTGAACGCGACGTCGCCCAGCTCGTTGCCCGGGACGTTGCGCAGGGCCGCGCTCAGCTTCCCGAGCGTCTCCGTGCTGGCGCGCTCCTCCACGGCTCTCAGCGCATCGTGAATGGCGGCGACGTACGGGCGCATCTGGGGCGTAACGGCGGTGCTCATGGGTCGAGTCCTCCAAGGGCTCACAGGGACGGGAGAAGGTGGAGCAGCAGGCCGGCGGGGGCGCACGGGCGGTACGCCCCCGCCGGGGCCCGAGTCAGATCCGGTCGGGCTCGATCGCCACGGCCCCGGCCGGGAACGCGGCGCGCAGCACGGCCACGGTCATCAGCGCCTCGATCTGCTCGGCGCCGGGCTCGTCGGCCGGGATGTACGCGTACGTGCCGGTGCCGCTCGGGAGACGGAGCCACACAACGCCCGTCGGCGTCAGCGTCATCTGCCAGCACCGCATGCGGGCGAGCGGCTTGTGGCTGACGCGCGTCCGCTGCCCGAAGCCCCACGGGCCCGGCACGTCATCGCGGAGCGGCTGGAACGGCATGTGCGACGGACCGGCGGTACCGGCCATGAGGTACGGGCGGCTGAGCTCGAACGGGTCCTCCCCGCTCTCCACGACACGGCCGGGCAGCGGGTCACCGGGCGCAAGGTCAGCCGGGGCGATCATCAGCGGCCCGACCTGGGCAAGGGTGCGCGGGTCGGCGAAGAAGCGCCGCATCTCGTCGTCGGTGAAGGAGGACGGGCACAGCGGCGTGTCGCACGCCCAGTGGCCGCGCTCGTCGCGGGTGTGGGTCTCCTGGGCGAGCGTGATGCGGTCCCCCGGTGTGAACACGGCAGGGACGTACGGCAGAACGGACACAGCTACTCCAGATGGTTCGGGATGGGGACCGGGCGCGAAGGATGACCGGCAGGACTCGCTTACGGCGCGCCCTGCACACGGCCGCGACGGACAAGCGGCGCGGTCGGGGGCCGGGGCCGGGGCGGGCGACGGGCGCACGCCCCGGCCCCGACTGACGGATCAGCCCGTGAAGTCCAGCGCCAGGAGGCAGGCCAGCGCGAGGGAAGTGCAGATGAAGCCACCGGCCGTGCTGAGCGCGAGGAAGCGGAACTCCTTGCGGGTGACGGGACGCTCGTCGTCAGGAGACTTGCCGAACATGTACAGACCTCCAAGGGCCATAGGTGGGTGGGGCGCTCGTGCATCCCCGCACCGGGTCGCGACCAGGGCGCCGCGGCTCGATGCGGGCACGACGAAGGGCAATGCTGTGACCAGCGGAAAGGGACGCTCGTGGAACTCGTGAGACCGTCCTATGCGCGCGCGGGGCGGGGGTCTCATCGGGCAGGCCGGGGCGCGCCGGGGGGTGCGGCGCGCCCCGCCGGGGCTAGCGGGTGCGGGCGGTGATGCGGCGCCGGTAGCGGTCGAGCCGCTGGCCCATGCGGCGGGTGAAGTGGGCCCAGTTGGTGATGCGCCACAGGCCGTAGCGGACGGGGATGCGGTGCAGCGGGGCGAGTGCGGCGGGCTCGATCTCTCCGGCGTCGGCGAGGTGCACGAGGATCGCGGCGGCGACGCGGCGGGGGGTGGCGTCGGCCGGGGCGATCGGGGCGCGGTACTCGTATGCGCCTTCGGCGGTGGTGCAGTCTTCGGTTGCGAAGCGCCAGCCGCCGTCACCGTTGTAGGCGTAGTGCTCGGCGCTGCCCGCGAGGGTGAGGCCGAAGGAGTGGCAGGCGACGCTGCCCACGTGCGCGTCCAGGTATCCGGCGCGGATGAGGTGCGCTTCCACGGTGCGCAGGAACGCGCGCTCTTCGGTGTGGTCGAAGTGGAAGGCGAAGGCGTTGCGCTCGCCTTCGGCCCAGTCGTGGCCGTTGGTCTGGCGGTACTCGGGGCTCATGGCGAGGTCGAGCACCTTGGTGGCCATCGCGCGGTCGTCGTCGTCTGCGTCGGGGGTGAGGCCGGTCCACACGGTGGCGCGCGGCTCGTCGTACCAGAGCTCTTCGCTGTCGGGGGCGGGGCCGCTGATCTCGACGCTGGAGATACGCCCGTCGGGGAGCTGGGCGATGGTGATGTGCAGGTGGGCCGGCCCGGTGACGGTGGGGGTGTCGGTGGCCTTGCCGAGGGTGACGGGCATGGGTGTCCCCTTTGGTTGGTTGGGAGCGTTGGTGTTGGGCCGGCTCGCTCGTGCCGTCCAACGAGAAGAACTGTACACCCTGTCCGGCAGTGCGCAACAGCCTTAACGGGAATCCCCTGATCTATCGCGCCTCTTATGCGTGGCGCGCATTCAATCTTGGACGTGGTGTGCACTTTTTGATTCTGGTCATGTAGAGTGGTGCTCGCACCGAACGGCAGCGACGGAACGAGCACCCGTCAGCCGCCGAACGCTCCGGAACCAAAGGGGAACCCCTGTGTCTGCTGCCGCCGCACGCCGCGCCCGCCGCCGCAACGCCGCCGCCGAACTCCGCAACCGCCGCCGCATGAACCGGCCGCACACCGTGAAGCCGTTCCTGCGCTCCCTCGGGTACGAGACAGCGTTCGTGGAGCGCTACGCCTCCCCGTTCGGCCGCCACGCCGCCAAGGCGTACCGGGCCGCCCACGACGGCCGTGACCCTCAGACCACCCGCCGCCGCGTCAACGGCAAGCTCCGCACCGTCTTCCAGTACCAGCCGGGTGACCCGGCCCTGACGATCGCGCTCTCCACCTACAAGCGCACCGCCGAGTACGCCCCCGCCGCGTAGCACCCGCTACGCCCCCCAGCTGGCCGGGCGCCCGGCACTCCCCCCTCACCGGCCGCCCGGCCACCCTTCCCCGCTCACCCCGCTACGCCTCGACAGGAGATCAGCCGTGCCCGCGATCGACCGCGCCCCCGAACTGCCCGACCCCGTGACCGTCATCGTCTGCGCCAACTGCTGCAAGAACCACTTCGCCGCCGGGCCGGACGGCCGCTTCCACTGCCCGTGCGGAAGCGTCATCACCCCGCGCGACCTGGTGTTGGACCCGGATGAGCGCTGGTGCATCACCCCGGCCGGTCTGCTGGCCTACGTCACGGCGCCCGTCGTGGCGCTGAACCGGTACCGCGAGGCGCGGGCCGTGATGGAGGACCCGACCTTGTGGGGGTGGCAGAAGGCGGCTCACGCCGAGTACCGCCGGGCGCTCGCCGAGCTGGACGCCGCGCGCGCCATGGGCCTGCCGCTTCCCCACGACATCCCCGTGGAGATCGGGCGCGTCTACTTCGCCGCCGTGGTCAACCCGGACGGCACGTACGGCGGGGGCAACCCTCACGCGCTGGGGTGGGACTGCACGATCTGCGCGCCCCGCGCCACCGACCCGAGTCGGCAGGAGTCGCACCCGTGCCGGAACCCGCGCGGTCACGCCTTCAGCACGGTCAACGGCTGGACGCGGCACGCCGACCGCCGCCACACCCACACCTTCGAGGTGCTGTCCCCCGTCGCGCCGAACCTGCCCACGGCGCGCGACCGCGCCGCCGAGATCCTGACCCGCCGCCAGGCCGCCGCCGTCCTCGCATAGCCCTGCTGCTCCCCGGGGCGCGGCACCCCGCCGCGCCCCGCCCTTCCCGCGATCGGAGAACCCGTCATGACCCGCTCCCGCCAGACCTTCGAGCAGATCCGCGCCGCCGTCATCCTCGGCGCTCTGGGCGCCCTGCTGGTGCTCGCCGCCGCTGCCGTCGTCGGGGCCGTGCGCTCCGCTCCGTCCGGTCCCACCCGGCCGCCTGCCACGGTCACGGTCGTTGCCGAAGACGACCAGGAGGACACCGTGGCCGCGTACAACGCCGGTGACGACAACCGCGACGGCGTCATCGAAGAGGACGAGTCCGGCCGGGACTGCGCCACGATGGGCAACCGCCAGTGCGGCCCCGTCCCGAACGCGCCGCTCGCCGCGCCCCTGGAGTGCGAGCACAACGACGCCCCGCAGGACGTCTTCCGGCTGTGCCTGAAGGTCGCCGCGCAGCCGCCGTACGCGTGGACCAACCCGGACGGCTCCGGTGGCGAGGCGCCCGACGGGCGGGCCCGCATCGCCGACCTGGACGTAGGGCCCGGCACGCCCGCGTGGGCGGACGCGCTGCGCGCCCTGGACGCCGAGTACCGCGAGCACACCACGCGCCACTGAGGAAACGGCCGGCCCTGCGCACCGTGCGCCGGGCCGCGCCGCAAACCCGCCGCCCCTGAAACCCTCCCCGCACCCTTGGAAAGGACCCCCGCGCGATGAGCAGCAACCCGAACCCCACCCTCCCGGACGGCACGCCCCTGAGCGTCCAGCTCTTCACCGTGGAGGGCAGCGCGTACGGCCCGTACGTCGCTCTGCCGCTGAGCGACATGTGGACGCCGTACAGCGCGCACCTGTTCACCCGGGCGACGGCCGAGGAGATCGTGAAGGACCTCCACAAGGACGACTGCGGCATGACGGCCGCGTTCGCCGACGACGGGACGCTCACGTTCACGTGGACCCGCGACTACGACGGCGACGGCGGCACCAAGAGCATCGCTCCGGACGGCCACGGCCGGTACGCCATCGGCGGCATGTGGTCGTGGGACGAGTGGGGTGACCACGTGCCGCACACCGCCGGGCAGGCCGTGTTCGCGCTCGGCGCCGCCGAGTACCGGTGGACGGCCGACAGGTGCACGGCCCAACCCGAAGGGCTGGACGGCCTGTACGCCCGGGGCCGCGAGGAAGCGCACGCCGTGACGCTGCGCCGCGAAGAGCCCTGACCAGCCAGTGGGCCCGGGGCGCGCCGCGTGCTGCGCCCCGGGCCCTGCAACCGCCCATTCCCGTCCGAGAGGAACCGATCATGACCACCGTCGCCGCCCCGTCCGCCCACGCCATCGCCCGGCCGCTGGACGCCACCGCGACCGCCTACGCCCTGAGCAACGCCGACCGCGACAGTTCACCGGCCCCGGTGTCCGGTGCGCTGCTGCGCTCCCTGCTGGCGTCCGCGCTCCACTCCCGGGGCGCGGCCGCCGTCGAACCCGACACGGGCACGGTGCTGCTGACGTTCGGGCAGATCGCGTGCATGGCGCCCGCCGAGCTCGGGCCGGTGTTCCGTGCCGTGCCGTGCGAGCGGCCGCCGCTCACTCCGTGCTGCGCCCGGTGCGGGCACTGGAAGGGGGAGCACGACAACCCGGCGGCGCCGACGGCGTGCACCCGGTACCGGCTGAGCATCGGGCCGGCCCGGTACTCGATGCCCGACCACGACGGGGTCACGTACGCGTGGGTGCGCCGCATGGGCCGCTCCCGGGTCGTGTTCCAGGTCATGGAGCCGTCCGTGTACTTCCCCGGCGGGACGCTGGTCGTGCACCGGTACCCGGAGATCGGTGACGGGCCGGTGTCGTTCTCCGCGCACTTCCGGGTGATCGACCCTGCGATACGGGCCGCGTTCATCGCCCGGGCCCGGGCGCGTGTGCGCCGCTGACTACCAACGATCCCCGGAGGAGCGGGGATTCCCTGTCAACCTGGTCGGACATGGTGTACAGTTTCCCTTGTTGGACCGCACGAGCGAGCGGGACCAACGCCAACGCTCCGAACCGACCGAAGGGGACACCATGTCCGCCGACCCGCAGTGGACCTCCTACCTGACCAGCTCCACGGTGTGGAACTGCACGGAGTCGAACCTCCAGCTCTGGCACGCGTTCGACGCCGACGGCCACGCCCTGTGCAACCGCCGCATCCGCGCCCACGGGCACCGCGACTGGACGTGGTTCCGCACGCTGGCCGACGCCGAGGCGTTCCCCCTCTCCAACATCCACGACCGGTGCCGCGCCAAGGCTGAGGCCAAGGTCGCCAGCCACCCCGAGGCGCAGAAGCGCGCCGCCGAGGACGCCGCGTGGGAAGCGGAGCTCGCCGAGGAAAAGCGCCAGGACCAGCGCGCGACGGCCGCGTTCATCTTCGGTGAGACCTGCTACACCGCCTCCTACGTGGTCACCGCCTTCCAGGCGAACGCCGACGACACCGTTGCCGAAGGCGGCCCGCAGTTCACCCCGGCCGAGATCTGGGCCCAGATCGGTGACGTGCTCGGCGACTACGGCCCCGACGCCATGGCCCACTACACCGAGGAGCGCACGCCCGTTGCGGCCCTGATCGCCACGTGGAACCACGTGGACGACCTCGCCGTCGCCGGGACCCTCTCCGGCGACCGGGAGAACGAGCTGATCGCCGAGGCGCGCGCCGTGCTCGCCGCCGCCACGGCGGCCGCCACCGCCGAAGACGACGACCAGGACGACGAGCAGCCGGAGACGTCTACCGGCGTCACCCTCGCCAAGAACCCCCGCTCCTGGCAGGTGCTGCTCCACACCGACTCGCCACTCACCGGCGCCCGCTGGGCCGACCTGCCCCTGCATTCCGTCGTCCCCGCCGAGCAGCTCTGCGCCGGACAGGACTGGCACGCCGTCGACCAGCAGCTCACCGCGCGCGGCCTGACCCGCTACGGCTTCCCCCACGCGATGAGCGCCGGGCACGCCCTGGACCTCGCCCGCAAGCGCTGGGAGGCCAAGGGCCCGCGTGCCGCCTGGTTCGCCTTCCTGCGCGAAGAGGCGCCCGCCATCGAGGCGATGCGCGCCGAGTACGCGCCCACCCCGGAGCACGAGCGGGCCGCGTTCGAGTTCGCCACGGCCGCAGTTGCCCACCCCGCCCCGCTCACGCTCGCCGAGCTGCGCGCCATCGCCAACGGCACCGCCTGACGGCCGCACCCCCCGGCGGGAGCGCGCGACCCAAGCCGCTCCCGCCCCCCATCCTCCTACCCCAGCACCGAGCCCGGCCCGCTGCCGTGCCCTGCACTGAACGGAACAACCGATGTCGCTCACTGCTCTGTCCCCCGCTCACGACCAGTCCGTGCGCGAGCTCGCCGACCACCCCGTCATCGAGGAGATGGCCCGGGACCTCCTGCGCGCGACCCCGGACATGCTCGCCGTCCTCACCACCGACGGGCACAGCCCGACGACTCAACTCATGGCCCTGGCCAACGACCGATACGCGGAGCGCACCGGCGGGCACGGCCGCCACCTGGGCAGCGTCGCCCGCGCCGTCCTCGCCCGACTGGGGACGCTGCGCGCCGAAGTGCTCTCCGACCAGCTCGCCGCCCTGCCGGACACGGTCACCGAGGCCCGGGCCGCCGAACTGGAGGCGCGCCAGGCCATCCGTGACATGTGGGCGTACGGCTTCCCCCGCTGTCCGCTCACGAAGTACGCCGAGGTTTCCGGGGAGCTCGCCGACCGCCTCGCCGAGGGCCCGGAGGCGACCCGATGAACCGCAAGGCCGCAGAGGCAGCGCTGGCCGCGTACGTCGGCAACTGCGGGCCCGGTGAGGCCAAGGAGCCCGAGCACTGGCAGGCCAGTGACCTGGTCACGGATCTGCTGATGCTGTTCGACGCCGACACGGCCAGGAAGATCCTCCGGCGCGTCGAGGGCGACCTCACCGCCGAGCAGCCGGACGTGACTCCGGTCCTTCCCGCCGCCATCTGACCCGCTACGCCCCCGGGGCTCGGGCCGACGACCGGCTCGAGCCCCGCCCAGAAAGGAGTGCCCCGTGCCCACGTTCGAGTTCACCGCCACGCTGACCGCGAAGCTCACCGTCACCGCCGACAGCGAGGACGCCGCCCGCGACGCCATCGACGCCATCAGCGAGACCAAGTTCGAGGAGTCGTTCACACAGGGCGGAGTCGAGATCGAGGACATCGCCATCGAGCCGCACACCGCAGACCTTGACGCGGTCGACGGCATCGAGCTGCACAGCTGCGTGGGGGACGGCTGCACCGTCTGCCCCACGCCTGCCGCCGCTTAGACCCGCCCTCCCGCGCCCGGGCCCGATGCCGGCCCGGGCGCGGCCCTCGCAGAAAGCCTCTGATCATGAGCGACACCATCGACTACGTCGGCTACGTCCACGGCCTGGTGCGCCGGTACCGCGACATGGACGCGTGCCACACGGAGAGCCTCGCCCCGTACCTGGGCGCCGACGGCGACGCGGACCCCCGCCGCTACGCGGACTACGACGAGACCCGCGCCACCAACGCGCTGCAGGCGGCCGAGTTCCTCGCCGAGCTGGTCGGCGAGCTGGTCGCCCTGTGCGGTGAGCCGGTGCCCGGGGAGGCGTTCACGCTGACGTTCGCCGGACTGGAGCGCCACGACGGAGAGAAGCCGTACGGCTTCGTCGTCTGCGCCCGCGACCTGGACGACGCGCGCCGTACCCTCACCGGCCTGCCCTCTTTTCGGGAGTGGTTCGAGGGGCAGCGCCCTTTGGGCGCCCCGGACGGCCAGGCGCCGGACGTGCTGTTCGTCGCCGACGAGTCCCACCCCGGCATACCCGCGTGGGGCGCGTACAGCGACCTGCGCCGCGAGCAGGCCGCCGCTGCTTCGGCGTCTGCCGTAAACGCTGCTGCGCCGCTCTCCCTCTCCGCCTGACCACCCCTGCCGCGCCCGCCCGGCCGGTACGCCGGGCGGGCCCCTCGAAAGGACCCCGACATCTCATGTCCACTCTGCTGCTCGGCCGCTGGGACCACGGCGGGAACCTCGTGATCACCGAGTCCCACCAGGTGGAGGACGGCGACCAGGCGACCATCGACGCCCTTGTCGAGGACCAGGACGACGCCGACTCGATGGCGTGGTCGTGCGCGTTCGACGTGGACCGGCACGCCGACGCCGTGCAGCGCGCGTTTGAGGAGTACGTCCGGGACGGCTTCGACGCCGAGGGCCTGATTGATGAGGTCGAAGGCTTCGAGCCCGTCACCGCCTGACCACCTCTCCGGCCGCCCGGCACGTACGCCGGGCGGCCCAACCCCCAACCTCACTCCCTGGAGGAGCCCATGACCGCTACGCCTGCCCTGTGCGGAGCGCCCGGCCGCGACGAAGAAGAGGGCATCGACGTCACGTGCGATCTGGCCCCACACGGGCCCGACGAGCGGCATCACGCCGTGCTCATCGGCCCGTACACGCGTGAGCCCATCGGCGAGATGTGGTGGCCGAACCCTGAGCCGGCCCCGCCGCACGAGGTGATCCTCCGCCTGATCGCGGAGCACGTCACCGAGTCGAACAACGTCGGCGGCCTGGACGTCAACGACCTGGTGACGGACCTGGAACGCGCCGGATTCACCCTGCCCGAGATCCGCGAGGACGGAGAGCCCGCATGAACCTGTACGGCACTGGCGACACCATCGACGTCGGCACGACGCGCGGGCCGGTCGGCTACGCCCCCGGCGGCATTGTCTCCGCGCACCTGGACCCGGGGTTCCTGACCGACAGGGAGCGCGTGCTGCCGCTGCTCACGTCGTGGACCCGGGAGCAGCTGTACGCCCTGGCCGACATCGTGATCGGGGAAGCGGACAGCCGCACCGAGGGCGAGTTGCTGCGGCTGCTGCGCGACATCGGCGCGGGTGAGCCCGGCAGTCCGCGCGTGACGCACATCGAGTTCGTCACCACCTCGAACTACGAGGACGGCGTGTACTGGGACGACAGCACCGTCTACGTCCACATCGACGGGCATGACGAGCCCGTCCCGGTCGACTTCGAGAACCCCGACGACGACCCGGTGCAGACGGCCCGGGACGGAAAGTTCCGGACCCTGCTGGCCGACTACTCCCGCGCTGCGCCCCCGGCCGACGGCGCGCACCTGGTCGTGAACCTGGCCACCGGCGAGTTCGACGTCTCCGGCAAGTGGGCCCTGGTCTGACCCGCGCCGCTGCGCCCCGCCGCGCCCGGCGGCGGGGTGTAACGCATTCGCCCCCTCACTCCGTCTACGTGGCGACTCCACCGCACCGAGAGGACCCCATGAACCACCACCCGCACCCCGGCTTCATCTGCGTGCCCATAGGCAGCGACATGTCCGGCACGAAGGTGAACGCCGCCCTGGCGGACGAGGTGAAGCAGCTGCGCGCCGAAGTGGCGCGGCTCCGCGCCGGTGAGGAACCCATCGAGCCGTACGAGGAGATGACCAGCGGCGGGCATCTGCTGTGGGCACTCGGGCACGCCCCGGCCGAAATCCGCCTGAGCGTAGCCAACGGCCTGGTGCACAGCATGAACACCGCGCACCGGTGCGGCATGGAGAACCATCAGGCGACGATCGCCCTGAACCGGCGCCGTATCGAACGGCTCGAAGCCATGCGGGACCGCCTGCACCACGAGGCGAAGCGGCAGTCCCAGAAGGGCGGACCGGAGGCGCGCGCCGTGGGCCTGGCGCTGAGCTTCGTCCTGGCCTACGACACGGACCCGGTGACGGTGCTGTGAGCCGCACGCGCGTCTTCCGCTACGCCCACACCCCTGTGCGGGTCCGCGTGCGCGGCGGTGAGCCCGTCTGGTTCACCCGGGACCTGGCCGCCGCGCTCGGCGTCCCGTTCCCGCCCGGCCCGCTGCTCCCCGCATCGCCGAACGGCCTGCTGGGGATCGCGACGGCAGCGCAGGTACGGACGGTCATCGAGCGGGCCGGCTCGGGTACGCCCAACGGACTCCGGGCCTGGATGACGGACGTGTCCGCGCAGCTCACCGCGCCCGCGCCCCGACAGCCAGCCCTGGCCCCGGTCCGCCGCTCCCGTCCCGCCCGCGACTACGGACACCACTGACCGGCCCGGCGCTCATCGGCTCCACCTACTGACGGCTACGCGGTCAGCCGTACCGGCCCTGGAAGCGAGTCGGCTCCACTGTGCTGCCGTGCGCCGCCTTGAGCCCTTCCTGCGGCCACCAGTACGAACGGGAGGTGATCGACGTCGAGCCGTGCACGTCGACTTCCACCTGATACGAGACCCGGCCGTCCGGGTAGTCGTGCCGGGCCTGCACGACGGCATACCGCCATCGCCCGTTCACCAGCACGAACAGACCCGGGCGGTTCCCGGCAGGCCAGAGCCACACCGTCGGCGCGGGTCCGTCTTCCGGCCGCCACGGCGGTGCCTGCTCCGGTTCCGTGCTGGTGTCCATGGTTCGAGAGTAGGCGGCAGGACGCGACGCAAGGCGTGACGGTAGGCGACCCTCCCGCGGATTCGTCTCCGACAGGAAGGTTCCCCATGTCCGACTCCCGGACCTCGCTGCGCAGCGCCGCCGAGCTTCTCGGTCTCGCCCTGGTCGTCCTCGGCATCGTCGTCGCCCTCATCGCTGTGTTCGGTGGCAGCCCGAGTGCGCCCGGCCCCGGGCCGGCCCCGTCGCCCACCGCCACTACGCCGGTCCCGTCGCCCACCAGCCCGACGCCGACCGGCGGCACGGACGCGGGCACGACGACCGGCGGCGGCCCCGGCCCGGCCCCGACGTCCGGCACGGACGGCGGCACGACCACCGGTACGACGTCCGGCGGGACGTCCGGCACAGACGGCGGCACGACCACCGGTACGACGTCCGGCACGGACGCCGGCGCCGTCACCGGCGGCGCCTCCTCCTGAACCTCGTCCCGCCCCGCGAGGCACCCCGCCGCCAGGCGCGCGGCGGGGTGCCCCCGCATGTCAGAGCCTCGAACTAACATCCCCGAACATGCCGAGCACCTCCCCCGAGCAGAACCCGACGAACAACGCCTCCACCGCCGACGAGCAGCCGTTCGACCCCCTGTACTTCCCGCCCGACCTGGTCCAGAAGCAGCAGGCGCTTGCCGCCGCCTACGCCGAACTGCACGCCTTCAGCGCGAACCCTGACCTGCCGTGGTCGGTCGAGCCCGGCGGGGGATGGGACGACACCGGCAGCGGACGGTGGCGGGAGACCGCGCGGCCGGAAACCGGCGGCTGGACCGACGAGCAGAACGCCGAGTATGACCGGCTGTGGGCGCAGGCCCGCGAGCGCGCGATCGACGTCAGCTGTCACCCGCACTGGAACGCCGTCCGGCAGCACTGCTCCCCGGAAGATGTCGTCAAGGCGCGGCAGGCCCTGAAGACCTACAAGGGCGCCACGCTCGCGCAGGAAGACATAGCGGCAGCGGCCTGAGCGAATCCTGCGCGGTCATGCTGTCCTACCCCGCACGACCGCGCCGAAGGGGTGAGGCGCCCAACCTGGCGTCGCAACCCCGCACCGAAAGGCCATCCAATGGGCCAGAACAACGCCGCCGCGCGTCCGCGCACGTACGTCGTGATCAACGGCCAGCCGCTCTTCGGCGACCGCGAGATCACCTTCGTTAGCGCAGCGCCGCTCGGTTCCACCATCCGTATCCGCGTCGGTGGCCGGGCCGCCACCGTCACCCTCACCGGGGAGTCGATCGCGTTCGGCCGGCTCGGCGCCACCGCGGTGATCCGCTACCTGTAGGCCCGGCCGGATGATCCGCGCGCCCCGGACGACTGCCCGTCGCCCGGGGCGTCGGGTCGTGTCAGTCCCGGGTGGCACTGTGGCCACATGGTCACCGGTTCCGCCCCCACGGCCTCCGCGACCGGTACGGCAGCCAGCCCGGACGCTCTGCGCCTCGCCGTGCGGATCACGCTCGCAGCCCGGGCCGACATGCTGCGCCGCAGCCTCCCGCCGCGTCCGCACGATGTGCGCGGTCGGTATGAGTGGTGGCGCTCCCTCAGCGCCGAGCAGGCCCGGCAGGCGACGCTCTTGGACCACCTGGACGCAATGTGTGGGCACCTGGACGGAGAGCCCGCACTGGGGCACTCGGCCGACGACCCGCTCCCGGAGGCCGCTCTGGAGGCCGCTGACGGGTTCACCGACGAGGAGACGGCCGCCATGATCGCCGCGTTCCGCGAGGCACGCTGACGCACGGGACGGTAGTACGCGGCCGCGTCTACGTTCCCGCCCATGACTGACAGCTCCGCACCCGATGCCCGGCCCTCCGGCGGTGTCGTTTCCTCCCGGCTGGTGATCGGCGAGACCGTGCCCCCGCGGATCGTCTACGCCCACCCGCCCGGCCGGGATGCCCTGGACCGAATGCTCGCCTCCAGCCTGAAGCGCCTGCGCCGTGTCCGTCGTGGCCTGCGGAAATAGCCCAAGTGCGCTCCAGCGCATCAGGGTTTCCTAGTGCGCTGCAGCGCATCAGGTGAAATCCACGTGCGCTGTGGCGTACCTGGCCACGTGCGCTACACCGCACCTGGCCTGATGCGCTGCAGCGCACGTAAACAAGAAGAACCCAACACAACCGAAGGAAGAAGACGAACAAGGGCCGTAGCGGACCCCGGTGAGCCGCTGCGGCCGCGCCGTGGTCACCGGCATCCTCGGCCGACAAGCGGCCTCACCCGGGACGCAAACCCCTTCAGCCGGCTTCATCAGCTCCGACCGCTCCAGGCCAGGCAGCCGACCCCATCGGCACGCCCGGCACGAACGACCGGAAAGAGCACCATGAAGCCCACCGTGATGAACGCCCTCGAAGCGTGGAAAGAAGCGTCCGACAGCCTCCAGGAGAGCGCCGTCAACGCGCTGCGCCTGGCGCTGCCCGGCCTCGACCACACCAAGACCCCGACCTACTGCTGCCCCGTCATGCTCCACATCGACCGGCCGAACGACCTCGGCGCAGGCCGGGTGTGCGTCGATGACGACACCCGCGCCACCGTCGAGCTCGACGACGTACCGAACGCGGTGATCGCCGAAGCCGTGGACGAAGTCTTCGGGATCGCCTGGTTCGACCACGCCGACGGTCCCCTGGAAGACGAAGGACCCGGCACGTACAACTACGACGACGAACAGACCGGCGCGGAGTACGAAGTCGTCCTCGGCGGCAACGACGCCAACACCGGCCGCGTCTTCGTTGCCTACGTGCCCGTCCCGTACGCCGTCGAGCTCCTCGACGCCATGAGCACCGCGCGCGAGCGACAGCAACGCGAGGCCGCCGCGACCTCCTGAGCAGCCGGGGCGGGCCCGCGCTGCCGGTCCCGCCCCGCCACGCTGTCGCACCCGGCTGGCACACTGCACCCCATGGCCCGGCACGACCCCAGACGCGAATACCTGCTGCTCATGACCACGATGGTTACCTGCGCAGCCGCTATCGGCGCTGCCCTCGGCGCCATCCTGGAAGGCCCGGCGCTCGGCCTCATCGCCGCAGTGTCCCTCGGCGGCGGCACGGCCATCGGCACCCAGCTTGTTCGCCGGCGCACCCTGGCCAACCTCACCAAGGCCCGCGGTGAAGCCGCCGCGCGCGGCTACGCCGAAGGCATCGCCCACATGACCCTGGTCAAGATCGCCATGTACGAGGCGTCCGTCTTCCCCCTCTCCGGCGACGACGCAGTCTCCGCCGAAGAGCGCCGCGCCCGCCGTGCCACCGCTTACCAGGTCGCGGCCACCGAGGAACTGCCCCACTCCGTACGCGAAGCCGCAGCGGCCGCGCTCGCTGTTCTCGACGCGGGCAGCCGTGACCGGGCCCGGGAAGCGATGCAGACCCTGATGACCGCGGTCAACAAGCTGCGCCACTGATCGCCGGCAGCCCGCGACGGTAGCCGTCCCGGGCGTGCATGTTCCGTCCCGCCTCGCCGCTCCCCGCGGCCGCCGTCGCGGCCCAGCGTGCGGGGCGGGACGGAGAACCCCTGCCGTGGCCTCTCGACGCCGCACAGGCCCCACGGACACGGTCCGCCAACTCGTCCACCTGCGCGACGGCGGGCGCTGCGTGCGCTGCAACACCGTCCGGGACTTGACCATCCACCACCGCGTCAACCGGGGCATGGGCGGCGCCCGGGAGGAGTGGATCAACGAGCCGCATAACCTGCTCCTCACCTGCACTACCTGTAATGGCTGGTTCGAGGACCACCCCCGCGAGTCCTACAGCCACGGCTGGAAGGTCCGCAGGCCGATGCTCCCCGGGGAGATGCCCGTCCGCTACCCGAGCGGAGCCGAGTACGTCCTCCACCCCGACGGCACCCGCTCCCGCATCGCGCCGCCCATCCGCTACGCCCACGCCGGCGGTGCACGATGAAGGCCCGCACCATCCAGCTCACCCTGTGCTGGCACCTGCTGCTGTGGCGCGGCGGCTCCCGCTTCGCCATCGGCCCCATGCGCGCCTACGACCCCGACAGGGCCCGCATGCGCACCGTCGGCGTCACCCTGAGCATGTGGCGCCTGACGATCAGCCTGGCCCGCCTCGGGCCGACCGTCGGCCTCGCCATCCACGACTCCTGGTGGCGCGACTTCGGCGGACGCCTCATCGGACGGTGGACCGTCGGCGGGTGGCGCACCGGCACCTCCGTCCCCATCAGCACCGGATGGATGCGCGGCGGCCCCCGGCCCTACGGCATCAGCGTCACGCTCGCCTCCCGCACCGTCTACGTCATGTACCTGTGCTCGGCCGCCGAGTACCGCCCGTACTGGGAGGCCAAGCGCGCCCGGAAGGGGAAGCGATGACCGCCACCGCCACACCCCCGCGGACCATCCCGCCACGCGTCCGCCTGGAAGCGGGCCGGCCGCCCGTGATGGACACCCTGCTGCTCCTCGCGCTCCTGGACCTCAGCCGCACAACCCTCCCCAGTCGAGACGTGGTGTACAGTTTCGGGCCAAGGATGAACGGCTAGGGGAGGCCCCTGCCACCAGCGCCCCCAGGGCGCGCGCCCGGAAACGGGACACCGCCATGAGCAGCACCGACTACGCCAAGCTCCGCGCCGCGGCGAAAGCCGAGGTCAACGCCGAACTCGCCGAGGTGAAGGACCCCTTCGAGCGGCGCACCGTCGCCGAGGAAATCCGCGACCAGGCGCACATGGAGCTCGCCTCGCGGAGGAGCGAGTGGCAGCAGCTCATCGCCGCCGCGGCCCTGTACGAGTACGCTCCCCAGCTGCACGAGCGGTTCGGGATCACCCGCACCCACCTCAAGCGGCTGGCCATGAGCGAGCTCCTCGGAGGCCTCGAAGACCCGGTCAGCCCGCCGAGCTGGCCCGCGGACCGGGCGAAGGCCGCTGCCGACGCCGGTATCCCGCACCCGAAGAACGTCGTGGACCAGGCCGCCGCCGTCGCCGAACGGTACGAGTACGCCGAAGCCCGCCGCGGCGCCGCCCTCGCGCACCTGGAGGCCGCGCACGAAGCCGTCCGCACCGCCGGCGGCCGCGTGGCAGTCGAAGCCCTGGAGCGCCCCGACTTCGACGCCATCCGCGAGCAGGCCCGCAAGGAGATCGTGGAGGAGTTCGCCAAGCTCGCCGTCTCCCCGGAGGAGCGGCTGCGCCGCGCCGCCGAGGCCGTCGACCAGGCGGAGGAGGAGGCCGCGACCCTGCTGCCCGAGCGGGACGCCGCGGTGTGCAGTCTCGCCTTCTACACCACCGCCCGCGGCGTGTACTACTCCGCGGGCATCAACCGGAACTCGCTCAAGCGCGTCCTGACCCGCGCCCTCGGGCTCCCCCGCGACAGCGAGCCGCCCAAGAGGGCCGACCAGCCCGCCGCGGCCCGCGCCGCCGGCGTGCCGTTCCTCGAGGACGCCGCCTCGACCCTCCCCGATATCGCCAAGGAGTACGAGGCCGCGCAGGCTCGACGGTCCGCGGCCATCGAGATCCGCGACGCGGCGATTCGCGTGATGCACGCCGCCCCGTACAGCTGGAGCCGCACGCAGATCGCCGAGGCCATCGACCGGGACCCGAAGGTCGTCGCCAGGGTCGTGGCCCCCGCGGAGAACACCTGAAAGTCCCTCCGCGGAACCTGTAACGCTTTCGCGGGTCACTCCGTCTATGGCCGTGAAGGGCCCACCCCCTTCACGAGGTAGGTCAGCAACCCGCTCACGGGGCGGCCCGGCCCCAACCGGGCCGCCCCCACCAGCCGCCGGCCCCCGTCCCCGATCGCGCACCGCTCCCACCCAACTCCCCTGGTGGCCGCAGCGGAGGCACGAGACCGGACGGGGGCCGCACCGTGCGGCTGATCAACGGGCACCCGCCGGCAACGGATGAGCGGCCCGCTCCCACACCTTCGGATCGGATGCAATTTCGGACGGCAACCTCGTGTACGCATTGAGCACCGCTGCTGCCACCTGCCCTGCAGAGACGCGACAGTTTCTGAGATTCGCGCCGCGGAGGTCCGCGCCGCGGAGGTCCGCGCCAGTGAGGTCCGCGCTGCTCAGATCCGCGCCAGTGAGGTCCGCGGCGCGGAGGTCCGCGCCGCGGAGGCCCGCGTCGCGGAGGCCCGCGCCGCGCAGGTCCGCGTCGCGGAGGTCCGCGCTGCTCAGTTCCGCGCCAGTGAGGTCCGCGGCGCGGAGGCCCGCGCCAGTGAGGTCCGTGCCGCGGAGGTCCGCGCTGCTCAGGTCCGCATCGTCCAGGTCCGCGCCGCGCAGGTTCGCCATTAACAGGTCCGCTCCGCTCAGGTCCGTGCTCCCCAGGGTCGCGCCGCGCAGGTCCGCGCCGCGCAGGTCCGCGCTGCTCAGGTCCGCGCTGCTCAGGTCCGCGCCGCGCAGGTCCGCTCTGTGCAGATCGATCCAGGTGCGGCCAGCGTCATGGATGGGGTTGCGCCGGCCCAGGACGGACAGCGCGGCTTGGACATCGGCATCCGGCTCAGTCGGTTTCGACTGCTCCTTCTTCTGGTCTTCAGCTTCTGCCGAGCGCCGTGGCGCCTCGGGCAGGGGGGCGTGGCTGCGGATGTAGGCGGTCAGGACGTTCACGATGGTGGGGTGGTCGCGGACCGAGTCCTGCATGATGCGCTGCAGGGCGTAGATGCCGCCGAGCCGTACATCGATCGCATCGTCGCCGAGGTTCTCCACGGCCGCGGTGTAGCGGTCGGTGATCTGACCTTCGTACTCCGTTGCCCGCTGCTCCCGAGCCTGCACGTTCGAGTACCACAACCCAGCCACCGCTACGACCGCCGCGACAACGACCGTGACCAGTTCTATTCGACGCGCCCAGTCCAAACCACCGCCCTGCTCGTGGCCACCAGCGGCACCCGCCCGGCGCCGAGGCGACGGGGCGACCGGAACCAGGACTCGCGCAGTGCGCACCACGCGGTTGACCGCACGAGGTCGTGGCCGGGATAGGGCACGGCTGGTAGCCGCGCTGCGAGCGGCGTGTAACTGGGCGATTCTGCGATAGGACATGCCGCCTATTTCACCGTGTCGAGACGGCCGCAGGTAGACATTCGTGGTAGCAAGCGCCGGAACGTCGCCGTACGCCCGCTCACCGCCCGCTCACCGCCCTCTCGCGACTTCGATGGGCTCGATACGACTACTGCCCCCGACGTTGGCGGTGGCCCCCGACGTTGGCGGTGGCCCGGGACGGTAGCCGGGCAGGCCATGCACGGTGCGCGCCATGGCCACCCCGCACACCCCGACCCCCGCCGTGGTGGCCGCCCACGCCTCCAAGGAGAAGCGACAAGGCGTCCGCTCCTCCGACGCCGCCAGCATCGCCGACATGCTGCTCCGCGCCCCGGTACCTGTGCGCCGCGCGGCCATCAAGACCCTCGACAACGTGGACCTGGCGCACGTCCTCACCGAGGTCGAGCGCGAGACCGGCTCCATGTACGGGCTCTGGCACGACACCCCGTCCGGGTTCATCGAGGACGTGCTGGGGGAGTCGATCTGGTCGAAACAGCGGGAGATCGTCGACGCCATCCCCTTCCACAAAAGGGTGGCCTGCCCCGCGGGCTTCGGAGTCGGCAAGACATGGATCGCCGGGCGCCTGGTCGCGTGGGCCGGGGCCGTGAACCCGCCCGGCACCATGGTCATCGTCACCACCGCGACCCGGTTCCGGCAGGTCCGCAACCAGCTGTGGCCCCACATCCGCAAGACCGTCGCCCGCGCAGGCCTGCCCGGATGGTGCGACACCACCCAGTGGAAGATCCCCGACGCCTACGGCAACGACGTCGTCGTCGCGTACGGCTTCACCGCCCCGGAGAACGACGAGGCGGCCATGCAGGGCATCCACGGCACGCCGAAACTGCTGATCATCGTGGACGAGGCCGGCGGTATCGCCCGCACCATCGGCAACGGAACGAACAACCTCCTCACCGGTGACGCGCGGATGCTCGCCATCGGCAACCCGCCGGCCGACGACCCCCGCTCCTGGTTCGAAGGCCTCTGCGAGGAAGGCGACGACCCCGAAGAACCCGGCACCGTCACCGTCCCGATCGCCACCTTCGACAGCCCGGCCATCACCAACGAACGCGTCCCGTTCTGCAACGACTGCCCCCCGGGCGTACCGAAGCACTCCCTCGCGATCCACCTGCCCGATCAGGACTGGATCGACCGCACCATCCGCGAGTACGGAGAAGACCACCCGTACGTCCAGGCCAAGGTGTACGCCCGCTTCCCCAAGGGCGGCGGCGGCAAGGTCATCCCCGTCACGTGGGTCGAGGACGCCCAGCAGAACGAGGACCCCACCGGGCCCGGCTGGGTCCGCCTGTGCGACCTCGGCCTGAAGGGCGAGACCGCCACGCACACCGTCAAGCGCGGCTCCTGGGTACGCCTCGGTATCGACGTCGCCGCGGACGGCGGCGACGAGTTCACCATCTACCGGGTGGTCGGCGACGCCGTCGAGCACCGCCACCACTCCAGCGGCGCCGCGAACGACAACCAGGTCACCGTCGCCAAGAAGATCCTCGAAGAGGTCCACGCCGCGGAGCGCCTGGCGCAGGCCCTCGGCTCCACCGCGAAGGTCCACGTCAAGATCGACAAGAACGGTCTCGGCCACGGCGCGGTCAGCATGCTCACCGTGTGGGGAGACAACGGCAAGCACGACTCCGAGATCATCGGCGTGATGGTCTCTGAATCTCCCGAGCGGGACGACCCGGGCGCCGTGATGCGCCCGTACCGGAAGCGGGACGAGATGTGGCTCGCCGGCCGCGCCCTGCTCCAGCCCGACCCCGCAACGGGCTCCGGCCGACTGCGCCTGCGCGTCGACCGCCAGGCCGGCATCCAGCTCACGACCCCCAACCTCGGCAACAACAGCGGCGGCTACGCCGTCGTGGAGTCGAAGAAGCAGATGAAGGCCCGCGGCATGAAGAGCCCCGACCGCGCCGAAGGCATCCTGCTCGCCGTGTACGAGCCGCACGTCCGCCGCCGCGGCCTGATCGCCTGACCGCGCGGACAGGGTGATCACCGCTGGAGCGCCGAGCAGCACCCGGCAGAAACGAGGGAGACCGCACCGCCCGCAGCCCCAGCCGTCATCATGGGGGCATGTCCACCGCCCCGGAGCCGACCGTCACACCCTCGCTGGCCGCCCTCAGCCGCGCCGTGGACGAGCTGTGCGCGCTCCCCAAGGAGCAGATGGGCGCCTCCCGCAAGAAGCACCTCCGCGCCCTCGAAGGCGCCTTCCAGCGGGCCGTGAACGGCTTCGGACTCACCCCCGACGCGTACGACGACCTGGCATCCCTGCTCGCCCCCGACTCGGTCGCCGAGTTCCTACGTCTGGCCGCCCGCGGCCTGATCCGCGGCGACGGCAAAACCGAGCCGGAGTCCGACGCACAGATCCGCGCCCGTATCCGCGCCATGGAGATCGTCGCCGAGCACACCCGCACACCCTTCATGCGGCCCGAAATGCCACCCGCGCCCCAGCCGGCCCCGGTCGTCCCCCCGGTCACCCGCGCCCTGCTCCTGGAGCACTTCAAGGGCCAGGTCGAGCGGTCCATCAGCGAGCCATTCCGCGTCCGGTTCCTCGCGATGTACGGCGTCGTCCTCGACACCGCCGCGAGCTCCGGCACCCTCGCCGGGCAGCACGTCGCCCACCTCGCCCGCGACCTATCCACGCTGCGCCTCCAACGCCCGCGGGGCGGGCGCCAGACCACCGAGCCGCCCGTAGAGGAATGGGAGCTCTCCCCGGCCACCCGCGACGCCCTGGCCGCCTACCTGCCGCTCCGCGACCAGCTCACCAAGCCCCTGGAGCACCCCGTCAAGCACCTGTGGGTGTCCCTGGAGCACAACAACCGGCGCCTCCCGGACGGCGACGTCGTCCAGGACCCGCCAGGCCTCCCGCTACGGCCGCGCGGCGTACAGCGCGTCTTCGCCCGCGCCGCCCAAGTCCTGAACGAGGAGATGGAGAAACTCCTCGCCGAGCGCAACGCCCCGCAAGTCGGCACCGCGGTCCCGGAGTGGACGCCCATGCCGACCCGCCTCGAACCGCTGCGCCGCGCCGTCGAGGACGAGCTACGTCAGCGCGAGGAAGAGCAGGGCGGCGTGCATCAAGTCATCGTCCTGCGCGGCCGGACAAGCTGACGGCCCGGTACCGACGGGGGATGCAGTACCGGGCCTGACGATCAGCGTACGCCCTCTTGCGCATTCCACACCGCCAGGGGGCACGATCCGCCATATGATGCGCCGTCGGACACAGAGCCGAAAAAGGGGTGGGGATGCACAAGAAGACCGCATGGCGCGCAGCGGCTGGAGCCGCGATCCTTGCAACGATCACGCTCACGGGATGCGGGGGCGCCGAGGGGGACGACAAAGCCGCAGCGCCGAGCAAGCCGGCAGCGACGACCAGCCCGGCAGCCGAGCCCACGGTGGACCCGTCCAAGGCCCTTGAGGACGCCAAAGCAGAGTTCGACAAGGTCCTGGAATCGTTCGACGCGGCCATGGGCGAAACCCTCGGCATCCAGCCCGGCACCTACGAGGTCACCGAGAACACGCCGGACTACGAGGACATGACCGAGGCCCTCGATGACGAATACCTCGCCCCCGGCACCTACAAGACCAAAGGCCCCGACAGCGCCGGCGGCTGCTACTGGGCGCGCATGAGCGACGCCAGCGGCAGCAACAGCAGCATCCTCGCCAACGACTACACGACCGGCAGCGCCATCGTGGAGCTCAAGGAGGGCGACTTCTTCAAGACCTCGGGCTGCAAGCACAAGATGGGCGGTCGGCAGCAGGCCGCCGACGCTGTCGACGCGGTCCTCGACGCGATCGTCCGCGCGGTTGTCGGCGGCGACCGGGTTTCGGTCACCGGCTTCGGCTCGTTCGAGAAGGTGGACCGTCCGGCCCGCTACGCCCGCAACCCGCAGACGGGCGAGCGCGTACGGGTCAAGAAGACCTCGGTGCCGCGGTTCCGCGCCGGCCAGGGCTTCAAGGACCTGGTGAGCGGCACGAAGAAGCTCCCCAGGGGTGGCGAAGTGTCCGTCAAGAACGGCCCGCGGGCGGTCGGCCGCGCCGGCCCGCGCCCCCGGCCGCGGCGGGGTGGCGCGGGCCGGCGATATCGGTGCCGTACGGCGGCCGGTCCGCCGAGCGGTCATCCGGTCGGCGACGCGGCAAGCTCGCCCAGTGGGGTGAGAGCAGAGGCGGAGACGGCGCGGTGAGAGCGTCGGCCGACCGCGTCCCGCACCTCTGCGCCCATGATGCACGGTGAACCGGGACAGGGCGCCCGTCGGGTGGACGATCAGGGGGCACGACGTACATGTACGCGGCCGGCAACGGCATCAGCGGGACCACCGCTGACGCACTGATGTATTCCTGGTTCCTCCTGGTCGCCGTGTCCACGGCCTATGTCGCCTACGACGCGTACACCAAGAACCCCGAACTGACCGTGATGAAGTGGGGCTGGGTCCTGGTGACGCTCTACATCGGCCCGGTCGGCGCGGCCCTCTATGTGCTCTCCTGCAAGGAACCCCGGCCCGGGACCCACGAGCGGTTCGTGGCACCGCTGTGGAAGCAGGCCTTCGGATCCACCATCCACTGCGTCGCCGGCGACGCCACCGGCATCATGATCGCGGCGGTGGCCGCGTCGCTGCTGAGGCTTCCCCCGTGGGGCGACAGCCTGCTCGAGTACGTCGTGGGCTTCGGCTTCGGACTGCTCGTGTTCCAGGCCCTGTTCATGCGCGACATGCTGGGCGGAAGCTACCTCCGGGCCGTGCGTTCCACGGTGTTCTCGGAGTGGCTGTCGATGAACTGCGTGATGGGCGCCATGGTGGCGGTACTCGTGATCATCCGGAGCCATGTGCCGGGCACCGACGACGCCGGCGACGTCCGCTTCTGGGCCACCTTCTCCCTCGCCGTCCTGGCCGGTCTCCTGTTCGCCTATCCGGTGAACGTCTGGCTGGTGGCCAACCATCTGAAGCACGGCATGGGGACGGTAAGGGTGCTGGGCAAGGGCGGCGAGGCGGCCCCCGCGGCGCCCGTCCGGGCCGGCACGGGAATGGACATGCCGCAGACCGAGGTGACCCGGGAGCAGAAGACGGCGATGGCGACGCTGACCGTCGTCTTCCTCGCCTCCGGAGTCCTGCTGGCCGGCATCTTCGGACGTCTGGGCTGACGGTGCGGCGGAACCGGCCGCACCGTCAGCCCGGAGGGACGGGCCTCAGAAGAAGACACCGCAGCGCAGCAGCACATTCGCGTACGGCGACGCCTCCCCGGTGCGCACGACGAGACGTGCGCCTCCCGAGAGCCTCTTCAGCCGCTCGTGCGGTACGAGTCTGAGCGCGGGGAGGCGGCCGTCCAGCAGCGCGGCCGCCGCCGGGTTGGCCCGCCGTGTCTCCTTCGCCGCGGTGGCGCCCTCCACGACCAGTTCGGCCAGCAGCCCGTCCAGCACCTCCGCGAACGACGGCACCCCGGCCCGGAAGGCCAGGTCGACGACGCGGGGCCCGCGCGGGATCGGCATTCCGGCGTCACACACCAGCACCAGGTCACCGTGCCCCAACTCCGCCAGGGCCCCGGCGAGATGGCGGTTGAGGATCCCGGCCCTCCTCACAGCGCGGCGACTTCTTCGCGCGTCGGGTACGCCTCCTGCGCCCCCGCCCTCGTCACCGCCGCGGCCCCGACCCGCACCGCGTACGCCGCCGCGTCCGCCAGCGCGTCGCCCTGCCCCAGCCGCCAGGCCAGTGCCGCGGTGAAGGCATCGCCCGCACCAGTGGTGTCGACTGCGTCCACCCGCACCGCGGGCACCAGGTCCACGCCCCGCGCCGACGCCACCAGAGCACCCTGCGCACCGAGCGTCACCACCACCGAACGCGGGCCGCGGGCGAGCAGGATCCGCGCCCAGTCGGCGGCACCGCCGCCGACCGGCACGTCGCCGAGGATCGCCTTCGCCTCGTGCTCGTTCACGATCAGCGGGTCGCACGCCGCCAGCACCTCCGCCGGCAGGGGGCGGGGCGGCGACGGGTTCAGGACGAAGCGGGTGCCCGGCGCCAGGTTCCGTACCGCCTCCACCACCGTCTCCAGCGGAATCTCCAACTGCGCCGACACCACCCGGGAGGCGTGGAAGAGGCTCCCCGCCGCCCGGACGTCCCCGGGCGTGAGCTTCCCGTTCGCACCCGGCGACACCACGATGCTGTTGTCACCGGACGGGTCCACGGTGATCAGCGCGACGCCGGTCGGCGCGCCGCCGACCAGCACGCCCACCGTGTCGACCCCGGCCGCCCGCTGCGCGTCGAGCAGCAGACGGCCGTGCGCGTCGTCGCCGACCCGGGCCAGCAGCGCCGTGCGGGCTCCCAGCCGGGCGGCCGCGACGGCCTGGTTGGCGCCCTTGCCGCCCGGATGGACGGCCAGGTCGGAGCCGAGCACCGTCTCCCCTGGGCCCGGCCGCCGGTCGACCCCGATCACCAGGTCGGCGTTGGCCGACCCGATGACCAGGAGGTCGTAGTCGTACATGAAAGGTCTCCCCTGGTACCCCGTATCCGGCAGGTGGCCGGAGCCGAGGCGCCGGCCACCTGATGATGACAGCTGACAGAAGTCGTCAAGTGTCATCCGTCAGATGTGTTCCGTCAGTCGTCACATGGCCGACGTCAGCCGTCAGTCGTCAGCCACCAAATCCGGCCACGTTCTCCTTCGTGACCACCTTCACCGGCACCTTCACCGTCGCACTCACCTTCTCGCCCGCGGCGGCGCGCAGGGCGTTGCCCACGGCGATCCGGCCGAGTTCCCTCGGCTGCTGGGCCACCGACGCGTACAGTGTCCCGTTCTCGACCGCCTTCAGCCCGTCCGGCGTGCCGTCGAAGCCGACCACCTGAACCGACGTACCGGCCTTTGATCCCAGTGCCTTGGTCGCGCCGAGCGCCATCTCGTCGTTCTCCGCGAAGACCCCGTCGATGCCGGGGTGCGCCTGGAGGAGGTTCGTCATCACGTCGAGGCCCTTGGTGCGGTCGAAGTCGGCGGGCTGCTTGGCGACCACCTTGATGCCCGGGTAGGCCTTCAGTCCCTCCGCGAATCCCGCGCCGCGCTCCCGGCTGGCGGAGGTTCCGGCCTGGCCCTGCAGGATGACGATGGTGCCTTTGCCGCCGAGCTTCTCGGCGAGTGCCCGGGCCCCCAGCCTGCCGCCCTCGACGTTGTCGGAGGAGACCAGCGCCGCCGTCTTCGCGTTGTTGACGCCCCGGTCGACGCCGACGACGGGTATGCCGGCCCGGTTGGCGGCCTGGACCGCCGGGCCCGCCGCGTCCGAGTCCACCGGGTTGACGACGATCGACGCCAGGCCCCCGCTGGTGAAGTTCTGCAGCTGGTTGGCCTGCTGAGAGGCGTCGTTCTGCGCGTCGGTGACGGTGAGGTCGACACCGAGCCTCTTCGCCTCGGCCTCCGCGCCCGCCCTGATCTGCACGAAGAAGGGGTTGTTGAGCGTGGACAGCGACAGCCCGATCCGCTGCTGCGCGGCCGTCTGCGCGCCGCCGTGCAGCAGCGAGGTGGCCCCCACGACCGCGGCGGCGACCACGGCGGCGAGGAGGTAGGTGGCCGCCTGCCTGCGCCTGCCGGGGCCGCCACCGGTACCGGCGACCACCGGAGTCGCCCCCGCCTTGCGCCGCACGGTGTCGAGCAGCACGGCCAGCGCGATCACCACACCGATGACCACCTGCTGCCAGAAGGCGGACACGGACAGGAGGTTGAGGCCGTTGCGCAGCACCGCCAGTATCAGCGCGCCGATCAGAGTCCCGGACGCCTTGCCGGTACCGCCCGCGAGCGAGGCACCGCCGATGACGACGGCCGCGATGGCGTCGAGTTCGTACCCCTGGGCGGCCTGCGGTTGCGCGGACGACAACCGGGAGGCGAGCACGATGCCCGCGGCGGCGGCGAACAGCCCGGACAGCGCGTAGACGGCGACTTTCTGCTTGCTGACCCGCAGCCCCGACAGCCGGGCCGCTTCCTCGTTGCCGCCGATCGCGTACATGGACCGGCCGAGGTAGGTCCGCCCCAGCACGAACGCCGTGATCAGCCCCATGACGGCCATCACCAGCACCGGCACCGGGAGCCAGCCGCCGAGGGTGTCACCGAGGCGTGAGACCGATTCCGGAAAGGCGATCGGCGAGCCCTGCGAGATGACGAGCGACAGCCCGCGCGCCACGGACAGCATGGCGAGTGTCGCGATGAACGGCGGGAGTTTGCCGTACGAGACCAGGAAGCCGTTGACCAGGCCGCAGACCGTGCCGGTGGCGACGGCCAGGATCACCGCCAGGACGACCGGTACTCCCTCGCTGGTGGCGCTCCAGGCGAGGACGGTCGCGGACAACGCGGCGACCGAGCCCACCGAAAGGTCGATGCCCGCCGAGACGATGACGAAGGTCACGCCGAAGGCGAGGATCGCGGTGACGGCCGCCTGGACGCCGATGTTGAGCAGGTTGTCCGCCGTCAGGAAGTCGCCGGACAGTGCCGACAGCGCGACGACGAGGACGATGAGCGCGGTGAGCGCCCCGTTGTCGAGCAGCAGCCGGCGCAGCCCGCCGGGGCCGGAGGCGCCGCCCGCGCCCGCGGGGCTCTTGATGGTGTCAGTGGCCACGTGAGGCCTCCGTTTCCGTAGTGGGGTTGCCGACGGCGAGCGCCATCACGGCGTCCTGGGTCGCCTCGCCGGCGGGGAGTTCGCCCGCGATCCGCCCCTGCGCCATCACCAGGACCCGGTCGCTCATGCCGAGCACCTCGGGCAGATCGCTGGAGATCATCAGGACGGCGGCTCCGGCGGCGGTCAGCTCGTTGACGAGCCGGTAGATCTCGACCTTGGCGCCGACGTCGATCCCGCGTGTCGGCTCGTCGAGGATCAGCACCCTGGTGTCGGCGAGCAGCCACTTGCCGATGACGACCTTCTGCTGGTTGCCGCCGGACAGGGTCCGCGCCTGCTGCCCGGGCCCGACCATCCGCACTCCGAGCCGGTTGGCGATCCGTGCGGCGGCCTCGCGCTGCCTGCCGAGGTCGACGAGCCCCGCGCGGGTGGCCTGCCGCATGGTGACCAGCCCGAGGTTCTCCTCCACGGAGGCGTCGAGGACCAGTCCCTGGCCCTTGCGGTCCTCGGGCACCAGGCCGATCCCGGCGGCCATGGCGGCGTTGACGTCGTGGGGTTTCACCGCCGCTCCCCCGGCTTTCACGGTGCCTTTGTCGTAGGGATCGGCCCCGAACACGGCCCGTACGACCTCGGTACGGCCGGCCCCGACGAGCCCCGCGATGCCCACCACCTCACCGGCCCGCACCTCGAAGCTCACGTCGTGGAAGACGCCGTCCCGGGTGAGGCCCTCGACGGTCAGCAGTGTGGCTCCGGCTTCGGCCGTTTCCCGCGGGTACTGCTGCTCGATCGGCCGCCCCACCATGAGCCGGACGAGTTCGTCCTCGGCGGTGGAGGCGGGCACCTGCCCGACGGTCCTCCCGTCGCGGATGACGGTCACGCGGTCCCCGAGGGCGGCGATCTCCTCCAGGTGGTGCGTGATGAACACGACTCCGACCCCGTCCGCCCGCAGCTGCCGCACGATGGCGAACAGCCTCTCGACCTCCTCGGTGGTGAGTACGGCGGTGGGCTCGTCCATGATGAGCACGCGTGCGTCAAGGCTGAGCGCCTTGGCGATCTCGACCATCTGCCGCCGGGCGATGCCGAGTTCACGCACGCGCGCCCGTGGGGACACGTTCACGCCCACGCGCGCGAGCAGTTCCTCGGCGTCGGCCTCCATCCGCTTGCGGTCGACCATCCCGAACCGCCGGGGCTGGCGTCCGAGGAAGATGTTCTCGGCGACGGACAGATCGGGTACGAGGACGAACTCCTGGTAGATGGTGGCGATTCCGAGCCGCTCGGAGTCCTGCGCACTCTTGATGTGCACCTCCTCACCGCCCGCCAGGATCCGCCCGGCGTCGGGCGTGCAGGCACCGGAGAGCGTCTTGATGAGCGTGCTCTTGCCGGCGCCGTTCTCGCCGAGCAGCACATGCACCTCGCCCCGGCGCAGATCGAAGTCGACGCCGTCGAGCGCGACCACGCCGGGGAAGGTTTTGCGGATGCCCTCGATTCGCAGCAACTCGTCCGGGTCGCTCACGGCATACTCCTTCGTACGGGGGACGGGGGCGGCACGGTCGAGGGGGGCTCGCCGCACGATCGGCGGATGACGAGGCGGGCGGGCAGGGTGAGTGACTCACCGGGCCGGCCCTCGATCCGGGCGACGAGTGCGCGCACCGCGGCGCGCCCCAGTTCGCCGGTGGGCTGCGCGATGGCGGTGACCGGCGGGTCGGTGTGCACGAACCACCGGACGTCGTCGAAGGCGGCGAGCGCGATGTCGCCGGGGACGCGCATGCCCCGGGCGCGTACGGCGTCCAGGGCTCCGAGGGCCATCAGGTTGTCGGCCGCGAAGACGACCTCGGGCGGCTCGGGCAGGTCGAGGAAGCGCTCGGTGACCTGGCGGCCGCTCTCGGCCTGGAAGTCGCCCTGGCCCACGTAGGCGTCGGGGAGGTCGAGGCCGTGCGCGCGGAGCGCCTCCCTGAAGGCCTCCACGCGCTCCCGCCCGGTGGTGGTCGCGGCAGGTCCTGCGATGATCGCGAGGCGCCGGTGCCCGAGGCCGTGCAGGTGCTCGACCAGGTCCCGTACGGCCGCCCGCCCGTCCGAGCGGACCACGGGCACGTCCACGCCCGGGATCCACCGGTCGACGAACACCATCGGCGTCCCCGCGCGTGCGGCGTCGAGCATCAGCGGCGAGCCGCCGTCGGTGGGGGAGACGAGGAGGCCGTCGATGCGGCGGTCCAGCAGGTTCCGTACGTGGTGGTCCTGGAGGTCGGGCCGCTCGTCGGCGTTCCCGATGATCACGCTGTAGCCGAGCGCGCGGGCCTCCTCCTCGACGGAGCGGGCCAGTTCGGTGAAGTAGGGGTTCAGCACGTCGCTGATGACCAGGCCGAGGGTGTGGGTCTGGTCGGTGCGCAGGGAGCGGGCGACGGCGTTCGGGCGGTAGCCGAGCGTCGCGACGGCGGCCAGCACGCGCGTGCGGGCGTCGGCGCTGACCGACGGATGGTCGTTCAGGACGCGCGAGACCGTGGCGGCGGAGACACCCGCCTCGGCGGCGACGTCCTTGATACTCGCCATCGCTGGTACACCTCCTTGGGGAGCAGTGCGTGGAATCGATTACACGAGTGGGCGCAGAGAGGATTGGAATCGATTACACACGGGGTCCGCAAGGGGTGGGGTGACGGGCGAGATCTGATCGTGACCTTCAGGACGTGTCTCCGGCGGCCCCGGTCATCTCACTCGACGGGCGCACACGTCGCCGCGCCGCTTGCCGGAGGGAGGCTCATCGTGCCCTCCGGCGAGCGGCGCGATTCAGCACGCGACACTGCGTGCACCGCAGCGCGTCAGCGCTCAGGGCCGCACGGCGTCAGCGGTTGACGGGCTTCGCCGCTGCGAACACCTCGGCGGCACCAGCGGCACCGGCCTTGCGCTCAGGCAGCAGGGAGGAGACGGCAGGGGCCTTCCGCTCCGGCACGGACGAGACCAGCGGTCCCTTCCGCTCCGGCACGGACGAGACCAGCGGTCCCTTCCGCTCCGGCACGGACGAGACCAGCGGTCCCTTCCGCTCAGGGAGGGAGGAGACCAACGGCCCCTTACGCTCCGGCACGGACGAAAGCAGCGGCCCCTTACGGTCAGGTACAGACGAGACCACCGGCCCCTTACGCTCCGGTACGGAGACGGCCGGCCCCTTCCGCTCCGGTACGGAGACGACCGTAAGGTCACCGGCAACGGCCTGCTTCGGCGCGGAGGCGGACTTCACCTCCGCTGCGGCCTTCTTCGCGACGGGCGCAGCCACCACGCCCGTGGGTGCTGCCGCCTTCGCAGTTGCGCCGGCGACGGCCGCGCCTCCGAGGGTGAGCGCGCCTGCGGCGGCGGCGCAGAGTGCGGTCCTGGCAACGACATGCATGTGGGGATCCTTTCTCGTGGTGCTGCGGGCCCGCCGGGTTCTCGTCCTCCCCGGTGGGTCCGACCTGGGTTCACCACGCTAGGAAGTGCGGACCGCCGCCGTGATCCACCGATCGGCTCCCGCGACGGGGGAATCGCGGGATCCGTCCGGGGGACGGATGTCGCTCCCTCGGGGGACGGGCCGCCCACGCCGGTGCGGCCGCGGCACGGCCCCGCCTCGTGGGAGACGGGGCCGTGGAAGGCGAGGGGCCGCGCGCGGCGGGACGAGGGGCGGTCGCGGGTCAGGGCCGGATGTCGTCGCAGCCGAGGTACAGGTGCCGGGGTCCGCGCAGGACCGCGTTGCTGCGGTAGGGCGGAGGGTCCTCCAGCAGCCGGGGATTGTGCAGTCTGCGCGCCAGATGGATCAGGGCGAGCTCCGTCTCCTGCCGGGCGAGCGGGGCGCCGAAGCAGATGTGGATGCCGCTGCCGAAGCCCAGGTGCTCGATGTCTTCGCGGTCGGGGTCGAAACGGTCGGGGTCGGCGAAGCGCCGGGGGTCCCGGTTGCCGGAGCCGGGTACCAGCCAGAGTGCGGCGCCGCTGGGGATGGTGAGGCCGCCGATGTCGATGTCCGCGACGGCGGTGCGATTCGGCATGAGCTGCACCGGCGGCTCGTAGCGCAGCAGTTCCTCCACGATGCGCGGGGCCAGCAGGGGGTCGTCGCGGAGCCGTTTGAGCACCTCGGGATTGCGCAGCAGGGTGAGCATCCCGTTGGTGATCAGGTTGACGGTGGTCTCGTGGCCGGCGATCAGCAGCAGCGCCGCCGTGGTGATGGCCTCCATCGTCGACAGCGTGTCGTCCGCCCCGGAGCCGGCCGCCAGTGCGGAGAGCATGTCGTCGCCCGGCCGGCTGCGGCGTTCCTCGATGAGGCCGGCGAGGTACCCGCCGAGCTGCAGCTGGGCGTCGCGGGTCCGCTGGTTGCGTTCGGTCGGGTCCTCCCCGGGCATGGGGTCCAGGCTGGCGGCGAGGGTGTCCGCCCAGGTGTGGAAGCGTGCTTCGTCCTCGCGGGGGACGCCGAGGAGGCGGCAGATCGCGGTCACGGGGAAGGGGTACGAGAACTGCTCGACGAGGTCGATCCGGCCGGTGTCCTCGATGCCGTCGATGAGGCCGGAGACGACCGCTTCGAGCTCGCCGCGCATCTCCAGGACGCGCCGGGGCGAATGCGGCGGCCCGAAGGAGCGGTTGGTGACCGTGCGCAGCCTGTCGTGTTCCGGGGGGTCCAGGCGCAGGAAGGGGGGCGGCAGGGTGGCACCCTCGCCGCCGTCGCCGCCGTCGTCGGTCATGCCATAGATGTCCTGCACGGTGCGTTTGCGCCGGTCGGAACTGACCCGGGGGTCGTGGAGGAGGCTCAGGATCTCCCAGTAGGTGCTGACGACGTAGGTGCCGTGCCCGTCGTGGAGCACCGGCGTCTCGCGGAGCTTCGCGTAGAGGGGGTAGGGGTCCGCGCGGTTTTCGTAGTCGAGGATCTGCCGGATCAGGGGTTGGGTCATGGCGTTTCCTTGGAGGTCCCTCGTGGCCGGTGCCGGGCACCGGGCCCTTGGCAGCACCATACGGAGGGGCTGGGTAAGGCGGTCGTAACGGCTCGCGGCCGCGGGGTGTGTGACGCACCCGCCTGGTGGCTCGGCGGCCCGGGGTGATCCGCGGGGCACCCGTGGCGGCCCTGTCGGTTCCGGCATCCGGCCGGGCGGCTGCGATCCGCCCGCCACGGGTCGGGCCGGCCGGCCCGACCGCGCGCCGAGGGGTGGTCGACGAGGGGAGCCGGGACGGCCGTCCACCGGCTCCACCACCAGCATGATGGCCCGCGGCCGACTGTGCGAACCGGAACGCGGCGGAGCCCGGTCCACGGGGGTGGGAGCGGATCGTCTCCGCTCCCACCCGCGCGGGCCTCGGTGTGGCGCCGGGCACGGAGCCGACCGGTCAGCCGATCGCAGGGATTGCATGGGCGGCCGGACTCAGGCGGGCCACGGAGTCGGCCGGACTCAGACGAGACCGCGGAGGCGGCCGGACTCAGACGAAGCGCTGCCCTGCCGAGCCGTCGCAGGGGCGCAGGCGCAGCTCGTCCCGGGCGGAGGCCAGCGTCAGGCACAGGTGCTGCGCCGACCTCGGGCTGATGGTGCCGTCCCTGAGGACGAAGCGCTGGTTGGGACCGCCGTGGCAGTTCCACAGGTGGAGGGACGCCCCTGCCGTGTAGTCGCCGCGGGGCACGTCCAGGCACCGGTCGTGGGTGAGCGCGCTGTGCAGCGAGCCGCGCTCCCCGTCGTACCACCACTCCTGGTTGCGGCCGCCGTGGCAGTCCCAGCCGCCCACGTCCGAACCGTTCGCGGTCTTCGAGCGGCCGACGTCGACGCAGGTGCCGGTCGCGCGGTTGCGCAGCGGACGGAACATGTCGTCCCACGCGCCCTCGTAGAGCACGGGTCGCGAGGTGCTCGCGGGGTCGGCGCAGCTCGCCTCGCGCCAGTCGACGGCGTACAGCCGGGTCAGGCAGGCCGCGAACGCGGCGTGCCCGCCCTTGTTGGGGTGGAAGGACTGCCGCAGCGAATTGGAGTCCGGGGGAAAGGGGTTGAAGAGGTCGATGTGGAGTCCTCGCGCCCACGCGCCGTCCATGCACACCTCGTGCCCGTGGAAGAGGCGCGAGTTGTCGAGGTAGACCGCGCCGGCGTTGCGCGCCGCTTCGCGGATGCCCCGCTCGAAGGCGGGGACGGCCTGGTTGCGGCCCCAGGCGGCGTCGGAGTCGTAGCCGGTGCAGCCGCCCAGCAGCTTGCCCCGGAAGCGCGGGTTGTCGTAGACGTCCGGGCCCACGGGGCTCGGGTAGCCCATGACGACGAGTTTGTAGTCGGAGTCCGCGTAGCCGGCCTCGCGCATCACGGTCCGCAGGTCGCGCGCGGCCTGCTCGACCTTGGGCCGCAGCCCGTCGACGCGTGCCTGCCAGCCGGGGGCGTAGCCGGGCTCGCAGGCGCCCTTGAACAGGAACCAGCGTGTGACGCAGTCGGTCATCACGGACCCGAAGCGCAGGTCGTCGTTGGCTCCGGCGACCAGCAGCACCATCTTCACGGCGGTGTTGCGCGCCTTGACGGCGAGATGGTCGCTCTGGACGAGTTCGTCGGCGTGCTGCTTGGTGCCGCCGATCACGATGTGCCCGGTCCGGGCGCCGGAGCAGGCGAGGTTGTACGTGGTGTCCGTGCCGATGCCGGTGCGGTGGATCGCCGCGTCGGGTGAGCGGTGGCACCAGTTGTCGGGCCCGTTGGTGCCGGGCTCGTACGTCCCGATGCCCTCTCCGGAGATCTCGCTGTCGCCGAGGGAGACGATGGACGTCTTGCGCTCGGCCAGCGGGCGCTCGGCGGGGCTGCCGTAGAGGGCCGTGGCCTCTGCCGCCCGGATGCGCTCCAGCTCGGCGGGCAGCGGCGCCGAGACGGCTGCGCCGCTGCCGGCCGCGGCCGCCGGCGCCATGGCGGGCAGCCCGGCGAGGGCGGCGGCCGCGGCGACGGCGGTCACGAGCGTGTGTCTGAGTCTGCGTCTTCTGCGGTGCATGGGCGTCCTCCTGTCCGGCGGAACGGTTACCGCCGGTTTCTACTGGGGGGTACGGCGGATGGGAACGCCGCGAACGAGACAAAGGGAGGCCGGTTCCGGTCGTGCGGCGCGGCGGCTGAGGCCACAGCGGATGAGGGAGGCGAAGGCGTCCCTGGTGGCCGGGGGCGGCTTCCGGTGGGCCGCCTCAAAGTCGCGGCGGGAGGGCGCGGCACCGGCTGCCCGGCACGGGCGACCGGGCGACTGAGGGACCGGGGCGACTGAGCGACCGGGCGACCCGGCGCCCTTGAGCTGATGGGTCATCAATCGCCGGTGTCCGCAGACCCGTTGATTGTTGAGTTGAACTCAACTTACTGTGAGGCGGTGACCACGCCCACGCCTCGCGGTGCCGCCTCGCGGGCCCTGCTGCTGCGCGCCGCGGCCGAGGAGCTGACCGGGAGCGGGAGGGTCGAGGTCGCAGCCGTCGCCCGCCGGGCCGGAGTCAGCGTAGGCCTGCCCTACCGCTACTTCGGCAGCCGGACCGGCCTGCTCATCGCCGTGGTCGAGTCCTTCTACGAACGGCTCGCGGCGGCCTGCGTGCTGCGTGAGTACGACGATCCGGCCTGGGCCGAGCGGGAGTCGCGCAGGGTGCGCGACTGGGTCGGGTTCCTCTACGCCGAGCCGCTGGCCCCGATGATCCTCGGCGGCCTGGTCGGCGAGGGCGAGGTGGCCGCCTTCCGCACGCGCCGGCTCGCCGGCATCGTCGAACTCGGGGCGCGCAACATCGCCGGTGCCCAGCGCACGGGCGAGGTCCCGGCCGGTGGCGACGCCGAGTTGCTGGCCGCCGCCACCCTCGCGGGAGCGTCCGCCATGGTCGCGGTGGCCCTCGCCCGCACACCGCGCCCGCCCGCGGAGGAGGTGGCCGCCCAGGTGTGGGCGTTCATCCGTGGCGCGATGAACCTGCCCGGCGCCGCCTCCGGAGAGGACGCACACCGTGCCCCCGATTCCTGATGCCCACCGCCTGGCGGGCGGCGAGCACGCCGCTGCGCCGGGACACGCCGCCGATGACCTGCCGTCCGGGTATCCGCGCGGGCACGGCGCGGGCGCACGGGTCGACCGAGCCACCGTCGAATACGACCTCGCCGCCCTCGAACGCGACGGCTATGTCGTCCTCCCCGGCCTCCTCACCCCCCTCGAGTGCGCCGAGATCCGGCACACGGTGGCGCCGCTGCTCAACCGGGCCGGCCGCAGCGCCTTCGAGGGGCACCGCACACAACGCGTCCACGGTCTGCTCAACAAGACCCGCCGCTGCGACCGGCTGGCCGACCACCCCAGTCATCGACATCAACCACGGTGAACACGCCCAGCCGCTGCACACCGACGACGCGTTCTACCGTTCGCCGCGCCCCAGACCGCCACTCGGGGCCGCGACGATGTGGGCCGTCGACCCCTTCACCCGGGACAACGGTGCGACCGTCCTGCTGCCGGGCAGTCACCCGTGGGGCGACGACCGCCGCCCGGCGGCGACGACACCCGTGTGACGGCCGTGATGCCTCCCGGCTCCTGCCTGTTCTACGTCGGCACCCTGTGGCACGGCGGCGGCGCCAACCGATCGGGTGGCAACCGCCTCGCCGTGACCGCCCAGTACATTCAGCCCTGGCTGCGGCAGCAGGAGGCCTTCACCCTCTCCGTCACCCGCGACACCGCCAGAACGGTGTCCGAGGACATCCGGCGCATGATCGGCTACAGCGTCCATCCCCCGTTCGTCGGCATGGTCGACGGGATGCACCCCCGGCGCCTGCTGGAGGCACGGCCCGCCGCCTCCCGGCCCGCGGGCGGGTGAGCGGGCCCGCGGGTGTCCGGGCGGGCGGGGCGATGCCCGCGGCGCGCCGGAGTCGGTGCCCGGCGTGCGCGAGTCCTCCCGGCACGATGGCGCGGCTGCGCCGGAAGCGTGTCCCGCTCATCTATGGTGCTGGTGCCGCCGCGGCTGGGACTCGGTCCGGCATCCGCACCGGTACGAGGCACAGCCGGCGAGCCGGCGCCGGCGGGTGGAGGCAGGGGATGGCAGATCCGACCGTGCTCCCGAGCGGGGACTACCACGAGCGCCGCTGGCAGGCCCTGACCGGTATCTGCCTGGCCGCCGCCGTGGTGTGGTTGTCCTTCGCCGACTTCGCCGTGGTCATCCCGACCGTGGCCGCGGAGATTCCCGTCACCCTGCCGCAGCTCCAGATGGCCAACAACGCCTTCGGGCTGACGACCGGTGTGCTCGTCCTCGCGGCGGGACGGCTGTGCGACGCGTACGGGCGCCGCCGGGATGCTGGAACTCGGTCTCGTCGGGATGGGCGCCTTCTCGCTGCTCGTGCTGCTCGTGCCGGGGTATCCGGGCCTGGTCCTGAGCCGCGCGCTGATGGGTTGCGCCGCCGCCTTCGTACTCCCCGCCACGCTCGCCCTGATCCCCTCGATGTTCCCGCCGCACGAGCAGGCGCGGGCGTTCGGCGCCTGGATGGGCACCACCTGGATCGGTCAGGCGGCGGGCCCGGCGGTGGGCGGGGTGCTCACTCCCCTCCTCGGCTGGCGCTCCGTCATCTGGATTGCGGTGCCCCTGGGGCTGGCGGCGCTGTGGCTGGTGCGCAGGAGTGTGCTCGTCGAGTCACGTGATCCCGACGCTTCCCGGCACGTGGACGTGCCCGGGCTGCTGACGAGTGGAGCGGCCTTCTTCTCCCTGATCTACGGCTGCACGCTGGGGCAGGAGCGCGGGTTCGTCGATCCGCTGACGCTGGGGCTGCTGGGCGCCGCGGTGCTCCTCGGTACGGCCTTCGTGCTCCTGCAGCGGCGGGCGGCCCAACCGCTGCTCGATCTCGTGCTGTTCTCCTATCCGTCCTTCCGGGGGGCGCTCCTGGCCAACACCGTGATGAACGCCGTGTTCACGGGTGTCGTGTTCCTGCTGGCCGTCTACTTCCAGGACGTGCAGGGGTTCTCCGTGTTCACCACCGGGCTCCTCCTGCTGCCGGCCAGCGTGACCATCCTGGCCCTGATCCCGGTCGGCGGGCGGTTCGAGTCCCGCCGGGGCCCCCGGCTGCCGGTGATGGCCGGCCTGGTGTTCCTGGGGGTCGGGGCGCTGGTCATGGGGGCGCTCGGGCGCGGCGCCGGGTATCCCGTCGTCGTCACGGGCCTGGTGGTGGCGGGTGTCGGGCTCGGTCTGATGTCCATTCCGATGTCGCGTGCGCTGGTCGCGGGACCGCCGCTCAGGCTCGCCGGCACCGCGTCGGGGGTGTTCAAGGAGTCCAGCATGCTCGGCGGCGCCTTCGGTGTGGCCGTCTTCTCCGCCGCTCAGCGCTACTTCGAGGACGACGTCGCGGTGGACGTCGCCCGGGCGGAAGGGCTGTCACAGGACGACGCCGGCACTCTGGCGATCGCGGTGACCGATTCCACCCTGACCGAGCGGCTGCTGTCGGGGGTCGCGCCCGCGACCAAGGAGGTCATCAAGGCGGTCCTGCGCGACGTGCAGGAAACCGGGACCGGGCAGGCGGTCTGGCTGGCGGGGCTGGTGGCCGTGGCGTCCGCTCTGGCCCTCCCGCTGCTCTGGCGCCCGTACCGCGCACGCGGGGCGCGGTGACCGGCGGCCGGCCCGCGTGCCGGTGATGCGGTTGCGGGGCGGGGCGGGTCGGTGGAGCGGTGCCGGGTGTCTCCCGGTGGTGCCGGGGCCGCCGGTCGGCGGTACGGACGTGCGCCACTGCGGCGGGCGATGGGCGGCGGGCGCCACTGCGGCGGGCGATGGGCGGGGGGCGCCACTGCGGCGGGCGGCGGGCGTGGGCCGGGGCGGGGCACCGCCAACGGGCCGCCGACCGCACCACGGCGTTCCCCGTGCACGGGCCCGGTGGCAGGGCCCGCACACGGCGGTGCGGGGCCGCCGTGTGCGGCCTGGCCGGGGGGTTACCCGGCCAGTGGCGAGACGGCGACGCAGCCGCCCGCCGCCACCAGTCCCGCGTCCTTCGACTCCTTGATGACCTTGCCCTTGTAGGTGATCGAGCAGGTCAGTTCGGCCTCGGTGACGTCCACCGCGGTGGGCATGACGGCGGGCGGCATGATGCCCTTCAGCGTCACCGTCTTCTTCCACGGGAGCGTGGGCTTCTGCACCGTCTCGATCTGCGGTTCCAGCGCCGTGCCGCCGCCGGCGTGGAAGTCGATCGAGTCGACGCCCTTGCCCGTGACCTCGTAGGTCACCTCGTATGTGTCGGTGACGGCCTTGTCGACCTGGTCGACGGCCTTGTCCGCGGCCTCGGTGCAGGCGGTGAGGCCGAGTGCGAGGCCGGCGACGGCGAGTGCGCCGACGGCGGCACGGACGGTTCGGAGCATGGGATCCCCCTTGATCACAGTTGCAACCGGCAGGGAATCCCAGGGGTGCGGCAAAGTCAAATCGGTACCCTCGGCACCCGGTTCACGGGGACTCGGCCAAGTCCCGCCCACACCGGCGGACCACACCCGCGGACCACACCCGCCGGCCCTCGCCCCGCGGCCCGGCCCGATCGCGGCGGCGGTCAGCCGTCGCCGTCGACGGTGAAGGCGAACGTCACGGCCGGTGGATTGTGGTCGGACAGCGGCTCCCCCTTGGCGTCGAGGAAGCGCGCGTACTCGTTTCCGTAGCGGGTCGCCTCCAGCGTCACTCCCGGACCACTGCGGTAGAAGACCTTGTCGAGGAGTTCGCACCCGGTGGAGTCCTTGCACGTGGGAGCGTCGTCGTCGACGCCGGGGGTCGAGCCGCCCCGGACGAGCTGGACCCAGGCGTCCGTGAGCCCGTTGCCGTCCCGCAGTTCGCGGACGGCGTCGCCGGATCTGGTGTAGCGGCTGTTGGTGTCGCCGGTGACGATGACCGCCCGCCCGGCGGAGTGCTTCGCGATGTAGCGCGACAGCTGGCGGACGTTGTCCCGGCGGACGCGCAGCATCTCCTCCGTACCGGACCCGGCGTTCATGTGCGCGTTGTAGAGGTCGAGCGACCGCCCGCCGGGCAGTTCCAGCCGCAGGTACGTGAAGCCCTTCGGGGTGAGGCAGTCGGCGTTGGTGCACCGGTCCCACGCCACCCGGTCGAGCTTCCTGATCCTGAAGTCCGACAGGGTGTTGAGTCCGTCCGAGAAGGGCACTCCGGGCACCGGCACCCACGGGGGGACCGACGGGCGGGTCCGGTAGGCGTGCTCGTCGTGGGCGAGGAGGTCTGCGTGGTAGGCGAAGTCCTCCTGGACGTTGACGACGTCGTAGGTGTTGATCCTCTTGGATATCTCCTTCGTGTTCTTCGCGGGCCGACTGCCCGAGAGGGGTTCGGGCAGTCCGGCGATGTTGTAGGTCAGCACGCTGAAGGTGCCGGTGACGGGTGCGGCCGGGGGGCCGTCCGCACGCGCGGCGGGAGTGGCGACCGCGGTCGCGGTGACCACCGCCATGCTCACGGCGAGCAGACCGGCCCGTGGTCCTGTACGTGGTGCCGACATGTTCTGGCCCTTCTCTCGGGGGAGGCGGGGAACGCTGGCACTACCGGGAACCGCGGCTACTGCGGCGACCGGTGCGGTACGCGCGCGGCCCGGCGGGCCGCGGCGGGCGGGAACCGGCCGGGCGGCGCCGGGCCGGTGAGGGCACTGCGCCGCGCCGTGACCCGGCCGGCTCCGTGCCGCGCGAACGGGGGAGCCGGCCCGCAGCCGGGCAGGGGTGGACCGTCATGAACTGACGGGTTGTCATGAACGTATCCTCGGGGCTGAGGGCCGTCGAGCACAACCCGGTGCGCGGGACGGCGGCCCGAGGCCGCCCGGGGCGCGTCAGTGGCTGCCGGTGAGCTCGCCGCTGAGCTTCTCGTGGATCCGGGCGCTGGGCCGGTTGAGACCGACGATCTCGATGCTCTTGCCGCGCTGTGCGTACTTCGTCTCGATCGCGTCGAGGGCGGCGACGGAGGAGGCGTCCCAGATGTGGGCGCCGCTCAGGTCGATGACGACCCTGTCCGGATCCGCGGCGTAGTCGAACTGGCCGACGAGGTCGTTGGAGGAGGCGAAGAAGAGCTCGCCGGTGACGGAGTACACGACGCTGCTGCCGTCGGGGTCGGTGACCGAGGTGACGTTGGCCAGGTGGGCGACGCGCTTGGCGAAGACGACCATCGCGGTGAGGGTGCCGACGACGACACCGACGGCGAGGTTGTGAGTGGCGACCACGCAGCCGACGGTGACCGTCATCACGGTGATCTCCCCGGCGGGCATCCGCCGGAGGGTCCTCGGGGCGATGGAGTGCCAGTCGAAGGTCGCGAAGGACACCATCACCATCACGGCGACGAGCGCGGCCATGGGGATGTCGGAGACCACGGGGCCGAAGACGATGCACAGCACCATCAGGAAGACACCGGCCAGGAAGGTCGACAGACGGGTGCGGGCGCGGGACACCCGCACGTTGATCATGGTCTGGCCGATCATGGCACAGCCGCCCATCCCGCCGAAGAGACCGGTGACGATGTTGGCGATGCCCTGGCCGACGGACTCGCGGGTCTTGGAGGAGTGGGTGTCGGTGATGTCGTCCACCAGCTTGGCGGTCATCAGGGACTCCATCAGGCCGACCAGCGCCATGGCGAGCGCGTACGGCGCGATGGTGGTCAGCGTGTCCAGGGTGAACGGGACGTCGGGAAGGCCGGGCACGGGCAGGGAGGAGGGCAGGTCGCCCTTGTCGCCGACGGTCGGCACGGCGATCCCGGCCGCGACCGTGATGACGGTGAGGACCACGATCGAGACCAGCGGCGCCGGGATCACCCTGGTGACCCTCGGGAAGAACACCATGAGTGCCAGCCCGCCCACGACCAGCGGGTAGACGGCCCAGGGCACCCCCGCCAGCTCGGGCACCTGGGCCATGAAGATCAGGATGGCGAGGGCGTTGACGAAGCCGACCATGACCGAGCGGGGCACGAACCGCATCAGCTTCGCGACACCGAGCGCGCCGAGGACGATCTGGAAGACACCGGCCAGGATGACCGCGGCGATCAGGTAGCCGAGGCCGTGCTCGCGGTTGAGCGGGGCGATGACCAGGGCGACCGCGCCGGTCGCCGCGGAGATCATCGCGCGTCGGCCGCCGACGATCGCGATGGTCACGGCCATCGTGAAGGAGGCGAACAGGCCGATCGCCGGATCGACCCCGGCGATGATCGAGAAGGAGATCGCCTCGGGGATCAGCGCCAGGGCGACGACCAGGCCGGCCAGGATCTCGGTGCGCCAGACGCGCGGATCGGACAGCCAGTCGGGCTTCAGGCCACGCAGCATGGCGGCCGGGGACGGTGCGGAGGAAGACAACGGAGGCAGAACCTGTCGTGCTCGGGCACGCCCGGCATCACCTGGGGCGCGCAGGAGGGGCGCGGGAGGCCGGGCGGCCTTCCGCGGCGTCCGCCGGCGGCGGACTCAGGGGCAGGGGGCGGCTGCGGCCGCCGGTCCCGAAGGCCCGGACGCCGCTCGGGGACGAGGCATCAGGGCGGGCAGGCGGCGGCGCTCGGCACCATGGGCATGCGCACGCTCTCTCCTGCGGGCTCGGTGTCGTCCGGGGGCGTCGTCGGCCCCGGCGCGGCGGGGAAGTGCGGGAGGATGTCCCCGCACCACGGCAAGGGGCCGGCCCACGGGCCGACCCGGCACGACAACTCTACCCTAACGTTACGGTAGAGACGGCAGAGACGGCAGCCGCCCTTCGCGAGGGCGGCCGGGACGAGGAAGGCGGGCGGGTGCGAGGTCACGACCCCACCGAGGAGGACCGCGGCAGACATGGCCCTCCCATGAGCCGCGGGCACATGCAGATCGGCGAGGTCGCCGCGCGGACCGAGCTGTCGCTGCGCACCATCCGGCACTACGAGGAGACCGGCCTGGTCAGCCCGTCCGCCCGGTCCCAGGGCGGGTTCCGCCTCTATACCGAGGCCGACGTCGCCCGCCTGATGGTGATCCGCCGGATGAAGCCGCTGGGCTTCACCCTGGACCAGATGCGCGAACTGCTCGCCGCGACCGACCGCCTCGACTCCGGCGAGGAACTGCCCGCCGCGGAGCGCGCCGAACTGCTCGGGCGGATCCGCGCCTTCGAGCAGGACGCTCAGCGGGCCGTGGCGGACCTGCGCGTCCGGCTCGCCCGCGCCGAGGAGTTCGCCGCCACACTGCGCGAACGGCTTCCGCAGGACGCGGCCGCTCCGTGACCGCGCGGGCAGGCGCAGCTGCACGAGGAGCCGCGGCCATCGGGCCGTTCATGCCCGGCACGCCTTGGCGACACGTGTCCGCGGCTCGTTCCGCGGCAGGCCTCCGCGCAACGTGCAGCGGGACGTTCAGCGGTTCGGCCTTGGCCGCACGTTCGTACTGCACGTCCATGAGGGTGCCGACGGCCGGGGGCCGCTGCAGCCACGGGAGGCCGTGCCGCTGAAGGTCCGCCCACGCGCCGCGACGGTGAGCGGAGTCGGGCGCGGCGCGTGGTCGCAGCGCGGCGCGTGACCGCGGGGCGGCGCGTTTCGCAGCCCGCGGGACGCCCTGGCCGGGCTGCCCGGTCGGCTGGCGGACGCCGCCACCGGCACGGTCCACCTGGACGGCGTCCCCGTCGCGGAGATCGACCCCGCAGTCCTGCGCCGGGAGGTGACATACGCCTTCGAACGGCCCGCGCTGCTCGGCACGACCGTCGCGGACTGCATCGCCTTCGGGCCGTACGCCCCACCCCCTGCCGAGGTGGTCGCCGCCGCCCGGGCCGCGGACGCCGACGCCTTCGTCCGGCGGCTGCCGGAGGGCTACGACACGCCGCTGGACCGCGCGCCGCTGTCCGGCGGCGAGGCGCAACGACTGGGTCTCGCACGGGCCTTCGCGCACGCCGGACGGCTGCTCGTCCTGGACGACGCCACATCGAGCCTGGACAGCGTCACCGAGCGCCGGGTCGCCCAGGCCCTGCTGCACCAGGTCCGGCCCGGCACCCGTCTGGTCGTCGCCCACCGGGTCTCGTCGGCGGCTCGGGCCGACCTCGTGGCCTGGCTCGACGATGGCCGCGTCCGGGCGGTGGGCCCGCATGCCGCGTTGTGGGAACTGCCCGGGTACCGTGCCGTGTTCGCCGCACCGGACGACGACTCGGGCCGCGCGCCGTACGGTTCGGCGGGGAACGACGAGCCGGCCGAGAGCGCCCGATGACGGCCGGAGGGCGGGTGCCCGCGGCCGTGGGCGCAGCCGGGCACGGGGCGGGGAGCACTCCCCCACGCCGGCACCGTCCCTCTCCGCCCGGGGAGCCCGATCCGGTCCGGGGGGCGCTGCGGAGGATGCTGCCGCACGCGGTCCCCTTCCTCGGCCGGCGGCGCGGCGCCGTGGTGCGCCTCGGCGCCTGGTCGCTGCTGGAGTCCGTGCAGACCTTCCTCGGCGGATACGGCGTGGCCGCGGCACTGGACCGCGGCTTCCTCGCGGGGCGGCCGGGGGTGGGGCTGGTCTGGCTGGCCGTGGCCGCCGCGGCGGTCATCGCCGGAGGTGCGGCCCCGAGCAGGGTGTTCCACCATCCCGCCGGACTGGTGGAGCCGCTGCGCGACGGCCTCGTCCGCCGGGAGAACTGCTGCGGCGGTCGGAGACCTACCGGGACCTCGTGGGGCACTGGGTTCCCCGGCATCCCTGAGCCTCGGACTGCGACGGCGGGGTGGCGGCAATCCGTACCGGGAGCGGGAGCGGGGGCACGCCGGGAGCCCGGCCCGCCGACGACGGACGGACGGCGACAGACGGCGACGGACGGCCCCGTCCCCACGGGCGGGGCACCGCACCCTCGCATGCGGGGCACGGCCTCCTCACCGGCAGGGCGGCGCTCTCACGGGCCTCGCGCGGGCGTTTCCGCCCCTCAGACCCAGCCCGCGTGCTGGGACTTCCGTATCGCGTCGACCCGGTTGCGGGCTCCGGTCTTGCGGGTGATCGCGGACATGTAGTTGCGTACGGTCCCGAGCGACAGATGCAGCTTGCGTGCGATCTCGGCGATCGTCGACCCCTCCGCGGCGAGCCGCAGCACGCTGAGCTCGCGCGGCGTCAGAGGCATCTCCGCGGCCTGGAGAAAGCCGAAGGCGAGCGATTCGTCGACGAACCGCTCGCCTGCCGCCACCTGCCTGATGGCCTCCACTAACCGCCGAGGACCGGCGTCCTTGCTGACGTAGCCGAGGGCGCCCGCGTCGAAAGCGCGGCGCAGCGGACCCGGCCGGGCGGCCGTGGCCAGCGCGAGCAGTGCGCAGGCCGGTCCGGTCGCACCTCGGGCCGGCCCGACCAGAGTCCCCAGCATGACCGCACCGGGGCACTCGACGTCCACGACGCAGACGTGCGGGCGCACGGAGCGCGCCTGTCCGGCGGCCGCCCGCCACGAGGATCCGCTGACCTCCAGGTCGCTTTCCTTCCCCAGCAACGCCGCCAGCGCTGACCGCATAAGACAGCCGTCGTGCACCAGCAGCACTCTGATCACGTTCGCTCCCCCTCAACTGCCTCGCAGCCCCATGTGACCGGCCGGATACCAGTGGTCAGTACGTACAGCCGGTGCCCGCGGATCGGACACGTAGTCGCCGTCGGGGAGGCACAGGAACGCTCAAACCAAGCCGAATGCGCCCCAGTGCGCCCTCTGTGCGCCGAGCGCGCATTGGAGCGCAGTGGGGCGCGTTGCAGCGCACAGGAGGGCGGACCGGTGGCGATCACGCGCGGTTCCGCGCCGGGCCGGCGGGGCGCGGGCGGGTACGGCCGCCCGGTCGCGTGCTCTCCTGGGCCGCCCACCGGCTCCGGTGCCCGGCGCCAGCGGGTGGGCGTTGCTGTGATCGGGAGAGAGCGGGACGTCGCGAGATCAGGACGTGGCGAGATCAGGACGTGACGAGGTCGCGAGGCCGGGAGAGCGGACGCCGCGAGAGCGGGAGATCAGGCCGTCGCGAGGCCGGGAGGCCGGGACGTAGGGAGGTCGGTCGGGTCCGCGCCCGGGGGGGTCAGGCGCAGGACGGGCACAGCCCGCGGTAGGTGACCTCGGCCCCGGACACCGTGAACCCGAACCGCTGCTCGGCCGGAAGGGAGGCCAGCGGGTCCCCGGCCGGGCGGACGTCGCGGATGGTGCCGCAACCGGAGCACACCAGGTGCTGGTGCGGGTGGTGTGCGTTGGGGTCGTAGCGCTTGGCGCGGCCGTCCGTGGAGACCTCTGCGACCTCGCCGAGAGCAACCAGTTCACCCAGCGTGTTGTAGACGGTCGCCCGGGAGATCTCGGGCAGCCGCCGCACGGCGCGGGCGTGCACCTCGTCCGCCGTGAGGTGCACATGGTCGCCGTCGAGGACCTGAGCCACGACGCGCCGCTGGGCGGTCACCCGCCAGCCACGTGCTCGCAGCCGCTCCAGCAGGTCGCTCATGTCGGTTCACCTATTCGCACTCGACGGGACGGCCGAAGTCTACCCGCGGATGTCCGAAATCTGATCGGATATGGATCAGGCGAGCTTCTTGACCTGGACTGTGTCCATCGTAGGATCGGTTCCGGCGACAGCCAAGAGTGCAGAGGACTCCCGCACGGCAGGAGACGAGGACATGACGGGAACACCGCCGCCGATCCGCACCGTGCCGGCCGGCGGATGACGGCCACCGGCGTCACGCCGTCCGCGACGGCCACCGCGACCGCGGAGGACGCAGCCCGCCCCGGCGCCGGGGCGGGCACCTCCCCGGCGCGCGCCCGGGTCGGCGCCCCTGGATGAACAATGCCTGGTAGATGGCCTCGTGCGAGATGCGCATCGTGTCGTCCTTGGGGAAGTCGAGCGGCAGTCGGCGGGCGATCTGCTCGGGGCTCCATGCCGTCCCCCACCGTCGGTCCGCCCTGCGGCCGTGCCGCCGCTTCTTCCACGGTACTTCCGGGCTGGCCACCTCGCTGCCGTCCTCCGTACGCACGGTCCCGGCCAGCCGGTCCTGCACCCACTCCCGCAACCGCGGATTCTGCTTGAGCTTGCAGGACTTGGGGCGGCGAGCGGGCCGGTCCGCGGCCGGTGAACACCCGTGGCGCCCGCGACGCGCGCACCACGCGGCCCGGCGGCCGCCGTTCCGCCGCCCGGCCGGGACGTGCCGGGGATAGTGTGGTGCCGACGGTTGCCGGGAAGGACGGCCATGCGGGTAGCGCTCTTCGTCACATGCGTCAACGACACGCTCTTCCCGCGCACCGGCCGGGCCGTCGTCCGGCTGCTGGAGCGCCTCGGCGTGGAGGTGGACTTCCCACCCGGGCAGACGTGTTGCGGACAGCCGCAGTACAACAGCGGCTACCGCCACCAGGCCGAGCCCCTGGTACGCCGCCACGCCGCCGCCTTCGACGGCTACGACCACGTCGTCACGCCCTCCGCCTCCTGCGCGGCGATGGTCCGCGACGGCCATCCCCGGATCGGGGCCCGGGCAGCCGCCGAAGGCCGCGGCCGGGAGCTCGCCGAGGCCGCGGCGGCCTCTGCCCCGCGGACGTACGAACTGACGGAGTTCCTGGTCGACGTGCTCGGGGTGACGGACGTCGGGGCGTACTACCCGTACACCGTCACCTACCATCCGACGTGCCACGGCCTGCGGATGCTCGGGCTCGGCGACCGGCCGCGGAGGCTGCTGGAGCACGTCGCGGGGCTGGAGCTCAGGGAGCTCGAGGGCGCCGAGGAGTGCTGCGGTTTCGGCGGGACCTTCGCCCTGAAGAACGCCGCCGTGTCGGCGGCCATGGGCGCGGACAAGGCACGCCACATCTCCGCCACCGGCGCCCGGGCGGTGTGCGCGGTCGACAACTCGTGCCTGATGCACATCGGCGGCGTCCTCGCCCGGCTCGACTCGCCGGTGCGGCCCGTCCACATCGCCGAGATCCTGGCGAGCACGGAGGAGGACGTCCGATGAGCGGTACGTATCTCGGCATGCCGTCGTTCCCCAGGGCGGCGGCCGAGGCCACCCGCGACAGCACCCTCCGCGGCAATCTGCGGCACGCCACGCACACCATCCGCGACAAGCGGGCCAGGGCGGTCGCGGAACTGGCGGACTGGCCGCGGTTGCGCTCGGCGGCCGCCGCGATCAAGGACCGTACGCTGCGTCATCTGGACCACTACCTGGTGCAGGTCGAGGCCGCGGTGACGGCCGCGGGCGGCACCGTGCACTGGGCCGCGGACGCGGCCGAGGCGAACCGGATCGTGACCGCACTCGTCCGCGCCACCGGCGAGACGGAGGTCCTCAAGGTCAAGTCCATGACCACCCAGGAGATCGAGCTCAACGAGGCGCTGGGCCGCGCCGGGATCACCGCCTGCGAGACCGACCTCGCCGAGTTGATCGTGCAGTTGGGCGAGGACCGGCCCTCGCACATCCTGGTCCCGGCCATCCACCGCAACCGCGCCGAGATCCGCGACATCTTCCGCGCGCGGATGGCGGACTGGGGCCGGCCCGCCCCGGACGGCCTCACCGACCGCCCGGCCGAACTGGCCGAGGCCGCCCGGCTGCATCTGCGGGAGAAGTTCCTGCGCGCGAAGGTCGCGATCTCGGGCGCCAACTTCATGGTCGCCGAGACCGGCACCCTGGTGGTGGTCGAGTCGGAGGGCAACGGCCGGATGTGCCTGACGCTGCCGGAGACGCTGATCTCGGTGGTCGGCATCGAGAAGGTCGTGCCGACCTGGCGCGACCTGGGGGTGTTCCTCCAGCTCCTGCCGCGCTCCGCCACGGCCGAACGGATGAACCCGTACACCAGCATGTGGACGGGAACAGGGATGGGGGCGGGGACGGGGACGGGAACAGGGCCGGGAACCGGGGCTGGGACGGGGGCCGGGGCGCGAACCAGGGCGGGCGACGGCGACGGCCCGCGCATCTTCCATCTGGTCCTGCTCGACAACGGCCGCACCGACACACTCGCCGACACCGTGGGACGCCAGGCGCTGCGCTGCATCCGCTGCTCGGCGTGCCTGAACGTCTGCCCGGTGTACGAGCGGGCCGGCGGACACGCGTACGGATCGCCCTACCCGGGCCCGATCGGAGCGATCCTCACACCTCAACTGCGCGGCACGGACAGCGAGCTGGACGCCTCGCTCCCCTTCGCCTCGTCGCTGTGCGGCGCCTGCTACGAGGTGTGTCCGGTCGCCATCGACATCCCCGAGGTCCTGGTCCATCTGCGGGAACGGGTCGCCGAGGGCGGTGCCGTGACCCGCGGCGGCCGGAAGGCCGTCATCCGCCCGGCGCGAGGGCATGCGGCGGAGCGTGCGGCGATGCGCGCGGCACGCTGGACGCTGGACCACCCCGCGGCGCTGCGCACGGCCCAGCGCGTCGCCTGCCGTACCCGCCGGCTCCATCCGCGGCGTCTGCCCGGGCCGGGCAGGGCCTGGACCGACACCCGGGCGCTCCCGGAGGTGCCGGCGAAGTCGTTCCGCGACTGGTGGGCGCGTACGCGCGGCCAGGGGAGGCCGGGGTGAGCGACAGGGAGACGGTGCTCGGCCGGGTGCGGCGGGCGCTGGCGGACGTACCCCGCGAGGAGCGGCCGGAGGACGTGCCGGTCGCCGGGGAACGTCTCCGGGGGTACGGGGAGCGCACCCCGGCCGCGGCCGCCGGCCTGCTGGCCCGGAACCTCGCGGACTACCGGGCGCTGGTGCACCGGGTGTCCGCCGCCGGGCTGCCCGCACTGGTCGCCGGGCTGCTGGCGGCCCGGGGCGCCCGCACGCTCCTGGTGCCGGAAGGGCTGCCGGAGCGGTGGCCCGCCGCGGCCGTCGCGGCGGGCGTCCGGCTGTGCCCCGACGATCCGAGGGCGACGCCCGCCGAACTGGACGCCGTGGACAGCGTGCTGACGGGTTGCGCGGTCGCCGTCGCGGAGACCGGGACGGTCGTGCTCGACGGCGGCCCGGGGCAGGGGCGCCGCCGGATCACCCTGGTGCCGGATCACCACATCTGCGTGGTGCGGGTCCCCGGACAGGTCGTGGACTCGGTGCCGCAGGCCCTGGAGCGGCTGGACCCGACGCGGCCGCTGACCTGGATCAGCGGGCCGTCGGCGACCAGCGACATCGAGCTGGACCGGGTGGAGGGCGTCCACGGGCCCCGCACGCTGGAAGTCGTCCTGCTGGAGGGCTGACCCGGGCCGTCCCGCGGCCGGTTGCTCCGCGGCGCGCCCGGGGACGGGCGGCACCGTCCACCGCGCCGCGCCCGGGAACGAGTCGCACCCCGTACCGCGCCACGATCGGGGACGAGCCGCGCCACGATCGGGGACCAGTCGCACCCCGTACGCCGCGGCGCCCACCCGGGCGCCGGTGCGCCACGGACGGCGGTCCCGGGGGGGCCAAGCCGGCCCGGGCTCCGACCCGCGCGGCGCGCCGCACGCCCGCACGCCGCCCGGCGTTCCGCTTGGCGCGGGGAACGCGGGGTACCCGGGCACGACAGCGAGGGAAAGGACGTCCGATGACGGATGTGTCGCGCCTGCCCGGCGCCGCGCCCCACCACTGGGAGTGGCAACTGCGCGCCGCGTGCCGGGGTACCGACAGCAGTCTGTTCTTCCACCCGGCCGACGAGCGGGGCAAGGCGCGGCACGAACGGGAGGAGAAGGCCAAGCGGGTGTGCGGCGGTTGTCCGGTGCGAGCGGCCTGCCTCCGCCACGCCCTGGAGACCCGTGAGCGGTTCGGTGTGTGGGGCGGGCTCGGCGAGCAGGAGCTTCGGGCGCTGGTCGGCCCCGCCCGGGGCCGGCCGGCGGAGGAGTGCGGGCCGGACGGCCGGGACGTGGTGTGCCGCACGGCGGCCTGAGGCCGCAGGCCCGGCGTCCGGCCCGGCGTCCGGCTCGCACCCGCCCGGCAGCGAGCGCCCCGCCCCGCTCAGCCGCGGGTGCGCCGCCGGTGGCTGGTGTCGCACCAGGGAAAGCGGAGGCTTCTCCGGCAGGTGCACAGGGCGACGCAGAAGCGGTCCGAGGAGACGACGGTGCCGTCCTCCAGGACGACCTCGACCGGCCCCTCTACCAGCACGGGCCCGTCGGTCCGCACGGTGACACGGCGCGGCTTCTCACTGCGTGCGTTCGGCACGGATGACCACCAGTTCCTCGTTCTGACCGCCCGGGGGCAGCAGGCCCCGGCCGCACAGCCATGACCGCCTCGACCGCAGCACGGGTCCCAGGGCCACCCGGCGCCGCACCGTGACCTCGGCCGTCAGCCCCGCCGACCGCAACCGGGCCAGCGTGGAGCGCTCACCGCTCAGCGCCGAGTGCACGAGGAGCAGCACCCCGCCGGGCCTGAGCAGCCGGGGCACCTCGCCGCAGATCCGGTCCAGGACCAGCCGTCCGTCGTGTCCGGCGTCCCAGGCCCGAGCAGCGCCCCGGCCAGGTGGGCGGGGACTGGGCACGTACGGGGGATTGGCGACGACGAGATCGAAGGTGCTGCCTTCGACGGGGCCGGCCAGATCGCCGCGCAGCACCCGGACCCGGGTGCGGGCGAGCAGGGCGTTGAGCCGCGCCGTCCACACCGCGGGCCTGGAGATGTCCACCGCGGTGACCCGGGCGCCCCGCCGCGCCGCGGCCACCGCCAGGACGCCGGTCCCGGTGCCCATGTCGAGGACCCTCGCCCTCGGCGGCAGTGCCTCGCGGCGCAGTGCCCCGGCGAGGAGGGCCGTGTCCTCCTGCGGGGCGTACACACCCGGAAGGGCGATGAGCATCACATAGAGCACATACCCTGCTCTATCAGACCAATCATCCTCGCCCCCTCCCCCGTCCTCCTGGCCCGGGTTCGGTCAGGTCTCCTACGGGGCCGGGATCGGTCAGGTCGGCGAGGCCTGCGCCCTCGAGCGAGGTCCTCCCCTCCCGCCAGGCGGCGAGCAGATGCCGCTCCAGCCGCTCGTCCAGATGGACCGTCGCGTCGACACCGAAGGCGACGTCGGCGGCCAGGTCCGGCTCCTCCTCCAGGAGCCCCGCCATGACCTCGCGCCGCACGACCTGCTCGTGGACGGCATCGGCCTCGACGTGCTCGTCGTAGAAGTACGCGGCCGCGGGCCCCGCCCCGGTGCGGCGCATCGCCTCGGCCATCCGCCGCGACGCGGGCGAGGAGGTGATCTCGACGGTCGCGAAGTGGCCGACCAGGCAGCCGCGGAGCGCGCGGTGCAGCCCGAAGAGCGTCATCAGGTTCACCGCCGCCAGCATCGGGGCGGGCGCCTGGTCGAGATAGCGCCCGTACGCCGGGTCCAGCCCCAGGTCCGCCATGAGGTCGGCGAAGAGCCGGGCGTGGATCCGGTCCGCCCGGCCGCCGCCGTACTCGTCGAACTCCACCGCGGCCATCCCCGCCTTGGCCCTGCCCCAGAGCCTCGGCAGCACCCAGGCGTGCGGGTCGGCCTCCTTGAGGTGGTACAGGGACCGCTGGGCCGCGAGTTCCCTCAGCTGCCACAGCTCTCCCTCCCGCCGCAGGTAGTGCGATACCGACACACCGTGGGCCGGCTCGGCCAGCAGTGCCGTGACCGCCTCGTCCACGCCCTCGTGGCGGGTTGCGTCGCTCCGCAGGGCGGCCAGGAAGCGGTCCTCCAGGTCCCGCCGCACGCGGAGCAGCTCCGGCTCCCACTCCAGGCCGGGGTCGACTCCGGCGAAGCCCCGGTAGTGGAGCTCGTAGCAGAGGTACAGGGCGAGCTGAAGATCGCCGCCGTACGGGTCGCACCCGGCCGGGACCGGGGACGCGGGAAGCGGCGTTCCCTGCCTGAGACGTCCGATGACCGCCTCGGAGAGCCTGCCCCGCGGTTTCGGCAGTGCCGGTGCCCGGGGGTCCATCGCCGTGTCGCTCATGACTCACGTGTACCCGCTGCCTCCGCCTTCGCTCCTGTGACGGTGCAGCGGACGTGCGCCGCCCGCACGGGGACCTCCGACGGCTACCCGGTGGCCGCGGAACCGCCGTCCGGTCCCGCGGCCCCGCCCACGGGCTCGGCCCGGGCCCGCAGCAGGAAGGAGTGGCCTGCCGGATCGGACATCAGCCGGGCCTCGCGCGGGGTTCCCCGGCCGATCACGTCCATCGGGGTCGCCCCGAGGCTCACGGCCTCGCGCTCGGCCTCGTCCAGGTCGCCCGGGGGCAGCAGGATCAGCAGATGGGCCTGCTGCGCGTCCTCCGGGCGGGGCCAGCTCGGCGGCGCCAGTCCGTGGTCGCGCCGGAAGCCCAGCACGGAACCGTCCCGGCCGACGGCCTCGATGAGATCGGGATCGGACGTCCTCCGTATCTCGGCGCCGAGCAGCGCCGCGTAGAACTCCGCGAGCGTCTCCGGCTCGGCGCAGTCGAGGGCGAGCATCGCTGTCCTGGAAACCGCCATTTCCCCTCCCCTTCGGCGGGACTTCACGGATACGGCGGGTACCCCGGATGCCGCCACGCAGTCGCCACTCGCGGTGGACCGCCGGGCGGCCGGCACGGGTGTCCACGGCCTGGCCGGGCCGTGGTGGCCACTCCGGACGGGGGGACCTGCCGGTGGGCCGTCGGGCACGCGTCGTCGTCGGGCACGCGTCGCTGCCGGCTTCGCCGTCAGAGCATCAGGACGAGTGCGTAGGCCAGGAAGAAGGCCGCGACCAGCAGCACCAGCGCGCAGACGGCCGCGACCGCGGCCTTGGCCCGGTTTCGTGGGCGGGGACGCGGCTCAGGGTCGGGGTTGTTCACCGTCATGTCCCCCGCCTGCCCCGCGTCTCCCGTTCCAAGGGGCGGAACCCGATGGACGGGTCCCGAGCGCGTCCCGAGCGCGTCCCCGGGGGGCGTCCAGGAAGCGTCCAGAGGGCGTTTCGGTGGCGCTGCGGGGGCACTGCGGCATCGCTGGTCGCGACGGCGAAGGCACGCGCGATCACCGGCTCGCTCCATGGCGCTCCTGCCCTGTCGCGCCGTGCCGGACCCGATGCGGGCGCCGCCGCGTAAGGCGGGAGGCGGGAACCGCGCCGCTCTCGCCTTCCCGCCGACCGCGGAGAAGCCCTCCACGCGCACGGCCGGAACCCCCTGGGCGCAGGGACTCTCACCGCCGTACGGCCCCGGTCACCCGGAGTGACGCGGTACGGCGGCGGCCGGACGAGCGGAGTAGCGTGGGAGGTCCAGTCTCGCGTGCCCGGGTGCGCGCGACGTGGAGATGGGCGGCTGTCGTGTCTACGTCAAGTCATGCGCTGTTCGGCGCTCCGTGCTGGGTGAGCCTCATGGCTCGTGATCTCCCGACGGCGGAGGAGTTCTACTCGGAGGTGCTCGGGTGGGCGTTCCGTCCCACCCGGCTCGGCGAGGAGTTTGCCGTCGGCTTCCTCGACGGCACTCCCGTCGCCGGGATCGGGGCACTCGCGGACAGCCTCGCGGTCGCGGTGGCGTGGACACCCTACTTCGCGGTCGACGATGCGGACCTGACGGCGGCCCGGATCCACGAGCGCAGCGCCACGGTGGCGGTGGGCCCGCTCAGCTTCGGCACCGGCCGGGCGGCGCTGGCCGCGGACCGCGACGGCGCCGTGTTCGGCATCTGGCAGGGCAAGGCCATCCCCGACTGGAGCATGGGCACCGACAAGGCTCCGGCCTGGCTGGAGTTGCGCACCCGCGACGCCTTCGATGCGGCGATCTTCTACGCCGAGGTACTGGACTGGGCCTGCGCACAGCCCGGTTGCTGCCAAGTGGCCTACGAGGACGACCATGTCGTCCTGCGGCACCAGGGGGACGTGGTCGCCCGGATCACCGGCGGCGCCGTCGGCGAGGCCCCCGACCCGCACATCCGCCCCCGCTGGCACGTGTACTTCTACGTGCCCGACGTGGACTTCGCCGTGCGGACGGCCGTCGGGCTCGGTGGCCGGGTCATCGCGCCGGCCGACCCGACCAGCGCGGACGCCTGGGTGACCCTCCGCGACCCCGACGGCGGCCTGTTCACCGTCACGTCGAACGATCCGGTGGCGGGGCCCCCTCGCTGAGCCGGTCGCCCGGCGGACGGCCGCGGAGCGCTCACCACGGCCTGGCCGGCCCCCGTCGGGACGGGGGCCGGCCAGGACCGATGTGAAGGAAGACCCGGGTCAGCGGCGGCGCGCCGCCACACGCTGCGGACGGCGCGTACGCAGCAGCAGCCCACCTGCCAGGAGCAGCACGGCCCCGGCCGCGGACGGCCACAGCTGGGCACCGGTCTCCGCGAGCCCACCGCTCTGAGCCTGACCGCCTGCCAGCGGACCGCCGCCGCCGTTGGGCTCGGTGGCGTTCTCCCCCGCGGCCTCCGTGGCCTGGGCGGCGGGCTCGCCGTCACCCGTGCCCGTCTGCGCCGAACCGTTCGACCCGGCGGGGGCGTCCGCGGACGAACCCGCGGAGGACCCGGTGGACGAATTGGCGAGAACCTCGGGGTTCTTCACCTTGCCGCCGCCTTCCGGTGCGTTCCGGTCTCCGGAGCCGTTGTCCCCCGAGCCGTTGTCCCCGGAGCCGGACCCGTCCTGACCCGCGCCGTCCTGGCCGGAGTCCTGGCCGGCTCCGGGAGCCGCGCCGGGCTTGCCGTCCCCGCCGTCGGCCGGAGGGTTGCCCCCGCCGGGGTTCTGCGGCTCAGCCGGTGCGCCGGGCGCGTCCTGACCACCCGTCGCTCCGTCGTTGGGCGGGGCCGGGTCGCCGGGGTTCTCCCCGTTGCCACCTCCGTCACCGTTGCCGCCGTTGCCACCTCCGTCACCGTTGCCACCGTTGTTGCCGTCGGCGGGAGGTGCACCGGCGTCGCCGGGACCGCACTCACGGCCCTCGTTGATGCAGCCCACAAGCTCGTCCATCAGGTTGTCGTCGAAGACGTTGATGAAGTCGCCGTGGTCGGTGACGGGCTTGTGCAGCTGCTCCGGGAAGGAGTCGACCGCGAAGACGCTCGGGTTGGCCCCGTCGAACACCGGCGGCGGCACGTCGTACACGATGCGCTGCACGAGCTGCGGGATGGCGCGGAAGCCGTTGGGGCAGGCGCCGTTGGCCTGGGCGAAGGCGACATGGGTACGGTGGTTGGCACTGTCGGTGTTCTGGCCGTCCCAGCAGCTCTGGAACTTGAACGTCCGCACCACCTGACTGCCCTCGGGGCAGATCGGGTACTTGTCCTTCAGCTGGCGGTTCTCGAAGCCGGTGCAGCTCCACGAGGCGTTCGCGTTCGCATCACCGTTGACGAACGCCTTGGCGTCGCCCGTGATGATCCGCAGGAACCGCGGCATCGCCGTCACCTTCGACCGCGGGTTGCCCACGAAGTTCAGCGTGACCTGCGACGGCGTCTGGATCTCACCGACGTTCTGGTCCTTGCCGCCGCCGTCGGCATCGGCGTCGGCCTCCTGCTGCCCGTTCTGCAGCCGCAGCACCGGCCAGTAGTACGTCGACTTGTCGCCCTGGTTCACACAGGTCGTCTCGCCTGCCGCGAGGTCGTCGTCACTGGCGAAGGCGTCGTTGGCCTGGTTGCCCACGTAGTCGTGCATATGGTGGGCACCGTTGGCGACACCCGGCGCCACGATCACGTTGTCCGGGTTGAACTTGCCGTTCTCGTTCACCCCGCAACTCGTCGTGAAGACGCCACGGGAGGCACCACGCCGATTGCGCGGGTCACCGGCGTTCGGCTGCACCGACTGGATCTCGACGAAGTCGGACTGCTCCGGACCGTTGCCCGCCTGACCAGCGTTGCCGCCGCCGTCCTGACCGCCCCCGTCCTGGCCTTGGCCGTTGCCGTCGTTCTGACCCCCGTCCTGACCCTGACCGCCGTTCTGACCTCCCTCGTTCTGACCTCCGTTGTCGGCTTCGTCCTGCTTCAACTCGCAGGCCGCCATGGACTCGAGGCCCTTGGGCCGTTCGCCGGCGCGGCCGATCGCCGTGGCGATGCGGTCGAGGCTGGCCGTCCGCTTGTCCTCCAGCGGACCGAGGACCGCGTTCTCGGCGAACCCGGGGTCCTGAGCAACCTGTTCCCTCTGCTCGGCGAATCGCTGGTAGGCCTCCGTGATCTGGCTGTCCATCGCGGCCAGTTCCCTGTCGACCTCGCGCCGCGCCGCGTCAGGCACCTCCGAGAGCCCGTTCGCGGCCTCGGGACACCTGATGGTGGAGGCCGCGGCGCCGGCTCCGAGAGTCCGGTTCTGCGACCGCCCCCACCCCTCGCCGGCCGAGGCATAGGTGTTGACGGCGATCAGCCCGCCACCGCCCAGCATGAGCGCGATCGAGGCCGCAACTACTCTCCTGCCGCCCGTTGAGCGTCTGCGTGCACTTCTTCTCAATGGAACTCCTGTGCGTCTCTGCCGGTTCGCGCATGGACGCGAACGGCTGTGGGGGACCCGCTGAGTTCCATACGGACGCGCGCCGGTGGACGTTCAGATCGATCGGCAACTCTTCGGCCCGGCACGGCGAAACGGCCCCGCACGCACTTCGCCGGAGCGCCCCTCGGCGGTGCCCGGGCCGGGACGGGCCGGGACGGGTCAGGACGGGCCGGGACGGGTCAGAAGCGGCGGACGGCCCGGGGCACGGCCCGGGGCAGGAAGAAGGGAGTCCTCACGTGTCAGTGCCGGCAGTGCCGCCTCCCCGCACCACGGCGACCGGGCAGTGGGCGTGGTGGAGCATGGCCTGGCTCACCGAGCCCAGCAGCAGGCCCTTGAAGCCTCCGCGCCCCCGGGCGCCGACGACCAGGATGCGGGCCGACCCGCTCGCCTCGATCAGCGCCTGCCGCGTGTCACCGCGCACCGCCCTGTGCTCGACCGGGACGCCCGGGTACGTCTCCCGCCGGCCCGCCAGTGCCGCGGCCAGCAGACGCTCCTCCGCCTCGGCGGCGGCGCCCGCCGGATGCGCGTACGGCATCGAGGGGTCCTGCGGCGGAGGCAGCGGCGCGTTCCAGGACGTCCAGGCGTGCAGGGCGAGGACGCCCGCGCCGCGCAGCACGGCCTCCGCGAAGGCGAAGTCGACCGCCGCCTCGCTCGCGGGAGAACAGTCGACGCCCACCAGCACGGGGCCGTCGGCCCTGGGAGCCTCCCGTACCACCAGCACGGGACATCGGCCGTGCGCGGCCAGATGCACGGTGGTCGACCCCACCAGGAGCCCGACGAAGCCGCCCGTCCCACGGGAACCCACCACCATGAGTTCGGCCTCCTGGGACTCCGTTTCGAGTACGGTCAGCGGCTCGCCCGGCACCACGACGGAGCCCACCTCCACCTCCGGTGCCGTTGCCGTGGCCCGCTCGACCGCTTCGGCCACGAGACGGTCGGCCATGTTCCGCAGCCCGCCCTCGGGCGGGCCGTACGACGGCGGGCCCAGCGACACCTTCATCCTGGCCCAGATGAACGCGTGCACCACCCGGAGCGCGGCCCGGCGCCACCGGGCCTCCCGGGCCGCCTCCTCCACCGCGGCCAGTGCGGACGCCGATCCGTCCACTCCCACTACCACCAGGCCACCCATGACGCCGCCTCCCGTACCAGGGATCCGCCCTCAGTACCAGGCTCACCCCGTTCGCACCCCGCCGCCAGAGCGCCGGGGTCGCTTGCGTCCCGGCGCCGGTGCGGAGTGGCTCGGGGGCGCCGGGGCGGCGCTCAGGTCTCCCGATCCACCCGCGCGGCACGGCTGGATCCCGCCACGTCACCGCCGCGCCCCCACCGCAGCGCCACCGCCGCAGCGGTCCTCGTCGGGCCGGAAGTCACCCGCGTGAACGGGCGGTGCCCGTCAGGGCGATGGGAACCAAGTCGTTACCGGGGATGGAGTGAACGGTGCTGCACGGGAGGAGTACTGTGCGCTGCCGTCAGACCAGGTGTCAGGACCTCCATGGAGGATTGATGATTGCACCCACCCGTGCGTGGAAGCGCTCGGGCGCTCTCATAGCGGGCGCTGCCCTCGGACTGGTCGGAGTGGGAGTGAGCGCCGCTCCGGCGTCGGCCCACACGCCCGTCTGGACGGTGACCTGCTCCGAGGTCACCATCGACCTCAAGGCGTACAGTGCCCGCGTCACCAACACGGTGACGGTCACGGCCGACGGCAAGGACCTGCTGCCCACGCAGGAGTTCGGGCGCGAGTTCAGCAAGACCCTGCAGTTGCCCGAGCACAAGGCCGAGATCGAGGTACGGCTCGTGGTGAAGGCGGGCGACGGGGACCGCTTCTCGCGCGACGAGACCAAGACCGCGCCCGTATGCGAGAGCCCTGAGCCCTCCGAGCCGCCCCAGGAGCCGGAGCCCTCGGAACCGCCGAGCACGGAACCGCCGAGCACGGAGCCCCCGAACACGGAGCCGCCCAACTCCGAGGCTCCGCCCGCCCCGGCGCCGAGCACACCGCCCCTCGCGGAGACCGGCGGGTCCAGCGCCACGCCGCTGATCGCGGGCGCCGCGGCCGCGGCGGTGGCGGCGGGTGCCGGCATCCTCGTGGTGACGCGCCGGCGCCGCGCCGCCCGCGGTTGACCGCACCACGCCTGTGCCGTGCCCCGGGGCCCGTGAACCCCGGGGCACGGTCGTACCCTGGTCAGGTCGGTGGCGGGTGCCGCCTCGGTCCGGCGGTCCCGGAGCCGGAAGGCCGGCCTCGATGTCGGCGAGACGGGTGCGCGCCCCCTACCCCCGGCGGAAGGTCACGGACCGAGGCCGGGACTGCCCGGCGGAAGACCACGTGCCGTACCGGGGCTGCCCGGCGCGGGCCCCGGCCCTACCGGGAAGCCGGCCGGGCAGCCCCGGCCCGCGGGACGGCCGCCCCGCGGGCAAGCCGCACTCAGGAGCGCTCTTCGGCCCTGGCGTCCTTCTCCGCGCGCCTCTCCTTGAGGCGCACGGTCTCCTTGCGCACCTCGGCCTGGGTCGCACGCTCCCGCCGGAGCCACTCGGGACTCTCCTGCTTCAGCGTCTCGATCTGCTCCGTCGTCAGGGCCTCCGTGACCCCGCCCCGGGCCAGGCCGGAGATGGAGACGCCCAGCTTCGCCGCGACGACGGGCCTGGGGTGCGGGCCGTTGCGCCGCAGCTCGCGGAGCCACTCGGGCGGGTCGGTCTGGAGCGCGTTGAGCTCGTCGCGCGAGACGACGCCCTCCCGGAACTCCGCGGGGGTGGCTTCGAGGTACACACCCAGCTTCTTCGCCGCCGTGGCGGGCTTCATGGACTGGGTGCCGTGGTGCGACGTCATGGGTCAAGGATATCGAGCGTGTGCACGAGCTCCGACCACGCCGGATAACCTGGTGCGGTGACCGGCTCGGAAGCTTCCCCCTCGTTCAGGCTCGCCTACGTTCCCGGCGTGACCCCTGGTAAGTGGGTGCGGATCTGGCAGGAGCGGCTGCCCGACGTCCCGCTGGACCTCCTCGCGGTCCCGTCCGCCGAGGCACCGGGGCTGCTGCGCGACGGGGGAGCCGACGCGGGTGTGGTGCGGCTGCCCGTCGACCGCACCTTCTTCAGCGCGATCCCGCTCTACACGGAGACGACGGTCGTGGTCGTACCCAAGGACCACGCGGTGGCAGCCGTCGACGAGGTCTCCCTGGAGGACCTGGCCGAGGACGTCGTGTTCCACCCGCTGGACGACACCCTCGAATGGCACCGCCTTCCCGGACGTCCCGCGATCGAGCGGCCGGCGACGACCGCGGACGCGATCGAGCTCGTGGCCGCGGGGGTGGGTGTGCTGGTGGTCCCGCAGTCCCTCGCCCGTCTGCACCACCGCAGGGACCTCACGTACCGCACGGTGACGGACGCGCCTCGGTCGAGCGTGGCCCTGTCCTGGCCCGAGGACCGGACCACCGATCTGGTGGACGACTTCATCGGCATCGTCCGCGGGAGGACCGTCAACAGCACGCGGGGCCGGCGCCCCTCCCCCGCCGAGCAGCCGAAGCACCAGTCGACGAACCAATCGAAGGACCAGCCGAAGGACACAGCCCGGCGCTCCGGCCGGCCGGCGCAGGGAGCCGCCGGCGGCAAATCCGCGGCGGGCGGGCGGCGCGGTGCCGCCACCGGGCGTGGCGGTGCTTCGGCCGGGCGCAGGGGTGCCAAGCCCGGCAGGCCTCGCCGCCGCTCCTGACCACCGGGGTCCGCCGGGCCGCCGGGGTCCGCCGGGCCGCCGTCCCGGACAGCGAAAAGCGGGTGTCCCAGGAGAGGTCCTCCTGGGACACCCGCGTTTCGGGCGGTCGGCGGCCGGAGCCGCCTTACCAGCGGTACCAGCGTCCCCGGCCGCCACCGGATCCGGCCGGGCGAATGACGAAACCGAGCAGCCATACGACGAGAACGATCGCGGCGATCCACCAGAGCGCCTCAAGAGCGAATCCGGCACCGAAAAGCAGTACGGCGAGTATGAGAACCAGAAGCAACGGGACCATGTTTATCAACCTCCGAAGCCACGGTTGCCCCGGCTCTGCGCATTCACACCTGAGGAATCGGGCGATCGCTCCCTCGTTTTCCCGGACGGCTCGGAGGTTTGACGGAGCGGGCTCCGGTTACTCGACGCCATGCACCTGTTGTCGACTTCTTGGGAAGTGAGAGTCATGGCCGCAGATGAGAAGTCCCGGGCCCGGATCGAGCAGGCCAAGGGCAAGGTGAAGGAGACCGTGGGACGCGCCGTCGGCAACGAGCGGATGACCGCCGAGGGCCGCGCCGAACAGTCGAAGGGCGACATGCGCGAGGCGAAGGAAAAGACCAAGGACGCATTTCACCGCTGAGCGGCCGGTATGGCCCAGGGGCCCGGTGTCCGCGCGGCGGACACCGGGCCGCTCGTTTCTCGCGCATTGCCGGAACAACCGCTCGCCACACGCCCGCCCCTAGCCGTAACAAGCCCCGAGCCGTGGAAGCCGCGAGCCGGGCAACCCTTCGCCGTTTGCCCGCCCCGAGCCGGGCAAGCCGCGAGCGTGACGACCGCCGCCGGCCGCAGAGGCCGCCTCCCCGGGTCGGGCCCCGTCGGCTCCCCACCGCCGGACGATCCGGGAAGCGGTCAGGTCAGGTTCAGGTCAGGCTCAGGTCCAGACCAGGTTCAGTGCAGGCAGGCTCAGGTCAGGTTCGACGGGACGATCCCGTAGCGGCGCATCTTGCGGTACATCGTGGCGCGCGAGATGCCGAGGTCCTGAGCGGTGCGCTGGACGTTGGAGTCGTGGTCCATCAGGCCGCGCAGGATGGCGTCGCGTTCCAGCGTCTCGATGGTGGTCAGGACCTTGTGCGAGGACACCCGGCATTCCGGGGGGAGGTCCTCCGCCTGGATCACCGGTCCGGCGGGCCGCCGTGCCAGCCCGCGCATCACCGACTCGAACTGCCGGACGTTCTCGGGCCAGGGGCATCGCTGCAGCATGGTCAGGGCGTCCGGGGAGATCCTGCTTTCACCGCTCGGCCGGTACCTGCGCAGGAAGAACCGTGCCAGGCGCTCGATGTCCCCGTGGCGATGGCGCAGGGGCGGCACCTCCACCAGGACGCCGCAGAGCCGGCCGAGCCGGTCGTCGGCGCCGACCGTCGACGGCTGGCCGGTCAGGACCAGTTGCGCGGTGGCGGTTCCCTCCAGCTGCGTCAGCAGGTTGCCCAGCCGCTGCCGCAGCGGGTCGCCCAGCAGGTGGACGTCGCGCAGGACCAGCACGTTGGACGGCACGGCGAGCAGCTCTCCGACGTCGTGCAGCCAGCGCTCGGTGACGGCGGGCGAGTCGGACGGCGGCGGCTGTGCCGTCTCCAGCCGGCGTCCGGCGCCGTGGGCCCGGTGCAGCGCCTCGACCAGCGTCCTCTTGCCGACGCCGGCCTCGCCCAGGAGTTGCAGCGAGGTCCCGGCGACGAAGGCCGCCCGGCTGTCGGCGACGGCGCGCAGCCACTGCGGGGCCGAACCCACCAGGCCCGGGTCGGTCCGGGCAGGCGCGGCGGAGGCCGCGGGTCCCGGCTGCGGGCGCCCGATCAGCCGGACCCTGAGGACGGCGCCCGCGTCGCTGTCCTCGCGCCGGCAGCGGCTGACCCTGAGTTCGGCGACCCGTCCGGAGGGCAGGGCGATGCTGCGCGTCCCCTCCGACCGGGGGCTGTCGGCGATCTCGCGGGCGTGGTCGAGCAGCGCGTAGTGGTCCGGCCCGGTCACGGCCGCACCGAGCTGCTCGTTCATCATGACGACATCGCGGTTGATGGCCAGTACCGGTCCCGGGCGCACCGAGGAGCAGGCCGCCATGTAGTCGTGGAACAGGGCCCGTTCGCGCCGCGAGGTGATCGCTGCGATCTCTCCCTCGATCTGGGCCGCGACGGAGCGGGCGAAGGCCATCAGCATGCCGCCCGAGCCCTGACGGACGGTGGTGAGGTTGAAGGCTCCCAGCAGCGTGCGCCGGGTGGGATGCAGGATCGGTACGGCTGCGCAGTGGAAGTCCCGCAACGCCTCGACGTAGTGCTCCATTCCGGCGATCATGACGGGGCGGCCGCTGGCCAGCGCGGTCCCGATGCCGTTGGTGCCCACATAGCGCTCGGCGAACACATGGCCCGGGGCCAGCTGCACGCGGTTGAGGTTCGTCGTCAGCCCGTCGTGGGACACCTTCCGGGAGAGCACCACGCCGTTCCGGTCGGTGATCATCGTGGCCACCGGGTCGTCGGCGAGCTGCTCGTGCAGCCTGGCCAGGATCGGCAGCGCCGCCCTGGCGAGGGGGCTGTCGAGGTTGGGGTCGTCCAGGTAGGGGGCGTCGAGGCTGCCCGACTTCACCCGGTGCTCCATCGAGCGCTGCCACGAGGCCACCACGAGCGGACGGGCGCTGGGGTCCCTGGTGACTTCCAGATAGAGCTCCCTGGCTGCCTGCAGCGAGCTTCCGGGCTGGTGGCGGGGCATTAACACTCCCGTATCGCGCGCGTCACAAATCCTTCACTGCAGTGATTGGACCAGCTCGACGCAGCCGCGCCCACGCCCTGTATCAGATTGAGACATCCGTGAGCGATTTCTGAGACATCGACCCCACGGCGGCGGCCTGTGTAATCGGCGCACATCACACCCGACTCGCAGGGAGCCGCGATGAAAGCCGTGCAGGTCATCGAGTACGACAAGCCGCCCGAGCTGGTGGACGTGCCGGACCCGCGGATCACCGGTCCGCTCGATGTGATCGTGAGGATCGGGGGCGCCGGGGTCTGCCGGACCGATCTCCACATCCTGGAGGGGCAGTGGAAGGAGAAGAGCGGGGTCGCCCTGCCCTACACGATCGGTCATGAGAACGCCGGCTGGGTCGCGGAGGTCGGGCAGGCCGTCACCCACGTCCGGGTCGGCGACCCGGTCATCCTGCACCCGCTGGTGACCTGCGGTCTGTGCCGCGCCTGCCGGGCCGGCGACGACGTGCACTGCATGGACTCGGCCTTCCCCGGCATCGACGCCGACGGGGGGTACGCCGAGTACGTCAGGACCAGCGCCCGCTCCGTGGTGCCCCTCCCCCCGTCCCTCGACCCGGCCTCGGTGGCGGCGCTGGCCGACGCCGGGCTGACGGCGTACCACGCCGTCGCCAAGGCGGCCCGGGTACTGCGGCCCGGTGACCGGGCGGTGGTCATCGGCGCGGGCGGACTCGGGCACATCGGGATCCAGGTGCTGCGGGCCCTCTCGCCGGTCGAGATGATCGTCATCGACCGCAGTCCGGAGGCCCTGTCACTGGCCCGGGAACTGGGCGCGGACCACACGCTCGTCGCCGACGGCAGCGAGGCCGAGCGGGTGCGGGAGCTCACCGGGGGGCACGGCGCGGAGGCCGTCCTGGACTTCGTCGGTGAGGGGGGCGCCGTCGAGACGGGCGTGGCCTGCCTGCGCCGCAACGGCAACTACTACGTCATCGGCTACGGCGGTCAGCTCCACGTCCCGACGATCGACGTCATCTCCACGGAGATCAACTTCATCGGGAACCTCGTGGGCTCCTACAACGACCTCGCCGAGCTGATGGTCCTGGCGGCCCGCGGCAAGGTCACCCTGCACACCCAGCGCTACCCCCTCGACTCCTTCCAGCAGGCCCTCGACGACCTGCACGCCGGGGCCGTCCGCGGCCGAGCGATCTTGATTCCCTGACACCGCAGGAGCAGACACATGCGCAGCAGACCGTACACGGGCCTGGTCGCCGTCGCGGCCGTCGCGGCCCTGACCGCCACCGCGTGCACCGCCCAGAACGAGGAACAGCAGAAGCCCAAGGAGAAGGCCGCGCTCTTCAAGCCCGGCTCGGACATCAGCTACCAGAAGTACGGCAAGAACTACCCGGCCACGAAGGTCAAGGACGTCCCCGGCCCCTGCAGCTACGAGTCGATCAGCCGCAAGGACTACTCCGGGCAGACACTCAAGATCATCAGCCATGCCGTCCCGGTCATCGGTGAGCCGACGCAGCTGCACGCCAAGCAGTTCGAGGAGATCACCGGGGGGAAGGTCGAGGTGGTCAACGTCCCCTTCGGCGAGCTGCACCAGAAGATCCTCACGCCGCTCCAGGCGGGCCAGCCGGCGTACGACGTCATGTTCTACCCGTCCCTGTGGATCGGCGACCTGGCCCCGTACCTGGCGCCGGTGCCGGAGAAGTACCTCGAGACCCCCGGCATGAAGGACGTCACCAAGGCCTACATGGACGTGGCGACCTGGAACGGGAAGGTCGTGCAGTACCCGGTGGACGGTGACCGGCACTATCTCAAGATCCGCACCGATGTGCTGGAGGACCCCCAGCGGCAGGCGGAGTACCGGAAGGCCACGGGCAAGGAGCTCCGGGCCCCCGGGACCTGGGCCGAATACCAGGAGATCGCCCAGGTCTTCAGCGGGAAGGACTTCGACGGCGACGGCAAGAAGAACTACGGCAGCGCCGAGGTCACCAAGCGCGACGACCTGACGTTCTCCGCGTTCATCAGCCGGGCGGCGCCGTATGTGAAGCATCCGCACGTCAAGGGCGGTGTCTTCTTCGACCCCGAGACCATGAAGCCGCTGATCAACACGCCCGGCTTCGTCCGCGCGCTGGAGGACATGGTCAAGGCGAAGTCCACCTGGGCACCCGGCGGCGCCAACTTCGGCCTGGGAGACGAGATCTTCTCCTTCGGAGGCGGCCAGACGCTGATGTCCTACTCCTGGGACGACGCCTTCGTCCAGGCCCAGCAGCCGGACAGCAGGATCCGCAACAAGGTCCAGGCGGCGCCGCTGCCGGGCTCCACGGAGGTCTACAACCGCGCCACGGAGTCCTGGGACAAGATGGCCAACCAGGCGCCCTACTTCACCTGGGGATGGACCTCGGCGGTGGCCAAGGCCTCCAGCCACCAGCAGATGGCCTTCGACTACCTGTGCTTCTTCGGCAACGAGGCCAACACCGCCCTCGACCTGACCATCGGCCGCTTCGGCGTCAACCCGTACCGCAACGCCCACTTCGACCCGGCGTTCTGGGAGAAGCAGGGCTGGGACAAGGACGTCGCCGAGTCGTACACGAGCACGCTCTCCGGCATGGAGAAGAGCTCCAACCGCGTCTTCGACCTGCGCGTTCCCGGCGTCAACCAGTACATGTCCTCGCTGGCCAACGGCGTCGCCGCGGCTCTGGCGGGACAGAGTTCGCCCCAGCGTGCGCTGGACGGCGTGGCCAAGGAATGGTCCGCGATCACCGATCAGATCGGCAGGGACAAGGTCCGCAGCGCCTACCGCAACGTGGTCGTACTCGAGGCCGACTCCTGATCCGACCGCAGCACGCCCCGGGTGGCCGGCCGGTCCGGGCCGGCCACCCGGGGGCACCCCCCTTCCGCAAGGAGAACCATGGACGGCCTGCGCCGGCACAAGAGCATGTTCCTGCTGCCGGGACTGCTCACGCTCTTTCTGATCATCATCTTCCCGCTTCTGTTCACCATCCGCGTCAGCTTCTCCGGCTGGAACGTCAGCAACCCGCAGCTGGACTTCATCGGCGGGGCCAACTACACCGCGATGCTGCACGACGGCCGCTTCTGGGCCTCCATCACCCGGCTGGTCCTGCTCGCCGGCGGCACGGTCCTGATCCAGTACCTCATCGGATTCGGTATGGCCCTGCTGGTGTGGCGCGAGGTACGCGGCCGCAGATTCTGGCGGGTGCTCTTCCTCGTCCCCATGATGACCACACCCGTGGTGATGGCGGCCATCTGGCAGACGATCTTCCATGAGTCCCTGGGACCGGCGAACGACCTGCTGGAGGTGCTGGGCCTGACCGGGATCCCCTGGCTCACCGAGTCCGGGCCGGCGCTGGTCGCGCTCATGACCGTCGAGGTGTGGCAGTGGACCCCGTTCATGTTCCTGCTGCTGCTGGCCGGCCTGCTGAGTCTGCCCAAGGAGCCGTTCATGGCAGCGGCGATCGACGGCGCAGGCACCTGGCGCACCTTTCGGAAGGTGACGTTCCCGCTGATGGCACCGGTCTCGGTCGCGGCGGTCGTGATCCGGCTGATCGAGGCGTCCAAGCTCTCCGACAGCGTCTACGTACTGACGTCCGGCGGGCCGGGATCCTCCACCGAGACTCCGGGCTACTACCTCTACATCCAGGGCCTGCGCGACCAGCAGACCGGCTACAGCGGGGCGATGTCCCTGACCTACCTCGTCCTGATGATCGTCACGCTCACGGTCGTCGCCGCCCTGCTCACCAGGGCCTTCAAGCTGAAGGGGGACTCATGAGGTCGCGCCTCTACCCCGTGTTCAAGTACACCGTGATCGCGCTGTGGGCCTGCTTCGTCGCGGGGCCGTTCCTCTGGGCGATGACGACCAGTTTCAAGAACGCCAACGCGGTCCAGGGCGGCCCCACCTACGTCCCCTGGGCGCAGTACGAGCCCACCCTCACCGGCTGGCGCAACATCTTCGGCGGCGCCGGCGGTGTCGATGTGATCGAGCCGTTCGTCAACAGCGCCGTCGTCACCGTCGCCGCGTCCGCCATCAGCCTGGCCCTGGGGTCCCTGGCCGCGTACGCGCTGTCCCGCTACCGCTTCAAGCTGGGCTTCATCAAGAACGGCGACATCGTCTTCTTCTTCGTCTCCCAGCGGATCATGCCGCCCGTCGTCCTGGTGATCCCCTTCTTCTACCTCCTGCAGTGGGGCGGCCTCCTGGACACCATCGCCGGACTGGTCATCGTGACGGTCGCGCTGCTGCTGCCCATCGCGGTCTGGGTGATGGTCGACTTCTTCAACGGCATCCCGCGGGAGATCGACGAGATGGCGATGCTGGACGGCTGCCCTCCGTTCCGGACCTTCGTCCGGGCGATCCTGCCGAACTCCCTGCCCGGCCTGACCGTCGCCGCGATGTTCTGCGCCGTGTTCGGCTGGAACGACTTCTTCTTCGCCTTCCGGCTGACCTTCACCGAGGTCCAGACGCTGCCCCAGGCGGTCGTCGCCCTCAACTCCTCCATTCCACCGTGGTGGACGCTGTCCGCCGCCGCGCTGTTCGGCGTGGCACCGCTCGTCCTGCTCGCCCTCTGGGTCGAGCGCCTGCTGTCCAAGGGGAACCTGTCGGGAGCCGTCCGATGAACCTGTGCGCCACCGATCTGTGCCTGACCGTCGACGGCGTCGACCACCTCAGGAACGTGACCGCGACCTTCGAGCCGGGCCGGCTCCATACCGTCATCGGCCGGACGATGGCCGGGAAGACGACGCTGCTGCGGGTGCTCGCGGGCCTGGAGAAGGCGGACTCCGGCTCGCTGACCCGGGCGGGAGCGGACTTCCTCAAGACGCCGGTGTGGCGGCGCGACACCGCCATGGTCTACCAGCAGTTCATCAACTACCCGCATCTGAACGTGTTCGACAATGTGGCCTTCCCGCTGAAGCGGGCCGGGCTGCCACGGGACGAGATCCGGCGGCGGGTCCGGCAGAGCCTGGCGCGTGTGGGGCTGGCGGACTTCGAGAAGCGCAAGCCCTCCCAGCTCTCCGGCGGCCAGCAGCAGCGCGTCGCGATGGCCCGCGCCCTGGCCCGCGCGACCGGCATCCTGCTGCTCGACGAGCCGCTGGCGAACCTGGACTACAAGCTGCGCGAGCAACTGCGCGACGAGTTCAGGACCCTCTTCTCCGACCGGGGCGACACCATCGTCGTCTACACGACCACCGAACCCGCCGAGGCGATGATGCTCGGGGACGTGGTGCTGGTCATGCACGAGGGCCGGATCCTGCAGACCGGCACCCCGCAGGAGGTCTTCGAACGCCCGGCGACCACGACGGTGGCGTCCATCATCAACGACCCGCCCATGAACATCTTCCCGGGCAGGATCGAGAGCGGCCGGGTCGTGGCGGCCGGTCTCCAGGCCGTACCCGCTCCCGGGCACCTGGCCGACCTGCCCGACGGGCCCTACCAGTTCGGCCTGCGCGCGACGGACGTCGGCCTGGCCGCCGGCGGAGCCGAGCGCGGGGTCGAGGGCGAGGCCGTCTTCGTGGAGATCTCCGGTTCCGAGACCTTCGTCCACGTGGCCGTCGGTGAGACCCCCTTCGTCGTGCAGATCGAGGGCATCCACGACGTCGGCCTCGGCGACCTGGTCGAACTGCACCTCCGCGACGCCCGGTTGTTCGCCTTCGACGAGCGTGGGGCGCTCGTGCGGACACCCTCATACGAGCTCACTCCAGTGGAAGGGCGTTGACATGGCGCAGTTGGACATCGTCGACGTGGGGCACGCGTACGCGCCGGGCGTCGAAGAGGAGCGGTGGGCCCTCAAGCCGCTGAGGCTGACCTTCGAACCGGGCAAGACCTATGCGCTGGTGGGTCCGTCCGGGTGCGGCAAGACCACGCTGCTGAACATCCTCTCCGGGCTGGTCAGACCCTCGCGGGGGAAGGTGCTGTTCGACGGAGTCGACGTCACGGACCGGCCCACGAAGGCCCGCAACATCGCGCAGGTCTTCCAGTTCCCGGTGATCTACAGGTCCATGACGGTCTACGAGAACCTCGCCTTCCCGCTGCAGTGCCGGCGCTGGGACAAGGCGAGGATCGACGCCAAGGTCCGGCAGGTCGCCGAGGCCCTGGACCTGCACGACCGGCTGAAGCAGCCCGCCCGGGGGCTCACCGCGGACGACAAGCAGCTGATCTCACTCGGCCGCGGCCTGGTCCGCGACGACGTGGCGGCCGTGCTCATGGACGAGCCGCTCACCGTCATCGACCCGCAGCTGAAGCACTCGCTGCGGCGCAGGATCCGCGAGATCACCGAACAGTTCCGGCCCACCGTGATCTACGTGACCCACGACCAGTACGAGGCGATGAGCTTCGCGCAGGAGGTGCTGGTCATGAAGGACGGCCGCGCCGTACAGCAGGGCACCCCGGAACAGCTCTTCGAGGCGCCCTCGTCCACCTACGTCGGCTACTTCATCGGCTCACCGGCGATGAACTTCCTGACCGTGGACCGGACCGACGGGCAGTTCACGCTGGACGGCCGGGCACTGGCCGTCGCCTGGGACATCCCGCAGAGCCCGGACCGGCTCCAGGTGGGCGTCCGGCCCGAGTACGTGAAGCTCGTCACGGACCCCGGCCCCAACACCTTCCCCGGCAGACTGCGGAGCGTCACGGACCACGGCGCGCAGCGCGTGCTCGAGGTCGAGGTGGCCGGGCAGCTCGTGCGGACCAAGACGCCGCGGGAGGAGGGAGTTCCGGCGGGTGAGGGGGTGCTGGTCCACCTCCCGCGTGCCAAGGTCCTGCCGTACGCGGACGGCCGGCTCCTGCTCCGGTCCTGACGCCCCGTCGGGACACACAGGCGCCACCGGCCGTCCCCTTGCGGCGGCCGGCCGGGCGTCCCCTCGCGGCGGCCGGCCGGGCGGCCGCCGCGGGACACGGGGGCGCGAGGCCGTTCCGGAATCGTCGCGGCACGTCCGCCCTCACGGGCCCGCGGGCCGGCCGCGGCAGGCGGAGGTCGTACGATCTTGTCTCGGCGAGCCCGGGTGGCTGCCGGACGGACGCGGAGGGGAGCCCCCGCCGCGGTTCGGCTTCTCACCCGGCCGGTCGTGTACCGCGGTGCCGGCCCGGGGCCGGCTCGGAGCCCGGCCCCGGGCCGGCCCGAACGTTCTCCTTGCCCGGCCGCCGCGCCGCGGCTGTCACCAGCAGACATCAGCGAAGGAATCCCATGATCTTCATCACCGCCAAGTTCCGGGTCCGTCCCGAGCACGCCGACCGCTGGCCCGAGATCACCGCCGACTTCACCCGGGCCACCCGCGCCGAGCCCGGCTGCCTGTGGTTCGACTGGTCGCGCAGTGTGGAGGACCCGACGGAGTACGTCCTGGTCGAGGCCTTCCGCGACGACGAGGCCGGGGGCGCGCATGTGCAGTCCGCACACTTCCAGGCGGCGCGGCAGACGCTGCCGCCCCATCTGGCCGAGACACCGCGCATCGTCCACATGAACGTTCCGCAGGACGACTGGTCGCCGCTCGGGGAGATGGCCGTCCCCGGTCAGGAGTAGCGGTCCCGGCGCGGGGTGCGGCCGGTCCGTCGCGCGCCGCTGCCGTCCCCGGCGGATTCGCGGTCGCCCGGCAGGGCCGTGCCGGGCGACGCGCCGGTGACGGGTGAGGCGCCGGCGACGGAGACGGGGGCGGGGCGGGCGGTGACGGGGCGCGGGTGGTGACTGGGGCGGGGGCGGTGCGGCCGCCGGGTCACCGGAGTCGCCACATAACCGCCAAGACGCCTCGATACGGGGTGAATCCAACAGCGCTCCGCATGGCCTCATCGAGGCCTCACCGAGTGCCTGGTACCGCCTCCATGGTGGGCTGGTGCACTCCGGCAGGGAGAACTATGGTGTCCCACCACATGTGATGGTGACGTGCCACTTTCTACGTTGTGCCGACACACAAACGTCCCCGCCAACGCCTGGAAGTGGTGTTCATGGCCGCCTCGGCAACCGCTCCACCCGAGCCCTCGAACCTGCGGCGCATCGTCGCAGCGAGCCTCATCGGCACCACCATCGAGTGGTACGACTTCTTCCTCTACGGATCAGCCGCGGCGCTGGTCTTCAACAAGCTCTTCTTCCCGGACTCCGATCCGCTCGTGGGAACGCTGCTGTCGTTCCTGACCTACGCGGTCGGATTCGCCGCGCGGCCGCTCGGGGCGCTGGTGTTCGGGCACTACGGGGACCGCCTCGGCCGCAAGAAGCTGCTGGTGCTGAGCCTGCTGCTGATGGGCGGGGCGACCTTCGCGATCGGTCTGCTGCCGACGCACGCCACCATCGGGAGCGCCGCTCCCGTGCTGCTGACGGTGCTGCGGCTGGTCCAGGGGTTCGCGCTCGGCGGTGAGTGGGGCGGAGCCGTGCTGCTGGTGTCGGAGCACGGGGACGCGCGCCGGCGCGGCTTCTGGGCCTCGTGGCCGCAGACGGGTGCCCCGGCGGGGCAGCTGCTGGCGACGGGGGTGCTGGCGGCGCTGACCGCCCTGCTGTCGGAGAGCGCCTTCACGTCATGGGGCTGGCGCATACCGTTCCTGCTCTCCGGTGTGCTGGTGTTCGTCGGACTGTGGATCCGACTCTCCGTCGACGAGTCGCCGGTGTTCAAGGCCGCGCTCGCGCAGGCCGAGCAGCGGAAGGCGGAGTCCGGCCAGGTCGAGAAGATGCCGCTGGTGGCGGTGCTGCGGCACCACTGGCGGGACATCCTGATCGCCATGGGCGCCCGGATGGCGGAGAACATCAGCTACTACGTGATCACCGCCTTCATCCTCGTCTACGCCACCACGTCGGCGGGGCTGAGCAAGCAGACGGCCCTCAACGCGGTGCTGATCGCGTCGGCCGTGCACTTCGCCGTGATCCCGCTCTGGGGTGCGCTGTCCGACCGCATCGGACGCCGGCCGGTGTACCTGATCGGCGCGGTGGGCGTGGGCGCGTGGATGTTCCCGTTCTTCACGCTCATCGACACGGGGTCCTTCGGCAGCCTGCTGCTCGCCGTCACGGTCGGGCTCGTGCTGCACGGTGCGATGTACGCCCCGCAGGCGGCCTTCTTCTCGGAGATGTTCGCGACGCGCATGCGCTACTCGGGGGCCTCCATCGGCGCCCAGTTCTCCTCGGTGGCCGCCGGGGCGCCCGCGCCGCTGATCGCCACGGCGCTGCTCGCCGACTACGGCAGCTCCACACCGATCGCGCTGTACGTGATCGCCGCCGCGCTGCTCACGATCGTGGCCGTGGCGTGCGCCCGGGAGACCCGTGACCGCGACCTCGCCTCCGTCGAGGCGGGCCGCCGGGACGACGACGCCGCCGAGGGCGCCCGGGGATCGAGCACCGCGGACGCCCCGGCCTCCGCCTGATCCGCTTCGCGCCTCCGGAGCCGCGTGGACCGTGCACAACGGTCGACGCGGCTCCCGGCATTCCCTCTGGTTGGACCGATGCCGGCGCACCTGCCCAAGAAACCCGGAACCGTGTGGCGCGCCTGTCCGTACTTCCCACGGACGGGTTCCCGGACGGGTTCCCGGACGGGTTCCCGGACGGGTTCAGCGGTTTCACGCCGACACAGGAAGCGAGCTACCATCTACGTAAGATTCAATCTACGTAACATTGGAACTGCCTTCTGCCGTGAGGAGCTGCCTGTGGAATTCAAAGGGAGGGTGGCTGACCTGGATCTGCTGACTCGGCAGCTGGGCCTGGTGGTCGAGGGCGTGGGTGCTACCCGTGGACGGGCAGTGATCATGACCGGTCGGCGCCGGGTGGGGAAGTCTCGCCTGGTCCAGGAGTTCTGTGACCGGTCCCGGGTTCCGTACGTGGTCTTCCAGGCGACCCGGGGCCGCAATGCCGCGGCCGAGCGGGCGGACTTCACCGGGGCGGTCGCCCAGTCCGCCCTGCCGGGGGCGGAGTTGGTGGCCGGGCTGCAGGCCGCGGATTGGAATCAAGCGCTGCGTTCACTGGCCGTCGCGGTTCCGGACGACGCCCCGAGCATCGCGGTGATCGACGAGGTGCCGTGGCTGGTCGAGCAGGACACGGAGTTCGAGGGGGCACTGCAGACCGTCTGGGACCGTCACCTGTCCGCCAAGCCGGTCCTGCTCATCCTGGTCGGCAGCGACATGTCGGTGATGGAGGCGCTGCAGTCGTATGGCCGCCCGTTCTTCGGGCGGGCGGCGAAGATGACCGTACGGCCGCTGCACCTGGGCGATGTGCAGGCCATGACCGGGCTGGATGCAGCGGACGCGGTGGACGCGCTGCTGATCACGGGAGGCTTTCCGGAAATCGTCCAGTCGTGGCGGCCCGGGACGGGCCGGGCGGACTTCCTGCGCGAGGCGGTGGCGAATCCGCTGTCTCCGCTCCTGGTGGCGGGCGAGTTGTCGCTGCTGGGGGAGTTCCCCGAGGCGTCGCACTCGCGGGCGGTGCTGGAGGCGGTGGGCAGCGGCGAGCGGACCTTCTCCACCATCGCCGCACAGGCCGGGGGAACAGGTGCCCTGCCATCGGGCACGCTGTCCCCGCTGCTGAACACCCTGCAGGCCAAGCGGGTTCTGGCGGCCGACCTGCCGCTGTCCGCGAAGGCCGACACCAGGAACAAGCGCTACCGCGTCGCCGATCCGTATCTCCGTTTCTGGCTGGCCTTCCTGCAGCGGGGTATCCCACTCATCGAGCGCGGCCGGGGCGATCTCGCCCTGGAACGCATCGAGCGGTCCTGGACCACGTGGCGGGGGCGCGCGATCGAGCCGCTCGTCCGCGAGTCGCTGCTGCGGCTGCTGCCCGACGAGCGATGGCCGGGGACAGAGGCGGTCGGCGGCTGGTGGAACCGGCAGAACAACCCTGAGATCGACCTGGTCGCCACCGACCGTGAACCCGTGGCGGGCGCGGTGCACTTTGCCGGCTCCATCAAGTGGCTGGAGTCCCAGCCGTTCGGCCGCCGCGAATACGACGCCCTGGCTCGGGACGTACTCGCGGTGCCGGGTGCCGGGCGGGACACCCCGCTGGTCGCGGTGTCCCGCAGCGGTGTCGCCGGCAGTCTGCCGCTTGCGGCCCACTGGGGGCCCGAAGATCTGGTCCGCGCCTGGCAGTAGCGGAGAGACGGTGAGGCATGGGGTACGTGACTCAGGATGCCCACGCCCCCGGGCGAGGGGCCCGGTCAGCGCGCCACGGCCCCGGATATCGCGTGCAGCCGCAGCGCCAGCTGGATCTCCAGGGCACGGGCCGGCGACTGCCAGTCCTCGCCCAGGAGTCTGCCGATGCGTTCCAGCCGCTGGGCGACCGTGTTCACATGGACGTGCAGTGCGTCCTTGGTGCGGGCCGGGCTCATACCGCTGGCGAAGTAGGCGTCGAGGGTGCGCACCAGGTCCGTGCCGCGGCGCTCGTCGTAGCCGGCGACGGGTCCGATGGTGCGGTGGACGAAACCCTCGATGTCGCCGGTGTCGGCGAGCAGCAGCCCGAGGAATCCCAGGTCCGGTGCCGCGGCGCCTTCCCCGGAGCGGCCCAGTAGCCTCAGGGCCTCCACACAGCGCCGGGCCTCCGCGTAGGCCGCCGCGACCGAGCCGGGGGTTCCGGCGGGTGCCTCGACCGGTGCCGAGGCTCCGACGGTGACGGGCTCGCGGAGGGTGCCGCCGAGATGCTTCGCCGTCTGGCGGGCCAGCTCGGGCGCGCTGTCTCCGGGGCCCATGGGCAGCAGGAGCACCGTGCCTCCGTCGCGGGTCGCCGCCAGCCCGTGGCGGGTGGCCGCCAGATGCGAGGCCGCGGACCACAGGCGCTGGCGGTCGGCGGCGGCCCGGTCGCTGCCGCCGCCCGCCGGCGGGGCGTCGACGCGGGCGGCGAGCACGACGTGCGGGGCGTCCAGGTCGGCCCGGAGACGGGTGGCGCGCTCGCGCAGCAGGCGGGGGTCGCGTCCGGGGGCGTCCAGCAGGTCGTCCAGCAGTTCCCCGCGTACCCGCTGCTCGGCCTCACCGGCGGAGCGGCGGGCCAGCAGCAGCAGCGAGGTGACCATCGCCGCGCGTTCGAGGGTGCGCCGGTCGACGGGGTCCAGGCCGGGATGGCCGCGGAGCACGAGCGCGCCGAGGAGCTCCCCGCCGGCGGACACCGCGACGACCCAGTCGTCCGCGTGCCGTACGGCGTGGCCGTCGGCGCCGGAGAACTCCACGCCGGCCAGCGAGGGCGCGTCCGGTTCGGCGAACTCCACCGTGCCGTCGAGCACCTCGGACACGGCCCCGGCGACGTCGTGCACCCCGCCGCCGTGCAGGACCAGTTCGGTGAGCCGGTCGTGGACGCCCGAGGCGCGCTCGATGACGGCGCTGTGGTCGCGGATGATGGCGTTCGCCCGCTCCAGCTCCGCCAGCGCGTTCCGCGTCTCGGCCAGCAGGTTGGCGGTGTCGATGGCGACCGCGGCGTGGGCGGCGAAGGAGGCGAGCAGCGCCACCTGCTCCCGCTCGAACACCCGGGCGCGGCGGTCGGCGGCGAACAGCACGCCGATCACCTGGCTGCCCAGCATCAGCGGGACGCCGAGGATCGCGACGAGTCCTTCGTCGCGCACGCCGGAGTCGATGGCGCGGGTGTGCCGGAAGCGTTCGTCGTCGAAGTAGCTGTCGGTCACGTACGGCCGGGCGGTCTGGGCGACCAGTCCGCCGAGTCCCTCGCCCATGCCGAGCCGGAGCTGCTGGAAGCGGGCGGACACGGAGCCCTCGGTGACCCGCATATAGGTGTCTCCGGCCGCCGGGTCGTTGAGGCTGAGGTAGGCGACCTCCGTGCCGAGGAGGGAGCGGGCGCGCTGCACGATGGCCCGCAGTACGGCGTCGAGGTCGCGCAGCCCCGACAGGTCGTGCGCGGTCTCGAAGAGCGCGGACAGCTCCGCCTCGCGGCGGCGTCTGCCTTCGAGCTCGGCGCGGACCCGCAGGGCGAGCTGCTTGGCGTGCTCCAGGCCCGACAGCGTCTCGGGTCCGGCGCCGCCCGCCCGGGCCAGCAGCACGGGCCGGTCGTACGCCTCGGCGGGCGCGCCGCGTGCGAGGAGCTCCAGGTAGGAGGCCTGTTCGTGGGACATGGTCACAGGGATACCTGCCGTTCCGGGGGTCCCGCCAGCCCTGTGGACGACGGGACCCTGGTGGACCACTGCGTCAGCCGCCCCGCGCGGATCCACCGCTCCGGCCGGTTCGGTGCGCCGTCCAGCCGTCAGTGCGCCGTCCAGCCGCCGTCCAGGACGAGCGACGCACCGGTGACGAAGGACGCCTGCGGGGTGCAGAGGTACGCGACGGCCTCCGCCACCTCCTCCGGTTCGACGAGCCGTTTCAGGGCCGAGTCCTTCAGCAGGACCTCCGTGAGGACCCGCTCCTCCGGGATGCCGTGGGCGGCGGCCTGGTCCGCGATCTGCTTCTCGACCAGGGGGGTGCGCACATAGCCGGGGTTCACACAGTTCGAGGTGACCCCGTGGGCCGCGCCTTCCAGGGCCGCGGTCTTGGACAGTCCTTCCAGACCGTGTTTGGCGGCCACATAGGCGGACTTGTAGGCCGAGGCGCGGAGTCCGTGCACGGAGGACAGGTTGACGACGCGCCCCCAGCCCTGGGCGTACATCTGCGGGAGCGCGCCCCGGATCAGCCGGAACGGGGCCTCCAGCATCACGGTGAGCACGGTGTGGAAGACGTCCGGCGGGAACTCCTCGATGGGGCGGACGAGCTGCAGGCCCGCGTTGTTCACGAGCACGTCGGTGCCGGCGGCGGCCTGCTCCGCGGCGTCGAGGTCGGTCAGGTCCAGGACCAGGGGCTCCACGGCGCCCGGCAGGCCGAGGCCCTGGGACCGCCCGACGAGCGCGTCCAGGCCCGCCGCGTCCCGGTCGACGGCTCTGACCTTCGCTCCGGCCGCCGCGAGCCGCAGGGCGCAGGCGCGCCCGATCCCGCCCGCGGCACCGGTGACCAGGGCGGTGCGGCCGCCGAGGTCGAGGGAGACGGACGGCTTTCCGGCGGAGGGGACGGGATGGGGGGCGGGACCCGGGTTCATGGTCATGGTCCGCACCCTAGGGAGGGCCAGGACACCAACCGATGTGGTCAACGCCCATAGTTCACCCGGCAACCGTAGAGTCGAACCACGTCGGGCCGTCGATGAGCGCCTGCTTGATCCGGAACAGCGCGAACTCCTGGAGTTCGGGCAGCATGTCGACGGGGAACCATCCCACGTCCAGCGACTCCTCGTCGTTGACGCGTGCCTCGCCGCCCACCGCCCGGCAGCGCAGGCAGACGTCCATGAACTGGCACTGGTCGCCGTTGGGGTAGGTCACCGGCCGGGTGAACGTCTGGACGAGCACGACGCGCTCGGCGACGCAGCGTACGGCGGTCTCCTCGTACACCTCGCGCACCGCCGCCGCCGCGGGCTGCTCCCCCGGCTCGGGGATGCCGCCGATGATCGACCACCCGCCGGTGTCGGCGCGTCTTCCCAGGAGCACCCGGCCGGCGTCGTCGAAGACCACGGCACTGACCCCCGGCAGGAAGAGCAGCTGGTGACCGGCGGTCCTCCGGATCTCGCGGATGAAGTCGGGGATGCCCATGGACCGACCCTAACGGGCTGCGGCCCGGCGCTCCTTCGCACGGGTGCGGCCCGCCCAGCCCAGGGCGCCGAGCGCGAGTGCGGCGAGCGCGGCCTCGGGCAGTGCTCCCATACGGGTCGCGGGGGTCAGGGAGGAGCGCAGCGGCACCTCGGCGACCAGGGCGTCCGGGGTGAACATCCGGGTCTGCTGCTCGATCGTCCCGTCGGGCCGGATGATCGCGCTGACACCGCTGGTTACGGGCACGACGACGGCCCTGCTGTGCTCGACCGCCCGCACCTGCGACATCGCCAGCTGCTGGTAGGTCATCTCGCTGCGGCCGAAGGTGGCGTTGTTGCTGGGTACCGAGATGAGCCGGCCGCCGTGTGTGACGGTGTCCCGCACGGCCCAGTCGAAGGCCGCCTCGTAGCAGGTGGCGAGGCCCACCCTGGTGCCCGCGAGATCGAAGACGCCCACCCTGTCGCCGGGGCCGAAGTCGCGGCGGACCCGGTCCACGTCGGAGCTGAAGAGGCGGACGAACGGCCGCATGGGGATGTACTCGCCGAACGGCTGCACATGCCGCTTGTCGTAGGTGGCCACCGGCCCCTTCCCGGGCTCCCAGGCGATCAGGGTGTTGCGCAGCGGTCCGGTCTCGGGGGTGAGGACCGCCCCGATCACGGTCGGCGCCCCGACGGCCCTGACGGCGCGGTCGATCACGAGCCGTGCGTCGCCGTTGCGGTAGGGGTCGAGGTCCGAGGAGTTCTCCGGCCACAGCACGAAGTCCGGCTTGGGGACCCTGCCCGCGGCGACGTCCTCGGCGAGCTGCTCGGTGCGGGCCGCGTGGTTGTCGAGTACGGCCCGGCGCTGTGCGTTGAAGTCGAGGCCGAGCCTCGGCACGTTGCCCTGGATGGCCGCGACGGTCGCGGTGCCCTCCTCGGCGGAGGCGTCGACCAGGGGCAGCGCGGCGAGGGCGGCGGTGATCGGGAGCAGGACGGCGGTGGTGGCGGCGGCGAGCGGCCCGCGCGGAAGCCCCCCGGTCCGCCGGTACGCGCGGAGGCGGCGGGCCGTCTCGTACAGCCCGAAGCCGCACAGCGCGACCGCGAAGCCCAGCACGGGGGTGCCGCCCACCGCGGCGAGCGGCAGGAACACGCCCTCCGCCTGCCCGAAGGCGATCTTGCCCCAGGGGAAGCCGCCGAACGGCACCCGCGCGCGCAGTCCCTCGCCGAGGACCCATACGGCGGCCGCCCACACCGGCCACAGCGGCAGCCGCGACACCAGCGCGATCCCGACGCCGGTCACCGCGACGAACAGCGCCTCGACGGCGGCCAGGGCGAGCCACGGGACCGCGCCGACCTCCTCCCCCGTCCAGATCAGCAGCGGCAGCAGGAAGCCCAGACCCGCGAGGTGCCCGAGCCCGAACGCGGCCCGCGGCCGCCGCCCGTGGAGGCTCCAGCCGAGCAGGGCGAAGGCGGGGAGCGCCAGCCACCACAGCGGGCGCGGCGGGAAGCTCAGGAACAGCATGGCCCCGGACAGCACGGCCGCGGCGGGCCTGGTGAACCGCCGCAGCAGCGGGCGGGCCCGGCCGGAGGAGTCGGGCTCGGGCCGCCGGGTGCCGGCGGGAGTGATGGTGGCGCTCACGTGCCGGAGTCTACGGCGAGGCGGCCCGCGCCCGTCGGCGCCGCCGGCCGCTCCGGCGGGCGCGACGGGCGGGACGGGCGGCGGCCGGGACGGGCCCGTCCCCCGCGGGGTCGGCCCGCGCCGCAGGGGACGCACCCGGCGCGGAAGCAGGGGACGTACCCCCGCCGAGGGAGGAACGGACTCCGCCGTGGGTCAGGCGGCCGGGGCCGGTCCGGTGGTGGCTCCCGGCCGGAGGTGTTCGCGGATCACCCGGACCGCCGTCTCGGCGTCGTCGACCGTGACCGTGAAGGAGCGGCCGTCACCGAGGGTGAGCGCGATGCCCTCACCCCGGCGGACGATGACGGCGGTGCCCTGCTCGGGGCGCCAGCGGCAGCCCCAGCCGCCCCAGTGGCAGGGCGTGACCCTGGGGACGAACTCGGCTCGGACGACCTGGTCGAGCGGGATCCTGCGCCGGGGCACCCCCATGTGGCCGCAGCGCACCTCCATGGCGTCCCGGTCGACCCGCACCGCCACATGCACGAAGGCGAGGGTCCCGAAGAGCATCAGCAGCCCGGCGGCGACGCAGCCGATGACCGACATCAGCAGCGCCACGACGCCGGACGTCCACGGCTCGTCGACGGCGAGTTCGATGCCGAGGGCCATGCAGGCCGCTCCGGCGGCGGCCAGCACCCACTGGAGGCGGTTGGTCGCGCGACCGGTCCAGAGGGCGGGCGGTGGTTCTCCGGCCTGCCCCTTGTCACGGGGGTGGTCCGTCATGCCTCGCACAGTACCCACCTTCCGGTTCGGGGGCAGCGCCCGCTGCGGAGGTCCGCGGGGCCGGAGGCCCGGTCCCTCCGTGCGGTTCTGCCCAGGTCGCCGCCGGCGAACCCGGTCCGTCGGCGGGCGGCCGCTCAGTGCGCGGGCGTGACCGGTTTCACCGCTTCGAGCAGCCTGCCCTCGGCGTACGCCCGGGCCGCCGCGGGAAGCTCCGAGTCACGTCCGCTGAGCAGCACCGTGAGCCCGCCGTCCGGTGCGGCCGAGGGCGCGGGACGGGCACCCGCGCGCCGCAGCGCCTGGGTGGCGACGGCGACGGCGGAGCCGTGCAGCACGACCGGCGGGAGCCCTTCCGGGCGGCCTTCCGCCACGGCCGCGCGGATCCGCTCGGCGACGAGTTCGTAGTGGGTGCAGCCGAGGACGACGGCGCGTACGTCCGGAGGGGTGAGTGCGGCGGCGGCGGCCACGGCGTGGGCCACTCCCGCCTCGTCCGCCCACTGGACGGCGTCGGCGAGGCCGGGGCACGGCACCTCGGTGACCTGGGCCCCGTCGGCGAACTCCGCGATGAGCCGGCGCTGGTAGGGGCTGCCGGTGGTGAGCGGGGTGGCCCAGATGGCGACGCGGCCGCCACCGGCGGCCGCGGGCTTGATCGCGGGTACCGTCCCGACGACCGGCAGACCGGGTTCCAGTGCGGCGCGCAGGGCGGGGAGGGCGTGCACGGAGGCCGTGTTGCAGGCCACGATCAGCGCGTCGGGACGGTGTGCGGCCGCGGCCCCGGCGACGGTGAGGGCGCGCTCGGCGACGTCGTCCGGGGTCCGCGGGCCCCACGGCATGCCGTCGGGGTCGGAGGAGAGGACGAGATGCGCGTCGGGCCGCAACCGGCGCACCGCGGCGGCCGCCGCGAGGAGGCCGATTCCGGAGTCCATGAGCGCGATCTTCACCCGGTCACCCTAGCCGACCGCCCTTGCGGTCCCCGCTGTGTGGTGCAGACTGCGGCGAATGAGCCCCCTTGCGTGGATCGCCCTGACTTCCCTGGCCGCATGGCTGTGGCTGCTGCTCGGGCAGGGCTTCTTCTGGCGCACCGACCAGCGGCTGCCGCGGCGGACGGCGCCGGCGCACTGGCCGTCGGTGGTGATCGTCGTGCCGGCCAGGGACGAGGCCGGCGTACTGCCGGAGAGTCTGCCGTCGCTGCTGCGGCAGACCTATCCGGGCCGGGCGGCGGTGGTGCTCGTCGACGACGGCAGTACGGACGGCACCGGCGAACTGGCCCGCAAGCTGGGCGAGCAGTGCGAGGGGCTGCCGCTGACCGTGACCTCGCCGGGCGATCCGGAACCGGGGTGGACGGGCAAGCTGTGGGCGCTGCGGCACGGCATCGCCCTGGCCCGCACCCTCGGACCCGACTACCTGCTGCTCACCGACGCCGACATCGCGCACGAGCCGGACAGCCTGCGCGAACTCGTCGCGGCGGCGAAGACGAACGACCTGGATCTGGTGTCGCAGATGGCGCGCCTGCGGGTGGCGACGGGCTGGGAGCGCCTGGTCGTGCCCGCCTTCGTGTACTTCTTCGCCCAGCTCTACCCGTTCCGCTGGGTCAACCGGGAGCCCGCACGGGCCACGGCGGCGGCGGGCGGGTGTGTGCTGCTGCGCACGGCGGCGGCCGAACGCGCCGGGATCCCGGAGTCGGTGCGGTGTGCGGTGATCGACGACGTGGCGGTGGCACGGGCGGTGCGCCGGTCCGGCGGGCGGGTCTGGCTGGGGCTGGCCGAGCGGGTGGACAGCATCCGCCCCTACCCGCGGCTGGTGGATCTGTGGCGGATGGTGTCCCGGAGCGCCTACTCCCAGCTGCGGTACAGCCCGCTGCTGCTCGCGGGGACGGTCGCCGGTCTCGCGGTGGTCTACCTGGCGCCGCCCGTCGCGGTGTACGCCGCGGCGGTCCCGGGGGTTCCGGGATCCGCGGTGGCCGGCTGGGCGGGGCTCGTGGCGTGGGCGGTGATGGCGGGGACGTACGTCCCGATGCTCCGCTACTACCGGCAGACGCTGTGGCTCGCCCCGCTGCTGCCGTTCACCGCGCTGCTCTATCTGCTGATGACGGTGGACTCGGCCGTGCGGCACCGCCGGGGGCGGGGAGCGGCCTGGAAGGGGCGTACCTGTCCCCGTCCCGAGGCCGCACCCGACCGCTGACGCCCGGCGTAGCTCACTTCCTGCCGGGCGTCCAGTTCATGCCCCATCCGTAGGCGTAATCGACGGTGCGCTGGGGGCTCACTCCGCGTTCCGGCACCAGGTAGCGGGCCTCGCGCTGGACGACGAGGTCGCCGCCCTGGTTGGTGATCAGCGCGAGGGCGCAGACGGTGGACGGGACGGTGCACTCGTCCAGGGAGAACTCGACGGGGGCGCCGTGCTGCGGCTGGAGGGTGACGGTGGCGTGCAGATCGGCGAAGCTGCGGGCGCCCTCGTAGATGGTGACGAAGATGACCACGCGGCGCAGCTTGTCCCGGTGGTCGAGGTTGACGGTGAGGTTCTCGCCGGCGGCCACCGCGCCGGTGCGGTCGTCGCCGTCGAGGTGGATGTACGGGGGCTGGTGGAGTGCGCCGAACGCGTTGCCGAGGGCCTGGACGACTCCTTTGCGGCCGTCGGTGAGTTCGAAGAGCGCGCACAGGTCGAGGTCGAGGTCGGAGTGCATCGCCACGGCCCGGCCGAGTTTGGCTCCCCATCCCCTGAACTGCTTGCGCACCTCCCAGTTGAGGTTGACCCGCATCACGCCGGAGGTGCCGCCCTGTTTGGCGAGCGAGACGGCCGGCGCCTCCTTGGTCAGCGTGACCTTGGTGAGGCGTACCGGCCCGGTGGGTGGCGCCGGCGCGGGGGCGGGTGCCGCGGGCGCCGAGGTGTGCGCGGGTCCCGCCGGCGCGAGAGGCGTGGCAGGCCCCGGCGTGGAGGGGCCCGGCATGGCGGGAGCGGGGGGCGCCGGCGGCGGGGCCGCAGGCCCGGGTTCGTCGACCGTGATGCCGAAGTCGGTCGCGAGGCCCTCCAGCCCGCTGTCGTATCCCTGTCCCACCGCCCGGAACTTCCAGGCGCCGTCGCGCCGGTAGAGCTCGCCGAGGACGAAGGCCGTCTCGACCGTCGCGTCCCGGCTCTCGTAGCGCGCGATCTCGGTGCCGGCGGCGGCGTCCAGGACCCGTACGTACAGCCCCGGGACCTGTCCGAAGCTGCCTCCGTCGGCGGAGGCGGCGAGCACGATGCGCTCGACGGCGGGCTCGACGCGCCCGAGGTCGACCGCGATCCGGTCGGTCGTGGCACCGCCGGCGGCCTGCTTGCCCTCGTGGCGCACCGCGCCCGAGGCGTGCGCCGGCTGGTTGTAGAAGACGAAGTCGGCGTCGGAGCGGACCCTTCCCGATCCGGCGGCGAGCAGGAGCGCCGACGCGTCCACGTCCGGGACCCCGTTTCCCGAACTCCAGCCCAACTCGACCCGAACGCTCGGTGCGGGTACCGGAACATTGGCTCCTTTGAGCATGGACATCCTCGCCCCCATCTTCCTCGTGCCCGAAAGAAGTGCGTGCGGACAAGGTAGCCGCGGTGCCGCCCGAACACCCCGGACGACCCGGGGGTAACCCCTTCTCAGCTCGCTCTTTACACGCTCTGAACGGCGAGAGGCGACCGTTTTTCCCATGTTCGCTCGGATTGGGGAATCCCGGTCACCAAGTAACACGTCAAACAACCCTCTTATCGGGCTCCCCAACCAGCACATCGTGGGCTTAACTTATGTGCCATGACCTCCCCCCGCTCCACCTACGGCGGCGGTTACTACTCCGCGCCGTCCTTCCCCGACACCCCGATCTACGACTCCCTGGTCGCTGAGCGGGGCACGCCTCAGATCGCCCCGATCCGAGTGCCCTCCGCGTACGACACCGGCGGCAGCCACCTGCCGGCGCTGCCCGCGGCCCTGCCCGCCCTCCCGGCGGCCCCCGTCCAGCCCGGCCCGGCCTACGGCTACCCCCAGCACGTGCCGCAACCGGTTCCGCTGCAGCAGGCGGCTGCCCCGTACATCCCCCAGCAGCCCGTCGGCCCGCGCGGCTACCCGGGCGGCCAGCAGCAGCACATGGCCCGCCCGATGGCGGGCGGGTACGAGGCGATGCGCCCGGCCGCTGCGCCGCGGCCGATGCCCGCGCCCGCCCCCTACGACGATCCCTACAACCGGCCGTACCAGGGCGGTGGCTACTGAGTCCGGCCCGACCGGCCCGACCGGCCTGACCGGCGGAAGGTGCGGAGCACCTGGCAGGATGGCCGTATGGCGACTCCCGTGCTGCGCTCCCTCCACGTCCACCCGGTCAAGTCCGTCGCCGGCCACGCACCGGCCGAGGCCGCCGTGGAGCCCTGGGGACTCGCGGGCGACCGCCGGTGGATGCTCGTCGACGCGGCGGGCCGGGCCGTCACCCAACGCCAGCAGCCGCGACTGGCGTTGGCCGCCGCCGCGCCCCTCGCGGACGACGCCGTCCGGCTGACCGCACCCGGCGCGGCACCGCTGACCGTGACGGTGCCCGAGCCGTCCGGCACCACCGTCGTGGAGCTCTTCGGGGAGAAGGTGGAGGCGGTGCCCGCGGGTGCCGCCTCCGACCGGTGGTTCAGCGCGTACCTGGCGGCACCGGTCCGGCTGGTGCACCTCGACGACCCCGCGTACCGCCGCCCCGTGGACCCGGACTACGCGCTGCCGGGCGAGACGGTGTCGTTCGCCGACGGCTTCCCGCTGCTGCTCGCGTCCGCCGCCTCCCTCGACGCGCTCAACTCGCTCATCGCCCAGGGCGACCACGCGGACGAGGGCCCGCTGCCGATGAATCGTTTCCGTCCCAATCTGGTCGTGGACGGTACCGCCCCGTGGGCCGAGGACGGCTGGAGGCGCGTCGCGGTCGGCGAGGTGTCCTTCCGGGTCGTCAAGCCCTGCGGCCGCTGCGTCGTCACGACCACCGACCAGGCCACGGCCGATCGCGGGAAGGAGCCGCTGCGCACCCTCGCCCGGCACCGGCGCTTCGGGGACCGGCTGGTCTTCGGCCAGAACCTGGTGCCCGAGCACACCGGGACCGTCCGCGTCGGCGACCCGGTGCGCGTCCTGGCCTGAGCGCGGCGGCACGGGGCGGGGGACCAGGGCCACGGGGAACCAGGACCACGGGAACCAGGACCACGGGAACCAGGACCGCGAGACGCCGGAAGCCGCTCCCGGCCGGGACCACGGGCGCGTGCGGCCGACCGGTCAACCCCCGGTTCCCCCGCACGCTACGGTGGTGCGACGCGCGGCACGGGCGCGACCGACGCACGAGGTGGGGGCAGATCAGCACCATGGCACAGGGCACGGTCCAGGTGACGCACTCCGGCACATCGCGGTGGCGGCGCCGCACGGGTGAGTACGCCTCCCTCGCCGCGGCCCTGGAGGCGGCGGCCGACGGCGACGTCCTCACCGTCTCACCCGGCACGTACCGGGAGAACCTCGTACTGCGGCGTGCCGTGACCCTGCGCGGGACGGACGGCTCGGCCGGATCGGTGCGCATCGCCCCCTCGGACGGGGTGCCGCTGACGGTTCGCGCATCGGCGACCGTACAGGACCTGCACGTCGAGGGGCAGGACGCCACCGCGCCGGCGCTGCTCGTCGAGGACGGCGCCCCCGAGTTGACCGATCTGCGGATCGTGACGCGCTCGGCGGCGGGCATCGAGGTCCGCGGGGCGGCCCGCCCCACGGTGCGGCGCTGCACGGTGGACAATCCGGCCGGCGTCGGGATCGGCGTACTGGACGGCGCGGGCGGGGTGTTCGAGGAGTGCGAGGTCGTCGCCGCCGGGCAGGCCGGGGTGTCGGTGCGCGGCGGCGCGCACCCGCGGCTGGAGCGCTGCCAGGTGCACCACGCCTCCGGCTCCGGGCTGAGCGTCACCGGCGAGAACAGCTCCCTGGAGGCGCTCGGCTGCGAGGTGTACGAGATCAAGGGCGCCGGCGTGCAGGTCACGTCCCGTGCGACGGCCCATCTGACGGACTCTCGGGTGCACCGCACCTCCTCCGACGGCATCACGCTCGACACGGACGCGGTGCTCACCCTCGCCGACTGCGACATCCACGACGTGCCGGAGAACGCGGTGGACCTCCGGTCCCGCTCGGTGCTCACGCTCACCCGCTCCACGGTGCGGCGGTTCGGCCGCAACGGTCTCTCGGTGTGGGACCCGGGGACCCGGGTGGACGCCAACCAGTGCGAGATCCACGACAGCACGGGCGACTACCCGGCCGTCTGGGTCAGCGACGGCGCGACCGCCGTGCTCGACTCCTGCCGGGTGCACGACGTCCCGGACGCCCTGTTCGTGCTGGATCGCGGCTCGCGTGCCGACGTGGTCGACAGCGATCTGACCCAGGTGCGGAACACGGCCGTGTCCGTCAGCGACGGGGCCACGGCCCAGCTCGACGACTGCCGCATCCGGGACGCCTCGACGGGTGCCTGGTTCCGCGACCACGGGAGCGGCGGCACGCTCGGCAACTGCACCATCGACGGCGCCCAGACGGGCGTCATCGTCACCAAGGGCGCGGACCCGTCGATCGAGCGGTGCACGGTGACCTCCCCGGCCGAGGCCGGGTTCTACGTCTCCGCCGAGGGCCGGGGCACCTTCCACGACTGCCGGGTCTCCGGCAGCGGCGGATACGGCTTCCACGTCATGGACGGCTGCCGTACGACCCTGACGCGCTGCCGCACGGAGCGGTGCGCGCGCGGCGGTTACGAGTACCCCGAGGACGGCACCGCCGTCGAGGACTGCACCAGCGACGAGAGCGGTGTGCGCTCGGCACCGCCCGCGGCGGCTCCGGTGGTGGCCACCGCCACCCAGTCGCCCGGGCTGCTGTCCGTGATCCCCGGGCAGCGGACCGCCGAGCCCGATCTCGCCGCCGCCCCGGCGGCCCCGGCGGCCGCGCCGGCCGTCAGGACGTCCGAAGCGGTCCTCGGTGAACTGGACGCCCTGGTGGGCCTGGAGAGCGTCAAGCGCGAGGTCCGGACGCTCACCAACATGATCGAGGTGGGCCGGCGCCGGCAGGAGGCGGGTCTCAAGGCCGCGTCGGTCCGCCGCCATCTGGTCTTCACCGGCTCCCCCGGCACCGGCAAGACGACGGTGGCACGGCTGTACGGCGAGATCCTGGCGTCCCTCGGGGTGCTGGAGCGCGGCCATCTCGTCGAGGTGTCCCGGGTCGACCTGGTCGGCGAGCACATCGGATCCACCGCGATCCGCACCCAGGAAGCCTTCGAACGGGCCCGCGGCGGCGTGCTGTTCATCGACGAGGCGTACGCCCTCTCCCCGGAGGACTCCGGCCGGGACTTCGGCCGGGAGGCCATCGACACGCTGGTGAAGCTCATGGAGGACCACCGGGACGCCGTGGTCGTGATCGTCGCCGGGTACACCGCGGAGATGGAGCGGTTCCTCACGGTCAACCCCGGTGTCGCCTCACGCTTCTCACGGACCATCACCTTCAGCGACTACCTGCCGGACGAGCTGCTGCGGATCGTGGAGCAGCAGGCCGAGGAGCACGAGTACCGGCTGGCCGAGGGCACCGCCGAGGCGCTGGCGAAGTACTTCACGGCACTGCCGAAGGGCCCGGCGTTCGGCAACGGCCGGACCGCGCGCCAGACCTTCGAGTCGATGGTCGAGCGGCACGCGGGCCGGGTCGCCGAGCTCACCGAGCCGAGCACGGACGACCTGTCGCTGCTCTACCCGGAGGACCTGCCCGAACTCCCCTGAGGCGGGGCGTCGACGTCGCGCTGGCGGGGCAGCGCGGGCGGCAGCCGTTCCAGGAGGGCCCGGCGTTCCTCGGCGAACGCCGGGTCGGCCGGGTAGTCGGAGTGCCCGAGGACGGGCTCCGGCAGCGGATGGGTGTCGGTGCGCCCGTACACCACGGGGTCCCTGAGCGCTTCCCGGTCGACCGCGGGCCTGCCGTCCTCGGCGGGGAGCCGGACCGGGCCGCCTATCGGGTCGGTGTGCCGCCACAGATTGCGCCAGCAGTGCAGTTCCCGGTGCAGCCCGCGCAACTGCTCGGGACCGAAGTAGGCGGGGAACCAGCGGCCGTAGAGCCGCTCCAGCGGTGAGCCGAAGGTGAGCAGGGCGACGCGCCGGCGGGTGGCCGGGGGCAGCTGCCAGACCGCGGCGGCGGCCAGCACACTGCCCTGCGAGTGACCGGAGATCACGAGCCGTCCGCCGGTGGTGGAGGTCCAGGACGCCATGCGCCAGGTCAGATCGGGCACGGCCCTTTCCGCGTAGCAGGGCGGTGCGAAGGGGTGGGCGGCGCGGGGCCAGAAGGTGCCGACGTCCCAGAGGATCCCGATGGTGCGGCGGGCCGAAGCGTCCTGGTAGGCGCGCCGGCCCCAGGTGACGAAGAGGATGAAGCCCAGTCCGACCAGCCAGGAGCCGAGGGCCTGCGCGGTGTCGGCGGCGGCCTCGACAAGCGGATGGGCCCTGTCGAACGCCTCGCCGGGCACCTCCGCGCTGATCCACGCCCCGGCGACCGCGCCCGCGCCGAGCAGCAGCGTCGCCAGGCACAGGATGCCGATGACGGCCGGTGCGGCGTCGGTGAGACCCGCGCGGGCGCGGATGCTCGCGATCCGGCGGGTACGCACCCGATCGGGCCGCTCGTCCGGGTAGTCCCGCTCGACCCGGTCGCCGAGGGCGCGCGCGGTCCGCCAGGTGCGTACCCCGAGGACGCACAGCGGCACCAGGAGGAGCAGCAGCAGGACGGGGATGACCGACGCCTGCCAGCTGAGCAGCACCGGCGGACCGGGGATCGCGCCTCCCCCTTCCCCCGGGGTGCCCGATCCGTCGAGCCAGTCGGCGACCCGCTGGGCGACACCGCCCGTCATCACGCCCCCGAGCGCGCAGGCGAGCAGGGCGACCGCGGGCCCACCCAGACCGCGCAGAGCGGTACGGCCGTGCCGTACGCGGAGGTGCAGCACGCCCGCGGCGACGGCGAGCACGACGACGAGGCCCCCCTGGGCGACGGCGATGACGCGGAAGGCCTCCTCACCGGGGAGCGTGCCCCGGGAGACCCAGCCCGGGCGGGACCAGGACGCGTACACCGTCGCGACGGAGAGCAGGACGAGCGAGACACCGGGCAGCCGGCTGACGACGGCTCGGTCGATCCGGTTGTCGAGGACGTCCTCACTGCGTCCTCGGCGGAGGACGACGGCGACGACGAGGGCGCCGGCCAGGACCAGCACCCCTTCGAGGAGCCACCCGGCCGCCTCCAGCGCACGGACACCGGCGCTCCGGTCGTGCCGCGCGGCAGCGCCGGTCACGGCGGCGGCGATGACCAGCAACCCCGCGGCGGTGTGCGCCGCGCGCAGCCGGGCGACCAGCCGGCGGCCGTACCAGAAGCCGGGCCGCCCGAGCGCGGGCCGGACGGTCACCGGGGAATCGGCGTCCCGCTCACCGCTCCCCCCGGGGCCGTCGGCTGCCGTCCGCGCGTGCGTGACGGTGGGGTCCGGCGGACGCTGCGCCTCGTACGCGCTCCACGTGCGGTTGGACAGGTACCAGAGCAGGCCCACCAGCGCCGCCGGCACCAGTGCGGCGAGGGAGAGCCGGCGGCCGGGCTGCGACCACCAGCCGTCGTTCGCGGCGGAGAGGAAGCCGATCCAGGAACTCTCCCGGGAGCAGCGGGCGGACCCCGCGCACTGCCAGGCCGTCAGGTCGAGGGCGACCTCGCAGGCCGCGGCGGTGAACAGCACCGTCAGGCTGAGGGCGATCAGCCTGACGAGCGCGCCGTACAGCCGTGAGGTCCGCGTCCTGCCCGTGGTGGCGGGCCGCATCCAGTGGGCCAGGTTGACGACCATGAACGGGAGCAGGAGCAGCCACAGCGCCCTGGCCCCGTCGCCCGAGGTGAGGTTGGACCAGCAGTACGCCTCGGGGACCGGCCCCTTGCGGCCGCGCGCGCGGTCGGGGCGGAGCTCGGCGTCGGCGTCCTCGGTTCGCCGGTACACGGCGGCGGTGGCATCACCGGTGACCCGCACCGTACGCGGATCGCCGAGCATGCCCTGGGGGGTGGCTCCGCCGACGCCGTGGACCAGCAGCTCGAGGGCCGGGCCGCCGGGCTGCGGCAGGGGGCCGGACGTGGCAGGGGACACTCTGCGGCTCGCTCTCTGCAGGCGGGATCGAGGCGGCGGGGGCTCTCCGGCGCCCGGAATCCCGGTTCACGGCGCGCGGCCGCGCGCCCCTGCACGTAATCTCCCCTCCTCCGGGGCGCCCCCACCGTGGCAGGATGAGAAACCTCGGTGAACGAACAGCGGTGGCAGCTCGACGGCACGACGGAAGGACCGGCCCCAGCGGTGAGCGACAATCAGAACCTCCTCGCGGAGCAGCGGCGCGCCCTGATCGTCGACGAGGTGCGGCGGCGAGGCGGTGTGCGGGTCAACGAACTCACCCGCCGGCTGAACGTCTCCGACATGACCGTCCGCCGCGACCTGGACGCCCTCGCCCGGCAGGGCGTCCTGGAGAAGGTGCACGGCGGTGCCGTGCCGGTCGCCGAGGCGAGCACCTACGAGCCCGGATTCGAGGCCAAGTCGTCGCTGGAGCCCGGTGCCAAGGAGGACATCGCCCGTGCGGCGGCGGCGATGGTCGTCCCGGGCAGCGCCATCGCCCTGTCGGGTGGCACCACGACGTACGCGCTCGCCCACCGTCTCGTCGACGTCGCCGATCTGACGGTGGTGACCAACTCGGTGCGGGTCGCCGACGTGTTCCACACGGCACAGCGGCCGGGTGGGCCGGCGGAGCGGCGTCCGGGCGCCCCGACCGTGGTGCTCACGGGAGGCGTCCGCACTCCGTCGGACTCGCTCGTGGGCCCGGTCGCCGACCAGGCGATCCGCTCCCTCCACTTCGACCTGCTGTTCCTGGGAGTGCACGGCATCTCCGTGGAGGCGGGGCTGTCGGCACCCAATCTGGCGGAGGCCGAGACCAATCGGCGGCTGGTCCGCTCGGCCCGCCGGGTGGTGGTCGTGGCGGACCACACCAAGTGGGGTACGGTCGGGCTGAGTTCGTTCGCCCGGCTGGACGAGGTGGACACACTGGTGACGGACGCGGGGCTGCCGGACGGGGCGCGCGAGGCGATCGCCGAGTACCTGCCGAACCTCGTGGTCGCCGGTGAGCCGGCGGAACCCCGGGAGGCCCCGGAATGACCGTGTTCCGGATCGTGCGGACGACATCGCTGCCGGTCGCGGAGGCATGGCGTCGGCTGACCGACTGGCCTGCGCACGCGGCGCAGGTGCCCCTGACCCGCATCACCGTGGTGACGGAGGGTCCGAGCGCCGTGGGCACCCTGCTCGTCGCCCGGACCGGCGTCGGCCCTGCCCGTTTCGACGATCCGATGGAGATCGTGCGCTGGGAGCCGCCGGAGGCAGGGCGACCCGGGCACTGCCGGCTGGAGAAGCGGGGCCGGGTCGTCCTGGGCTGGGCGGAGATCGAGGTGCGGGAGTCCCCCTCCGGGGCGGTGGTGACCTGGACGGAGGAACTGCGGCTGCGGGGACTGCCGGAGGCGGCAGGGCCGGTACTGGCGCGGGCCGGCCGGCGGGTCTTCGGTCGCGCGGTGGACGGTCTGCTGGGCGGCGGGCCGCAGTCGCCGGCGCGGTGACCGTCCGAAGGACGGCCCGCTGCCCGGTGCGGGCTCCCGGCCGAGCGCCGGTCCGCGCCCTCGTCCTCCCGTTGCACCCTGCTCCCCCGGTCCTTCTCCGTGCGCCTGGCGAGCCAGGCGAGCCAGGCGCTTCGCCGTGCTCTGCGGGCTCTGCAGGCTCTGCGGGCTTGTGCGGGCTCTGCAGGCTTCTGCGTCTGCGGGCTTCTGCGTGCACGGCTCCGCGCGCCTCGTCGGCCCGTTCCTGCCACCGCTGCCCGCGTCCGTCTCCGCTTCCACGCTCTCTGCCCGGAGGTACGATCCATGACTCACCGACTCAGGCCCGTGGAACCGGGCTTCGCCGAGTCCGCGCCGGTCCGCCTCGTGTTCACGGCGGAGGTGCGGGCCGACCCCGCGGCCGTGTACCGCGCCCTCGCGGAGGACGTCGAGGGCTGGCCCGGCTGGTTCCCGGCCGTCACGTCCGCCCGACCGACCCGGGACGGCCGGGGACGAGAGGTCCGGCTGCGTGGCGGCACGCGCTTCCAGGAGACGATCGTGAGCACCGAGCCGGGGGAACGCTACGCGTACCGCATCGACGAGACCAACGCCCCGGGCATACGGGCGATGCTGGAGGAGTGGCGGCTGTCGCCCGCGGGCGGCGGGACCCGGGTGCGGTGGACGATGGCGATCGACGGCGCCGCTCCGCTGCGCCTCCTCATGGGGCTCGCCAAGCCGGCCATGGGCCGGGCCTTCCACGACGCGGTACGCCGGCTGGACCGTCGGCTCGGGTCCCCGGCGGCGTAGCCGGCTGCCCGGGTCCGCGCGGCGACCGAGCAGGGGAGCGAGCGGCGCGGCAACGGGCGACGACCGAGCAGTCCGGGAACGCGCAACCACCGGGCGGCGCGGGAACAGGCGGCGCGGAAGCGGGCCCTGACCGGGCGCGGGCCGCCCTCCGCGGGTCCGGCGCGTTCCTCGTGGCGAACGCCGAGGGGCCCGGGCCGGATCAGCCGTGCCGGATCAGCCGGGCCAGACCCCGGTGCGCAGGAACTCCTCGATGGCGGCGGCGTACGGGGCGATGTCGAGGCCCTGCTCCGCCAGCCACTGATCGGAATAGTACTTGTCCAGATAGCGGTCGCCCGGGTCGCAGATCAGGGTCACGACGCTGCCCCGCTCCCCCGCGGCCACCATCTCCGCGACGATCTTCAGCGCGCTCCACAGCCCCGTTCCGGTGGAGCCTCCGGCCTTGCGGCCGATGGCCCTCTCCAGCGCCCGGACGGCCGCGACCGTCGCCGCGTCGGGCACCTTCATCATCCGGTCGATGGCTCCGGTCACGAAACTCGGCTCCATGCGAGGGCGCCCGATGCCCTCGATGCGGGAGCCGCAGTCGCTTGCGGCCTGAGCGTCGCCCCGGGTCCAGCCGTCGAAGAAGCAGGAGTTCTCCGGGTCGGGGACACAGACCCTGGTGTCGTACTGCATGTAGTGGACGTAGCGGGCGATGGTCGCCGAGGTGCCGCCCGTACCGGCGGTGGCCACGATCCAGGCGGGCTCGGGGTAGCGCTCCAACTCCAGCTGCTGGTAGATCGATTCCGCGATGTTGTTGTTGCCGCGCCAGTCGGTGGCCCGCTCGGCGTAGGTGAACTGGTCCATGTAGTGCCCGCCGGTCCTGGCGGCGAGCGTCGCCGACTCCTCGTACATCTTCCGCGGGTCCTCCACGAAGTGGCACCGGCCACCGTGGAATTCGATCAGGCGGCACTTCTCCGCACTGGTGGTGCGGGGCATCACGGCGACGAAGGGCACCCCGATGAGCTTGGCGAAGTACGCCTCGGAGACGGCGGTCGAGCCGCTGGAGGCCTCGATGACCGGCTTGCCCGGCCGGATCCAGCCGTTGCACAGCCCGTACAGGAACAGCGATCGCGCCAGCCGGTGCTTGAGGCTGCCGGTCGGGTGGGTGGACTCGTCCTTGAGGTAGAGGTCGATGCCCCATGTCTCGGGCAGCGGGAAACGCAGCAGATGGGTGTCGGCCGAGCGGTTGGCATCGGCCTGGACCTTCCGTACGGCTTCTTTGAGCCATGCCCGGTACTCGGGGTCGCTGCGGTCCACATCGACGGTGGCCATCGCCTCGTAGGTGGTCATGCGCCCCGCTCCTCACTCTCGACCCGACGTGTGCCACCGTCCACAATAGGCCCCTCACCTGCACAAACGTTGACTTTGAGGTTCCATAGGGGTTGCTTGTGGATGCGGCGGGGAAGCGCTCTGGTGCCCGTACGGATGCCTGGGCAGACTGAGGTGCAGGAACGGCGCGAAGGGGGCGTCCATGTCGGAGGCGGAGTTCGCGGCACCCGTGCGGGAGCCGGAGTTCAGCGCCACGGGCGTGCGGATCGAGCGGTGGCCCCGCTCGCTGACGACGGCCGGTCAGGTCCTGGTCGAGGGCGGCACCCTCGCCCTGCTGACCAGCTACGGGCGGGTCATCGACAGCGCGCCCGTGAGGGCGGTCCGGGTGGGCAGGCCCTGGTTCGCGGGCGGCGCCGACAGCGCGGTCGCCACGGTCAACGGCACCCGCTACCGGCTGACGCTGAGCGGCTCCGGCCGGGGAAGGGACGACAGGGCGCTGACGGGCCGCCTTCTGGAGGTGCTCCGCAAGGCCGGCGGCGGTCCCGGCTGATCCACCGCACCGTCCCACCTGCGCCGCGTGTGCGCGGAGTTGCGCAAGCGTCACACCGGGTTCACTCTTGACTCATCACTCAGGGTTCACCGGCGGTGACACTGTGACCCAGCTCCGCCGGCGCAGACAGCAGTCGGCAGCCAACTGCTGGATCCGATCCTTCGTCTTCTTCCGGACCTATTTCGGGGAGTCGCAGCCGTGATCAGCGAGGCAAGCAGGCATTGCACGGTAGAGCTCCAGGCTCTTCCGTCGCGGATCGGTCAGATCCGCAGAATCGTATCGGCACAACTGCGCTACTGGCAGCTCGATCGCTTGATCGACCAGGCGGCTCTCGGCGTCACGGAGCTCCTGACCAACGTCCACCGGCACGCACAGCCCGACAAACTGTGCACCGTGGAGATGGAGCTGCTCTTCGACCGGCTCACCGTTTCGGTGCACGACCACGACCCCCGGATACCGATGCTCGGATCCGCGGGACCGCTCGAGACCACCGGCCGTGGACTCGCGCTGATCGAGGCCGTGAGCGAGAGCTGGGGAGTGCTGCCCAAGGGCGATGAGGGAAAGGCCGTCTGGTTCACGCTCCCGACGGCCCTCCCGCCCCCTGCGGCGCCACCGCCGTACACGGGCACCGCCGCCTTCGGTACGGCCGCCACCCCGTTCCCCGTCGTCGAGGCCGAGCCGCGGGAACGCGCCCCGGTGCGGGCCGCGGTGGCGACCTGAAGCAGGCACGTCCCGGCCGGGGTTCCGCCCGTCCGTCCCGGAGTCCGGGACGGACGGGCGGAACGCACGAACCGGGACACACGGGCTGGAACGCGTGAGCCGGGACGCACGGGCCGGGACGCACGGGCCGGCACGGCACCTCAGCCGCGTGACACCGCCTGGGCAGGGCGGGCGCCAGACGCCGGGCATCAGGCATCAGGCATCAGGCATCAGGCATCAAACGCCAGACAGCAGGCAGCAAGCATCAGGCAACCGGTATCAGTGTGAGGTACGCGAGGCCCAGGACGCCCCGGTAGCCACGCAGCCAGCTCGCCCGGTGACGATCCACCCGCTCACGGGTGCTGCCGGCGAGGCGATGCCCCGGGTGACTGGCGAGCCATTCCTCCACGTCGGCCAGATAGCCCGATTCGAAGTCCTCCCACTCCGACGTGCTCGCCGTCTCGATCGCCTCGACACGGAATCCGGCGGCCGTGGCGGCGTCGGCGACATCGGCCAGCGGGAGGTGGTCGTCGGCCCGGGCTCCCGGCCACATCTCGGCCAGCTCCCCCGGCACGGGGGTGCGCTCCCAGAAGCCCTCGCCGAAGAGCACGCGCCCGCCCGGGGAGACCAGGGAACGCAGCGCGCTGAGCGCGGCGGTGGTCGCCGGGAGCGTCCCGGGGGCACCGGCCGCTCCGTCGGCGGCCGGACCGGCGTCCTGGGCCACACCGCGATCCCGCGCGACACCACCCTCCTTCGAGACACCGGCGTCCTGCGCGACGCTTCCGTCCGGGTCGAGCAGCGCCTGTCCGGAGCCCAGGCACAGCACGACGTCGGCAGGCCCGTGCGGGGTGCCGGCGGCGGACTCCTCGAGGAACCGCACACGCTCGGCGAGCCCGCGCCCGGCCGCGTTGCGGCGCCCGCGGGCCAGGTCGTCCCCGTTCAGGTCGATGCCCACGCCCTGGGCGCCGGGCGCCGCCTCCAGGATCCGGAGCATCAACTCGCCCCAGCCGCAGCCGATGTCGAGCACCGTGGCCGGCTCCCGGCGGGCCAGACGTGCGACCAGCCGTCCGGCGCGCTCCTCGGACAGCGGCCCGTGGAAGATGAGGCGGGTCAAGCGGGGTGGGAGTGGGAGATCGGTACCGGCCATGCCGTGGACCGTACGGCGGCCCGCCCGCGGGCGCATCCGAATTCCCGCGAGGCCGGAGTCATATCGAGTCGCGGCGCGTCGGCCACCGGGCCGGGCGCCGGCCGGTCGGCGCCCGGGCAACGGACCCCGAGGACGGACCGCGAGCAACGGACCCCGTGCGGCGGACCTCCCGGATGTGCTCTCCGACCGAACCGTGCCGGTCACACACGGGTTCCGTGCATCGCGGGCGCGCTCACGGAACGCGCTGCGCCAGCACGCTCTGCGGATCGTCCAGCACCGGCTGCCAGGCCAGTTCCGCCGCACCCACCAGGCTGTTGTGGTCGAGGGTGCACGGCAGGATGGGCACACTGCCGCTGCGGCCCCACAGGCTGCGGTCGGCGACCACGGCCCGCAGGCGCTCCGGATCGGCGTCGAGCAGTTCGCGGTGCAGACCACCCAGGATGATCCGGTCCGGATTGAGGATGTTGACGAGCCCCGCGAGCCCGAGGCCCAGCCGGTCGACGAGCTCCTCGGCCGCCGCCCGCACCGCCGGGTCGTCGTACTCCGTACGCAGCAGGTCCCTGGACTGCTGGAGCAGTGAGACCTCGGGGCCGGGGTCGATACCGGCGGCCGTGAGGAACGCGAGCGGGTCGGCCTCCACGTCGAGGCAGCCGCGGCTGCCGCAATGGCAGGCGCGCCCCTCGGGGTTGACGGTCAGATGGCCGACCTCCAGGGCGAGGCCGGAGCTGCCCGTGTGCAGCCTGCCGTCGAGTACGAGCGCGCCGCCGACACCGCGGTGACCGGTGGCGACGCAGAGGAGGTGCCGGGCTCCCCGGCCGGCGCCGTGCCGGTGCTCGGCGAGGGCGGCGAGGTTGACGTCGTTGCCGGTGAAGGCGGGCCCCGTGATGCCGGCTGCCTGCACGCATTCGGCGAAGATGTCACGGACCTCGGCGCCCGCGGGCCAGGCCAGATGCAGCGGGTTGAGGGCGGTGCCGTCGGGTTCGGCCACCGCCGAGGGCACGGCGAGCCCTGCGCCGACGCAGTGGCGCCCGGACTCCTTCAGCAGCGCCACGCCCGCCTCGACCACGTCGCCGAGCACCTGCGCCGGATCGGCGGAGACGGTGACGCAGCCGGGGGCGGTCGCGGCGATCGTGCCGCCCAGTCCGACCAGGGCGGCCCGGAAACCGTCGGCGTGCACCTGGGCGGCGAGGGCGACGGGCCCGCTCTCGTCCACGGCGAGGCGGTGGGAGGGGCGGCCCTGGGAGCCGGCGCCCGCACCGGGCCTGGAGTCCACCCGGATGAGGCCGAGCGCCTCCAGTTCGGCGGCGACCGCGCCGGCCGTGGCCCTGGTGACGCCCAACTCGGCGGTCAGCACTGCCCGGGTGGGCGCACGCCCCGTATGGACCAGTTCCAGTGCGGGGCCGAGGGCGCCGCGTCCTCTCTCCAGCCGCGTCCGAGCGCTCGTCGCCTTGCCGTTCATGGGCGAAGTCTCCCATGATCCCGCACGCCGGTGGGCGTCGCGGCGGGCCGGTCACGGGGGCCTCGGGGCACCGCGCCGAGCCACTCGGGGAGGCCGCGCGGCGGCTCCCGCGGCGCTGCCGGACGCGGCCCACGCAGCGGGGGCAGGACCACCCGCGGTCCGGGCCGAGTCCGCCGCTCTCGCGTTCCCGGGGCCGCGGCGCCGACGCGATTGGGCGGCAGGGCGGCCGTCCCCTATCCTAAGTTTGTGCCGCTGCTAAACAAACTTGCTCCCTCCCGCTCCCTCGTCCGACTCCGCATCGCGCTCACCGTCTTCTTCGCCCTCGACGGCTTCCTCTTCGCCGGCTGGGTCGTCCGCATCCCCGCCATCAAGGAGCAGACCGGCGCCTCGGCCGGCGACCTCGGTCTCGCCCTCCTCGGCGTGTCCGCCGGGGCCGTGGTGACGATGACGCTCACCGGGCGCCTGTGCGCGCGCTTCGGCAGCCGTCCGCTGACCGTGGCGGCCGCGGTCCTGCTCTCCCTCGGCATCGCACTGCCCGCGCAGACGCACTCCCCGCTCGCCCTGGGCCTGGTCCTGCTGGTGTTCGGTGCCGCCTACGGCGGGATCAACGTGGCCATGAACAGCGCCGCCGTGGATCTGGTCGCCGCGCTTCGACGGCCCGTCATGCCCGGCTTCCACGCGGCCTTCAGCCTGGGCGGCATGATCGGCGCGGGCCTCGGCGGGCTGGTGGCCGCGGGTCTCTCCCCCGCCTCCCACCTGCTCGTGCTCACCGCGACCGGGCTGGTCGTCACCGCCGCCGCCGGGCCGGTTCTCCTGCGGTCCCCCTCTCCCACGGGCCACGACGGCACCGGCCGGGCGGCGTCCCCCGGCACACGCGCAGACGAACGGACCGCATCCCCCGACGGACCCGCAGGCGGCCCGGAGCGCCTCTCCCGTCGCACGCGCCGACTCGTGGTGGTCTTCGGCGTCATCGCCCTGTGCACCGCATACGGCGAAGGAGCGCTCGCCGACTGGGGAGCGCTCCATCTGGAGCAGGACCTGGGGGCGCACGCGGGCGTGGCGGCCGCCGGGTACTCGCTGTTCGCGCTGGCGATGACCGCGGGACGGCTCTCCGGCACGACCATGCTGGAACGGCTCGGGCAGACCCGGACCCTGGTCGCGGGCGGGGTGACCGCCGCCGCCGGAATGCTGCTCGGCTCCCTGGCGCCGACGGTCTGGCTCGCCCTGCTGGGCTTCGCGGTGACCGGTCTCGGGCTCGCGAACATCTTCCCCGTGGCGGTGGCACGGGCGGGCGCGCTCGCCGGACCGCGCGGCGTGGCGACGGCCTCCACGCTGGGCTACGGCGGCATGCTGCTCGGGCCCCCCGCCATCGGCTTCCTCGCGGACTGGTTCTCGCTGCCGATGGCGCTGACGACGGTGGCCGCGCTCGCCGCCGTGGCCGCGGTGATCGGGTACGCCGCTCGCGGGGCCGCGGACGGGGACACCGGCGAAGGGAACACCATGGACGAGGGCACCACGGTGGAGGGCTCCATGGACGGGGACACCACGGTGGAGAGCACCGCGGCGGAGCGGGGCGGGGGACGGCGGTCGCCCGTCGGCAGGGCCTCGGAGCAGCGGTGCCGGGCCGAGCCTCGCTGACGCGACCGTCCCACGGCCCGCGTGGAACCGTCCGGGGCCGGCCTGTTCGCGGGCTCGCCACCGGTGCCCCGCGGCGGGACCCACCCGGTACCGCCGGCCCTGGCGTCGTTGCCTCCGTACCCGTCCCGGCGGCCGCCCTGCTCCGTCCCGCTGCCCGGCCGCCGCGAGCCGTGTGTTACTCGGCGGCCGCGAGCCGTGCGGCACAGGGGGGCCGCACACGCCCGAAGGATCCCGCGGCACGGTCTCCTCGTCGCACCGCTTTCCCTCGTCGCACCACTTCCTCGTCCTGCCGCCTCCATGCCCCACCAACTCCCGCCGTACCACCTCCTGTTCTGCCGCCCCCTGTCCTACCGTCTCCCGACCGGCCGTCTCCCGACCGCACTCCGGCGCCGGAACTCCCCGGTGGCGTACCGCTGTCCCGGCGCCTCCGGCAGAATCCCCGGTGTGGAGACAACCGAGCTCATCGCGCACCTGAACGAGGAGGGCCGTCTGCTGGCCGGAGCCGCCGCGGCGGCCGGCCCGGACGCGGCCGTGCCGACCTGTCCCGGGTGGCGGATCGGGGATCTGCTGCGGCACACCGGCATGGTGCACCGCTGGGCGACGGCGTTCGTGGCCGAGCGGCACACCGGGTACCGCCCGGCCGCCGGTGACCCGGACCTGGACGGTGCGGCGCTGCTGGACTGGTTCCGGGAAGGGCACGGGCTGCTGGTGGACGCGCTCTCCAACGCCCCGGACGACCTCGACTGCTGGACGTTCCTCCCCGCAGCCTCCCCGCTCGCCTTCTGGGCGCGCCGCCAGACCCATGAGACGGCCGTGCACCGCGCGGACGCGGAGTCGGCGCTGGGCGAGCCGGGCCCCGTACCGCAGCGGCTGGCGGCCGACGGTGTGGACGAGTTGCTGTGCGCGTTCCACGGCCGCCGACGAAGCCCGGTGCGGACCGACGCACCGAAGGTGCTGCGGGTGCGGACCACGGACACCGGTGACGTCTGGACCGTACGCCTGTCGGCCGAACCACCGCGTGCCGAACGCTCGTCGGAAGGACCGGCGGACTGCGAGCTGAGCGGCCCGGCAGGGCGGCTCCACCTCGTGCTCTGGAACCGGCTTCCGCTCACCGCCGTGACCCTGGACGGGGACGCGGACATCGCCCGTCTGTGGCGGGAGAAGTCCGCGATCACCTGGGCCTGAGGGTCCCGTCCCGACGCCACCGGGGGTGTGCGGGTCCCGGACGGCCTCCGCGCGCCCGTGGGCGTCAGGGTGATCGCGCTTGTCGTGTCGACACGGCGGGAGGCGGCGGGAGGCGGCGGGATGCGGCGGGATGCGGCGGGATGCGGCGGGATGCGGCGGGACGGCCAACGAGGCGGCACGGGCCGGGGATTGCCTGCTCACCGTGGCCCTTGTGACACTCTTCGCATGGGGGAGCGTACACAGGCACAGCGGGACGAGACGACCGTCGAGATCGGCTACGCGCTGTGCAGCGCGACTTTCGCGGCGGCGGTGGTCTTCGGGCTGATCGCGGGACCGAAGCTGATGTTCACCATGCCGTACGCCGTCGAGCTGGGGCTGCTCCTCGCGGCCACGACCGCCGCCGGGCTGGTGTTCCCGATCCGGGTGGTCACGGTGCTGCGACGGCATGCGCGCCAGGTGGGTCGGCGAGTTGCGCCCGGTCAGCCGGACCGGACCAGCCCCGACGCGTAGGCCGGGCCGACGCGTCGGGCCCGGTCCCGTAGGTGGCAGGCCAGGGCGACGGTTCGGGTCGGGTGTCCTCCCCTGCCCTGCCCTGCCCCACCGTCGTCCCGGGTCAGCTCCGGTCTCCGGCCGACGGGACGATCCCCGCCTCCCGGCCGAGCCGCTCCGCCGCGTGTGCGAAGAACGCGTCCCTGTCCTCCACCACCCGGTGGTACTGCCCGAACACCTCGAAGGAGATCAGACCGAAGAGCTGCGACCAGGCGGCGACCAGCGAGGCCGCGAGTTCCGGCGGCAGCCCGGGCGCGAGGTCCGCGGCGATCCGCTCGGCCTCGGGGCGGAGGCCGTCCGGGAGTCCGGGTGGTGCGGTACCCGGTCCGCGCTGGGCGTCGCGCGCGATACCCACGAGGGCGAGGCCGACCCGGGAGGCGGGCTCGACGGTCGTCCGCGGGGCGGCGTAACCGGGTACGGGCGAGCCGTAGATCAGCGCGTACTCGTGGGGATGCTCGAGCGCCCAGGCGCGGACGGCGGCGCAGACGGCCCCCCAACGGGTGAGCGGATCCCCGACCGTCCCCGCGGCCGTCTCGGCGGCGACGCCCACGGCGTCGTAGGCGTCCACGATCAGCGCGGTGAGCAGTTCGTCACGGCTGGGGAAGTAGCGGTAGAGCGCCGAGGAGACCATGCCGAGCTCCCGGGCGACCGCACGCAGGGACAGCTTGGCGGCACCGTCGGCGGCGAGCTGCCTTCGCGCCTCGTCCTTGATGGCCGCGGTGATCTCGTCTCGGGCCCGCTGCCTGGCCCCCCGGACGGCGGCGGGGGCGAGGCTGCCGGGAGCACGGCCGGTGGGGCGCTCGGTGTCCATGCGGAGCAGTGTTCCACGTTCTGAAGCACCAGCCCACGACGAGAGCATTGCTCTTGCCTCGGCGGTCGGCCTGGGTGCACACTGCTCACAAGAGAGAGCACTGCTCGCCCCGGATTCGTCCCGTCCGGGTTCCGCCGTTGGAGGTCGCCATGTCGCCGTCGCCGCACTACATCAAGGCCGGACCTGTCGCACAGCGCTTCAACAACCTCGTCGGCCGGCTGGCGCGCCACGGCATCAGCCTCCTCGGGTCAGCCGAACTGTCCGTGCGGGGCCGAAAGAGCGGCCGGATGCAGCGCATCCCGGTCAATCCGCACAGCCACGGCGGCGCGCAGTACCTGGTCTCGGCACGCGGCCACTCGCAGTGGGTCCGCAACATGCGCGCGGCGGGCGGCGGGGAACTCCGCGTGGGCCGCAGGGTGCGCCGCTTCACGGCCGTCGAGGTCACGGACGACGCCGAGAAGCTCCCGGTCCTGCGGGCCTACCTGAAGCGCTGGGGCTGGGAGGTCGCGCAGTACTTCAACGGCGTGACCGCCAAGTCCTCCGACGCGGAGATCCTGGCGGCCGCCCCGGACCATCCGGTGTTCCTGATCACCACTCGGAATTGAGCCGGTACGGACGCCGTCGGGTGCGGAAGTGAGCCCGCACGCAGACCGTCCGGCACGGAATTGATCCGTACGGAAGTGATCCGTACGGAAGTGATCCCGCCACCCGGGTCACCCCCGTATTCGGGTGACTCCGGTATCCCGGTGCCGCCGCCACGGAAGTGACTCCGCCACACCCGAGGACTGCGCCACACCCGAAGACCCCGGCACGCCCACGGACTCCTGCACGCACCGGGACCCGGCCACCCAGAACCCGGCCACCCACGACCCGGTGCCCCGGCGGCGCCGGGCTCGCGGGGACCGCACCCGGACCTCCGGATCGTCACCCGCGGGCAGCGGTCAGGAGGCGGCCCGCGATCCGGCCGTCCCGTCCCGTCCGTCGGCGGCGTCCGCGGCACCGTCCACAGCGCCGTCCTGCGCCGTGGGCGCGGGACGGGAGCGGTCCATGGCCTCCAGGGCGCGCCGCGCCATCCCGTGCGAGCGCACGATGCCGGCCAGGGTCGTGGCCCCGCGCGTGATGTCCGAGAACGCCGTCCAGGCCGGACGGAAACCCGTGATCACGGCGTGCAGGATCCCGGGGCGCCGCGCGAACACCGAGAGCATCCGCCTGCCGACACCCATCTCCACGCCGAGCCCCGCCTTGACGGCGAAGGCGTAGTTCAGCGCCTGGCGCCGCGCGTCGACGGCGTCGCCGGCCTCGGCGACCCGTACCGCCCACTCCCCGGCCAGCCGGCCCGAGCGCAGTGCGAAGGAGATGCCCTCCCGGGTCCACGGCTCCAGCATCCCCGCCGCGTCACCGCAGACCAGCACCCGCCCGCGGGACAGCGGGGAGTCGTCGCTGCGGCAGCGGGTCAGGTGCCCGGAGGAGACGGCCGGCTCGAACCCGGCCAGTCCCAGCCGGGCGATGAAGTCCTCGAGATAGCGCTTGGTCGCGGCGCCCTCTCCGCGGGCCGAGATCACCCCGACGGTGAGCACGTCGCCCTTGGGGAAGACCCAGCCGTAACTCCCCGGCATGGGGCCCCAGTCGATGAGCACCCGGCCCGCCCAGTCCTCCGCGACCGTCGCGGGCACCGGGATCTCGGCCTCCAGGCCCAGATCCACCTGGTCCATCTTCACGCCGACGTGCGCCCCTATGCGGCTTGCGCTGCCGTCCGCCCCGACCACCGCGCGGGCGAGGACGGTCTCCCCGCCGGCGAGTACGACCGCCACGGTGCGGCGGTCGGGCACGGCAGGCCCGTGCTGCTCGACCCGGACGACGGTGACCCCGGTGCGCAGGACGGCGCCGGCCTTCTCGGCGTGCTCCACCAGCGCGGCGTCGAACTCCGGGCGGTTGACGAGCCCGAACAGCATCCGCCGGGAGCGCCGCGTCCGGGCCAGCCGTCCGTTCATCGAGAACGTGACCGCGTGCACCCGGTCCTTCAGGGGCAGTTCGAAACCGGGCGGCAGCGCGTCCCGCGACGGGCCGATGATCCCGCCGCCGCAGGTCTTGTAACGAGGCAGTTCGGCCTTCTCCAGGAGGAGCACCCGCCGGCCCGTCACCGCGGCCGCGTAGGCCGCCGACGCTCCCGCGGGCCCCGCGCCGACCACGACGACGTCCCACACCGGCTCGTCCCGCCCGCTGGCGGCATCTGCGTTCTCGCTGCTCACGATGTGCTTCTGCTCCCGATCCGACGCTCGGCCCAAGGTCTCCACGGCATCCTACGGCGCTGCCTCCGCCCGTCCCGCTGTGGGAGGATCGCCGTACCTTCGCACTACACACAACGTCGCACCCACAAGGAGCGTGCCCATGACCGCGAATCCGATCGCCGAGACCGTCGCATCCCTGATGCCGCGCGCGAAGGCGGAGCTCGCGGAACTGGTGGCGTTCGAGTCGGTGGCGGATCCGGCGGTGGCGCCCAGGAGCGAGTGCGAGGCCGCCGCCGGCTGGGTCGCGGACACACTGCGCTCGGAGGGTTTCCGGGACGTGGCGCTGCTGGACACCCCCGACGGGTCGCAGTCGGTGTACGGCTTCCTTCCCGGCCCCGAGGGCGCTCCCACCGTGCTGCTGTACGCCCACTACGACGTGCAGCCGAAGCTCGACGAGTCGGCGTGGCTGTCGCCCCCGTTCGAGCTCACGGAGCGCGACGGCCGCTGGTACGGCCGCGGCGCCGCGGACTGCAAGGGCGGCTTCATCATGCATCTGCTCGCACTGCGCGCCCTCAGGGCGAACGGCGGAGTGCCCGTCTCGGTCAAGGTGATCGTCGAGGGCTCGGAGGAGCAGGGCACCGGCGGCCTCGAGCGGTACGCCGAGGCCCACCCCGACCTGCTCGCCGCCGACGCGATCGTCATCGGTGACGCCGGCAACTTCCGGGTGGGTGTGCCCACCGTCACCGCGACGCTGCGCGGTATGACGACGGTTCGGGTCACCGTCGACACCCTGGAGGGCAATCTGCACTCGGGCCAGTTCGGCGGCGCCGCCCCCGACGCCCTGGCGGCGCTGATCCGCGTCCTGGACTCGCTGCGCGCCGAGGACGGTTCGACGGTGGTCGAGGGGCTGGACGCCGACGCCGTCTGGGAGGGGATCCAGTACCCGGAGGCGGACTTCCGCACGGACGCCAGGGTCCTCGACGGGGTGGACCTGATCGGCCGCGGCACCGTCGCCGACCGGATCTGGGCGCGCCCCGCCGTCACGGTCGTCGGCATCGACTGCTCCCCCGTCGCGGGCGCCGCCCCGTCCGTGCCGGCGAGCGCCCGTGCGCAGATCAGCCTGCGGGTACCGCCCGGCCAGGACGCCGCCGAGGCGACGAAGCTGCTCTTCGCGCACATCGAGAAGCACACACCGTGGAACGCGCGGGTGAGCGTCGAGCAGGTCGGCCAGGGCCAGCCGTTCCTCGCCGATGCGGGCAGCCCGGCGTACACGGCGATGGCGGACGCCATGCGGATCGCCTACCCGGGCCAGGAGATGCAGACCGCCGGCATGGGCGGTTCGATCCCGCTGTGCAACACGCTCTCCGAGCTGTACCCGTCGGCGGAGATCCTGCTGATCGGGCTGAGCGAGCCGGACGCCCGGATCCACGCCGTCAACGAGAGCGTCTCGCCGGAGGAGCTGGAGCGGCTGTCCGTGGCCGAGGCGCACTTCCTGGTCAACTACGCACGCTCCCGCCGGGCTTGACGGGAGGCCGGCCCCGGCCGGGGTCCGCCCTCCCTGCGAGGCACGCCGAGGCGGCGGCCGTGCTGGGCGCCGCCGCGGCCGACGCTTCGCCATGAGCCGACGCGGCGCGTCCTCCGGTGCGGCTCCGTGAGCCGATACGGCGCCCATCCGGTGCGGCGCCATGAGCCGATACGGCGCCTCATCCACTGCGGCTCCATGAGCCGACCGATGAGCCGACCGATGCGCCGCCCCGTGGGCCGCCGGCACGGGACCGCAGGGGCACGGGGCGGCCGGCACGTGGATCCTGGACCCGGCGCACGGCGCACGGCCGGGGTGCGTCCGCAGTGCGGCCGGGGTGCGTGCGGAGTGCGCCGGGGTGCGGGCGGCGACTGTGGGCCCGGCACGGGTTTCAGCCGACGGGCACGCCCGCCTCCAGATTGAGCACGGTCCCCCGCTCCCGTGCGCGCAGGGCCCAGCGGAGCCGCTCGTACCGGACCGGGGGCAGCATCCCGGCGGCCTCCTCCTCCGACGCGAAGCGCCAGCCCCGCAGTTCGGCCCCGGGCAGGCTCACCCGCGCGGCGGCGTCGTCGCAGGTGAGCCGTCCTCCGTCGAAGAGCAGCCGGAGCCCTCCGTAGCCGGGTGGCCGGGGCGGCTCCCAGTCGACGACGAGCAGCCGCGGTACGGCGTCGAGCTCGATCCCTATCTCCTCGGCGACCTCCCGGATCCCCGCGCGCGCCGGGGCCTCGCCGGACTCCACGACACCGCCGGGGAACTCCCAGCCGGGTTTGTAGGTGGGGTCGACGAGCAGCACCCGGTCCTGTTCGTCGAAGAGCAGAACACCGGCCGCGAGGGTCTCGGCCGTCGGTTCCGCCGTCTGCACGATGTCGCTGACCGCGGCGGCGCCGGAGCGGACGGCCTCGGCCACCGTCCGAGCGGTCTCCCTCGGTGTGAGGCGGGAGTTGTCGACGACGTGGGCGTCGGCGGCCAGCCAGCCGAGGGCGGTGCGGTAGCGCTCCACGTGGTCGCGGGCGTCGGCCTCCCCCGGGAGCCCGCCGGGGACGCCCGGGTCCTCGCGGGTGGCGATCCGCGCCCGCAGGATCGTTTCGTCCGTGCGGAGGAGCACATGCCGCACCGGGATCCGGCGCGCGGCGAGACCACCGAAGATCTCGTCGCGGTACTCCTGCCTCAGCAGGGTCATCGGGACCACCAGCACCCCGCCGACCTCGGCGAGCAGCGCGGCCGCGGTGTCCACGACCAGCCGGCGCCAGATCGGCAGGTCCTGGTGGTCCGTCACTTCGGCCAGCCGCTTCTGCGGCAGCAGGGCCCGCATCGCACCGCCGATCACTTCGGGGTCGTACAACGTGCTGTTCGGGATCAGATCGATCAGCTCGCGAGCAGTGGTCGTCTTGCCCGCGCTGAACGCACCGTTGATCCAGACGATCACGGTTCCCCCTCCTCCGTAGCCCCCTGTGGACTGCCCGCAACACCCTGCCACGGAAACGTCACTCCGGATGTGTCACGGCCCGTCGTGCGACCGGGCCGTAACACATCCGCACGGAGGTTCGTTGGGGATCAGGAACGAGCAAGGGGGTGCGAGGTGCGCCGAACGGTGCTGGAGAGATTTCCCGCCGGTGGCCCACGAGGAAGCTGGCCGGCCGAGGAGTTCGCGCGGGCACGCCGGGACGAGGGCGTCCCGGCGGAGGTCGTGATGGACCTGGACTCCGACGCGTTCCTCGTCGTGATCCCCCGGCAGGGCCCCGGTCCCGCCGGGCGGTCAGCCCCGGGTCACAGGGCCCAGTACGGCCCCGACACCACGCGGTGGAGCAGCCGCACCGACGACCCGTCCGGTGTGGTGGCCCGGACCTCGAACCGGAGATGACGGCCCGTGGGCACGTCGGCGCTGCACTGGAACTGATGGCCGCCGGGCCCCTTCGCGGTGACCGTGAGGTACGCGGACGGGTTCCCTCCGGCGGTGTCCGTCAGATAGAACCGGCCCTCGATGCGCGCCTCCTTGTGGGTGCTGTCGCTGAACAGCAGGTGGACCAGGGTCGAGTGGCGCCGCGGCCCCGAGTGCACCACTGCGTCCGTGAAGGCCAGGCCCGTCCAGACGCCGGAACGGAGCGAGACGTCCACGGCGTTGGACTCGTTCAGCATGGACGGCATGTCGGGGTCCTCCAGGGGTGGGCTCTGTCCGGTCGCGCGGTCGACGATTCCGGGGAAGACGACGTTCCTGAACTGGCTCACCCGGGCGTCGCCCGGGCAGGCGGTGCCGGACACCGACCAGTCGGCGTACAGACGGTGGTAGCCGTAGCCGGGGTCGGAGGCGGAACGGCAGACCCGCAGCGGAATGCCGTGCCGGTGGTGCAGCCAGCTGCCGAGGGCGATCAGCTTCTCGACCTGCTTGTCGGTCCAGGGGTCCGACGCCTTGGTGTTCGACGCCGTCTCGATCGAGACGGCGCCCGTGCCGTCCGGGCGCCGGTTGGCCCCCGCGTTGGCGTCGGCGCGGGTCTCGGTGCCGATGAACTGGCCCAGGTCGCCGGCGTAGTCGAGGCCGAAGTGGCTTTCGAGTGAGGTGGACTTCCAGTACTCGAAGAGCCGGTCCACGCTCCACGGGGCGGCGATGCTGTGGAAGATCACCTGCGTAGGCCGGATCGCCGGCTGGCCGTCACTCTCGGGTTGGAGCTCCATCTTTCTGGCGAACGGGCACCAGGCCATCGGGGTCCCTCCTTCCTCTCCCCGAAGGGACGACGGCACGAGCGCCGTCACCTGCACTGCCGACGGACACGGGCGCCCGTGCGGCGGGCGGTCCCGGGAGCGATGTCCCCGGGCCGGGGGCCGCGAGCCGGGGGCACCGGCCGCCGCCGCCACCAGCGGCCCGGGGACACGGGACGTGGGGTGGGGTGGCTTTCGAACCGGCGGGAGGCCGTCCCACCGGAGCTGCGACTCGTACGCGGTGGCGCCCGGGTACCTGGTCATGCGAGCACCCCCTTGTGTCGTGCCCATGTCCGTGATGCCGCAGGCAGCGGCCCGGGAAACCCCCGGTAACGGCCTTTCGGTGCGAGGCACGTCCCCGCACGCGCGGCGCACGCACCGAACCACCGGCCCGAGCGGGGCGCGTCCGTGCACGCCCCGGCACGATCAGGTCCGCACGCCCCGGCCCGACCGGGTCCCGCACGCCCCAGCGCGGGCCGGACGGCGGCGGGTGACGTACGGACGGGAGCCGGGCCACACGAGGAACGACGAGGGTACGGCCACCTTCCCCGTCCGGGCGTACGGCAACGGGACCGCCACGCCGGGCGGCACCCACGACACGCCGGCGAACCCGTCCCTCGGTCGGAGCAGCAGACGACGCCTTATGGGTCTATTCAGAGAGCTATACGGTGATTTACATGCTTATCGTCGGCGTGTTGACGCCTCATCGGATGGGGGCGTCCGAACAGATCTCGGAGATCTCATGCGTGCAGCAGTAATCGCTCTTGCCCTCGCGGCCTCCATCGCCACGGCCGCGCCGGCAACCGCCGTCGGTCTGGATGACGGAGGCAACGAGAACGGCGGCAGCAACGGACTGACCGTTACGGGTCTGACCAGCGACCAGAGGCTCGTGCAGTTCCGCGCCAACCGTCCGCAGAACGTCACGGAGATCGGCGTCGTCACAGGACTGCAGCAGGACACGATGCTGGTCGGCATCGACTACCGGCCGCAGGACGGCCGGTTGTACGGCATCGGCAACGCGGGCGGCGTGTACACCATCGACGATGAGACCGCTCAGGCCACCCTCCTCCACCAGCTGGAGACGGCACTAGACGGCACCCACTTCGGCGTGGACTTCAGTGCGTCCGCCAACCGGCTGCGGATCGTCAGCAACACGGGGCAGAACCTCCGCCACAACGTCGAGGACGGGAACACGGAGGTGGACACCCCGCTCACGGTCCTCGGGGCGAGCGGCGCGGCCTACACCAACAACGACATGGACCCGTTCACGGACGCCACCCTGTTCGTCATCGACACCACCGGCGACCAGGTCGGGATCGTGTCCCCGCCGAACGACGGTCTCTTCGAGTCCACCGGCGACCTGGGCGTGGCCGCCTCCCTCCCCGCCGGATTCGACATCCACTCCTCGGCCAAGGCCACCAACCAGGGCTTCGCCTCGCTCCAGACGGCCGGCGGCAGCACCGGCTTCTACCGGGTGGACCTGCTGACCGGTGAGGCCACGAGGGTCGGCGAGGCGTTCCCGGTCCAGGTGGTCGACGTCTCCCTGCCTCTGACCCAGGACCAGGACGGCGACGACGACGACGGTGGCCCCGGGAAGCGCAAGCCCGAGAACGTCAACGGAAGCTGACCCGGCCGATCCCCGCCTCCGACCGGTGCTGTGCCGGAGCGTCGACCCGGCACAGCACCGTCGCGCGCCCGCGCACCGGCGGTTCTCAACCCGCCGCGGTCGCCGCGGCCTGGCCCCGCGGGCCGGGCGACACCGCGGCGGCCGCGCCGAGCAGACCCGCATCGGTACCCGTCAGGGCCGGCGCCACGGCGAGGTCCCGCACGAAGGAGAGCCTGGCGTAGTCGTGCAGGGCACGGCGGAGGGGGGCGAAGAGGACCTCGCCGGCACCCGCCACTCCCCCGCCGATCACGGCGATGCGGATCTCGACGAGGGTGGCGGTGGCGGCGATTCCCGCGGCCAGCGCCTGCGCCGCGCGCTCGAAGGAGGCGACGGCGACCGGATCGCCCGCCGCGGCGGCGGCGGCCACGGCGGCCGCGGTGGAGTCTCCGTCCTCGCCGGGGCGCCAGCCGTCCTCGAGGGCCCGGCGGGCGATGTTGGGGCCGCTCGCGATCCGCTCCACACAGCCGCGCGCACCGCACGGGCAGAGGTCGCCGTCGAGGTCCACACTGATGTGGCCGATATGGCCGGCGTTCCCGGTCGGGCCCGGATGCAGCCTGCCGCCGAGTACGAGCCCGCCGCCGACGCCGGTGGACACGACCATGCACAGGGCGTTGTCGTAGCCGCGTGCGGCGCCCTGCCAGTGTTCGGCCGCGGTCATGGCGACCCCGTCGCCGACCAGTTCCACCGGCAGTCCGCCGGTGACCGTGCGCACCCGGTCCACCAGCGGGAATCCCCGCCAGCCGGGGACGTTGACCGGGCTGACGGTGCCTGCGGACGCGTCCACCGGCCCCGCGCTGCCGATGCCCACCGCGGTGACGTCGAGCCAGCGGGGCGAGCCGCAGAGCTCCCCGAGCACGGACGCCACCGCCCGCATCACCGTCTCCCCGTCCTCGCGCGCCGGGGTCGGCCGCTGCGCGCGGACGAGAATTTTGCCGCTATCGTCCACCAGCGCTCCGGCGATCTTGGTACCGCCGATGTCGAGCGCGGCGACGAGGTCGTTATGCATCGGTGTGCGATCTCCCGGGAACTGGAACAGCGGCTTGTACGACCAGTCTCCCTGGCTATGACAACGTTGTCCAGGCTCTATGCTCGACGCCACAGCCTCGCACAGCCCCGAAGCGGGCGCACGCGACACCCGCCAGGTGGCCCGGACGGGCACTCCCGACGACGATTGGACCGCGCATCGTGGCCGAGTTCGCCCGCCGCAACGAGACCCGCTACGGCAACCGGCCCACCATGAAGGACGTGGCCGCGCGTGCCGGAGTGGGGCTGAAGACGGTCTCGCGGGTGGTGAACGGCGAGCCCGGCGTCACTCCGGACACCGAGCGCCGGGTACAGGAGGCCATCGAGGCACTGGGGTTCCGCCGCAACGACAGCGCGCGCGTGCTGCGCAAGGGCCGCACCGCCTCGATCGGGCTGGTCCTGGAGGATCTGGCCGACCCGTTCTACGGGCCGCTGAGCCGGGCCGTGGAGGAGGTCGCCCGAGCGCACGGAGCACTGCTGATCAACGGCTCCAGCGCGGAGGACCCCGACCGGGAGCAGGAGCTGGTGCTCGCGCTGTGCGCCCGCCGGGTGGACGGCCTGATCGTGATTCCCGCCGGCCACGACCACCGCTATCTGGAGCCCGAGATCAAGGCGGGTGTCGCGACGGTGTTCGTGGACCGGCCCGCCGGCCGGATCGACGCGGACGTGGTGCTGTCCGACAGCTACGGCGGGGCCCGGGAGGGCGTCGCGCATCTGATCGCCCACGGACACCGGAGAATCGGGTTCATCGGCGACCAGCCGCGCATCCACACCGCCGCGGAGCGGCTGCGCGGCTACCGGGCCGCGATGGCGGACGCCGGGCTGCCGGTGGACGACCGCTGGGTGTCCCTGGGCTCGACGGACCCCGCACGGGTGAGGGCGGCGACGGAGGGGATGGTGTCCGGCCCCGAGCCGGTCACCGCCCTCTTCGCGGGCAACAACCGGGTGACGGTCACGGTGGTGCGGCTGCTGGCGGGGCGGGGAGCCCCGATCGCCCTCGTCGGGTTCGACGACATCGAGCTCGCCGATCTGCTCGGCATCACGGTGATCGCCCAGGACTCCGCCGCGCTGGGCCGTACGGCCGCGGAGCGGCTGTTCCGCCGGCTGGACGGGGTGTCCGAGGCGCCGGCGCGGGTGGAGCTGACGACCAGGCTCCTCGCCCGCGGCTCGGGCGAAGTGCCTCCGCCCGGCGCCTGAACCGCGCCCGGCGCGCCGGGCGCCCCCGCATCCCCCGGCCGGTACGCCCGACGTGTGCGCCTGCCCTGCCCCGACCGGCGTGGGCCGTGCGCGTCCCGCTCGGCGACTTCCCCGCCATGATGCTCAGTCCCCGTCCGCCGCGCCCCGCGCACGACGAAGAAGCTGTTCAGCACGCGCGTGGGGGTGGTCAGACCGCGGACGAGCGCGAACCCGGCAGGACTGTCGCCGTCGGTGCGGCTGTGTCCGGGCCGGGAAGGCTCACTACCGGCGGAGATTCCAGCAGTTGACTGCGTGAGCCCGCCTTCCCGTGACCACGGTCGCAGGTCCGGGCGCGCGGATGGTCGCAGGTTTGGGCACGCGGATGGTCCCCGTGCGTGGTCCCCTCGGGTGGGTCGGCTCCCCGTCCCGCCGGTCTCCGCTGCGGGCGGGCGAGCGAGCCGCACCGTGCAGGCCGGGCGTACGGCTTCAGTGGCGACCATGGCCGTCGCCGCTCTCGGTACCCGGCCCGCCCGGCTCCTGCCCCGGCTCGACCACCACGAACTGGCCCATCAGGCCCCGGTCTTCGTGGTAGAGGACGTGACAGTGGTACATGTACGGCACGGCGGCGTCGCTGTGGTCGTCGAAGCGCATCGCGAGGCGGAGGGGGACGCCCGGGCGTGTGTGGACGGTGTCCTTCCAGCCGGCCAGTTCGGGGGGCGGCGGCTCGCCGTCGACGGAGAGCACCTGGAACTGCACGTCATGCACATGGAAGTTGTGCTGTGCGCCGTCGGTGGCGGTGACCTCCCATATCTCGGTGACGCCCCGGGTCGCGGCGAAGTCGATGCGGCGCATGTCCATGCTCTTGCCGTTGATCGCGAAGCCGTTCAGTGCGAACCTGCGGTCCACAGGGGTGTCCCTGTCGGCCAGCGCCGGTGCGGCGGCCAGTTCGTCCGGCAGCCGGGGCGAGGGCTCCAATGTGCGGTTCGGGCGGATCTCGAGGATGTCCAGGGTGTCGTCGCCGCCCGCGAAACGGCGGTCCCAGACGTTGAGACCGAGGTCGGGAGGGAAGCTGCGCAGGACGGCACGCTGTCCGGGGCGCAGCGTCACCACGATCTCGGCGCGTTCCGCCGGGGAGAGCTGGACGCGGGTCGTCCGGTGCGGCGTGGGGAGCAGCCCGCCGTCGGTGCCGACGAGCGTGAAGGGCCGGTCGTCGGCGAAGCCGAAGCGGTAGATGCGGGCGTTGGAGGCGTTGAGCAGCCGCAGGCGGACACGTTCCGTGCCGGCCGGGAGGTACGGGCCGGTGACGCCGTTGACGAGGATCACGTCGCCGAGCACGCCGACCTCGCTCGTGAGGGGGTGGCTCTCGACGAGCTGGTTGTCCTCGTCGAGGTGCTTGTCCTGCACGATGACGGGGATGTCGTCGACCCCGTACCGGCTGGGGAGTGAGGCGCCGCCGGGGCCGGTGGGTTCCGCTTCCGGGTCGTCCAGGAGGAACAGGCCCGCCAGCCCCCGGTACACGTGCCGGGCCGTCCCGCCGTGGGGGTGCGGGTGGTACCAGAGCGTGGCGGCGGCCTGGTCGACGGTCCAGGTCGGGGACCAGGTCCCACCCGGCTCGACGGGCTGGTGCGGACCGCCGTCCATCCGCGCGGGCAGGTGCATGCCGTGCCAGTGCAGGCTCGTCGCCTCCGGCAGGCCGTTGCGTACGTGCACGCGTACGGTCTCGCCGCGTGCGGCGCGGAGGGTGGGCCCGAGGTAGGCGCCGTTGACGCCCCAGGTCGCGGTGGGGCGGCCGGGGCGCAGCCGGTGACTGCCCGGTGCCGCGCGGAGGTGGAACACCTTGCGGCCCCCGGCGTCGTGGTGGGCCTTCGCCGGGGGCGGGATGGGCAGACGCCGGTCGAACTCGACGGCGCCCGCGGTGTCGGTGCCCGCGGCCGCCCACCACCACCCGAGCGTGCCGCCCGTACCGGCGGCGACGGCGCCCGCACCGCCCAGAGCGCCCTTCAGCACAGTGCGGCGCCTCACCGGACCTCCCCCGGTGACGGTCCGGTCGGGGCGCTGGGGGGTCGGTATCCGGCATGCGGGCATGCGGGTCTCCTGTGGGGGCGAGTGGGGGTCGGGCGCGGTGCGGGATCACAGGTCGAGGGCGATGTGCCGGCCGCGGGCGCGGGAGACGCAGGGGTAGATGACGTCGCGGCGGTCGCGCTCGTGCTCCTGCAGCACGCTGTCCCGGTGCTCGGGTGTGCCGGCGACCACGCGCGTCTCGCAGCTGCCGCAGACGCCCTCCGCGCAGGAGAAGTCCAGCGCCGGCTCGAACTCCCGGATCGCCTCCAGCAGGCTGTGGCCGGGCTGGACGCGGACGACCGCGCCGGTGCGGGTCAGTTCGGCGTCGAACGGCTCGTCGGCGGCGCGTGGGGGCCGCTCGGCTGCGGCGAAGCGCTCGACGTACAGCCGTCCATGAGGGCAGGCCGTCCGCATGGCGGCCGAGACCGCGTCGAGCATCGGGGCGGGCCCGCAGCAGTAGACGGCCGCGCCCCGTGCCGCGGCGCCGAGGAGTGCGTCGAGGGCGGGGCGCGGGTCGGTGTCCGAGGCGCTCACCGCGATCCGGCCCGGATACCGGCGGATCAGCTCGTCGGCGAACGCCATCGCCGGGCGCGTCCGGCCGCGGTGGAGCAGCTTCCAGTCGGCCCCTTCGGCATCCAGTCGCCGGATCATCGGGAGGAACGGGATGATGCCGATGCCGCCCGCGAGGAACACATACGCCGGGGCTTCGACCAGCGGGAAGTTGTTCCGGGGGCCGCGGATCGCTGCGGAGGATCCGGGGCGCAGCGCATGGGCCTCGACGGAGCCGCCACGGCCGTCGGCCTCGCGCAGCACCGCGATCCGGTAGGCGAGAGGGGCTCCCTCGTCACCGTGTCCGTGGTGACCGCCGTAGAGGGAGTACTGCCGTACCCTTCCGGACGGCAGCACCAGGTCGATGTGCGCCCCCGGCTGCCATGCGGGGAGCGTGCCGCCGTCCGTACGCCGCAGCTCCAGCGCCACGACGCCCTCGGCGAGCTGCCGGACCTCGGTCACGGTGACCGGGGTGTCCCGCGCGGGTGCCGGCCGGTCCGAGGAGGCCTGGACCGCGCCCTGCCCGGGACCACGACCCGCGCGGTCACTGCCGCGCCCCCAGCGGGTTCTGCCTCCGGGCTTGACGACGGAGAGGACGACGGCGACCCAGAGCAGCACGGTGAACGTGGCCAGGCAGACGGCCAGTGCGACGCCGGTGCCGCCCGGTTCGGCGGCGGGGTCCTTCGTCAGCGCCTGGAGGCTCCTGACCCACTTGCTCTCGGCGAAGGCGGCGAACGTCGGCAGGCTCAGTGCGATCACGAACTTGGCCAGCACCCACCGGTGGCGGATCAGACCCCACGGCGTCCCCAGCGACAGCACGACTCCGGAGAGCACGGCCACCGCCATGCTGGGGATGACGAGCACGAGGTCGAAGAGGTGCATCAGCTCGTAGGCGCCGTGCCGGACGGCGTGCGTGCCGGCGGTGAGCCCGGCGAAGGCCAGGACCGTCATCGCGAGCGAGAGACCCAGCCAGCTCACGGCGACGCCGACGTGCACCGTCAGCCAGACCTTGCGGGCCCTGCGCCCCAGCTTCGGGAAGCGCGGCTTCAGCAGCACGACGAACACGGCGGAGAGCGCCATCCCCGCCAGCGGCTCGAAGTTGCCGAAGCTGAAGAGGAACTGCAGCGGAAGGAACAGGAGGTGGAAGACGATCAGGACGCTGCGGGCACGCGCCGCGCCGGCGGGGCGCCGCAGGGCCAGGGCGCAGACGGCCACCAGCGGCGCGGCCAGCAGATAGCCGATCACCCCGGCCGTCTGGATGACGGGGAAGACGTCGCCCTCGCGCCGGCCGAGCACCAGCGCCGTACCGACGCAGAAGACGGCGAAGGCGAGCTGCCCGGTCCGCAGGAGGCCCGGTCGCCGGGATGCGGAGGAGGGCTGTGAGCGAGAGGGAGGAGAGGTCGTCGTTGGCATGGTGCCAGCCTCGCGAGAGCCGCGGGTGCGGGCGTCCGCCGATCCGCGCGCCCGGTGTCGGCGGAAAGGTGCAGCTCCGCGGCGGCGCCGTACGACTATCGATTGACGCCGCCTCGCGGCGGCGCCGCTAGCCTCATCCCATGAGATGGCCCCTGCGTTGCGCCGCCGTACGGAAGCGGGCCCGTCCCGCCGCCGACGTCGCCGTGGCGGTCGCCCTCGCGCTGACCACGGCCGTGCAGGACGGCCGGTCCGCCAACTTCGCCTACGCCGACTGGATTCCGCCGCTCTGGCTGGCCGTCCCGCTGGGGCTGCTGACCGGCGCGGCTGCCTGGCGGCGGCGCCGCCACCCGAAGCTGTTCCTGCTGTGCGCCCTGGGCTCCTATGTGGCGTTGTCGTCCTGGGTGGCCGTCATGGTCGCGCAGTACACGGTCGCGGAGCGCAGCGCCTCCTGGCGGAAGGCCGCACCGGCCACAGTGGCCGCACTCGTGATCGTCGCCGTACCGGTGTGGGACATGGGCGGTGCCGACGCCGCGGTGCCCATCAGTCTGGGGATCTGCCTGCTGCCCACGCTCCTCGGGCTGTACGTCGGTGCCCACCGCGCGTTGCTGGCCGAGCTGCGGGAGCGCGCCGAACGCGCCGAACGCGAGCAGCACCAGCGGGTGCTGCAGGCCCGCAGCGACGAACGCACCCGGATCGCCAGGGACATGCACGACGTGGTCACCCACCGGGTGTCGCTCATCGTCCTGCACGCCACCGCCCTCGAGGCCGCCCGCGGGGAGACCGCCCTCACGCTCGGCCGCCAGATCGGCACCATCGGACGTGAGGCCCTGACCGAACTCCGCTCGCTGGTGGAGGTGCTGCGCTCCGACACCGAGGTGCCGCTGGCTCCCCAGCCCGGCCTGGCCGAACTCGACGACCTGGTCGGGGAATCCCGGCGTACCGGCATCCCCGTCACCCTGACCATGACCGACGGCACCGGGGCCACCACCGAATCCGGGTCGCCCGCAATGCCGGTACTGCCCGCACTGGTCGAGCACGCCGTCTACCGCGTCGTCCAGGAAGCCCTCACCAATGTGCACAAGCACGCCGGTGACGCCGAGACCCGTGTCGAGGTCCGGCACACCCCGGGGCTGCTGCGGCTGACGGTCACCAACCGGCGCGGCACCGCCGAAGGCACCACCGACCTGCCCGGCGGGGGACACGGTCTGCTCGGCATCGCCGAACGCATCCGCCTCCTCGGCGGCCGGCTCACCGCTCAGCCCATGCCGGGCGGCGGCTTCGGGATCCTCGCGGAGATCCCCCTCGACGGAACCCCGCCCACGGCCCACACCGCCGAGGGACCCCCGGCCACGGAGAGTGCCCGATGACCGACACGAACAGCACGAACGACCCGACCGGCACGACCGGCACGACTCCAGCCGGCGGCACGACTCCGGTGGGCGGGACGACTCCGGCGGGCGGGACGGGCGGGACCGTCAGCGTCCTGATCGTGGACGACGAATGGATGGTGCGCTCCATGCTGCGCACCATCATGGAGTCCGCTCCGGACATCACCGTGGCCGGCGAGGCATCCGACGGCAGCACCGCGGTGACCATGGCCGGCGTCCTCCGGCCGGACGTGGTCCTGATGGACATCCGCATGCCCCGCTCCGACGGGCTGACGGCCACCGAACGGCTCGCCCGCTCGGAGCACCCACCCCACGTCGTCGTCCTCACCACCTTCGACCTGGACGAGTACGTGCGCACCGCGCTGCGCCACGGTGCCGTCGGCTTCCTGCTGAAGGACGCCACCGCGGACGACATGATCAACGCTGTGCGCAGCGCCGCGCGCGGCGACGCGATGCTCTCCCCCAAGGTGACCCGACGGCTGCTCCGCCACTTCGCCGAGGACGGCGAAGAACGCGGAGCCCGCGCCCGGCAGCAGCGGGCCGGCCAAGCCAGGGAACGCCTCCGGGCGCTCACCGCGAAGGAACGCGACGTGCTCGTCGCGCTGGGCCGGGGCCTGTCCAACGCGGACATCGCCGCAGCGCTGCGCATCAGCGAGGCCACCGCGAAGACCCACATCAGCCGGATCCTCACCAAGGTCCGCGCGGCCAACCGGGTCCAGGCCGCCCTCCTCGCCCACCACGCCGGCCTTCTCGACTGAGGCTCGGGGCGCCGCCGGGCCCCGGGGCCCCGGGGGGCGAGGGGCGGGCAGCGCGGCGCGGCCGGCCGTCGTCGCACGTCGTGTTCCGCCGCCGGGCGGTCGGCCCCGCGCCGGCGAGCGGCATGCGCGGCGGTGGCCGACGGCCGTGCGGCGGCTACCGGGCGGTGGCCGTCAGATCGCCGCGGCGCGGCCGGGCGAAGCCGTCGAGCTCGGCCCGGGTGAGGCCGGTGAGGCGGGTGACCTCGTCGTCGTCGAGCGCGCCGCAGTCCAGTCCGCGCAGCAGGTAGCCGCTGAGCGCCTTCGCCGTGGCGGGCTCGTCCATGATGTCGCCCTCGGTGCGGGCCACGTAGGCGGCGAGGCGCGCGGCAGCGGCCTGAAGGCCCTCGCGGTAGAACGCGAACACGGCGGCATAGCGGGTCGGGAGGTGGCCGGGGTGCATGTCCCAGCCCTGGTAGTAGGCACGGGCCAGGGCGCGGCGGGTCAGGCCGTAGTGGAGCCGCCAGGCCTGGTGCACCTGCTCGGTGCCGCCCACCGGCAGCACATTGGTGGAGCCGTCCGAGACCCGTACGCCGGTGCCGGCGGCGGCGACCTGCATGACGGCCTTGGCGTGGTCGGCGGCGGGGTGGTCGCTCGCCTGGTGGGCGGCGCTGACGCCGAGGCAGGCGCTGTAGTCGAAGGTGCCGTAGTGCAGCCCGGTGGCGCGGCCCTCGGCGGCGTCGATCATGCGGGCGACGGTCGCGGTGCCGTCGGCGGCGAGGATGGCCTGGCTGGTCTCGATCTGGATCTCGAACCCGATCCGTCCCGTGTCGAGTCCGTGGGTCTTCTCGAAGGCCTCGAGGAGCCGGACGAAGGCCGTGACCTGCTCCGGGTAGGTGACCTTCGGGAGGGTGAGGACGAGGCCGCCGGGCAGTCCGCCGTGCTCCATCAGGCCGGTCAGGAAGACGTCGGTGGTGCGGATGCCGCGGTCGCGTACGGCGGCCTCCATGCACTTCATGCGGATGCCCGTGTACGGCGCCGCCGTGCCCCGGGCGTGCGCCTCGGAGAGCAGGCGGGCGGCACGGGCGGCGTCGGCGTCCTCGTCGCGGCCGTGGTACCCGTCCTCGAAGTCGACGCGGAGGTCCTCCACGGGCTCGCGTTCCAGCTTGGCCCGTACCCGGGTGTAGACGGCCTCCGCGAGGTCGCCGGGGAGTCCGAGCACCCGGGCGAGGGCCGCTGCGTCCGGGGCGTGCTCGTCCAGCGAGGCGAGCGCCTGGTCGCCCCAGGAGCGGATCGTTCCGGCGCCGAAGGCGTCGCCGGGCACATAGACGGTGTGGACGGGCTGGCGGGTGCCGGGGTCTCCCGGGTACCGGCGGGCGAGCTCGGCGTCCACCGGTGCGAGGGAGGCGCTGATGCCCTCGCCGACCGCGCCGGCGAGGCTCGTCGACACCTTCTCCTGCTGACCCATCCTGGCACCCTCCACACTCGCTTGATTCCACCTGACGGAATCAACAATCCGCATGGTGAAGCTATCGGGGTGACTGATCTGCGTCAATGGTCTCCCGGAACGCGGCGGGGCCGCGCGGTGGCGTCACCGCGCGGCCCCGGACGGGCGTCCTGCCGGACTCAGCCCTTGCGGGCCTTGATCTCGTCGGTCAGCTGGGGGACGACCTCGAACAGGTCACCGACCACGCCGTAGTCGACCAGGTCGAAGATCGGGGCCTCGGGGTCCTTGTTGACCGCCACGATGGTCTTGGAGGTCTGCATACCGGCCCGGTGCTGGATCGCGCCCGAGATGCCGGAGGCGATGTACAGCTGCGGCGAGACGCTCTTGCCGGTCTGGCCGACCTGGTTGGAGTGCGGGTACCAGCCGGCGTCCACGGCGGCGCGGGAGGCGCCGACGGCGGCGCCGAGCGAGTCGGCGAGCGCCTCGATCACCGAGAAGTTCTCGGCGCCGTTGACACCGCGGCCGCCGGAGACCACGATCGCGGCCTCGGTCAGCTCGGGGCGGCCGGTCGACTCGCGCGGGGTGCGGGAGACGACCTTGGTGCCGGTCGCCTTGTCACCGAAGGCGACGGTGAGCGCCTCGACGGCGCCGGCGGCCGGGGCGGCCTCCACGGGGGCCGAGTTCGGCTTCACCGTGATGACCGGGATGCCCTTGGACACGCGGGACTTGGTGGTGAAGGCGGCGGCGAACGCGGACTGCGTGGCCACCGGACCCCCGTCGCCGGCCTCCAGGTCGACCGCGTCGGTGATGATTCCGGAGCCGATGCGGACCGCGAGACGGGCCGCGATCTCCTTGCCCTCGGCGGAGGACGGCACCAGCACCGCGGCCAGGGAGCCGCCGGCCGACGCCGCCTCGTACGCGGCCTGCAGCGCGTCCACCTTCGGTACGACCAGGTAGTCGGCGAACTCGGGCGCGTCGGCGGTGAGGACCTTGACCGCGCCGTGCTCGGCGAGGGTGGCGGCGGTGGCCTCGGCGCCGGAACCGAGCGCGACGGCGATCGGCTCGCCGATGCGGCGGGCCAGCGTCAGCAGCTCCAGGGTGGGCTTGCGGACGGCGCCGTCCACGTGGTCGACGTAGACGAGAACTTCAGCCATGGGACTTCTTCTCTCCTGCTTGCGAAGTGTGCGGGGCGGTTGGGTTGATGACCGAAGCTCAGATGAACTTCTGGCTCGCGAGGTACTCCGCGAGCTGCTTGCCGCCCTCGCCCTCGTCCTTGACGATCGTGCCCGCGGTGCGGGCCGGGCGCTCGGCCGCGGAGTCGACCGCGGTCCAGGAACCCTCCAGGCCGACCTCCTCCGCCTCGATGTCGAGGTCGGACAGGTCCAGCGACTCCACCGGCTTCTTCTTCGCGGCCATGATGCCCTTGAAGGACGGGTAGCGCGCCTCGCCCGACTGGTCCGTCACGGACACGACCGCCGGCAGGGACGCCTCCAGCTGCTCCGACGCGGTGTCGCCGTCACGGCGGCCCTTGACGGTGCCGTCCTCGACGGACACCTCGGACAGCAGGGTCACCTGCGGAACGCCGAGCCGCTCGGCGAGGATCGCCGGAAGGACGCCCATGACGCCGTCGGTCGAGGCCATGCCGCACAGGACCAGGTCGTAGCCGGTCTTCTCGATCGCCTTGGCCAGGACCAGCGACGTACCCATCACGTCGGTGCCGTGGAGATCGTCGTCCTCGACGTGGACGGCCTTGTCCGCACCCATGGACAGCGCCTTGCGCAGCGCGTCCTTGGCGTCCTCGGGACCGACGGTCAGCACGGTGATCTCGGCGTCGTCCGCCTCCTCGGCGATCTGCAGCGCCTGCTCGACCGCGTACTCGTCGAGCTCCGACAGCAGGCCGTCGACATCGTCGCGGTCGACCGTCAGGTCATCGGCGAAGTGCCGGTCGCCGGTGGCGTCGGGCACGTACTTCACACAGACAACGATCCTCAAGCTCACGCCGGCTCTCCTACTGCATCGTCATTTCCGAGCTGCCTTGTGCAGGCAGCATAGGCGCCTGAAGGCGGGGTTTTCCGGTCGGGGCGACCGGCGCTCCGAACGAAATATTACTCGCCAGTACACCCACTACGTACCCGGTGAGCAAGCGCTTGGAACTGTGACCTTGCCAACGCTGTGTAACCGGATTTCCTCAGTCCCTCAACGCGTTGAAGCGCCCCTGGTGGTACAGCAGAGGGCGACCGGGTCCCTCCGGGTCACCGGCGACCGCCTCGGCGATCACCACGCGGTGGTCCCCCGCCGGCACCCGGGCCACCACCCGGCAGACCAGCCACGCCGGCACGCCGTCCAGGAGCGGAACCCCCTCGGGCCCGATGCGCCACCGGGTCGGCGGGGCGAACCGGTCGGCGCCCCTGCGGGCGAACGTGGCGGCCAGATCGCGCTGGTCCTCGGCGAGTATGTGCACCCCGACATGGTCCGCGTCGGCGATGACCCGCCAGCTGGAGGAGGCGGTGCCGATGCCGAACGACAGCAGCGGCGGCTCGGCGGCGACGGAGCTGAGCGAGGTGGCGGTGAAGCCCACCGGGCGGTCGCCCCGGGCGGTGATCACCGCCACTCCGGCGGCGTGCCGCCGGAACACGGAGCGCAGCAGATCGGGGGAGGCGAGTCGAGGGGTGCCGAGGCCGGGCCTGGCCGCCATGGAGGGTTCCTTCCGCGAGGGGGTCGGTCGGGTTCGTCGCGGCTCAGACACCCGGGCGGAGCGGGCTCGCGGCTCGGGCCGAGGCTGCTCGGTGCGGCGCCCGCCCGACGGGAAGGAGTTCTGTCGGCACATCGTCAGACTGACGATTGCGGGCGGACGCAGTCAAGTGGGCACGGACGGATGGGAGCTGCGTCACGGGCGCCCGTCCGGCAGCCGTCACCCGCGCGCCGGCCACCGCACGGCCTCGCCGAGGGCCGCGATCACGTCCGCCTTGCGGGGCTGCCCGGCGGCCCTCCGTACGATCCGGCCCCGGGCGTCGAGCACCAGCACGGTCGGGGTGCGAAGGACGTCCAGTTCGCGCACGAGCGCGAGCCGGTCCTCGGCGTCGATCTCGACATGGGCGACGCCGTCCACCATTCCCGCGACTTCCGCGAGCGTGCGGCGCGTCGCCCGGCACGGCTGGCAGAAGGCGCTGGAGAACTGTACGAGCGTCGCCCTCTCCCCCAGTTCGGCGCCCAGCTCGGCAGCGCCGAGCCGCCGCTCCCCGTGCTCCTCGCCCGGTCCGCTCACCATCGGTCTCCCGCCCGTCCGCCCGTGCGCGGTGCGGCGCACCGACCGCCCCGCCACCGCGGGGACCGTCACGCGCGCACCCGCGAGTCCCGTCATCGACTCCCTCCAGCGTTCCCGGGGCCGGGATGATTCCCGACCGTCCGAGCCGCCGGAAGCGCCCGCCGCCCCGGCCCGCGGGCGAGCGGGAGGGACGGGAGGCACGGAGGTAACCGGGCGGTGAACACCGTGGCGGTGTGGCAGGTGACACGACGTGACGAGAATCTCGCCGCACGACGCGCCGAGGACTGGCCGTCGCGCCGTACATGGGGCACCATCTGCCCAATGCCGAATACCTACGGCTGCGTAACCTCCGCTGGGAGAACCCTCCCCGGGAAACAGAAGGAAGGGCCTCTCCCGACATGGCAGAGCTCGTCTACCGGCCGGTCATCGGCGCCGCACTCGCGATGTTCAAGGCGCTCGACCTGAAGATCGACTGCCAGGGTTCGGAGAACATCCCCCGGTCCGGCGGCGCGGTGCTGGTGAGCAATCACATCGGCTACCTGGACTTCATCTTCTCCGGCCTGGCCGCGCTGCCGCAGAAGCGACTGGTGCGCTTCATGGCGAAGGAGTCGGTCTTCCGGCACCGCGTCTCGGGCCCGCTGATGAGGGGCATGAAGCACATCCCGGTGGACCGGCGCCAGGGCGAGGACGCGTACGCCCACGCGCTGGACTCGCTGCGCGCGGGCGAGGTGATCGGCGTCTTCCCGGAGGCCACCATCTCCCAGTCGTTCACGCTGAAGGGCTTCAAGTCCGGCGCGGCCCGGCTCGCGCAGGAGGCCGGCGTGCCGCTCGTCCCGATGGCCCTGTGGGGCACGCAGCGGCTGTGGACCAAGGGCCGGCCGAGGAACCTCCGGCGCAGCCACATCCCGGTGACGATCCGCGTCGGCGAGGCCATGGAGGCGCCGACCGACCAGTACGCCGGGGCTCTCACGCGCCGGCTGCGGGAGCGTGTCCAGGAGCTGCTGGAGTCGGCGCAGCGCGCCTATCCGGTGCGCCCCAGGGACGCCTCCGACACCTGGTGGGTACCCGCTCACCTCGGGGGCACGGCACCGACTCCCGCCGAGGTCCGCGAGGCCCGCTGAGCGAATCCCCGCGGCGTTCCCGCCGCGCGGGGACGCCGCCCGGCCGGGCGGGCGGCCAGCCGGGCGGGCGGAACCGGCTCCGGTCCGAGGGGGTCGCGGCGACTCCCCCACCACCTCCGTCAGTCCGCGTCACGGAGGGTGATCCGGGCTCCGGGGCTGAGCTTCTCCAGGGACTCCGCGAGCTCCGCGCCCGCCGCCTCCAGTTCCGCCGGGTCCATCGGGGCCAGGGACTCCAGCAGGAAGAGTCCGTTGACGGATTCCTCGGTGAGCCGGGTGCGGGGGCCCTGGCGCCAGTTCCAGCGGCGGCAGGTGACGCCTTCCTCGTCGCACCAGACGATCTCGCCCGGGTCGGGGCACTCCACCGTCTCCTCGCCACCCGCGACGGTGACGAACGGCTCCCGGCCGGTGGCGCGCACCAGGCGCATTCCACCCCGGACGCGGTCGAGGTCCTCGCCGCCGACCGGGATCAGGCGGGCCACACTGAGTGCGTTGTACGCGTCGACGAGCAGATTGATCCGCGGCAGCCCGGCGCCGGTCAGCGCTCGCCGGGCGAGCGCCTCGGCGGAGTTGCGGGTACGGGACGGCTTGGCCCCGAAGGCGGTGTAGGCGGCGCGCCAGGCCGCCATGTGCGGGTCCTCGTGCGGGGCCCGGCCGCCGAGCCGTTCCGCCACCCGGCGGGCGGCCTCGTCGAGGAGCGCCGAACTCGCCTCGTTGCTGGGCCCGTTGACCAGGCCGCGGGCCTCGACGACGAGCGGGGTGAAGCCGGGGACGAGAGCGTGGACCTCGTCGGAGACGGTGAGCGTGAGAGGCATCTGCGTCCTTGCCTGGAAGTGCTGCGACGGTGCTCCGGGTCCGGGAAGGGTCCTCCGGGCCACGGAGTGTGATGCATCCTACAGGACCGGGCGGTCCAGTTCACTGCACTTCGGGCCGGACCGGGACGGGATGCCGCCGACGCCGGCCCCAGAGGCCCGCGGGGACCACCGTCGAGGCCCCCGCATGGGCAGGGTGGCACGGCATGGGCACATGCTGAGACCAGAGGGGTATGACCAGAGAGGTATGAACTGAAGGGTCACCGGTTGCGCGAGGCAGCCGGTCATCCCGCGGAACGCCGTGGCATGGCGTGCCAGGCGGGCCGGCAGCGGTGCCGCCTCCCGCCCGGCGTGACGCGGCCCGAGCTGGAGGCTTGATGTGAGCAGGCCCGTCGCCGTCGCGGGAGGCTCGGATGCCCGGCGGTGAGGCCCCCGGAGCGCCTCGTCGCACCGGCGGTCCCGTGGCCGACGACACCCACCACGGGCTGGCCGCCCACGAGGTGGTGCTGCTGCTGCAGAGCGATGCCGACCGCGGCCTCGGACCCGGCGAGGCGGAACGCCGACTGGAGCGGTTCGGCCCCAATGTGCTGCCCCCGGCGACGGGCGGCGGCCTGCTGTGGCGGGTCCTGCGCCAGTTCCATCACCCACTGGTCTACGTCCTGCTCGTCGCGGGCGCGATCACCGCGGCGCTGAGTGCGTATGTCGACTCGGCGGTGATCTTCGCGGTGGTGCTGCTGAACGCCGTGATCGGGTTCGTCCAGGAGTCGAAGGCCGAGACGGCGCTGGAGGGGCTGCGGGCGATGGTCCGTACGACGGCCACGGTGGTGCGGGGCGGGCGCGAGCGGAACGTGCCGTCATCGGAACTGGTCCCCGGGGACCTGGTCGTGGTGGAGGCCGGCGGCAAGGTACCGGCGGACGTGCGACTGGTCCGGGCCTCGGAGCTCCGTGTGGACGAGTCGGCGCTCACCGGCGAGTCCGTGCCCGTGGCCAAGGACGAGACGGTGCTGGACCTGCGGACCCCGGTCGCCGACCGGCGCAACATGCTGCACTCCGGAACCCTGGTGACATCGGGGCGGGGCGCGGGCATCGCGGTGGCGACGGGCGCGGAGACCGAGCTGGGGCGGATCCACCGCCTGGTGGGGGCGGCGGAACGGCTGGCGACACCGCTGACCGTCAAGCTCGCTGCCTTCAGCAGGATCCTGACCGTGGTCATCCTGGTTCTGGCCGCGGTGACCTTCGCGATCGGCGTGGTCCGCGGACGGGGCGTGGTGGAGACCTTCACCTCCGCGGTCGCCCTCGCGGTGGGGGCGATTCCCGAGGGTCTTCCGGCCGCCGTCACCATCACGCTGGCCATCGGCGTCGCGCGCATGGCGCGCCGCCGGGCGGTGATCCGCAGGATGCCCGCGGTGGAGACGCTCGGCAGCACCACGGTCATCTGCTCGGACAAGACCGGCACCCTGACCGAGAACCAGATGACGGTGCAGACGGTGTGGACACCCGACGACGTCTTCGACGTGACCGGCTCCGGGTACGGCGGTGACGGTGCGCTGCACGACGCGGCCGGTGCGGTGGCCACCGGCGGCGTGCACCGCGCCCTGCACTGGTGCCTGCTGGCCGGCGCCGGGTGCAACGACGCGGTACTCGTCCGCGGGGACGGCAGGTGGGACCTGGTGGGCGATCCCACCGAGGGCGCCATGCTGGCCGTCGCCGGCAAGGGCGGCCTGAGCGCGCCGGCCGTGACCCGGCGCCATCCCCGGGTCGGGACGATCCCCTTCAGCTCCGAGCGGCAGTACATGGCCACGCTGCACCGCGACACGGACACCGGTGGCCACCTGGTGCTGGCCAAGGGCGCCACCGAGCGGATCCTCGGTCTCTGCGGCGCGCAGATGGCCGCCGACGGCGGAATCCGGCCGCTGGACCCCGGCGCGGTCCTGGCGGCCGTCGAGGGCCTGGCGGCCAGTGGCCTCAGGGTCCTGGCGACAGCCGCGCTGCCGTCCGCCGATCCCGGCGCCTTCACCGAGCGGCAGCTGCCCGGGACGCTGGTCCTCACCGGGCTGCAGGCGATGCTCGACCCTCCCCGCGCCGGCGCTGCCGCCGCGGTGAGCGCCTGCCGCACCGCCGGGATCACCGTCAAGATGATCACGGGGGACCACGCGGCCACCGCAGCGGCCGTCGCGGCCCGGATCGGGCTGCTGGACGCGTCCGGCGCGCGCGAGGGGCAGGTGCTCACCGGAGCGGACCTGACGGCGCTGCCCGATCACGCCTACCCCGCCGCCGTCGACCGGGCCCGTGTGTTCGCCCGGGTGTCGCCCGAGCAGAAGCTGAGGCTGGTCCAGGCGCTCCAGGAGCGCGGGCAGGTGGTGGCCATGACCGGCGACGGCGTCAACGACGCCCCGGCCCTGCGCCAGGCGAACATCGGCATCGCCATGGGGCGCGGCGGCACCGAGGTGGCCAAGGACGCCGCCGACATGGTCCTCACCGACGACGACTTCGCCACCATCGAGGCCGCCGTCGAGGAGGGCCGAGGCGTCTTCGACAACCTCACCAAGTTCATCGTGTGGACCCTGCCGACCAACATGGGCGAGGGTCTGGTCATCCTGGTCGCGATCCTGCTGGGCGCCACGCTCCCGATCCTGCCCACCCAGATCCTGTGGATCAATATGACCACCGCGGTCGCGCTGGGCCTGATGCTCGCCTTCGAGCCCAAGGAGGCGGGCATCATGTCCCGGCCGCCCCGCGACCCGGCCCGTCCCCTGCTCACCGGGGCTCTCGTCGTGCGCATCCTGCTGGTCTCGGCGCTGCTCGTGGCCGGTTCCTGGTGGCTGTTCACCTGGGAGCGGGGCACCGGCGCGAGTCTGCCGGAGGCCCGTACCGCCGCGGTGAACCTGTTCGTCGCCGTCGAGTTGTTCTATCTCTTCAGCTGCCGCTCCCTGACCCGCTCGGCATGGCGGCTCGGGCTGTTCGGCAACCGGTGGATCATCGCCGGTGTCATCACGCAGACGGCGGGGCAGCTCGCCCTCACCTATCTGCCGGCGATGAACCGCCTCTTCGACACCGCACCCGTCAGCGGCGAGGCGTGGCTGCGCATCCTCGGCATCGCCGCACTCACCGCGCTGGTGGTCGCCGCCGACAAGCGTCTGCGTCACCAGCGGCTCTGACCTGCCCGCACGTGCAGTGCCCTGAACGCTTCCTCCACGGCCGTGCGCCCGGCGTTCCGCCTCACCCGGGCCCGGCCGCGGCGGGGGTGCCTCCCTGGTGCCCCGCCGCTGCCCGGGGGACCGGGCGGGCACCGGCGAAGCGGGTGATCACGGGTCCGGCTACGGCGAGCAGCAGGACGTAGGCGGCCACCAGGGCGCCGAGCCGGTCCTGGCGCACACCCACCAGTCCGATCATGACGATGGAGAACTCGCCGCGGGCGATCAGCGCGGTGCCGGCCCGCAGCCGGCCCCGGGGCCCCGCGCCCTCGCGCCTCGCCGCGTACCAGCCTGTCACCACCTTGGTCAGCGCCGTGACCACGGCCAGCAGCAGGGCGGCGGGCAGCACCGGCAGCAGGGCCCGGGGACTGATGGCCAGGCCGATGGCGAGGAAGAAGACGGCGGCGAACAGGTCCCGCAGCGGGCTCAGCACCTGGCGCGCCCGGTCGGCCGCCTCACCGGTGAGCGACAGTCCGACGAGGAAGGCGCCGACCGCGGCGGAGACGTGGACGGCCTCGGCGAGAGCCGCGACGACCAGCGTCACCCCGAGGACCCGCAGCAGCAGCTGCTCGGGGTCCGGACGCAGATGCAGCAGCGCACGTCCCAGCCGGTGTCCCCACCAGTACGACACGCTGAACGCGGCCAGCACCGCGCCGAGGGCCAGCAGCACCCCCAGCAGGGCCTGCCGCCAGGTGCCGCCGGCGGCGACGACGGAGAGCAGCGGCAGGAACCCCGCCATGGCGAAGTCCTCCAGCACCAGTACCGACAGCACGGCCGGGGTCTCCCGGTTGCCCAGCCGCCGCAGGTCGCCCAGTAGCCGGGCGATGATGCCCGAGGAGGAGATGTACGTCACGCCCGCGAGGGCCAGGATCCCGCTGGCATCGAGCCCCAGCAGCCAGCCCGCCACGGCCCCGGGGGTCGCGTTCAGCACCAGGTCCACCACCGCGCTGGGCAGATGGCGGCGCAGGCTGACGGCGAACTCCGGCACGGTGAACTCGAGACCGAGCACCAGCAGCAGCAGGACCACTCCGATGCCCGCACCGGTCTCCACGAACGGGCCGGCGGCGGGAACCGGGGCGATGCCCCCTTCGCCCAGCGCCAGTCCCGCCAGGAGATAGAGCGGGATCGGCGAGAGCGCGAAGCGCCGGGCCAGCGCCCCGAGCAGGCTGAGCACGGCGAGGATGGCGCCCAGCTCCAGCATCAGGGCGACCGAGACGTTCACGGTTCAGCCCTGGATGATCTGTTCCACCGCGGAGATCCCGTCGCGGGTCCCGATCACCACCAGCACGTCCCCGGCCTGCAGCAGCTCCGCAGGCCCCGGGGAGGGGATCACCTCCTCGCCGCGCACGACCGCCACGATCGACGCCCCGGTCCGGGTCCGGGCCCTGGTCTCCCCCAGCGGTCGGCCGGCGAAGGGTCCGGCCGCCCGCACCTCGACCTGCCCGGCGCTGAGCCCGGGCACCTCCTTCGTCAGGTCGGCGAACCGCTCGGCGATGCGCGGCGCGCCCAGGATCTCGGCGAGGGTGTCGGCCTCCTCGCCGGTGAGCCGGAACACGACCCGCGCCTCGTCCGGATCCGCACCCTCGTAGACCATCAGTTCGAAGTCGCCCGTCCGGCGGGCGACGACGCACATCCGGTCCCCCTCGCGGTTGGCGAACTCGTAGCGCATCCCCACCCCGGGCAGCAGCACCTCGTTGACGTCCATGCAGCCATCATCACGCCATGCGCAAACCCCCACGCGGCTACATGAAGGAGGCATACGGGGGGTTTCACCGGCGGGCAGGGGACCTCTTCGGCCGCCCGCGCGGCGAGCGGGCCTGCGGGGCGGGCGGACGTGGCGGGGGCGGGCGCGGCGGGCGGACGTGGCCAGGGCGCGGCGAGCCCTCCGCCAGCCCCTCCACCGGGAACTCCCGATGCCCCACCACCCCCGAAGCCACCCGATCCGCATCCCCCACCAACTCCCGCCAGGAACGCCCACCACCAGCCGCCACCCGGCACGGCAACCCCCGCCCACCCCCCACCGGCACCCAACCCGTCACCACCTCGTCCTCACCCGACAACACCGCCAGCACCCGCGCATGAGCCGCCAACCACAACGACGACACCGGCACACCCAACACCCCGGCCAACCCCCGCAACCCACCCACCAACTCATCGGGAACCCGCGTCTCACAGACCGCGGTCCCCTGCGACGGCTTCGCCGTCCACCTCGGGATCGCCGTCGGGCCACCGGCACCGAGCACCTCGCGCCAGAACTCCCGGCCCTTGTCCGCATGCATGTCCATCGTGTCTTTCCTCGGTTGTTCCGGTCGTATGGGGTGGCGTCGCAGCGCCGGTCGGCCGTCAGCGGGCGTGCCCGGCGCCACGGTGTGGTAGCGGCGTCCTGTGCGGCCCTGCGAGGGGAACTCCGTGGTCCCCTCCCCTGACCGCTTCCCTGACCGCGCCGCCGCGCCACCGTGCGTTAGGGGGAACTTCGGCGGCGAGCGGCAGAGGGTCACGTTGTGTCACGCCGATCGGGTCTCCGCCGAGCCGCTCGGGCCGGAGGCCGGACCGGAGGCCGGATCGGCGCCCGTCCCGGGAATCCGGGTAGGCCGAAGCCGTTCCCGCGCCCCGGTCGCGGAACCATGGACACATGAGTCGCACACCTGCAATCTGGGCGGTCGTACCGCCGTTCTCCCTTTGAATCGACAATTCCCGGATCGCCCTTTCCGGACGATCGCGGCCGCGGATCAGCTACGTGCTCTCCGTCGATGCCGAACAATCTCCAGTAGGCCAGATCGGACCGGCTGTGTCCTGCCACTGGGATTCGGTACTTGACTCGGTCACCTATTCCGGATAAGCAGCCAGTCGGAAAGCGTCCGACGCTCCCACTATCGAGAGATCATGCCTCTGACCTGCGCAGACATGGGGATGATACTGGAGTGCACACTTTTGGCCGATGTCAAGCCCCGAATTCCGGTGGCATGACGGACGGCCTTCCCGGCGGGCGTACTGGAGGAGCGTTCGGGAAACACCCGGACGGACTTGGTCCCCTCACCCCCTGTCCGACAGGAGGCCGCCGTGCCGGTCATATCCGCTCCCCAGGACTTCAACGAAGACGATCTCTATGTCGACCTGGAGTCGTTTGCCGGGCACCCGCTGTTCCTGAAATGCGAGGGCTTCAACTTCGCAGGCTCGATCAAGCTCAAGGCCGCCTCGGAGATGGTCGAGGCCGCCGAGCGCGACGGTCTGCTGCGGCCGGACTCGATCCTGATCGAGTCGTCGTCCGGGAACCTGGGCGTGGCGCTCAGCATGATCGCCGCCAGCAGGGGCTACCGGTTCCTGTGCGTAACGGACTCACGCTGCAATCTGTCCACCCGGCTGCTGATGGAGGCCCTGGGTGCCGAGGTCCACGTGGTCACCGAGGCGGGCGACGGCGGCTTCCTCGGGGCACGTATCGACCATGTGCGGGAGCTGTGCGCCTCGGACGGCCGCTACGTTTGGCTCAACCAGTACATGAACCCGCACAACGGCATGGCCCACTACCGCAGAACGGCACCGGCGATCGCCCGGCAGTTCCCCGACCTGGACGTGCTGTTCGTCGGCGCCGGCACCACCGGAACGCTGATGGGGTGCGCGCGCTACTTCCGCGAGTGGCACCGCCCCGTGCGCATCGTGGCCGTGGACAGCGTCGGCTCGGTCACCTTCGGCGACACCCCGGGCCGGCGGATGATCCCTGGTCTGGGCACCAGCGTCCGGCCGCCGCTGCTGGACACCTCGTACGTGGACGAGGTGGTCCACGTACCCGAGGCCGACACCATCCGGGTGTGCCATCGGCTGGCCCGGCGCGGATTCCTCTTCGGCGGCTCCACCGGCACCGTCGTCAGCGGTGCGACGGACTGGCTCGCCGCACACGGGGACCGCGACCTGACCGCGGTGGCCATCGCGCCGGACCTGGGCGAGCGGTACCTGGAGACGATCTACCAGAGCAACTGGGTCCACGACCTCTACGGCGAGCACGTACTCGCCCAGCGGACCGCCGCGGCCCCCTCACCCGCGGCGTGACACCCGCCGCGGGTGAGGGGCCCCGCCCCGCCGGGGCCCGCAACCGCCGGGCACCGGCAGCGCGCCCTGGTGAGGCGGCGGGCGCCGCGCATCACCAGTCCCTCAGGCGCTCCCCTGCGGCGGGAGGGTGTCGACGGGGATTCCGGCTGTCCGCGGTGCGCACAGCCGGGCCGCCGGTCCCACCGCCTACGGTGCCATCTCGTACGCCCCGGACAGCGCCTCGACCCGCTCCCAGACGCGTGCCGAGCGGGCCTCGTCGACGACGGGCCGGCGGACGGCGCCCAGAGCCCAGGCCTGCTGCTGCTCGGTGGCGGAGTCCTTGCCGTGCAGTTCGACGGCGTAGCCGGAGAAGTCGCGGACCAGGACGGCGAAGAGCTCGTCCAGCACGTCCTGGTCCAGGCCGGTGAGCCGGGCCTGCTCAAGGATCAGCTGGCCGTGCACCACCAGGGCGAACAGCTGCCCGACGGCGAGCAGCAGGTCCAGGTCGCGACTCTGCTCCTCGTCGGGGGCGGCCGTGCCGACGAACGTGCACAGGGCGTCGGCCTGCTCGCGGAGGCGGGCGACGTTGGGTACCGCGGCGTAGGCGTCGAAGGCGGCGCGCCAGTCGTGGAAGCGGATGGAGCCGAGTCCCCGGGCCGGCCCCTGCCGGAAGAGGAACGCGTCGTCGGCGGCGTCGAGCCGGGTGGGAACCTCGGGGTAGTCCACCGGTTCCAGCAGGTGGTTGCGCATGAACTTCAGGATCAGTGCGAGGTTGACGTGCACCGTGCCCTCGAGCTTCGGCAGGCCCCGGATCTCGACCGCGGCCTGGGCGAAGTAGTTGTCCTTCTCGAAGCCCTTGGCGGCGATGACGTCCCACATCAGGTCGATGACCTTCTCGCCCTCGGTGGTGACCTTCATCTTGGTCATCGGGTTGAAGAGCAGGTAGCGGCGGTCGTCCGGGCCGGCGGAGCGGAAGTAGTCGACGGCGCGGTCGCTGAACAGCTTCATGCCGACGAGGCGTACGTAGGCGTCGGTGAGTTCGCGCCGCACATGCGGGAACGCGGTGACGGGGCGGCCGTACAGGATGCGGTTGTGTGCGTGGGTGACGGCCTCGTACATCGCGTGCTCGCAGATGCCGACGGAGGCGGTGCAGAGGTTGAACTTGCCGACGTTGACGGTGTTGAGGGCGGCGTCGAAGGCGGCACGGCCGGTGTGCAGGACGTCCTCGGGCGCCACCGGATAGTCGTCGAGCCGGAACTCGCTGACGTACTTGGAGGAGTCGACGACGTTCTTCACCAGGTGGTACGCGGGGTGGCGGCTGTCGGCGGCGAAGAAGACGTATCCGTCCGGGCCCTCGACGTCGGTGCGGCGGCCGAAGACCGAGACCAGCCCGGCGGCGTTGCCGTTGCCGATGTAGTACTTGGACCCGGTCGCCCGGAAACCGCCGTGGCCGTCGGGCTCCAGCAGCATGTCGGTGGAGTAGATGTCGGCGCCGTGGCTCTTCTCGGAGAGACCAAAGGCGAACACCTCGCCCCGGGAGAGGAGTTCGGCCGCACGGGCACGGGCGGCGGCGTTGCCGCTCTGCCACACCGGCCCGAGGCCGAGGATGGTGACCTGCCAGGCGTACCAGTAGTCGAGGCCGTAGAACCCGAAGATCTCGTTGAGGGCGGCGACACGGGCGGTGTCCCAGCGCTGGTCCGGCCGGGCGGCGTCGGTCGCCGGGGTCAGGAAGGTGGCGAACAGGCCCTCCTTGGCGGAGAACGCGAGGAAGTCCTCCAGCCAGACGCGGGAGCGGTAGTCGTCGATCAGCCTGCGCTTGCCGCGGGACTCGAACCAGTCGACCGTGGCGCGCAGCAGCCTGCGGGTCTCGGGGTCGAAGTGCGCCGGGTCGTAGGTGCGGGGGTTGAACAGGAGTTCGTCGGCCATCAGATACGCCTTCCGGAGGTCGAGGGTCGGATGGGTGGGCGCGGGCGGTGCGGTTCGCCGCGGGGCGGGGGCACGGGCGGCGGAACCGGTCGGGGCCTTCCGCGCCGGTCGCCCGGTTCAGCTGCCCGGAGGTGCGGCGCCGAGCCGGTGGAGGGTCGCGAGGACGTCGTCGAGCCAGGCGATGGTCATGCGCTCGTAGGCGATCCCCCCGCGCAGCACGACGTGCTGGAGTTCCTGGCGGGTGTCGTGCGGCCGGGGCGCTTCGGGTCCGGTGAAGTCCCGCTGCTCCCCCGAGAGGTAGTGCGCGAGCCGGTCGCTGTGGGCCTCGCGGTGCCGCTCGACCTCGGAGATCAGCGCCGCCGGGTCGTCGAAGGCGGCACCGCGGATCTTCACGGCGAGTTCGTGGCGGATGCTCTCCGGTTCGACCGGCTCGTGCAGCCACCGCGAGAGGGCGGCGCGGCCGGGGCCCGCGACCGAGTACTCCTTCTTGTCCGGCCGGCCCTGCTGGGCGACTTCGCGGACCTGCAGCAGGCCGTCGCCCTCCATGCGCTTCAGGACGCGGTAGATCTGCTGGTGGGTGGCGGTCCAGAAGTACCCGATGGACCGCTCGAACCGGCGCGCGAGCTCATAGCCGGAGCCCGGCTTCTCCAGCAGGGAGACGAGGATCGCGTGTTCGAGAGCCATACCCCCGATCCTTATGTGCAACTCGTTGCATAGGCAAGTGGAGGTATGCGGATGAGACGCGACTCACCCGCGGGCCGTGACGCCACGGCACTTCCGGGGCACCGGCACGGGCCCCGGCGAGGTCGCCGAAGCGCTCCCCGGGGCCCGTACCGTGCCCGTTTCGTTCCGTTCCGTTCCGCTAGAAGGTCAGGTTCCAGGCGTCGATGCGCCCGGTGTCCTGGGCTGCGGTGTCGCGTACCCGCAGCTTCCAGGTGCCGGCGGCCGCCTCCGACGAGGCGTTCACCGTGTACGTCTTCACGACGTTGTCGGCGCTGTCGCCGTCCGGGAAGTCCTCCAGCAGGTAGACCGTGCCGTCCGGGGCGACGAGGGACAGCACCAGGTCACCGCGGTAGGTGTGCTTGATGTCCACGCCGACGCGGAGCGCGGCGGGGGCGTTGCCCGTGAGACCGGTGACCGTGATGGGCGACTCGACGGTGGTGTTGTCGGTGACGGCCACGTCGGTGGTGTTCTCGAAGTAGCGGGCCGGGGGCGGTGTGCCGCCGACCGCCTTCAGCGCGTCGACCTGCCCCTCGCCGAAGAAGGCGTTGTCGGCGGTCGTACCCGTGCAGCGGCTGTCGGACGGGCAGGCGGTGTCGTTGGCCTGCGCGGCGAGGCGGGCACGCAGATCGGCCGGGGTCGCGCCCGGGTCGGCGCTCACCATCAGGGCGGCGACGCCCGCCACGTGCGGGGACGCCATCGACGTGCCGTTCATGTTGCCGTACTTGCCGCCCGGGAGTGTCGAGTACACCCCGTACGCACCGTCGCCGCCCGGGGCGGCGACGTCGATGATGCCACGGCCGAAGTTGGAGTACGACGCCTTGACGTTGCCGTTCCCCATCGCGGCGACCGTGACGACGCCCGGCAGCTCCGTCGGGATGTCGATGCAGGCGTTGGTGATGGTGCGGGTCACCGGCGTCGAGTCGTTGGGGCTGGACCTGTCGGTGCGCTTGTTCGCCAGGTCGTAGTTGGAGTTGCCGGCGGCGGCGACCTGCAGCGAGCCCTTGCCCTCCGCGTACTGCTGGGCGCGCCTCACGCCCTCGATGATCGCGGCCTGGTCGGCGTCGTCCGGGCAGTTGAACATCCACGGATCGGTGTAGTAGCTGTTGTTGGTGACCTTGAAGCCGTGGTCACCGGCCCACATGAAGCCGCAGATGGTGTTCTCGGCGAAGAACATGCTGGTGGTGGGTTCGGCGATACGGACGGAGGAGATCCGCACACCGGGGGCGACACCGATGACGCCCTTCCCGTTCCTCGCCGCGGCGATCGTGCCCGCCACATGCGTGCCGTGGTCGCCGATGTCGCGCCAGGCACCGGTGCGGGTGTCGGGCCTGCCGTAGGCGCAGGAGACCGAGTCCGCCGCGTTGAAGTTGGGCGCGATGTCCTGGTGCAGGTCGTCCACGCCGGTGTCGAGGACGCCGACCTTGACCGAGGCGGAACCGGTACTGACCGCCCACGCCTTGTCCGCCTTGATCTGGGTCATGTCCCAGCGGTTGGACTCGGTGAGGGTGGTCGGCGACTGGGACGGTGCCGCGGGCAGCGCGGGGTTGTACGCGTCAGCGGGCACGTCCGAGGTGCGGGTCGCCCCGACCTGCTGCACCCCGGAGACACCGCGCATGGTGCCGGCGAACGACGAGGACGTGGAGTGCGCGACGATCACACCGATGGCGTCGTAGTGCGCGAAGACCGTCCCGCCGTTGGCTGTGACGGCGCCGCGCACGGCGGCCGTGTCACCGGGCGCGGTGATCACCAGGTAGGCGCGGGTCCCGGCGGCCCAGACGGCCTGCGGGGCGGCGGGCGCCGCCGACGCGGCCGGGGCGGCCGGGGCGGCCGGGGCGCTCGCCTCTTGGGGAGCGGCCGGTGCGGCACTCGCGGGGACGGCCGTCACCAGAGCCGCCCCGACGGCGGCGAACGCCACGAGCGGACGTCTCAGGCGGCTGGATATGAGGGGGGTAGGCAATGCATCCTCCGGAAGCCCGGTCGCGCCGAGGCGCACACCGGGCGTGTGATGAACGGAATGGACGCAAGATTTCAGACCGCGGCGCCGCAGGGGAAGGTGTTGCCCGCACCCAACTGCCGCTGACGGAGAAGTGGTTGGCGAGTATTCCGCCCGTTTTGACTACCGGTCGGGCGGCTTGTCTCACCGGAGGACGGCCATGCTCCCCCGGCATCCGGACGGGGCGAGGGGCCGGTGCGGGCGCGCACAGCCGGGTGCGGGCGCGCCCAGCCGGCCGGGCCGGTACGTCGCCGCCGGCGGGCCGGGGCTCAGACGACGCGGTGCGGCGCCGCCGGCGAGCCAGGGGCGCAGGCGAGGCGAGACGGGCCCCAGCGGGGGCGGGGCTCAGGCCGGACGGTACCCGGGCGAGGCGGGGCGCTCATTCTCGCGTCGGCGGGTGGAGTGCCGCGTACGCGCCCGCGACGGAGGCGACCACCGCGACGCAGCCCGCGAAGACGAGTCCGGCCGTACGCAGATCCAGCTCCACGGCCAGGGCGCCGACACCGACCACGGGCAGCGAGATGCCGGTGTAGGCGACGACGAAGAACGCCGAGATGGTTCCGCCCCGGTGGTGCGCTGGTGCCGCGTCGCTGACCAGGGTCAGGGCGGCGCGGAAGGCGAGACCCTGACCGGTGCCGCCGAACAGCGCGCCCAGCACGAGCAGGGGCAGGGACTGCGCGAGCAGGGACGAGGCCACGAGCAGCAGTCCCAGCACGAGGACGCCGCAGCCGACGGGGAGCGCGCGGGCGGCCCCGACCCACGGTGTCAGCGACTGGCCGGCGGTCGAGGCCAGGAACACGGAGAACACGACGGCGCCCGACACCGCCAGGTTGTGCACCTGGAGGGTCACCGCCACGAAGCTGGGCGCCACCGCGGTGAAGAGTCCGAGGAGGGCGAATCCGGCGAAGGCCGCGACGGAAGCGGGGACGAAGACGCCCCGCACCCCGGGCGGTACGGAGATGCCCTGCGGCCTGAGCCGGGGCCGGCGCTGCGGGTCCTCGACCGTCTCGGGGAGCAGGATCGTCAGCACGCAGGCCACCGCGATGAGACCCAGGTGCACGCCGAAGACCAGCTTCAGCGGCCACGGCGCGTACTCCGCGAGCAGCCCGGACAGCAGCGGGCCGCAGCCGAGCCCGCCCATGTTCGCGGCGGTGGCCGCGAAGGCGGCACGCGCCTTCTTCTGCGGCGGGGCGAGTTCGATGACGGCGGCCGTCGCCGCCCCGCTGAGCAGCCCGGCCGCGCACCCCGACAGCAACCGGCCCGCGAACAGCAGCGGCAGACCGCCCTCCAGCAGGAAACTGCAGGCGCTGGCGGCCGAGAAGCCCATGGCGGCCAGCAGTACGGGCCGGCGCCCCACGAGGTCGGAGTAGTTGCCGGCCACGAGCAGGACGGTGATGACGGCGATCGCGTACACGGCGAAGACGACCGTCACCATCAGCTCGGAGAAGCCGATCTGCTCCTGGTAGAGCCCGTAGAGCGGCGTGGGGAGCGTCGTCCCCGCCATGCCGATGGCGAACACCGCGGCAGCCGCCGGATATCCCGGCCGCCGTGCCCCGCTCGCTCCGCCGCGGTGCGCCCCGCCTGTCTCCCCCGTGCGATCGGCCATCCCGGCACCCTACGGGTGATGGGCCGTCAGGGCCGCCCGCCACGGCGTGGGCGCGTCCGTCCCCGTCGGCCGGACGTGGACCGGCGGAGCGCTCGCACCACCGTACGGGGCGCCGGGCGCGGGGTGGCGGCGGTCATCACGGCATCCGGGCCGCCGCCGTGCACCGCACCGCGTAAGGCCGTCACCCCCGGAAGGCGGCCGGACCTTCGGGGGACGCCTCGGCGAGGGCCTTGCCGACCGCCTCCGCTCCGGCCCGGAGGCCGTAGACGGGTGTGCCGGGCTGCTGGCGCCAGGAGTCGTCGATGCCGCCGGCATCGACGGTGTCGAAGCCGAGCTCGTCGATCAGGGCGCGGACGACGCGCTTGGACCTCTCGTCGTCCCCGGCGACCGGCAGGGCCATCCGCTCGGGGTCTCCCGCGGGCCGCGGGCGTTCGAGGATGTCCTGCGCGTAGGTGCCGTTGAACGCCTTGATCACGGCGTGGCCGACGTGGCGCTCGGTCCAGCGGCTCTCGGTGAGCCCGCCGTCCTCGATCTCCGCGATACGCCCGTCGCGCTCCCTGGGGTAGTAGTTGCCGGTGTCGATCACGACGACGCCGTCGGCCGCGCCCTCGAACAGGCCGGTCGGCAGGTCGGGGACCCGCTTGAGGGGCACGGTGACCACGACGAGCTCGGCGCCCCGGGCCGCGTCCTTCGCGTCGGCCGGGGTGGCTCCGGTTTCCTCCGCGAGCGCGGTCAGGGTGTGCGGACCCCGGGAGTTGGCCACCGAGACGTCGTGTCCCAGTGCGGTCAGCCTCCGGGTGAGGTTTCCGCCGATGTTGCCCGCGCCGATGATGCCGATCTTCATGGTGATTCCTCGCATGGTGGGTCGGTGGATGATGCGGGTCCCGGCGAGCGCGCCTGGCCGGGTTGTCACACGGCCTCGGGGGAGCGGCTCGAACCGTTGTCGACCGGCTCCTTCTCGCCGCCCGCAGGGCTTCCCGGGATGGGCGGCACGGCAGGCGCCGGCGGAGCCGGGGCGAGGGCGCCTGATGCTCCGGGGGGCGGGAGGCCCTGGTGCCCATCAGAGCGATCCTTTCGCGTGCCGCTGGACGCCATTACTGAACCCGGCCGACGGCCGCCCTATTCCGTCCACCGCATTCCGCCCGCCGCATTCCGCCCGCCGTGTTCCGCCGGCGGTCTTCCGCCCGCCGCAGTCCGCACCCGGGTTCCGTCCGCCGTACTCCGCCCGCCGCAGTCCGTCGCTCCGAATGCGGGAGCCTCCGGGGTGTGGTGGCCCGGCACCTGTGCCCTCGGGCACGGGTGCCGTTCCGCCCGGGGCGCACGTGCGGGACGAGGGGGGTGAGGGGAGTGAGGGGAGTGAGGGGAGTGAGGGGAACGAGGCGGACGAGGCGGACGGAGATGAGTACCCGAACTCATGGCGCGAAGCGAGCCGAGACGCAAGGCTCTGCCCATGTCCATCAGACGATCAGCCGCAGCAACGGCCGTCCTCGTCGCGCTCACCGCGACGGCGTGCGGCACCCAGCGGGACGGGCCGACGCGGACCCAGGGGGCCGCCCCGGCGCCGTCCTTCACTCCACGGCCGACGTGCGCTCAGGCCGCCGAGGTACCCGTGGCCGTGCCGTCCTCCCCGGCCCCCAGCGTGGACGGCGGTCGTACGAGGGAGAACGTGGACGCTCCGCCCAACTACGCCGACAACCACGCCTACCGCACTCAGGCCCCGCTGGCCGCGGACAGCCGCGCCCAGGGCGAGGCGTCGGCCGCGCTCATCCGGACGGAACTGGAGAAGGCCCGTGCGGAGGGTGACTTCCGGGACGAGCGCATCGCGGCCGCGCTGCGGAACCTCGGCTGCGGCAAGGAGCACGGCGTACACATCGGGTACGGCTTCTACAGCGTCCACACGGGAGTCGCGTGCGTGTCCGGGCGCTTCACCGCGGAGGAGCTGACCGGCGAGGTACACGGCGCCTACGCCGAGCCCCAGCCCGGGACGGGACCCTGTGTCGAGAACCGCGGCGGCCACTGACCGGGCCCGGGCCGGTCGGTTCAGGTCAGGTCAGGTCAGGCCAGGCCCCGTCAGCGCAGGCAGACAGGCAGGCAGACAGGCAAGCAAGGTCAGGTTCGGCAGGCCGGGACCGGCCTGGCCTGGCCTGGTCCGGCCGCCCCGGGGCCTTCACCGCCCCGTCGGCCGTTCCGTGGCGCATCCGTCGAGAAGCGGGCCGAGTTCCCCCGCAACGCAGTTCAGCGCGCGTACGTCACGTTCGGCACGGGCGATGAGGATCGCGCCCTCGAGGGCGCCGATCATGAGCGTGGCGAGGGCCTCGGTGCGGCCGGACGGTACGCCCATCTCGCCCAGCGCGCGGGCCACCGGACGGTTCCAGCAGGCGAAGGCGTCGGCGGCGGCGACGCGGGTGGACTCGGTGGCGGCCGTGCAGTCCACCGTCGCCGCGGCGACGGGACAACCCGTTTCAAAACCCGAGGTCTCGTACTCGTCGGTCCACTGGCGCACCATGGCGGCGAACAGCCCGCCCGGCGTGGGGCGGGGCATCTCGGCGAGGAACCGGTCGACGCGCTTCGCCGCGTACCGCCCCGCCCAGGCGACGGCCTCGTTGACGAGTTGCTCCTTCCCTCCCGGGAAGTAGTGCTGGAGCGAACCGCGCGGTGCCGAGGCGTGGGTGGCCACGTCCCGCATCCCCGTGGCCGTGACACCGTCGCGCCGGATGAGCTGGGCCGCGCTGAAGACCATCCGCTCCCGCGGCCCCCGCCCGGAACCCGTCATCATCGACCTCCCACCGACCGGCGAACGAGGGCGCGTGGTCAGCGCCCGGGTCGCCTCAGCTTATCGACGCGAGCCGGACCGCCCCGGGCGACGGGGGGCCGAGGCCGGGGCCGGGGCCGGGGCCAGAGGTTCCGCTATGACGAGCGTCATAGGGTCCCGTATCATGACGAGCGTCATAGCGAGACAAGGCGACCGTGGTGGTGCTGGATGGACACCCGTATGGGCTTCGTGGGGCTGGGGATCATGGGGCAGCCCATGGCGCTCAACCTCGTACGTTCGGGTCGGGAGCTCGTCGTCTGGAACCGCAGCCCAGCCCGGTGCGAGCCGCTGCGCGCGGCGGGAGCCCGGGTCGCCGCCCGGCCGTCCGAGGTCTTCGCGCGGTGCGGCGTGGTGCTCATGATGCTGGCGGACGGGCCGTCGACCGACGCCGTACTGGGCCGAGGCACGCCGGAGTTCACAGCGAACGTCAAAGGACGGACGATCGTCCACATGGGCACGACGTCTCCGGAGTACTCCCGGCGTCTCGAGTGCGAGGTGCGTGCCGCGGGCGGACGGTATGTCGAGGCCCCGGTCTCCGGTTCCCGGGGGCCCGCCGAGGACGGCAGCCTGGTCGCCATGCTGGCCGGGGGGGAGGCCGCGGTGGAGTCGGTCCGCCCGCTGCTGCGCCCGATGTGCCACGAGGCGTTCGTCTGCGGCCCGGTCCCCAACGCCCTGCTGACGAAGCTCGCGGTGAACCTGTTCCTGATCACGATGGTCACCGGGCTGACCGAGGCGTACCACTTCGCGGACCGGCACGGCCTGGACCGGGAACGGTTCCTCGAAGTGCTGGAAGCGGGACCGATGTCCAGCGGGGTCCTGCGGACGAAGGCGCCGAAGCTGCTCGGCCGTGACTTCGAGGCCCAGGCCGCGGCGGCGGACGTACTCAAGAACAACCGGCTGATCGCGGAGGCCGCGAGGAAGTCGGGGCTGGCGTCACCCCTGCTGGACGTCTGCCACGCCCTCTTCGGGGAGGCCGTGGCGCTCGGCCACGGCGCGTCCGACATGGTCGCGGTGCTGCGGGCGGTCGAGGCGCGCACGGACGCCGAACGGCCGTCCCGAGACGAACGGGCCGAACGGGCCGAACGGGGATGACTGGGCGCTCGGTCGGCCCGCGGTGTGGGTGACGGCGGGGCAGCGGGTGTGGTCGACGGCAGGCAAGCGGGCCTGGTCCCCGCAACCGGAAGCCCCGGCCCGCGAGCGGAGGCGACCCGTGCTCCGCGAGCCGGGACCGGGCCGGCCCTCCTGACGTGGGCGGGGCGCACTACCCCCCGCGGGCGAAGAGGAGCTCGATCACCGGTCGTGCGGCCGCTGCGGGATCGTCCCCCATGTCCTCCGGCAGGGCTCCGGCCAGCCAGAGCGTGGCGAAGCCGTGCACGATCGACCAGGCGGCCAGGGGCGCGTGAGCGGACGCGGTACCCGGGCCGGCGGGCATCCGCTGCAGTCCCCCGGCCAGCGCCAGACCGGCCCGCTCACGCGCGGCGCGTACCTCCGGAGCGTCCGCGTGGTACAGCTTCGGCTGGAACATCAGGTCGAAGTGCGCCCGGTGTGTCACGGCGAAGTCCACGTAGGCCGTGCCCACGTCCAGGAGTTCACCGCCGGCCTCGGTCAGCGCGTCGGCGAGGAGCTCGAAGCCCTGGCACGCCACCGCGGTCAGCAGCCCGGCCTTGTCGCCGAAGTGGTGCTGCGGAGCGGCGTGCGAGACCCCCACCCGGCGGGCCAGCTCCCGGAGGCTCATGGCACCCGGACCGGATTCGCCGATCGCCTCGATCGCCGCGTCGAGAATCGCCCTGCGCAGGTCGCCGTGGTGGTAGGACTGACGCGCCATCGGAGGACCCCCATCTTTCCCTTGGCACGTCACTACAGCACACGGGCTCTTCCGCTGCCAGCGGCCACCGGATGCCGCCAGGTGTCGCCGAGACCGCCAGCTGTCGCCGGGACCGGCGGGAGCCGCCGGGGACGCCGGGAGCCGCCGGCAGCGGGCGGCCGGGCTCCGGGCTCCCGGGGACGGACGTGCGCCCGCGGCCGTCGTCGGTGGCCGCGGGCGCACTCCGGCGGTCGGCCGGTGCGGTTACCCCGCCCTTCGCGGAAGCGGCCGTTCGCCGGCGGGCCGCCCGACCACGAAACCTTCCCCTACGGGCCGCTCGACCGGCGGAGACCGGTCGACTGACGGGGACGAGTCGAGCGCCGGAGGCCGGTCGGCTGACGGAGGCCGCTTGAGCGCCGGAGGCCGGTCAACTGGCGCGGGCCGCCCTCGGGCCCGGGACGGTGATCCAGTGCAGGATGGTCTCCACCGTCCGGTCGTCGAGCGCACTGAGGGTGTTGATCGCGTCCAGGTCGCCGGGCAGCGGCGCGACCCCGTTGGCGGTCAGGGCCGAGTGCAGGTCCAGTCGCCGCCGGTCGTGCGCCGCGATCGGGATGGACAGCCGCTGCTCCGCGGCGGGCGGCAGGAGGTCGGTCTCGACACCCGCCGTCGCGGGGTACAGCCCGCCGATGTCACGCGCACCGAACACCCGGCGGGGGTCGTCGGCCGGCTCCGACAGCACCGACGACAGCGAAAGAAGGGGCTCAGCGGTCATGGAAGCCTCCAGGGTTGCGTCACTGACGCCACTGAGGGCGCTCCCCGGCGGCGGAGCGGTTCCTCCCCGCCGCACACATCACCCGTACGCCCTCAAAACCACGTCATCACACGATCTCGCGCGCCGAGGACCGCAGGAACCCGGGCGCGACCCCTCCCAGCTGCACGGACACAGCGCTCCGGGGAGGTGCGTGAGCTGTCAAGCCCCGAGTTCCCGGACGTGTTCCGGCGCGCCGCCCGCCGCTTCACTCGAGGTGGGGCCGCAGCCGCGGCCGTACGCAGACCTGGAGCAGACCTGGAGCGGCCATGGACACCCGAGCACCCGGCCACCGCCGGCCCGGCGGGCCCGCGGACGCCTGCCGGGATCAGGGAGCACCGGGCCGCGTGCGCCGCACGGCCCGGGGCCGGACGGCCGGGCTGCGGGGCGCGCTGTACCGGGCGCTCACCGCCGGCGGCGCGCCGATCACACGGCACGGCGGCGCCCGCCGGGCGGGCACGTACCGGCGGCGATGGACGGCGCTTCTGTCGGCCGTGCTTCTCGCCGTGGCCGCCGGAGCGGGGCTGCCGACCGCGGCCGCCGACGACGGCGGCCCGGCCACTCGGTCGCGGGGCACCGCGGCGAGCATCCCCGCCTCCGTACCGGAAGGGCTCCGCCCGTTCTACACGCAGCGGATCGACTGGGAGATCTGCGGCAGGGGCGTCCAGTGCGGCCGGCTGGAGGTGCCGCTGGACTACGCCGACCCGGCCGCGGGCACCATCCGGCTGTCCCTCGCCCGGGTGCGGGCGGCCGATCCCGCCGCCCGGCTCGGCTCGCTGGTCTACAACCCCGGAGGACCGGGTGTGTCGGGCGTCGACGCCGTGAAGTCCGCTCCCGAGCCGCCCACCACACCCGCGCTGGCCGCCCGGTACGACCTGGTGGGCTTCGACCCGCGCGGTGTCGGGGAGAGCATTCCGGTGTACTGCCCGCCCGGCAGCGCGGCCGGTGACACCGACCCGGCCGACATCACCCCGGACACCCCGGCCGAGGTGGACGGACTGGTCCGGTCCGCCCGGGAGACCGCCGCCGCCTGCCGCGCCGGTACGGGGCAGCACCTGGGCCATGTGTCCACCCTGGAGACGGCTCGGGACATGGACGTGCTCCGCGCCGTGCTGGGCGATCCCCGGCTGACGTACCTGGGCGTCTCCTACGGCACGTATCTGGGGACCCTGTACGCCGACCTCTTCCCGGACCGGGTCGGCCGGCTGGTCCTCGACGCCGCGGTCGACCCCCGACTCGACGCACTGGAGTCGCTGCGCGGTCAGGCCGCCGGATTCCAGGGGGCACTGGACGCCTTCCTCGCCGACTGCGCGAGCCGACCGGAGTGCCCCCTCGGCACCGATCCGGCCGAGGCCGCCGGGCGCCTTACGGAACTGCTCGCGCGGCTGGACCGCGCCCCGCTGCCGGCGGGCGGAACCTCACTCCTCGACCGGGACAGCGCAGTCGTGATCATGGCGCAGGCGCTGTACGCCAAGGACTCCTGGCCCGCGCTGGAGTCCGCGCTCGGCGCGGCCCTCGCCGGCAACGGGACGGAGTTCGCCGGGCTGGTCGAGACGTCCCCCGACGCCGCGTCCGACCGGTCCTTCGAGGCCATCTCGTGCCTGGACCTGCCGCCCGCCGCGGCCTCCGCCGAGGACGTGCGAGCCGCGCTGCCCTCCTTCCGCGCGGCCTCCCCCGTGTTCGGCGAGTGGCTCGCCTGGAGCGGACTGAGCTGCACGGACTGGCCGGTCGAGGCCGTCGGCGCGCCCCGTACGGTCAGCGCACCGGGCACCGGGCCGATCCTGGTCGTGGGCACCACACGGGACCCGGCCACGCCGTACCACTGGGCCGAGGCCCTGGCCGGGCAGCTGGAGTCCGGCGTGCTGCTGACCCGCGAAGGCGACGGCCACAGCGCGTACAACGTGGGCAGCGCTTGCGTCGACCGGGCCGTCGACAGGTATCTGATCGAGGGCCGGCCGCCCGCGGACGGCACCCGCTGCACCCGATGAGCACCGCCCCCGGCCCCGGACCGCACCCGCTGCACCCGATGAGCACCGCCCCCGGCCCCGGACGGCACCCGCTGCACCCGATGAGCACCGCCCCCGGCCCCGGACCGCACCCGCCGCGCCGGACCAGCCCCGCCCGCCGCTGACCGCACCCGCCGCGCCGGACCAGCCCCGTCTGAACGCACTGCGGACGAGCCCCGCCCGCCCGGGCGGCGGCCCCGGGGGCCGGTCCGGCTACCCCCGTGACGGCGCGGTGGGAACGGCCTCCGGGGCCGCGGCGGGCAGCGGCGCGACCTTCCGCAGGGGGTCCGAGGTCATGTAGTCCGCCCAGATCCGCGCCGGGAAGAGGCTGCCGCGCACCGTTCCCTCACCGCCCGTGCCGGCCATGGGGAGCAGCGGTTTGCCGGGCTGGGAACGGAACATCGTCACGGCCGTGGACAGGTTCCCGGTGTACCCGGCGAACCACGCGGCGCGCTGGGTGTCGCTTCGGCCCGTGGCGGCCCCGGCGAAACGGCCGAGGGCCGTCGCGGCGGGCGCCGCCGCGGTGCCGAAGGCGGTGTCCTCCAGCACGGAGGTGACGCCCAGGGCCACCTCCGGGTTCATGACGCGCCGTGACGCCGGTGGCGTGAACCCGGCGACGGGGTCGTCCCCGCGGAGCACCCTGGTGACGGAGTAGGGCTCGTGCCGCACGCCGTCGCTCGCGAAGGTCGCGTACGAGCCCGCCACCCGGATCGCACTGGGCGAGGAGGTGCCCAGCGGAAACTCCCCGGTGCGGGGCGCCATGCTGCTGCGGAGCATGCCGGCGCCCACGGCCATGTCCTCGACCCTGGACAGCCCGGTGGCCGAACCCAGGCGCTCGAAGGGGGCGTTGAAGCCGTCGGCCATCGCCCTGCGCAGGGTGAGGGAGCCGCGGGTGCCGGCGAGCGGGGACACGAAGACGCCGTCCTGCCGAACCGGCGGGAGGCCGGTGGTCAGCCGGCCGGACTCGTCGAAGGTGCTCTCGGTGGACACCGCCCGCACGGAGCCGTCGTCGGCCACGACGCCGTGCTGGAGGGCGGCGGCGAGGACGAACGGCTTGAAGACCGAGCCCGCGGGCACCCCGGAGGTGTCGGCGTTGTTGGTGAAGTGCGTGGTGGCGTCGGGCCCGCCGTAGACGGCGACGATCGCGCCGTCGTCGGGCCGCACGGAGGCGGCGCCCACCTGGACGTGGCGGTCCGCCGCCCGGGTCTTCGGGTCGATGTGCCGCGTGAGGACCTCACGGACCGAGCGGTCGAGTTGCTGGACGGCCGCACGGTCGAACGTGGTGTGGATCCGGTAGCCGCCCCGGTCGAGGTCGGCGTCGGTGAGGTCCGTCCGCTTCTTGACGTAACGCTTGGCGATGTCCACGAGATACCCGGTCTGGCCGCTCAGGTTGGTGGACTTGGACTGGGCGCGGGGTGCCGGGAAGACCGTGTACCGGGCCCGCTCCTCCGCGCTCATCAGGCCCAGTTCGACCTGGCGGTCCAGGATCCACGACCATCGCTCCTGCGCGCGCCGGCGATGGCCCGCACCGAGCGCCGGGTCGTAGTCGTTGCCTCCCTTCAGCAGCGCCGCCATGAAGGCTCCCTGACTGGGGTTCAGCTTCTCGGCGGCGATGCCGTAGTAGGCGTCGGCGGCGGCCTGGATCCCATAGGCGCCGCGGCCGAACCAGCTGGTGTTCAGGTACCCCTGGAGGATGTCGTCCTTGGTCGTGCGGCTGTCGAGCTTGAGCGCGATGCAGAACTCCTGCACCTTGCGGGACAGTGTCTGCTCCTGCGAGAGGTAGGTGTTCTTCACGTACTGCTGGGTGATGGTGGAGCCGCCCTGGGTCTCCCGGCCCCTGGCCATGTTCGCGGCGGCCCGCGCGAGACCGGAGACGGATACGCCGGAGTCCTCGTAGAATCCGGCGTTCTCGGCCGCGATGGCGGCGTTGCGCACGGAGACCGGGATGCGCGACAGCGGCACGTTCTGCCGGTTCACCGCGCCCACACTCACCATCTGGGTGCCGTCGGCCCAGTAGTACACGTTGGCCTCCTGGCGAGCCGCCGCGTTCTCGCTCGGAATGTCGACATAGGCGTAAACGGCGGCGAAGAGCGCCAGGAGTGCGGCGACGGCGGTCGAGAGGGCGCCCAGCAGCAGCTTCCAGGAGGGAAGCCAGCGGCGCAGACCCTGTCTCCCCCGGCGCGGGTAGTCGATCAGGCGGCCGCGCGGCGGCGCGCTCCACCGGAGGCGCGAGCGGGGCGGCTGGGTCTCTACGCTCATGGGCGGCTGCTCCTCGGTCGGGCCCCGCGCGCACGCACCCGCGGCACGCGGATCTCACCGATCAATACGGCCTCCGCCGCCCCAGCGTTGCCCGGCGGCGCTGTGAAGGACAGCACGCCATGGGGCGGGAACCCCGGCGCCGGTTTCGGCCTCGCCCCGTTACCGGCGGGTCGGGTCCGGGAGGGCACCACCCCCGGCGCACTCGCGTCCGCGCCCTTGGCGGCCGCGAGGACAGCCGAGGCCACAGAGGCCACAGAGGCGGAGGCGGCGGAGGCACGGGAGTGCGAGCGGCAGCGGCGAAGGTCACGGGGGCAGCGGAGGCCACGGGGGCAGCCGAGGTCACCGGGGGCCGGTGGGGGCGGGGTGTCCCGGGCGTCCCCGGGACCACGCACGACCGGAACCCTGACAAGACGGGATGAACCAGGCGTACGCTGGTCAGAACGTCGCAGTGCAGTGCTAGCGGACGACGGAGACGGCGCATGACCGACCCACGCGGCTTCCTCAGCATCCCCCGGCGGCCCGTCCCGCCGCGCCCGGTCGAGGAGCGCCTGGGCGACTGGCAGGAGGTCTACGCGGGGCAGGCGCTGCTCCCGCTCGTGTCCGAGCAGGCCAGACGCTGCATGGACTGCGGCATCCCGTTCTGCCACAGCGGCTGCCCACTGGGCAATCTCATCCCGGAGTGGAACGCGTACGCCTCGCGCGGCGACTGGCGCGCCGCGGCGGAACGGCTGCACGCGACCAACAACTTCCCCGAGTTCACCGGAAGGCTCTGCCCGGCGCCCTGCGAGGACGCGTGCGTCCTGGCGATCAACGCGGACCCGGTGACGATCAAGAACGTCGAGCAGACCATCGCCGACGAGGCGTGGGAGCGGGGGTACGCACCGCCGCAGCCGCCGCAGCGCCTGAGCGGCAAGACCGTCGCCGTCATCGGGTCCGGTCCCGCGGGACTGGCGGCGGCGCAGCAGCTGACCCGTACGGGCCACACCGTGGTCGTCTACGAGCGCGAGGACCGGCCGGGCGGGCTACTCCGCTACGGCATACCCGAGTTCAAGATGGAGAAGCGCCATCTCGACCGCCGCATCGAGCAGATGCGGGAGGAGGGCACCAAGTTCCGGACGGGTGTGGACGTCGGCGGCGAGCTGGACGCGGCCGAGCTCAGGCGGCGCCATGACGCGTTGATCGTCGCCGTGGGCGCGACCGAGCAGCGCGAGCTGCCGGTGCCGGGCCGCGAGCTGGACGGGATCCACCAGGCCATGGACTACCTGACGTACGCGAACCGGGTGCAGGAGGGCGACTACGCCGCTCCCCCGGTGAGCGCCGAGGGCAGGCACGCCGTGATCGTGGGAGGCGGGGACACCGCCTCCGACTGCCTCGGCACCGTCCTGCGTCAGGGCGCGCTCTCCGCGGTGCAGTTGGACATCAATCCGGAGCCCGCGGAGACCCGGCCGGATGCCCAGCCGTGGCCCGTGACACATCCGAAGGTGTACCGGATCTCCCATGCCCATGCGGAAGCACGGGGACGCGAGGGAATGGATCCCAGGCTGTTCTCGTCGGCGACCCTGCAGTTCGAAGGCGATGCCTCCGGGCGCGTACGGGCACTGTGCCTCACGGAGGTGGAACCGGCTGCGAGGAGCCCGCTGCCGGGAACGGAGCGGGTGCTGCCGGCGGACCTGGTACTGATCGCCCTGGGCTTCTCGGGCCCCGAGCAGGGCTCCGGCCTGATGGAGCAGCTGGGGCTGACCGTGGACGAGCGGGGGAACTTCGCCCGCGACGGCGCCTTCGCCGCCCTCCCGGCCCGGCCGCCCCGGAGGTCCCGGAAGTCCCGGCCGTCCGGCCGGGACGCGTCCGCAAAACGGGGCTCCCCGACGGGTGGGGAGTACGACCGGGCGGGAGGACTGGGGCGCGCGACCGGGCAGACGCCGGCGGACGGCGTGTTCATCGCCGGCGACGCGGGGCGCGGGCAGTCCCTGGTGGTCTGGGCCATCGCGGAGGGACGGGCGGCCGCCGCGGCGGCGGACCGCTACCTCACCGGTGCCACCGTGCTGCCGGCGCCCATCGCACCCCGGGACCGGCCCCTGGTCGCCTGAGGAGCGGCCGATCCGGAGTTCCGGACCGGCACGGAGTCCGACGCGGAGACGGCGGGGGGTCCACGGACCGACACGGAGACGGCGGGCATCCACGGACCGACGCGGAGACGACGAGGGCCCACGATCGACGCGGAGCCGGCGGGGGCCCGTGGACCGCTCGGCGAAGGAGGCGCGAGTCGGGCGGCACCCGCTCGCGCGACCGGCGGCCGCGATCGCCCGGCGGACCCGCACGAGGGCATCGGGTGAGCGGGGCGCGGACGACGAACCCCCGCCACGCCTTGCAGAACCCATAAGCCTGACTTATGAGGTCATAAATTAGGGCCCCCTTACCTGACCAGGTCATCCGGGTGAGAGAGTGTCCACGAAACCACCGTTGCCGTTCGAAGGGAATCGTCATGCCTCGCCCCCTGCGGGTAGCTGTCGTAGGAGCCGGACCCGCGGGGATCTACGCCGCCGACGCCCTGCTGAAGTCCGAGGCCGCCATCGACCCGGGCGTGTCCATCGACCTCTTCGAGCGGCTGCCCGCCCCCTTCGGGCTGATCCGGTACGGCGTGGCGCCGGACCACCCGAGGATCAAGGGCATCATCACCGCCCTGCACCAGGTCCTCGACAAGCCGCAGATCCGGGTGTTCGGCAACGTCGACTACCCCGGCGACATCGGTCTCGACGACCTGCGCGCCTTCTACGACGCCGTCGTCTTCTCCACGGGAGCCAACGCCGACCGGGCGCTCGGGATACCCGGCATCGACCTCGACGGCTCGTACGGCGCGGCCGACTTCGTGTCCTGGTACGACGGCAACCCGGACGTGGCCCGCACCTGGCCGCTGGAGGCGGAGAAGGTGGCGGTGCTCGGCGTCGGCAACGTCGCGCTCGATGTGGCGCGCATCCTCGCCAAGACCGCCGACGAGCTGCTGCCCACGGAGATCCCGGCGAACGTATACGACGGGCTGGCCGCGAACAGGGCGCGCGAGGTGCACGTGTTCGGGCGCCGCGGTCCCGCGCAGGCGAAGTTCAGCCCCATGGAGCTGCGCGAACTGGACCACTCGCCCAGCATCGAGGTCATCGTCAACCCCGAGGACATCGACTACGACGAAGGGTCCATCGCCACGCGCCGCGCCAACAAGCAGGCGGACATGGTCGCCAAGACGCTGGAGAACTGGGCGATCCGCGACGTCGGCGACCGGCCGCACAAGCTGTTCCTCCACTTCTTCGAGTCCCCGGTCGAGGTCGTGGGCGAGGACGGCAGGGTGACGGGGCTGCGCACCGAGCGGACGGCCCTCGACGGCAGCGGGAACGTCACCGGTACGGGCGAGTTCCGCGACTGGGACGTGCAGGCGGTGTACCGGGCGGTCGGCTATCTCTCCGAGGAGATCGCCAAGCTGCCCTTCGACCTCGGCAGCGGCACGGTGCCGCACGAGGCGGGCCGCGTCGTCGAGGCCGGGCGGCATCTGCAGTCGACCTACGTCACCGGCTGGATCAAGCGCGGCCCCGTCGGCCTCATCGGCCACACCAAGGGCGACGCCAACGAGACGGTCGCGAGCCTCCTCGACGACCACGCCAACGACCGCCTGCACACGCCGTCGGCGCCGGACCCCGAGGCGGTCGTCGCCTTCCTCGAGGACCGGAACGTGCGCTACACCACGTGGGACGGCTGGTACCGGCTCGACGCGGCCGAGCGCGCGCTGGGCGAGCCCGAGGGCCGCGAGCGGGTGAAGATCGTGGACCGCGAAGGCATGCTCCGCGCGAGCGGCGCCTGACGGACGGATTCCGCGCCTCAGGCCGGGCTTGTCGCGCACGGTCCGTAAGAGCGGCGCCTGACTGACGGCCCGGGCAGGCGGACCGGCGGCCCGGCGGCTTCCCGGCCACCGGTCCGCCTGCCGCTGCCGCCTGCCGTCGACCGAGCGCCCGGGCTCGGGTTCAGGCTCGGGCTCGGACGACCGGCCCACGGACCGGCCACGTGCTTCCTCTCGGCGCGGGACGGCAGGCGCTTCGACAGTCGCTTCGACAGCCCCTCGATGGGTGGCCGGCCGGGCGGCAGCGGCGGGGCCGAAGCCGGGGACCGGGCGCGGGGCGCTGCCGCCGGGACTCGCCCCGCACGGGCGGAGGCGGAATGCAGGCACCGGGATCCTGTGCCCGGGGCCCACGGGCGACCTACCGATGCACCCCGACGGGGGACGGGCTACACAGCCCCGCCGGGAAAGGGCCCGAAATCGGCAATTGCACCGCAACCATATGGTTTTCCGAAGTGTCTTCCCTGGTGACACCGCCGTCCCGTGCTCAGGAAAGTCAGGGGGACGCCCATGTACCGCCGTCCACGCCTTGCGGCTGTCGCCGCCGGTGTTCTGCTCACCGCCGGGGTCGGGTCCACCGTCCCGGCCTCCGCCGCCCCGCCGCGCACCACGGCCACGGAGGCGGCTCCCGCCACGACTCTGGTGACCAACGCGCGCTGGGGCGGGCACGGTTCCTTCGACCGCTTCGTCATCGACCTCCGGGGCGCCCAGCCGCACGCATCGGTGCGACCGGTGAAGGCCCTGCGGTACGACGGCACGGGACACAAGGTCCCGCTCGCCGGGAAGCACTTCCTGGAGGTCAGACTCTCCCCCGCCGCCGCGCACGACGACGCGGGCCGCTCCGTCTACCGCGGGCCGAAACTGCTCAAGATCCACCTGCCCACGCTCAAGGGGCTCGCCATGACAGGGGACTTCGAGGGCTACGTCACGTTCGGGGCGGCCTTCGACTCCAAGCCGGTCTACAAGACCACGCGCCTCCACGCGCCCGAGCGAATCGTGATCGACGTGAGGCGTGCCCCCGCAGGGTGCGGCGCCTGACCGGACGGACGGAGCCGGTGGCCGCGGACGCGTCCCGCACCGCGGCCATCAGGCCCCGGCCCTCCGCTGCCGGCTCTCGGCCGCACCGTGCGGCCGGATTCCATGACGTTTCCGGTCCCGGCCCCGGTCCCGGTGACGCGGCGCCGCTTGCACCGCGCACGGGACTGAGACAGCGGCCCGGTTCGATGTCGGCCGCGACGCCACGAGGCATCGAACAGGACATCCTGGAGTCACGCCTCACGAGGCATCAGGAGTAACAGGGAATGATGTTATGGCTGGTCGGACACACCGTGAGCCATTGACATATGCCAGGTGCACCACCGTATCGAGTGTTGCCAAATCCCTTACACACCCCCGTTACCTGTGCAACAGTCGTAACCGGTCTTTTACCGAGACCTGGCCATGCCGCGCCTGCATCGGAGTACGACATGCCGTCCCATCTGTTCGCGGACCGTCCCGCCCCGCAGCCTCCCCGGCGCGACTCGGTGGACGAGCTGATCTCGCAGACCCGGCGACTGCGCGGAGACGTGGACGCGGTGCGGCGGGACGCCGTGGTGGACGACGACGACCCCCAGGGACGCTGGGAGCGGGCCCTGTGCGACCTGGCAGTCCACCAACTCGACGATCTCCGTACGCACTTGGGTCAGCTCAAGGAGGGACTCCCCGCCCTGCCGGAGCCTGGCGGCCCGGCCGAAGAAGCGGATGAGCAGGCCCGGTACGAGAACCCGCCGCTGCATCCGGACTCGCTGCTCAGCCGGGTGGGCAGCGCCGAGTGGAACCTGCTGACGGACGAGGTCAGTTGGTCCGAGGAACTGCACCAGATCTTCGGACGTCCCACCGCCGCCGACCCGATGACGCTGGACGAGTTGCCCTCCGTGGTGTTCGCCGAGGACCAGGGGTTACTCACGGAGATGGTGACGGACTGCCTGGTCGACGGAAAGCCGATCGACGGGGAGTTCCGCATCGTCCGCAGCGACGGACGGGTCCGCACACTCCATATGATGGGCGAACCGGTCCTCGACGCCGACGGCTGCACCGCCGCGATGTGGGCGGTCCTCCGCGACGTCAGCGAACTGCGCAGATCCCAGCGCGCGGTGCGCGAATCCCAGGACACCCTCACCCGGCGGCAGCACATCGACCGCACCGAGCGCCGTGTGGCGACGGAGATGCACGAAGCGGTCCTTCCGCCGTGGCGCGGAGGGCGCAGCCTCCCCGGAAACGGCCCGGCGGCACTGGACCTGGCGGGCCACCACTTCCCGTCGCCCAGCGGGGCACTCATGGCCAGCCAGTGGTTCGACGCCCTGGAACTGCCCGGCGGACGAGCGCTGCTGAGCGTGGGCGACCTGACCGGTCACGGGGCCGCCACGACCTCCACCATGGCGATGCTGATGGGTGCACTTCGGGCTCTCGCCGTGGCCGGCATCCCTCCCGGCCCGCTGATGGGCCATCTCAACGTGCTGCTCGACTCCTCGGCACAGCCCACGCTCGGCAGCACCGTGTGCTGCCACTACGACCCCGCCACCCGGGTGCTCTCCTGGGCACAGGCGGGACACCCTGCCCCACTGCTGTTCCGCGGCGGGACGGGACACCCCCTGCCCCAGCCGGACGGCGTCCTGCTCGGCGCGACGGCCGGAGGGGCCTACGAGCAGGACGAGATCGGCCTGCTGCCCGGCGATGTGCTGGTTCTGCACACGGACGGACTGACGCGAGGAACGGGAGCCGCCCACGACGGCACCGGACACGACCGCCTGCTCGCCCTCGCCCCCGGCCTCACCGTCGCCCGGAGCGCACAGGACTGCGTGCGGCTGATCGTCGAGGAGTTCGACAGGGGCGAGCGTCAGCACGACGCCTCCCTGATGGTGGTCAGGGTCGCCCGATAGGTGTGGGACAGGTGCCCTGTGAGCCGGTTCGGCCGCCAGTGTGCGCGTGCTGTGTGCGTCTTCGCCGCTTACGTTCCTCCATCGTTCCTCCCACGGCACGGCCCGTCCCTCACGGCCCACACCGGCGGTCATGCAGGGATCGTGTAAACAATCGGGGGTATGACAGTTTTCGTCAGTTGTCAGTTGTCAGTTGTCAGCTGTCAGTTGCCATCTGTCATCTGCCGTCAGTCAGCGGCCCGTTGCCATCTACCAGCAGTCAGCAGTCAGCAGTCAGCAGAAGCCTGCCGGCTACCGGGCACGGCTCAGATCCTGACACTGCGCGCGCTCCTGGAGGGACTGCTGGGCAGTGCGTCCTGGATCTCCTCGCGCAGATCCTCGATCTTCGCATAGCCGGCGAACTGGCCGGTCAGACGGTACATCTCCCGTAGCCGGTCCCAGGTGCGGTGCGACGAGGTCTCCCCCATGGACACCAGCGCCAACCGGGCGTACCTGTCCGCCTGTTCCGGGTCGTCGGCGATGAAGCACGCCGACGCCATGGAGATGTAGTCGAAGATCTTGGACCGCTGACGGCCGCCCTCCCTGAGCTCCAGCGCCTGCTTGGCATGGCGTTGGGCGATACCGGCGGCGGCCGGATCGTGCTCGGCGAGGGTGCGGTAGGCGAGCGCCTGCATGCCGTGCATGTCCGCCTCGTCGAACATCTGCATCCAGCTCGGCGGCGGCACGTCCCCCTTGTCGGAGACGAACAGCTCCTCCGCCTCGCCGAGGGTCCGGCGCATCGCCTGCGCCCGCCCCATGGAGGCCTGCGCCCAGGCTTCGATCGTGTGCAGCATCGCCCGGGTGCGGGGCAGTGTCGCCTCGCCGGAACCGGACTTGGCGAGCTTCATCAGGTCGAGAGCGTCGTCCGGACGGCCCAGATGCACCATCTGGCGCGCGGCCCGGGAGAGGGCCTCGCCGGCGCGCGGCCGGTCGCCGCCCTCGCGTGCCGCGTGGGCGGCGATGACGAAGTACTTCTGGGCGGTGGGTTCGAGGCCGACGTCGTGGGACATCCAGCCGGCGAGTACGGCGAGGTTGGCGGCGACGCCCCACAGGCGGCGCTGGAGGTGGTCGGGGTGCCGGTAGGCGAGCATGCCGCCCACCTCGTTGAGCTGGCCCACCACGGCCTTGCGCTGGAGCCCGCCGCCGCGGGAGGCGTCCCAGGCGCGGAAGACCTCGACGGAGCGCTCGAGGGCGTCGATCTCCTGCGACCCGATGGGGGCGGCTTCGTAGCGGTCGAACCCGGCGGGGTCGGCGCCCAGGGGGTCGTGGACACGAGGGGCGTGGGTGGCGAGAGCGGGGTCGGTGTGCAGCCAGTCGTGCATGGCGCTGCTGAGTGCGGAGCCTGCGGCGAGCGCGGCGCCCGCGCCCACCAAGCCGCGTCGGTTGAGCATGAGGTCCATTCCCGTGAATTCGGTGAGGACCGCCGCCGTACGTCCGGGTGCCCAGGGCAGTCCGTCGGGGTGGCCGGCACTGCCGGCCTCCCTTCGCTTGCGCGTGCGCCCGTGCCGTACGAACCCGAGGTCCTCGATGGTCACGACACGGCCGAGTCGCTCGGTGAACAGAGCCGCCAGCACCTTCGGCACGGGATCGCGGGGGGACTCCCCCATGTCGATCCAGCGCCGCACCCGCGAGGTGTCGGTCGCCAGCTGCGGATGGCCCATGGCCGCCGCCTGCCGGTTCACGAGCCGCGCGAGCTCGCCCTTGGACCAGCCGGCGAGGCCGAACAGGTCCGCGAGACGGGTGTTGGGTTCTCCGGTCACGTCAAGCCCCCAGGTTCTCGGCTGAGTTGACAGTAACCCCCTGTCAGATGCGTCGCGACTATTCGCCAGGGTTCGCCAGGGTCCGCCACATGGTGTGCCACCCGCGGCCGGGTGTCAGGTAGGAAAGCGCCACCCCGCCCCGGGAGCGAGACCGCATTCCCCAGGGTGCCGAAGGCTTCCGGGGCAGGGCCGCGCACGCGAGTTGTCGGCACACGAAGGGATCTGTATCGCCCATGTACACAGCACAGTCCTCCGTGTCCGCCCCGCCCCGCCCGCGCACCCTTCAGGCAGCCGGCGGGCCGTTGCTCGAACCCTCCACGACCGGCAGGACCCGGCGGTGGCCGGGGGCGGTCGGTCAACCGCTCAGCGGGAGAATCGACTTGTCCGGCCCGCAGGGCGCGCAGCTGCGCATGGCGATCGCCTCGGTGCACCGCATCTGCCCGGAGTTCAACCCGGTGCAGGTGCTGCGCAGGAGCGGTCGCTCGGTGCTGCTCGTCGGCACGACGGGGAGGATGACGGCCGTCGCCAAGTGCTTACTGGACCAGTCGCCGGCGTGGTCGGAGCGGTTCCGGCACGAGATAGCGGCATACCGTGCGTTCGTCCGGCACCGGCCGCCGGTGCGCGTGCCCCGGCTCATCGCCGCGGACCCGGAGAACTGCACGCTGATCGTCGAGCGGATGCCGGGGCGCCCCGCCGCCCTCGCCCGGCACCCCTCAGAGGCTCCGCCGCGCGCCGACATCCGGGCCGCGCTCGGGGCCGTCGCCCGGCTGAACTCATGGCGGCCGCCGGCCGGGACGTTCGACGCGCCGCTCGACTACGCGTCACGGTTCGCCCGGTACCACGAGCTCGGGCTCTTCACGGACCGTGATCTGGGTGATCTGCAGAAGCTGCTGCACGGGCTGGCGCACCACGGCGGGCGCCACGGCGGACTGGGCCAGTTCTGCCACGGCGACGCGCTGCTGTCGAACATCCTCCTCGCGCCGACGGGCCCGGTGCTCGTCGACTGGGAGCACGCGGGCTGGTATCTGCCGGGGTACGACCTGGCGACGCTCTGGGCGGTGCTGGGGGACGCCCCGGTGGCACGGCGCCAGGTCAGCCAGCTGGCCCAGCAGTCGGGCCCGGCGGCGCGCGACGCCTTCCTGGTGAACCTGATGCTGGTGCTGACGCGGGAGATCAGGACCTACGAGACGGCGGTGCAGCGGACGATGCGGGAGGCACCGCCGGCCGGCTCCGTTCCGCCGCCGCACACCGGGCTCTCCTCGGGTGAGGAGCAGCGGCTGCTGCTGCGGCGGCTGCACGATGACTGCGCGCTGGCACGGCGGGCCGTGCGCGCGGCGGTCGGCACCCGCTGACCGCGACGAGGGGGAAGAGCGCTGTGCGCCCAGTGCCGACACACTGGACGCACAGCGCTCTGTCGTGTGCCGGGGTCGCGCCGCCCCGGGGTGTACGGCGGCTCCGGCAGCCGGTCGCGCCCGGCGTCCGTTGCCCCCGGCGTCCGCTGCGCCCGGCGTCCGTTGCGCGCGGCGTCTGTTGCCCCCGGCTTCCGTACCCCGCCGGACCGAGGCGGAGATCGCCCGTCACCCGCCCCGCTGACCGGCCGCGCCGCCCTGCCCGGGGGACGGACCGCGGTGGACGGGGGCGAGTCCGGCGCGGGGAACTGGTGACGGGCCGCGGCCGGTTCGGGCGGCAGGGGTGGCCGGGGCCGGCCGGTCCGCCCGTGTAGGGTCGTGATCGGCTGGACCGATTCGCACAGGGCGGCCCGCGCGGTCGAGCCCGGACCCCGGACGGAGGCACCACCCCCCATGGCCCGACCCATCACCGCAGGAGTGGACGGATCGCCGGAGAGCCGGGCGGCGGTGTACTGGGCGGCCCGCGAGGCGGCGCGCCGAGGGCTTCCGCTCCGCCTGGTGCACGCATGGCTGTGGCAGCCGCTCGATGTGCCGATCGTTCAGGACCGGGAGGCGCAGGCACGGGCGGCCGAGGGTCTGCTGCGTGAGGCGGAGTCGGAGATCGGCAGGCGGTTCCCGGACGTGCCGGTGTCCGCCGAGGTGGTTGCGGACACGGCGGTGGCGGCGCTTCTCGAAGAGGCCGAGCGCGCGACGATGCTGGTGCTGGGCTCCCGCGGGCACGGCGCGGTCGTCGGGTTCCTCGTCGGCTCCTACGGCCAGCAGGTGATCGCCGCCGCGGCCTGCCCCGTCGTCGCCGTACGGGCACCCGGGGAGGATCAGGCCGCGGTCCCCGAGCCCGGCGGGGGCGACGAGGTCGTGGTCGGGCAGCAGGGCTCGCCGGAGGACTGCGACGCCGTCCTCGGTTTCGCTTTCGGGACCGCTGCCGCACACGGGGTGGGAGTGCGCGCGGTGCGTGCGTGGAGCCTGCCGACCCTGTACACCTACAGCCCCTCCTCGATGAGGCTCGCGGACGAGGCCGGGGGCCTGGAGCCGTTCGAGAGGAAGGCGCTGGCGGAGGCGCTGAAGCCCTGGCGGGAGCGCTACCCCGGGGTGCCGGTGACGGAGCACGTCGAGATCGGCAGCGCGGGGCAGGTGCTGCTGTCCGCCACCGCCCGGGCGCGGCTGCTGGTGGTCGGACGGCGCGCGCACCGCTCCCCCGTCGGTTCGCGGATCGGATCCGTCGCCCATGCCGCGTTGCACCACGCGCCCTGCCCCGTGGCGGTCGTGCCGCCGAACTGAGCCCGGTGTCGTCGGTGGGGAGCCGGACGCCCCGGTCGCGGTGGCCGGCGCGACATCGCGGCCCCCGGCGGCAGCGCCGCCTCCCGCACGTGCCGTCGCCCCCGGCTCCCGGCAGTGCGGGGGTCACGACGCCCCCGGGGGCGGGAACCGGCGCCGGCGGGCCGGACACGACGGCCCGTCACCGATGATCATTGGTCCACTCCACTGACGCGCCGCAGGCCGCGGGCTCGCCGTCACCGGCGTGGACGGACGTGGACTTCCGTGTCGCTGAGCCTCATTGACGGATCGTCCGGGAGCCGCTACCCCTGTACGGGTCCCTCGCGCACCATCCGTCGCTGGAGGCTGCATTGCAGGCGCCCGTCCTCGTACGACCGAGACATGCTCGCAGGCGGGGGGCGGTGTTCGCGGCGCTGCTGCTGACCCTGGCGTCCGCCGCCCCGTCCGCCACCGCGGAGCAGGCCGCGCCGTCCGGCGGGCTCCAGCGCGCCTTCGCGGACGCCGCCGCGGAGTACCGGGTGCCGCAGAGTGTGCTGCTCGGTGTCTCCTATCTGCAGTCACGCTGGGACGGGCACGGCGGTGCCCCGAGCGTCACCGGCGGCTACGGGCCGATGCATCTGACGGACGCCGCGACGGCCCTGGCCGAGGCTCCCCACCACTCGCACGGTGCCGAGGACCCCCGCGGCGACACGGCCCGGGCTCCCCGGACGGGCCAGGGCGACCCGCCCGAGGAGCGTGCCGCGCTTCCGGCCCGGTTGCGGACCCTGGAGCGTGCGGCGGACCTCACCGGCATCCCCGCCGAGCGGTTGCGCACCGACCCGGCCGCGAACATCCGGGGCGGCGCGGCGCTGCTCGCCGACGCCCAGCGGCGGTTGGGCCGGGCCGCGGGCGGCGGCGCGGCGGACTGGTACGGGGCGGTCGCCCGGTTCTCGGGCGCCGATGACACGGCGACCGCGGCGGCGTACGCGGACGACGTGTTCGACGTCATCCGCACGGGTCAGAGCCGGACCACGGACGGCGGTCAGCGGGTGTCGCTGCGGGCCGACGCGGGTGTGCGGCCCGACAGGTCGGCCGTGGCCCGGCTGGGTCTGCGCACCGCCGACCGCACGCTCACGGAGTGTCCGGTGACCGTGGCCTGCGAGTGGATCCCCGCCCCGTACGAGCAGTTCGGTGCGGGCGACTACGGCAACCACGACAAGGCGGACAGGCCCGCGTCGCAGTCGGTCGAGTACATCGTCATCCATGACACCGAGGCGACCTGGGACACCACCCTCAGGCTGGTCCAGGACCCGGAGTATGTGTCCTGGCACTACTCGCTGCGGTCCTCGGACGGGCATGTCGCCCAGCATCTGAGGCTGAAGGACGTCGGCTGGCACGCCGGCAACTGGTTCGTCAACGCCAAGTCGATCGGGCTGGAGCACGAGGGCTTCCTCGTCAGTCCCGACGCCTGGTACACGGAGGCGATGTACCGCAGTTCCGCCCGGCTGGTGCGCCATCTCGCCGGGCGGTACGGCGTCCCGCTGGACCGGCAGCACATCATCGGCCACGACAACGTCCCGGGTACGCTGCCGTCGACCATCCCCGGCATGCACACCGACCCGGGTCCGTTCTGGGACTGGGCGCACTACTTCACGCTGCTGGGGCGGCCGTTCGTCGCCACCGCCGGACCCGGCGCGGCCGCGGTGACGATCCGTCCCGACTACGACCGGCACCGGCCGGTGTACACGGGCTGTGTCAAGCCCGGCGACAGCTGCCCGCCGCACGGTTCGGGCGCGGTCCGGCTGCACACCGCCCCGGACGCGTCGGCGCCGCTGGTCAAGGACATCGGGCTGCGCCCGGGCGGCGGCGACTCGACGACGGGCGTCAACGACACCGGCGCGCGGGCCTCCACGGGGCAGCGGTACGCCGTCGCGGAGCGCCGCGGAGACTGGACGGCCGTGTGGTACCTGGGCCAGAAGGCCTGGTTCCACAATCCGCGTACCCGGCCGACCGCGGTGGGCACGCGGGCCGTGCTCGTCACCCCGCGCGAGGGGCTGGCGGAGGTTCCGGTGTACGGACGCGCCTATCCGGAGGCGTCGGCGTACCCGCCGGGTGTTCCGGTGCAGGCCGTGACGCCGCTGCCGTACAGGCTGCCCGCGGGGCAGAGGTATGTGACCGCCGGCAGCACGCCCGGCGAGTACTACCGGGCGACGACGTTCGACACGTCGCAGCACACGGTGGTGCGCGGCGAGGAGCGGTACTACGAGATCCAGTTCGGCCACCGGGTCGCCTTCGTGAAGGCGTCCGACGTGCGGGTGGCGGAGCGGTAGGAGCCGTGACGGCCGGGGTGGCGGCGCGCCCCCGGTTCATCCGGACGGGTGATCACCGGGGCCGCGTGGCCCGCAGCGGCGACGGGTAGGGCTGGCCCGTACGCCGACCGGTCCGCGCGGCTCGCGCGCGGACGCTCACCGAAAGGCCGGGCACGTATGGCACAGCCCTTCGAACTGCCGGATTTCTACGTACCTCATCCGGCGCGCCTCAATCCCCATGTCGACACGGCTCGGGAGCACACCCGGGGATGGGCGCGCCGGATGGGGATGCTGGAGGGCTCGGGGGTCTGGGAGCTCGAGGATCTCGAGGCGCACGACTACGCCCTGCTGTGCGCCTACACCCATCCCGACTGCTCGGCGGAGACGCTCTCGCTGGTGACGGACTGGTACGTGTGGGTGTTCTTCTTCGACGACCATTTCCTGGAGGTCTACAAGCGCCCGCGTGACATCGCGGGAGGCAGTGCCTATCTCGACCGGTTGCCCGCGTTCATGCCGCCGGACCCGGGGCAGGGGGTGCCCGAACCGACCAACCAGGTGGAGGCGGGTCTCGCCGACCTGTGGGCGCGGACGGCACCCGGCATGTCCGCGGCCTGGCGTGCCCGTTTCGCCGAGGCCACGGAGCATCTGCTCAACGAGTCGCTGTGGGAGCTGCGCAACATCGACCGGGGCCGGATCGCCAACCCGGTCGAGTACATCGAGATGCGCCGCAAGGTCGGCGGGGCGCCGTGGTCGGCGGGGCTGGTGGAGTTCGCGGCGGGTGCGGAGGTCCCGGCGCGGGTCGCCGGTTCCCGGCCGATGCGGGTGCTGAGGGACGCGTTCTCCGACGCGGTGCATCTGCGCAACGACCTGTTCTCGTACGAGCGGGAGGTCGGCGACGAGGGCGAGAACAGCAACGGTGTGCTGGTGCTGGAGAAGTTCCTCGGCTGCTCCACCCAGGAGGCGGCGGATGCGGTCAACGACCTGCTGACGTCGCGGCTGCAGCAGTTCGAGAACACCGCGCTCACGGAGGTCCCGGCGCTCTGTGCGGAGCGCGGGCTGGATCCGGCGGAGTGCGCGGCGGTGGCCGCGTACGCCAAGGGCCTGCAGGACTGGCAGTCCGGCGGTCACGAGTGGCATCTGCGTTCCAGCCGCTATATGAACGAGGGCGCGCTGGCGGGGCCGTCGATGTTCGAGGGAGTGCTCGGGACGTCGGCCCTGGATGTGCGGACGCTGTTCGGCCGGCCGGCGGCGGCCCGCCTGCGGTCCCTGACGCATGTCCCGCACCGGGAGACGGGGCCGTCGCTGCTGCCCGAGTTCGACTGCCCGTTCCCGCTGACGCTCAGCCCGCACCACGAGGAGGTGCGGAGCCTGTCGATCGCCTGGGCGGAGCGGATGGGGTTGCTCGGGGACGTCTGGGACGAGGCGCTCCTCACCGGCTTCGACTTCGCGCTCTGCTCGGCGGGCATCGACCCGGACGCCACCGCCGAGGAGCTGGAGCTGAGCGCGGAGTGGCTGACGTGGGGCACCTACGGGGACGACTACTACCCGCTGGTGTTCGGCCGCCGCCGCGATCTCGTCGGCGCGAAGGCGTGTACGGAACGGCTGATGGCCTGTATGCCGCTCGACGACCCGGCGTCGGGTGCGGCGGTCGCGGTGAGTCCCATGGAGCGGTCGCTCGCGGACCTCTGGGCGCGGACGGCCGGGCCGATGGGACCCGGAGCGCGGGCGGGGCTGCGGCGTGCGATGGACGTGATGCTGGAGAGCTGGCTGTGGGAGCTGCACAACCAGGCCCAGCACCGGGTGCCCGACCCCGTGGACTATCTGGAGATGCGGCGCTGCACGTTCGGTTCGGACCTCACCATGATGCTGAGCCGGCTGCGGCACGAAGGGGAGCTGCCGCCGGAGATCCACGAGACGGGGGCGATGCGGAGCCTGGAGAACTCCGCTGCGGACTACGCGTGTCTGATGAACGACTTCTTCTCCTACCAGAAGGAGATCGAGGTCGAGGGGGAGGTGCACAACGGGCTGCTGGTGGTCCAGAGCTTCTTCGGTTGCGACTACCGTGCCGCCGTCGCGATCGTCGACGATCTGATGCGGTCGCGGTTGAGCCAGTTCCTCCATGTGAAGGAGCATGAACTGCCGCTGCTGCACGAGCAGTTCTCGCTGGACTCGCGGGGCAGGGCGGCACTGGACGCCTTTGTGCGGGAACTGGAGGACTGGCTCGCGGGCATCCTCAACTGGCACCTGAAGGCGCGCCGTTACGGCGCGGAGGACGTGTGGTCGGGCGCGGGATCGGCGCTGCGCGTCGACGGGCCCCTGGCGCTGGGGATGTCGGCGGCGAAGCTTGCCGGTCTGCTCCGGTCCCGTGGGGGAACGGGTGCCGGGGGACCACTCCCCGCCGTGGGCGCGGCGGCGGGCACCGTGCGGTTCTGAACCGCGCGCCGGGGTGTCCGGGCGGGGCCGGGCCGGGGCCGTAACGCGGTGTCCCGGCCCGGGCGGGCATGCGGTGCCCGGTGACCGGGCCTGGGTCCGGGTCCGGGTCTGGGTCTGTCCGGCCGGGACGGGACACGGGGTGCGGCGGGACTCCTCCCCCGCCCGGGCTCACCGGGCGGGGCGGGTCAGCCCTGCTGGAAGAGTTCCGCGGGCAGAGGCTTCAGCAGCGCGTACAGATCGTCGGTGATCGGCCGGTCCCAGCTCGCGATCGTGACGAGGACGTTGTCGCTGCGGTCGAACTGCACGCAGGAGATCCGGTCCTGGGAGAGTTTGACCCTGCGGACGATCAGCAGGTTGTCGCCCTGCATGACGGGGACGTCCTCGGTGCCGACGACCGTGACCTCCTCGTCGTCATCCAGAGCCGCGAGCAGCTGGGCGACCTCGAAGGGGGCCTCCCCCTCGGCGACGTCACGGGCGGGCGAGCCCTCCGGCAGATTGCCGATGATCATCGCGGGACCCCGGCCGCCGAACAGGTCGTAGCGAAGGAAGACGCCCTGGCAGCTGCCGTCGGGCGCGGGAAGCAGCCCGGCGCCCAGATTGCCGGGCCAGTCTCCCGGGTCCATGGCCAGGACGTCGAAGTCCGGGCCCGCGGGGGTGGAGGCGCTGCGGCGGCGGAGGAAGGACATGCCGACATGGTACGTGCCCGGGGGCCGGTGCCGCCGACCGGGCGCACGCCCGCGCGACCCGCCGGAGCACCGTGACCTCGGCCCATACGACACGCCGGAGCGGGCCGGCCGGGCGGGCGCGCCGGGCCGTGACCTCAGCCGGTGCGCTCCGCCAGCTCCCGCAGGAGGGTGACGGCCTCCTCCGCGCGTTCGTACGGAACGAACAGATGGTCGTGGTGGTGACCGGCGACGACGTTGCAGCTGATGCCCGCGCCGGCCAGGGCGGTGGCGACCGCGGCGGTGAGCCCGACGGCGGCGAGTGCGGAGTGCACGCGCAGGGTGATCCAGCCGGCGACGTAGTCGTAGGCCAGCCCGGCGCCGTCGGCCTCCTCCCTGCGTACGACGAGGGTCAGGCCCTCGTCCTCGGTGACGGTGACCACGGGGGCGAGGCCGGGTGGTACCGCTGCGGGGACGGTGGTGAAGACGTAGCGGCCGGGGTGGAGTTCGGGCCGCATGCCGCTCAGAAGACGGCCGAGATCGTGCTCTGGAGTCATGATCCGCAGCCTAGGGCTGTCCGGTCCCCCGGCGGGGTGACCCCTCGCCGGGGGGATGAGGACCTGGGAACCAGGGAGGCTCTCGCGGTCTGCGCCTTCTCTTCGAAGGCCGGCGTCCGGGCTGTGGGCCCATCCGGCGCCTCTCACGGGCCGCCGCCGGGGTGCGGATCAGGTGAGGTCGAACTCACCGTGCCGGGCGTTCATGACGAAGGCCCGCCATTCCGCCGGGCTGAAGATCAGTGACGGGCTTTCGGGGCGGCCGCCGTTCCTCATCGCGATGAAGCCCTCGACGAAGGCGATCTGCACGTCACCCGCTCCCTGGGACCCCGACTGCCAGTCCGCCTGGCTGAGGTCGAGGTCCGGCTTGTCCCAACCCGAAAGCGGCTGCTCTGTGGTGATGATGTCGGCCACGTCCCTGCTCCTCCCGGTTCTTCGTCCGGGGTCAGCGTAGCGATCGGGGCCGGGCGCGCACAGGCCGCCGCGGCGGGAGTCGCCGCCGGAAGGACCGGGCGGGCGCCTTGCCGGGTTGGGCACCTCGACGGACCGGACACCTCGGCGGACCGCTGCGCGCCGCTCCCGGGTCCCCGCGTTCAGGTCGCCGGCGGCTCGGCACCGACCAGCCACATGGAGAAGAACTGCGAGCCGCCGCCGTACGCGTGGCCGAGGGCCTTCCGGGCCCCTGCCACCTGGTGGGCGCCGGCCCGGCCGCGCACCTGGAGGGCCGCCTCGGCGAACCGGATCATCCCGGAGGCGCCGATGGGGTTGGTGGAGAGCACCCCGCCGGACGGGTTCACCGGCAGGTCTCCGTCGAGTTCGGTCACGCCGGACTCGGTGAGCTTCCACCCCTCGCCCTCGGCCGCGAAGCCCAGGTTCTCCAGCCACATCGGCTCGTACCAGGAGAAGGGCACGTACATCTCGACGGCGTCGATCTCGCGCCGCGGGTCGGTGATGCCCGCCTGCCGGTAGACGTCGGCCGCGCAGTCCTTGCCGGCCTGCGGCGACACGCAGTCCTTGCCCGCGAACAGCGTCGGTTCGCTGCGCATCGCGCCGCCGTGCACCCAGGCCGGGGGGTGCGGCGCGCGGGCGGCCCCGGCCCGGTCGGCGAGGACCATCGCGCAGGCGCCGTCGGAGGACGGGCAGGTCTCCGAGTACCGGATCGGGTCCCACAGCATCGGCGAGGACTGCACCTTCTCCAGGGTGATGCCGTGCTCGTGGAGATGTGCGTACGGGTTCCTCAGCGCGTTGCGGCGGTCCTTGTACGCGACCAGGGAGCCGACGGTACCCGGTGCGCCGCTGCGGCGGATGTAGGCGCGCACGTGTGGGGCGAAGAACCCGCCCGCACCCGCGAGGAGCGGCTGCTGGAAAGGGACGGGCAGCGACAGCCCCCACATCGCGTTCGATTCGGACTGCTTCTCGAAGGCGACGGTCAGCACCGTCCGGTGGACCCGGGCCGCCACGAGACCGGCGGCGACCAGTGCCGTGGAACCGCCGACCGACCCCGCCGTGTGCACCCGCAGCAGCGGCTTGCCGACCGCGCCGAGGGCGTCGGCGAGGTACAGCTCCGGCATCATCACGCCCTCGAAGAAGTCGGGTGCCTTGCCGATGACGACGGCGTCGACGTCGGCCCAGCCGAGTCCGGCGTCGTCCAGGGCGCGGCGCGCGGCCTCGCGGACGAGCCCGGCGATCGACACGTCCCGCCGGGCCGCGACGTGCTTGGTCTGGCCGACGCCGACGACGGCCACCGGCTCCTTAGCGGACATGCGGCTCTCCTTCGAGGACGGCGACCAGGTTCTGCTGCAGACAGGGGCCGGAGGTGGCGTGGGCGAGGGCACGGTCGGAGGCGCCGCGGTGGACGGCGGCGGCGGCCTCGCCGACGCGGATGAGGCCCGCCGCCATGACGGGGTTGGCGGCGAGTGGGCCTCCCGAGGGATTGACCGTCACGGAGCCGCCGAGGCGCAGCGCCTTGCGCAGCACCACCTCCTGGGAGGTGAACGGGGCGTGCAGTTCGGCGGTGTCCACGGGCCGTGCGAAGGCTCCGGCGCGTTCGGCGGCGAGGCGGGTCGACGGCGAGTCGGTGAGATCGCGTACGCCGAGGGCGTGCGGTTCGACGCGGTGGTCCATGCCGCGGATCCAGGCGGGCCGCGGGCACAGTTCCCGGGCCCGGTCCCCGGCGGCGAGGACCACCGCGGCCGCGCCGTCGCCGACGGGCGGGCAGTCGCCGGTGCGCAGCGGCCGTACGACGTACCCGCCCTGCGGGCGGGGCCCGCGGAGCTGGGCGTGCGGGTTGCCCTCGGCGGCGGTCCTGCTGCGTGCCGCGATCGCGGCCAGGGCCGGCTCGTCCGTCTCCCCCGCGTCGATGAGCGCCTGGGCCTGCAGGGCGGCGAGGGCGACGGAGTCGGGCCACAGCGGCGCGAGGTAGTACGGGTCCAGCTGGCGGGTCAGCACATCCCGCACGGAACCGGGCGAGGACTTGCCGTAGGCGTAGACGAGGGCCGTGTCCGCCTCGCCGGTGAGGAGTTTGACCCATGCCTCGTAGAGGGCCCAGGCGCCGTCCATCTCCACGTGCGACTCCGGGATGGGCGGCCAGGCGCCCACTCCGTCGAGGGCCATCGTGAAGGAGAACGCCCGGCCCGCCAGGTAGTCGCAGGAGCCGGAGCAGGTGAAGCCGATGTCCCCGGTGCGCAGCCCGGTCCGTTCGAGGACGTCGTGGAGTACGGGCATGAGCATCTCGACTTCGGAGACCTCCTCGCTGCGGCGTACGTGGTCGGTCTGGGAGAAGGCGACGATCGCGACGTCTCGCATGGCTACAGCAGCTCCCGGTAGGTGTCGTAGTCCGCGTCGGGCTCGCCGGTGGGGCGGTAGTGGTCGGGGTGCCGGCCGCCTTGCGTCCACACCGGTTCGACGCGCAGGCCCATGCGCACGCGGTCGTACGGGATGCCGGCGATGCGGCCGTGGAGCGGCAGGTCGGCGCCGTCGAGCGCGATGTGGGCGTACACGTACGGCACGTCGATGTCGAGGTTCTTCGCCTTGATGTTGACGATGCAGAACGTGGTGACGGTGCCCCGGGGCCCGACCTCGACCTGCTCCGAGGTGGCGATGCCGCAGGTCGGGCAGGCGCCGCGGGGCGGCACGTACACCTTGCGGCAGGAGGGGCAGCGCTCGCCGGTGGTCCGGCGTCCGGCGAGGGCGTTGATGAAGCGGGTCTGGGCGCGGCCGGGTGTGTAGGTGTAGTCGAGCCGGGCCGGCGCGACGACTCCGGTCACGGGGTCGTCGAACGCGCCGCTGTGGGGCCGTGGTCCGGCTGCCGTGCCCCTCTCGGCGGCGCCCGGCGTCACGGGCTCCGCTCGCCTCTCGGCGCGGCCCGCGTCACTCCTCGCGTCGGCCACCTCGTCGCGGCACGGGTCGGCCCCCTCGCCGCGGCACGGGTCGGCCCCCTCGCCGCGGCCCGCGTCGCCGTCTGCGTACGGCTCGAAGCAGGCGATGTCCGTGATGGATCCGCCGCGCTCCGCGGCCCAGCGGACGCGGACGCGCATTCCGGTGCGCACGGCCTCGGGGCCGGGGGCGTCGAGGGCGTGGAGGAGGCCCGTGTCGGCGCCGTCGAGTCTCACCAGCACCCAGGCGAAGGGCGTTTCCAGCGGCTGGCCCCGGCGCGGTTCCGGGTTCCAGGCCCAGGTGGTGACGGTTCCCGCGGTGCCGACCTCGACCAGCTCGCCGATCTCCTCGGAGGTGTCGGGGTCGTACTCGACGGGCGGTACGAGGACCCGGCCGCCGGTGGTCCTGACGCCGAGCACGGTGCGTTCGCGCAGGCCGGTGAGGAAGGCGGACTGCACGGGGCCGACGGAGCGGGTGAAGGGGAACTCGACGACGAGCGGGGCGCGCAGCACTTCCGGTGCCGAGGGCGCCCCGGAGGCGGGGGTGGCGGACATGGGACTCCTCCTGCCGCTTGTGGTGCCGCTGGTTGCGCCGTGGTGAGCCGCTTGTGGTGCCGCTCGTGGTGGCGTTGCCGTGCCGCCGGCTCGGCCGCTGGTTCCGTTGTGCGGCTCGGCCCGGCGGCCCGAACGGTCAGGCCCGGCGGTACTCCGGGTCGCGCTTCTCGGCGAAGGCGCGGGCGCCCTCCTTCGCGTCGGCGGTGTCGAAGATCGGCCAGCCGCGGCTCAGTTCGGCCGCCAGCCCCTCGCTCTCGGTCATCTCGGCCGTCTCGTACACGGACGCCTTCACCGCCTCCACGGCGAGCGGCCCGCAGGCGTTGATCCTCCCCGCGATGTCGAGGGCCCGCTCCAGAGCGGTGCCGTCGGGGACGACACTGCCGACGAGGCCGATGCGCTGCGCCTCGGACGCCGTGTAGGGGCGGCCGGTGAGCAGCATCTCGAGGGCGTGGGTACGCGGGATCTGGCGCTGGAGCCGCACGGTGGAACCGCCGATGGGGAACAGGCCCCGGCGGACCTCGAACAGCCCGAACACGGCGCTCTCCCCGGCGACCCGGATGTCCGTGCCCTGGAGGATCTCGGTGCCGCCTGCGACGCAGGGGCCCTCCACCGCGGCGACGACCGGCTTGCGGGGGCGGTGGTGGCGGAGCATGGCCTTCCAGTGCAGGTCCGGGTCGGCCTTGAGCCGGTCCCGGTACCCCCCTGCCTCCATTCCCGCCCCGGCGAGGGCCTTGAGGTCCATCCCGGCGCAGAACGAGCCGCCCGCGCCGGTCAGGACCACGGAGCGGACGCCGTCGTCCGCGTCGGCCTCCAGCCATGCGTCGTACAGCCCCACCAGCATGGGCAGGGACAGCGCGTTCCTGGACTCCGGTCTGTTCAGCGTGAGCACCAGAGTGGCGCCTTCTCGCCGTACGGTGAGGTGTTCCGTACCCGCCATGCCCGTCCTCCCGTCCTCGCGTCCTCGCGTCGCCGGACGTGGAACAGGTTGCAGGAGCCCGCGACCCAGTTCAATAGTTTTCTGACAGCCAGTCAGATTTCCTCGTCGGTACCCCTTCCCAGTTGCGGGCGGCGGCGCTCTAATGACCGCTCCGGGAACGACCGCCGCGAGGCGGACACTCCGTGCGGCCGGGGTCAGGAGGAACGGTGGAGTACAACCTTGCCGACCTTTTCGAGTCGGTCGTCGACGTGGTGCCCGACCGCGAGGCGCTCCTCTACGTCGACCATCCCGGAACCGGCGCGCGGCGCAGGCTCAGCTACGCGCAACTCGACGCGGCGGCGAACCGGATCGCGCACCATCTCACCGGCGCGGGGCTCAAGCCGGGGGACCATCTGGGGCTGCACCTCTACAACGGCGTCGAGTACCTGCAGACGCTCCTCGGCTGCCTCAAGGCACGCGTCGTCCCCGTCAACGTGAACTACCGCTATGTGGCGGAGGAACTGGTCTACCTCTTCCGCGACGCCGACCTCGCGGCCCTCGTCTTCGACGCCGAGTTCACCGGCCGGGTGGCGGCCGCACTGCCGCGGACGGAGAAGCTGCGGCACCTCCTGCGCGTCGGTGAGCCGGAGCGGGACGCGCCGGCGCTGGACTGCACGGCGTTCACCGCCGCAGAGGCGTCCGGCTCGCCGGAGCGCGGCTTCGGCGAGCGGTCGGCGGACGACCGGTTCATCATCTACACGGGCGGCACGACCGGGATGCCCAAGGGCGTGGTGTGGCGCCAGGAGGACCTCTTCTTCGCCGGGCTCGGCGGTGGCGCGCCCACCGGTGAGCCGGTGCGGCGGCCCGAGGAGCTGGCGGAGCGGGTCGCCGCGGGCGGCGACGGCATCACCTTCTTCCCCACTCCCCCGCTGATGCACGGTACCTCGACGCTCACCGCGTTCATCGCCTTCGGCTTCGGCCAGCGGGTGGTGCTGCACCGCAAGTACGTACCCGAGGAGGTGCTGCGCACCATCGAGCGGGAGCGGGTGACGTCCGTGTCGCTGGTGGGCGACGCGATGCTGCGCCCGCTGATCGACGCGCTCAACGGCCCGCTGAAGGGCACGGACCTGTCGTCGCTGTTCAGCGTGTCCTCCTCCGGTGCGATCATGTCCGAGTCCGTGCGGGAGCAGTTCAGGGCGCTGGCGCCGCAGGTGATGCTCCTGGACAACTTCGGCTCGTCGGAGTCCGGCTTCAACGGCACGGCCACGGAGGACTCCGGTCCGGGCAAGGGGTTCCGGCTGCGGGTCAACCACCGCACACAGGTGGTCGACCCGGTCACGCACGAGCCGGTCGTGCCCGGCGAGCCGGGCCGTATCGCCCAGCGCGGCCATGTGCCGCTCGGCTACTACAACGACCCGGTCAAGACCGGCGAGACCTTCTTCCGCAGGGGCGGCGAGCGCTGGGTGCTGCTCGGCGACATGGCCACGGTGGACGAGGAGGGGGTCGTCACGGTGCTCGGGCGGGGCTCCCAGTGCATCAACACCGGTGGGGAGAAGGTGTATCCGGAAGAGGTCGAGCAGGCCCTGAAGGCCCATCCGGACGTCTACGACGCACTGGTCGCCGGAGTGCCGGACGCGACCTGGGGCAACCGCGTGGCCGCGGTCGTGCAGTTGCGCCCGGGGGCGGCGGCGCTGGACCTCGAGTCCGTCCGGGCGCACTGCCGCGGCCGGCTGGCGGGGTACAAGCTCCCGCGGCAGCTCGTCCTCGCGCCGGTCATCCAGCGCTCCCCGAGCGGCAAGGCGGACTACCGCTGGGCACGGGAGGTCGCCTCGGCCGACGGCGGCCCCGGGGCCGGGGCCGGGTGAGCCGAGCGGGCACCGCGGGCGGCCTTCCGCTCCGAGGCCCGGCCGCCGCGGGCACCGCACGGCCCACTCCCGTTGAGCACGGTCGGGCAGCCGTACGTAATCCCCGGCAGGGAGCACCAAGCCACCTCCGGAGGACCCCCATGGCCGATGCCGGCAGCAACGTCACCGAGCTCTTCCGCGCGTCCACGGCACACAGCCCGTCGTACGCCGCGCTGAGCCGGGCCACCGGCGACCAGCAGCCGATCACCGACTTCTGCATCCCCTGCAACCCGTACTTCCCCCCACCGGAGATGTTCGACGAACTGGGCGACCGGCTGCGCGAGATCCTCACCTACTACCCCAGCAGCGCGGACACCATCACCGCGGAGCTGTGCTCCGTGCTCGGCCTCAACCCGCAGACCGTGGCCATGGGCAACGGCTCGACCGAGCTGATCACCTGGATCGACCATCTGCTGGTGCGCGAGTCGCTGGCCGTGCCGGTGCCGACCTTCGGCCGGTGGACCGACCAGCCGATGGAGACGGGCAAGCGCGTCGACATGTTCCCGCTCCCCGAGTCCGGCGGATTCGCGCTCGACCCGGCGTCGTTCGCCGACTTCGTCCGCGCGCGCGGCTCCCGTACCGCCGTCATCTGCAATCCGAACAACCCGGACGGCGGTCTGCTGCCGCGGCACGGCGTCCTCGCCCTGCTCGACCAGCTCCAGGACCTCGACCTGGTGGTCGTGGACGAGTCGTTCCTGGAGTTCGCCGACGCCGAGGCGGACTCCAGCGTCGTCGCCGACGCGGTGCTGCGGCCCAACACGATCGTGCTGAGGAGCCTGGGCAAGAACTTCGGGCTGCACGGGGTGCGCTTCGGCTACCTCGTCGCCAACCCGGGCCTCGCCGGCCGGGTGCGGGCGGCGCTGCCCAAGTGGAACCTCAACTCCTTCGCCGAGACGGTGGTGTTCATGCTGAAGGAGTACCGGCTGGAGTACGGGCACAGCCTGCGGCTGGTGCAGCGCGACCGCCAGGAGATGATCCGGCACCTGAGCCGGCTGCCCGGGCTCACCGTGTACCCGTCCCAGGGCAACTTCGTGTACGTCCGGCTCCCGGAGGGGGCCGACGGCGCGCTGCTGCGGAACCGGATGCTGGAGGAGCACGGGGTGCTGGTGCGGGAGTGCGGAAACAAGATCGGCAGCTCCAGCAGTTTCCTGCGGCTCGTGGTGCGGCCGAAGCCGGACGTCCAGCGGCTGGTCGCCGGACTGGAGCGGACGCTGTACGCGACGCCCGGGACATCCAGAATGTCCGACATATCCGGTCCGGCGCTGCCTCCCGGCCGGGACCTGGTGCCCGCCGTTCAGGCTCCCGGGCCGATGCCCATGCACGTGCAGGTGCCCGCCCGTCCCGCACCGGCGCACGCGCTGCCGTACGGCTCCGGCACGGCGGCGGTGGACCGGCTGGTGCAGGGCGCCTGAGTCCGCCGCGGCCGGCGGTCACCGCTCCTCCGCACCCCGGTGCGTCCCGGTCGCGGCGACGGCCCCTCCCGGCACGACCTCGTCTCGGCGACGGCCACCTCCGGCACAATCCCGCTGCCGCGGCGGCCCCCTGGTGCTGCACTGACCGGATGGAGCGGCACAAGGAGCAGCACGGCGAGGTACTCGCGCGGTACGACCGGCAGATGCGGCGGGGCGCGGCGGCGGACGGGCCGGGCGCGCGCATCGAGCGGGTGGGCGGGGTCGTCCGGCAGACCGCGGGGCACCGGGGCGGGTGGAACGGGGTCGTCTGGTCGGACCTGGACGCGGCGACGGCGGACCGGGCCGTCGCCGAGCAGGTGCGCCACTTCGGCTCCCTGGGCCGGGAGTTCGAGTGGGAGCTCTACGGGCACGACCGGCCGGGCGACCTGGCGGACCGGCTGCGCGCGGCCGGATTCGTGCCGGCGCCCCCGCGGGTCCGGCGACCGGCAGCCTGCGTCCCCGCGGATCCGACGCCCGGCAGCCGGCGTCCGCGCGTCGGTCAGCCGGTGGAGAGACCCGCCGCCGCCCCGGACAGGGCCTCCAGGACGGGGCTGAGCAGCGGATGGCCCTCGGCCCCGCGCCGGACCGCCGCGAAGACGCGCCGGGTCGCGGCGGGACCCGCGACCGGGAGGACCACCGTGTCCTTCAGTTCCATGCCGCGCAGCGCCGAGCGGGGTACCAGGGCCACTCCGGCGCCCGCCCCGGCCAGGGCCACCACGGCCCGGAAGTCGTCGGAGGAATGCGTGAGGCGCGGCTGGAATCCGGCGAGTTCGCAGGCCAGGAGCATGACCTCGTGGCAGGGGTTGCCGGGGTAGGGGCCGATCCAGTCGCTGTCGGCGAGGGCCGCGAGCTCCACCCCGCCGCCGTCCGCGAGGGGGTGGCCGCAGTGCAGCACCGCGTCGAACGGCTCCGCGTACAGCGGGACCCGGGCCAGGCGGAGGTCGTCCTCCCGCGGGGCGCCCCGGTACTCCACGGCCAGGGCCAGGTCGGCCTCCCCGTCGAGGACCATCGGCAGGCTCTCGTCGCCCTCCGCGTCCCGGACGCGCACCCGGATACCGGGGTGGTCGCGGGCGAGCCGGCCGAGGGCCGGGGCGAGGACCTCCGCGATCCCGGTGGCGAAGGAGGCCACCGTGACCTCGCCGGCCGCGCCGCCCGCGTAGGCGGCGAGCTCCGCCTCCGCCCGTTCCAGCTGGGAGAGGACCGCGTGGGCGTGACCGAGCAGGATCTCACCGGCCGCCGTCGGCGTCACGCCCCGGCCGCTGCGGATGAGCAGGGTGTGGCCCGTCTCCTGCTCCAGCGCGGCGAGCTGCTGGGAGACGGCCGAAGGGGTCAGATACAGCGCCGCGGCCGCGGCGGTCACCGTACGGTGGTCCGCCACGGCGCGCAGAATGCGGAGCCTGCGAGGGTCGATCACCCTGCCATTGTCGCCCGGGCGTCCACGAACGCCGCCACGGCCCGCTCCACGTCCTCGGTGGAGTGCGCGGCGGACAGCTGGACCCGGATGCGGGCCTGGCCCATGGGGACGACCGGGTACGAGAAGCCGATCACATAGACGCCGCGCTCCAGCAGCAGCTCGGCCATGCGGCCCGCCTCGGCGGCGTCGCCGATCATGACGGGGGCGATCGCGTGGTCGCCGGGGAGGATCTCGAAGCCCTCCTCGGTCATCCGGCGGCGGAAGAGCGCGGTGTTCGCGGAGAGCTTCTCGCGCAGGTCGCCGGCGGACTCCAGCAGGTCGAGGACCGTGAGGGAGGCGGCGGCGATCACCGGGGCGAGCGAGTTGGAGAACAGGTAGGGGCGGGAGCGCTGGCGCAGCAGCTCGACGATCTCGGCGCGGGCCGCGACATAGCCGCCGGAGGCACCGCCGAGCGCCTTGCCGAGGGTGCCGGTGATGATGTCGACGCGGTCCATGACGCCGTGCAGCTCGGGGGTGCCGCGGCCGCCGGGGCCGACGAAGCCGACGGCGTGCGAGTCGTCGACCATGACCATGGCGTCGTAGCGGTCGGCCAGGTCGCAGATCTCGGTCAGCGGCGCGACATAGCCGTCCATGGAGAACACGCCGTCGGTGACGATCAGCTTGCGGCGGGCGCCGCCCTCGGTGGCCTCCTTGAGGCGGGCCTCCAGCTCGGCCATGTCGCGGTTGGCGTAGCGGAAGCGGGCGGCCTTGGACAGGCGGATGCCGTCGATGATGCTGGCGTGGTTGAGGGCGTCGGAGATCACCGCGTCCTCGGGGCCGAGGAGGGTCTCGAAGACCCCGCCGTTGGCGTCGAAGCAGGAGGAGTAGAGGATCGTGTCCTCCTGGCCGAGGAACGCGGACAGGCGCCGCTCGAGCTCCTTGTGGACCTCCTGGGTGCCGCAGATGAAGCGGACGGAGGCCATGCCGTAGCCCCAGCGGTCGAGGGCCTCCTTGCCGGCGGCGACGACCTCGGGGTGGTCGGCGAGGCCGAGGTAGTTGTTGGCGCAGAAGTTCAGCACCTCGCCGGGGGCGCCACCGGTGGTGACGGCCACCGACGCCGACTGGGGGGTGCCGATGACCCGCTCGGGCTTGTGGAGGCCGGCGGCGCGGATCTCGTCGAGGGTGGCGCGGAGGTCGTCGCGCACGGAGGCGTACATGCGGGGTGCTCCCTTGGGTGTGGCTGCGGGCGAGTGGCGGAGGGTGCTGCGGGGGCCCGGCGTGCTGCCGGGTCGAGCAGGTCAGGCGGTCCAGTCGAGGATGATCTTGCCGCTGCGGGCGGTGGCGGCCTCGTCGAAGGCGGCGTCGAAGTCCCGGTAGCCGTAGCTGCCGGTGATCACGGGGCTGAGGTCGAGCCCGCCCTCCAGGAGTACCGTCATCGCGTACCAGGTCTCGAACATCTCGCGGCCGTAGATGCCCTTGATCGTGATCATCGAGGTGACGATCTTCGACCAGTCGACGGCGAACTCCTCCGCGGGCAGGCCCAGCATCGCGATCCGGCCGCCGTGCGTCATGTTGTCGATCATGTCGCGCACGGCCTCGGGGCGGCCGGACATCTCCAGACCGACGTCGAAGCCCTCCTTGAGACCGAGCGTGCGCTGCGCCTCGGCGATACCGGACTCGGCGACGTTGACGGCGAGGGTGGCGCCGACCTTGCGGGCCAGCTCCAGCCGCGGCTCGCTCACGTCGGTGACCACGACGTTGCGGGCACCCGCGTGGCGGGCGACGGCCGCCGCCATCACGCCGATCGGGCCCGCTCCGGTGATCAGGACGTCCTCGCCGACGAGCGGGAACGACAGCGCGGTGTGCACCGCGTTGCCGAAGGGATCGAAGATCGCGGCGACGTCCAGGTCGACCCGGGTGCGGTGCACCCAGACGTTCGACGCGGGCAGACACACGTACTCGGCGAACGCGCCGTCGCGGCCCACGCCCAGCCCGACCGTGCTGCGGCACAGATGGCGGCGGCCGGCGAGGCAGTTGCGGCACTTCCCGCACACGAGGTGGCCCTCGCCGCTCACCAGGTCGCCCACGGCGATGTCCGCGACGTCGCTACCGACGGCGGCGACCTCGCCGACGAACTCGTGGCCGGCCACGAGCGGTGTGGAGATCGTCTGCTGCGCCCAGCCGTCCCAGGAACGGATGTGGAGGTCGGTCCCGCAGATGCCGGTGCGCAGCACCTTGATCAGCACGTCGCCGGGGCCGTACTCGGGCTCGGGGACGTCCATGAGCCACAGCCCGGGCTCGGCGTGCTGCTTGACGAGTGCCTTCATGAGTGCGGCTCCAGGCGGGACGAGGGGGTGACCAGGCATGACGTCCCGGCCGGCGGTGATGCGCACCAATCTGCCGAGCGTCGGGCGTTCAGTCCATCGAGATCTTCTTAAGCGGGTCGACAGCGGAGCTTCACGGCGGGCGCCCGCCGGTCTCCAGGAAGCCGGCCACGGTGCGGCGGAAGGCGCCGGGGTCGTCCAGCCACGGGTAGTGGCCGGCGCCGGGCCGCACGGCCACCGTGCCGTGCGGGAACACGGCGGCGATCTCACCGGCGCGGGCGGGGGTGGGAGCGCCGTCGTACTCGCCCGCGATCACGAGGACGGGCGCCTCCAGTGCGGCGAGCGCCTCGCGCGTGGCACCCGGGTCGAACGCGCCCTCGGCGTAGTAGCCGGCGCGCGCGTGCGGGTCGCTCTGGTGTGCGTCGTCCGCGGCGTGCTTCCGGGCGGCGGCGTCCCAGCGTCCGTACATGAAGGGCACGATGTCCGGCCAGAGGTCGTCGAGCTCCGCCCCGCCGAGGAACGCCTCCCAGGCGGCACGGCCGGCCTCGTACCAGGGCTCGCCCCGGCGCAGTGCGACCGCGCCGCGCCAGTCCTCCTCGGTGGCCGTGATGCCGAGGGCGCGGGCGCCGGGGGTGACCAGGACCAGGGAGCTCACCCGTCCGGGGCACGCCGCCGCGTACAGCAGGGCGAGGTTGGCGCCCGCCGAATGGGCGAGGACGTCGGCGCGGTCGAGCCCGCAGTGCTCGCGCAGCGCCTCGACGTCGTCGGCGAGCCGGTCGCAGCGGTACGTCGCGTCGTCGTCGGGGACCGCGGAGTCGCCGGTGCCGCGCAGGTCCAGCCGTACCAGCCGGCGGTCCGCGGTCAGCCCGCCGAGATCGCCGAGGTACGCCGAGGCGCGCATGGGACCGCCGGGCAGGCAGACCAGCGGCTCGCCCTCGCCCTCGGCGTGGTAGGCGAGCACCGTGCCGTCGTACGCGCGGAAGGTCGGCATACGGTGATCCTCACCGGGCGGCGGCGATCCCGCCAACGGATCGGGCGCCCCGCCGGGGGCCTTGCGACCGAGGCCCCGCGCTTGTGGAGCCCACCGGTCGCGTGCCGGTGTCCTGGCACCCGGCCGGGTGACGGGACCGGTGAATCCCGGACCCCCGACCGCACGATCCGCCGCCCGGAGCGCCGCCCCCGGACCGGTGGCCGCCCCGGTCGCGCGGACGCGGGGCACGCGATGCGTGAGACGGACGAGCCCCGGCCGGCCCCCGCGTACTGGACGGGGAGGCCGGCCGGGGCGGAGCGTCACCTGCCTCGCCTGCCTGCACCGGCCGAACCGGCTGCGAGAACGCTGTGCAGCGGACCCAGGTTCGCGGCGTCGCCGCAGTTCTCGCACGAGACGAGGACCCTGCCGAAGGCGATCAGCGCGTCCGTCTCCCTGCTGCGGCAGGCCCGGCACGGTGTTCGCGCGAGGCGCTGCCGTACCGCCGCGAACGCGGTGCTCACCTGCTGGGCGTCCATCGTCAGGCGGTCACCGCGGCGGCCTGCCGCATCTCCTCGTCGGTGGCCATCAGGTCGTCGAACTCTCCGGCCTTGACGCCCTCGATGAACTTCCGGATCTCGGCTCGGGTGAAGTACAGCACCGGGCCTGCGGGGTCCTTGTCGTCGGAGAGCGCCACCATGCGGGTGCCGTCCGGGACATGGGGGTGCGGGTGGTCCTCGGCGTCCGGCGCCGCGGCGAGGATGACGCAGTCCTTCAGGATCGGGTCGAGGTCGGTGCGGCCGGCCTTCCGCCAGTCCAGACCGGGCGCGTTCGGGTTCTCGTAGGCCTTCGTGGTCCTGCCGTTGCTGATGGTTCCCACAGCTGTGCCTCTCTGGTATTGGTGCGGTTGTGGAACCCGCCCCCGCGCGCTCGACCTGTCACCGTTGGGGTTGCGGAGGCGGGCGTTCGGCACCCCGCCCCGCCGGCGTCTTCCGGACCACCGGCGGGGCAGGCGTTCACGGACTGCTGCGCTCGGCCTGACGCCGCCGCCCCGGGATGGGGGCCGCCGACGCCGCGGCCGTCGGCCGCAGGTTCTCGTAGTGGTCGCAGAGGGAGAGCACCGACAGGGCGAGCCTGCGCGCCCGGCGATGCGCCGCGCCGGGGCCGAGGCCCGGCGTGGTGTGCAGCCGGCGCCATGCCTCGTCAACGCCCACCCGCGCGACCATCGCGGGCCGGTCGCCGGAGGGCCGCGCGGCGATGAGCGTGCGGAGTGCCGGGACGAGGAGCCGGACGAAGCCGCGCATCGCGGCACTGAGGCCGTCGAGGTCGGAACCCGGCTCGTGCGCGACCATGACCTGACGGGCGGTCTCCCTCATCGCGGCGAGATCCATCGGTCCGGGACCGCTCTCCCCGGCATCGCTGTCGGTATCGCCGTCGGTATCGCCCTGCCCGGCAGCGGACTCGTCCGGGACGGTACGGTCAATCATGTCGATGCTCCTCGCGGCGTGGGCCGTGCCCCGTGGCCGGTAGCGCGGTTGCCGGGGTCTGGTGCTCAACTCTTGCGAAATGTCACGGCGGTTGCTTCCCTCCCGCCGGTATACCCATCATGGGTAGGCTCGTTGAGTCACCGTGATACACACTCGCCCGAGCAGGTACACACGGCCACGATGAACGACTTCACACCGCCCACCGCGCTCCCCGCTCACGTGCTTGAATGCACCGAGATGCGCACCGCTCTCGCGGCTCACGACTTCGGCACCGTCTTCCGGCTCGCGCACGACATGGCCGGGATCAGCTACTCGAAGATCGCCGCTGGGTGCGGCATCAAACCGGAGCGCGTGGGCACCCTCGCCCGCGGCCGCGGCCGCATCACCAGCTTCGACAAGGCCGTGGCCGTCTCCGACGCGTTGCGCGTCCCGGGGCACATGCTGGGACTCGCCCACCGCCCATGGGAGATGGGCGAGGGTGCGTCCCCCGGGCCGGCTGCCCGCACGACCACCGCACAGAGAGACCGAGCAGTGCGACGCAGAGAGTTCCTCCACGCGGCCACCGGTGCCGGCCTCACCGTCGGCATCACCGACCTGGCCAGACCCGCGGCAGGGAAGCGTATCGGCGCGGACTTCCCCGATCTGCTCCGCCTCCGTGCCGCGCGCCTGCGCCGCCTCGACACCGTGCTCGGTGGCGGCGACACCTACCGGGTGTACCTCGGCGAGTACCAGGCCACCAAGGCTCTGCTACGCGACGCGTCGTACACGGAGGCCACCGGCCGGGCCCTGCTGTCGGTGCTGGCCGAGCAGGCGCAGCAGGCCGGGTGGGCGGCGTTCGACGGCGGCCGCGAGGCCGACGCCACGGCGCTCTACAAGGAGAGCCACACCGCCGCCACCGGCGCCGGTGACACGAGCCTCGCCGGGAACGCGCTCGCCTTCCTCGCCTACCAGACGGTGAACGGTGACCGGACAGCAGGAGTCGAGATCGCGGCCCGCTCGTGCACCGCGCTCGGCCCCGACGCCCCGGCCGGTGTTCGCGCGCTCCTCCATGAACGTCGAGCGTGGGCATGCGCCATGGCCGGCCTCGCCACCGACACGGAGCACGCGCTCGCCGAGGCAGGGAGCGCGCTCGCCGACGCGCACGCCGCGCCCCAGCCGGACTGGGTCTCGTGGGTGGACCGCACCGAGTTGCAGATCATGACCGGCCGGTGCTGGGCCGAACTGGGCCGGCCGTTGCGCGCCGTGCCCGTGCTCGAGGAGGCGCTCGGCGGGTACGACGACTGCCAGGCGCGGGACAAGGCCTTGTACCTGTCGTGGCTCGCGGCCGCGTATCTGATGGCGGGCGAGGTCGAGCAGGCGGCGAGGACGACGAGCCGTGCGCTGGCGCTCGCCGACGGAGTCGCCTCGGTCCGGCCCCGCCGCCGACTGGACATCCTGCTCGGGCGTCTGGTGCGCCACCGCGGCGTCGCCGACGTCGACGAGGCCCTGGACAGGGCAGCGCTCTGATCTATGTCTCCGGCTGGGTGTTCTCGGACACCCAGCGCATGCACGCCTCCGCGCCCGCGATGATCGGCACGGCCGCGATCTCCGGGTTCTCCCAGGGGTGGTGACGGATGAGGTGCTGCTCAAGCTCCGGATACCGCTTGGTTCGGGTCTTCAGCAGGAGTTGCCATTCCTCTCCGGTGCCGAACTCTCCGAGATGCCAGAACACCGACGTCACCGGGCCGATGATCTGCGCGCCCGCAGCCAGGCGCTCCTTCACCACGGACTGCGCGAGCCGGACTGCCTGCTCCTTTGTCGGCGTCGCCGTGGACACCTGCACGTAGTCAGCCATGCGCCCGACCATAGCGACGGCGCCGGGGCACGGACACGGTCCGGCTCTCCCCGCTGCGCGGTGGGAGGGGCCGGGTCGTTCAGGCACTTGAGGCGGCGCCGTGGATGGAGGGCCGGGCGATGCCGGTGTCTTGACGTCCGGCCGGGTGCCTGGATTACTGATCCCGGACAGCTCGACCGAATGATCGGTCGCCCGGTTTGCGAGTGGCAGGGGAGTCTTCCGTATGGCGGATCGGACGGACCGGACGGACCTGAAGGACCTGACCGGCCCGGCGGACCTGCTGGACGCCGGCGAGCGCCTCGGCCGTGAAGAACTGCGGGCCCTGCAACTGGAGCGGCTGCGTACCACCCTGCGTCACGCCTACGACCACGTCGGCTTCTACCGGAAGTCGTTCGACGAGGCCGGGCTGCGGCCCGAGGACTGCCGCTCCCTGGAGGACCTGGCCCGCTTCCCCTTCACGGCCAAGGCGGATCTGCGCGACCACTACCCGTTCGGGATGTTCGCCGTGGAGCAGTCGCGGGTGCGCCGCATCCACGCCTCCAGCGGCACGACCGGGCGGCCCACGGTGGTCGGCTACACCGACCGGGACCTGGACACCTGGGCGGACGTGGTGGCCCGCTCGATCCGCGCGGCCGGGGGCCGGCCGGGGCACACGGTGCATGTGGCGTACGGCTACGGCCTGTTCACGGGCGGGCTCGGCGCGCACTACGGCGCGGAGCGGCTCGGCTGCACGGTCGTCCCGGCGTCCGGCGGGATGACGGCCCGGCAGGTGCAGCTGATCCAGGACTTCCGGCCCGAGATCGTCATGGTGACGCCGTCGTACATGCTGACCCTGCTGGACGAGTTCGAGCGGCAGGGCGTCGATCCGCGGTCCACCTCGCTGAAGGTGGGGATCTTCGGCGCGGAGCCGTGGACCGAGGAGATGCGGCGGGAGATCGAGGAGCGGTTCGCGATCGACGCGGTCGACATCTACGGCCTGTCCGAGGTGATGGGGCCGGGCGTGGCCCAGGAGTGCGTGGAGACCAAGGACGGTCTGCACATCTGGGAGGACCACTTCTATCCGGAGGTCGTGGACCCCGTCACGGGTGAGGTGCTGCCGGACGGCGAGGAGGGCGAGCTGGTCTTCACCTCGCTCACCAAGGAGGCGATGCCGGTGATCCGGTACCGGACACGGGACCTGACCCGGCTGCTGCCGGGGACCGCGCGGGTGTTCCGGCGGATGGAGAAGGTCACGGGGCGCAGCGACGACATGATCATCCTGCGTGGGGTGAACCTCTTCCCGACCCAGATCGAGGAGATCGTGCTGCGCACGCCCGGGCTCGCCCCGCACTTCCAGCTGCGTCTGACGCGGGAGGGCCGGATGGACGCGCTCACCGTCCGGGTCGAGGCACGTGAGGGCCTGTCGCCGGAGCAGCGGGAGGCCGCGGCTATGGAGGTCGCGGCGGCGGTCAAGGACGGGGTCGGGGTGTCCGTCGGTGTCGAGGTGGTCGACCCGGAGACGCTGGAGCGGTCGGTCGGCAAGATCAAGCGGATCGTCGACCTGCGCTGAGCACGGGGCCGCCCGCGGGAGGCGGGGGCGTGAGCGCCGGATGCCCCGGGCGGTGCACAGCCGGACGGTGGCGACCCGCGCCGGTGCGGGCCGGGCGCCGGGCCGCCACGGCGCCGCAATCGCCGGCCCCGTCGGGGCCGTGGTAACGCCCGTCGAGGCTGAGAGCCAGGTTTGCGGTCACCCTGCGGTCGCCGGCTGAGTGGGTCACTGCGCGCTCCTTGTGTCGGTGCTGTCGGTGCTGTCGGTGCTGTCGGTGCCATGCGGGTCTGCGGCGAGGGCCGCCACGAGTTTGTCGAGGCTCTGGCCGAAGCCGATCTCGATGCCCGCGATGAAGTCGGCGGAGTCGACCGTGCTGTCGGCGATCCGCCAGTGGACGGGCCCGGGTGCGCGCCGCGCCGCCGGGCCTGCGAACCGGGACGGGGCCGCGGCCGGCCGCCTCGATGAGCTCGGCGGCGGTGGCCGCCGTCTCCCGCATCAGCGCGTCGAGCTCCGCCAACGCGGGGAAACGGTCCGCCGGGTGTTCGGCACCGGGGCCGGTGGTCTGCGCCCGCCGCCCGCCGCCGCGGGCGAGCGGGGACCCCACGGCGCCCCCGGTGGGGGTGTGTTCCGCCGTACCGGCGGCGGGTCCAACCACGGCGGGTGCTACTGCGGCGGGTGCTACTGCGGCGGGTGCTGCTGCGGCCGGTCCCACTGCGGCGGCCGCCGGTACCGAAGGCGGGTTCGTGGCCGCCCCCGCCGCGACGTCCCCGCGCCCGGACCGCAGCGACAGCCGCAGCCCGGAGAGCACACCCGGATCCAGCGAGACCAGCCCGCCGCTCAGGTCGAGGCGTACCGGCAGCCGTGGCGGGACGGCGCCGCCCACCCCGTCCGGCGCGGGCCCGGTGGCCGCCCCGACGACGGCATCGGCGCGGGGGGCGGAGGGGCGGCGGTCCGGCGCCCCGTCAGGCGCGGGGCCACGGCGGTCGATCGCACCGGCGCCGATCACGTCGCGGTCGATCGCAACGGGGCCGATCGCACCGGAGTCCATCGCAACGGGGTCGATCACGTCGCGGTCGACGTCGCGGTCGACGTCGATGACGCCGGGGTCGACCGCCGCGCCCACCGTCCACAGCGCCACCGCGACACGTCTGAGCTGGGCCAGGCCCGGCCGATGCGGGGAGTTGGCGGCGACGGCGAGATGGTCCCGGCCCGCCAGCGTGTCCCCGATGAGCGACCCCAGGCCTCCCGTACCGACCTGGACGAAGGCCCGGAACCCCGCCGCGTACAGCGACTCCGTCAACTGGCGGAAGCGCACGGGCTCCAGCAGATGGCGGACGAACAGCTCCCGGACGGCCGCCTCGTCACCGGGGAAGGGGGCCGCCGTCGTGCCCGACCAGACCGGCACCGTGGGCGGGTGCAGCGCGAAGCGCTCGGCCGCGGCGCGGAACGGTCCCAGCGAGGGCTCCAGCATGGGCGTGTGGAATCCCGAGCGGAACGGCAGCACACGGCACAGCACGCCCCGCGCGCGGAAGGCGCGGACGAACTCCCCGACCGCGTCCGGCGGTCCGCAGACCATCGACTGGCTCGGCGCGTTGTCGTGGGACAGGGTCACCGGCAGCCGAAGGGCAGCCAGCCCCGCCATGACGCGGTCCGCCGACGCGCCCACCGCGGCGAAGGCGAGGTCGGGCACCGTCACCGCGTCGGGGTCGAGCGACGCCATGAAGTCGTCGACCGCGCGCTCGGAGTAGAGGCCCGCGACCGCCATCGCCGTCCACTCGCCGATGCTGTGCCCGGCCACCGCCTCCGGTACGACGCCCATCCGGCGCAGCGCCGCGTCCAGCAGCCTGCCCACCGCGACCACGCCCAGCCCGTGCCGGCCGACGTCCCCGACCCGCGCCGCCGCCACTCCGCTCCGCGGCCCCGGCCCGGCGGGACCGAAGCGCTCGGCGACGTCGTCGACGCGCGGCTCGAACTCGCCCTCCAGCCCGGGGAAGACGAACGCGATCCGGCCCGGCCGGTCGCCGCCGAGCAGCGGGTACGGGGCGAACCACACGTCGCTGCGGCCGTGCCACGCCCGGCCCTTGGCGGCCACCCGGCGGGCGAGCGCCAGCCGTTTCGGCGTGGGGCCGACGATCCCGAGACGGGTCCGCCCGGTGGGGCGGCCGGCGGGGGCGGGCCCCGGCGCCAGCACGGTGGAGTCGTCGGCGTCCAGCCGGGCGGCGAGGTCCTCCGGTGTGCCCGCCGCGAGCAGCAGTACGCGCTCCGGCTCGGTCACCGCGGTGACCGCCCGTGTCCGGCCCGGACGGCCCGGCGCCCCTTCGGCGGCCGCCGGGAACGCGGCCCGCCCTCCCGGCGTGGCCGTGAACGGCCGTGCCTGCGGCGCCTGTTCGAGGACGACATGGGCGTTGACCCCGCCGAACCCGAAGGCGTTCACCGCGGCCCGGCGCGGAGTGCCGCCGGGGCCCGGCTCCCAGGGCGCCGCCGCTGCGAGCGGACGGAAACGCGTGCCGGCGAGCGCGGGGTGCGGATCGTCGCAGTGCAGGGTCGGCAGCAGTGTCGCGTGGTGCACGGCGAGAGCCGCCTTGACCAGGCCCGCGACCCCCGCCGCCGGCATCGCATGGCCGATCATCGACTTCACCGAGCCGATCACGGCCGTTCGGCCGTCACCGCCGTGGCCGCCGTCACCGCCGTGGGCGTTCCGCCCGTCCGGCGGCCCGAACACCTCCCTCAGCGTGCGCAGTTCGGCCGCGTCACCGGCAGGGGTGGCAGTGCCGTGCGCCTCCAGCAGACCGACCGACCCCGGCTCGGCCGGGTCCAGCCCGGCCGCCTCCCACGCCTGCCGCACGGCGCGGACCTGGCCGCGCGGATCGGGGCTGGCCAGTCCCGCCGTACGCCCGTCGCTGCCGACCGCGGTGCCCCGGACGACCGCGTAGATCCGGTCCCCGTCCCGTTCGGCGTCCGCCAGCCGCTTCAGCACCACCACGCCCGTGCCCTCGCCGATGAGGATGCCGTCCGCGTCCCGGTGGAAGGGGCGGATGCGCTGACTCGGGGACAGGGCGCGCAGTTGCGAGAAGACGCTCCACAGCGTGATGTCGTGGCAGTGGTGCACCCCGCCGGCGAGCACCAGGTCGCACCGGCCGGACGCCAGCTCGCCGACCGCCTGGTCCACGGCGACGAGCGAGGAGGCGCACGCGGCGTCCACGGTGTAGGCGGGCCCGCGCAGGTCGAGCCGGTTGGCCAGCCGGGAGGCCGCCAGATTGGGGACCAGCCCGATGGCGTTCTCCGGCCGGTCGGGACCCAGACGTTCGGTGAACGCCTCCCGTACCCGGGCGAGCTGCTCGGCTCCGAGGCCCGGCAGCAACTCCCCGAGCGTGCGCACCAGCTGGGCCGCGGTGCGCACCCGCTGGTCGAGGCGGACCAGCCCCGGCGTCAGATAGCCGCCCCGGCCGAGCACGACGCCGATCCGCTCCCGAGCCGGCAGCCGGTCCTCGCCGCCCGCGTCGGCGATGGCGGACGCGGCCACCTGGAGCGCGATCAGCTGGTCGGGTTCGGTCCCGGACACCGAACTGGGCATGATGCCGAAGCGGGCCACGTCCACGTCAGCCAGCGCGTCCACGAAACCGCCGCGCCGGCAGTACACCCGGTCCGCCGCGGCCGGTTCGCCCGCCGCTCCGGGGCGGTAGTACGCGGCGTCCCAGCGGCCCTCGGGCACCTCGCCGATGGCGTCGGCCCCGGCGGCCAGATTGCGCCAGTACGCCGTCAGATCGCGGGCTCCCGGCAGCAGTACGGCCATTCCCGTGATGGCGACGGGCACCGCGCGACGGCCATGGCCGGGTCCTCCGCACCCGCCGCCCGCGGTCCGGGCCGTGCCGGCACGCGCACCTCCGGCGGCCATGTCACCACTCCGAGGCGGTGTGGACGACCGCCCCGGCCGTCAGGCCGCCCCAGGCGAGTTCCCGCAGCAGTGCCGGCGGCCCCTCCTCGGGGTCGATCAGGGTGATCCCCCGTCTGGCGTACGCCCGGGCGAGCTCCGGTCGGACCATGCCGGTGTGCAGGCCGCCGGGGGCCCAGGGGCCCCAGTGGACCGTCAGCGCCCGCCGTCCGGTACGGGCTCCCCACTGCTCGCCCAGGGTCTCCAGGGCGTCGTTGGCCGCCGCGTAGTCCGCCTGGCCCCGGTTGCCGAGCACCGCGGAGACGCTGCCGAACAGCACCACGAACGACGGTCCGGCGTCGGGGAGTTCGTCGAGGGCCGAGAGCAGGGCGGCGGCCCCGCCGACCTTGGTGCCGTACACCCGCTCGAAGGACTCGGCGGACTTCTCCGCGATGAGCCGGTCGTCGATGACCCCCGCCGCATGGACCACGCCGTCGAGGCGCCCGTGGTCCGCGTGGATCTCCTTCACCGCCTGGAGCACGGCCGCGGCGTCGCGGCAGTCGGCGCTGCGGTAGTGGACCCGGCTCCCGGCGGCCTCGACCGCCGCCAGGGTCGCGGATATCTCCCGCTGGGCGAGGAGCAGCCGGGCCGCCCGGTCGACGTCGGCGGGGGAGCCGTACCCGCCGCGTGCGGCGAGTATCCGGCGCAAGGCCGACCGGTCCCGGGCCGCCGCCGTCACCGGGTCCTCCGGACCGGCCGGAGCGGGTGTCCTGCCGAGCAGTTCGACGCGGCACCGGGAGGCGCGTGCGAGCGCGACGGCGCAGGCGGCCGTGATGCCCCGGGCCCCGCCGGTGAGCAGGACGACGGCGTCCTGGCCGAGTCCGAGCGCCGCCGCTTCGGCCGCCCCGTCCCCGGCCGGTCCCGCGCCGGTCAGCGCCGTCAGCCCGAAGGGCGCCTCGACCAGCTCCCACCCGTGGCGGCCGCCGGCGTCGCGCACGACGACCGGTGGGCCGCCGGCCGCCTTCAGTTCCTCGACGACCGCGGCGGCGACGCCGTCCGGGGTGCGCAGCCGGCCCGCCCCGCCGCCCGGGTCGAGGTCGAGCACGGTCGCCTCGGTGTCCGGGCACTCCCGGGCGATGGTGCGGAAGAGCCCGCGCAGCCCCGCCGAACGCCCGGCCGCCCGGCCCTCCTCGGCGAGCCGTACGGCGACGAGCCGTGCGGGGCGGCAGGCCAGTGCGGCCTTGACGGTCTGGAAGGCGGCGGGCAGCACCGGCGGTCCGGACGTCGCCAGCGGGTCCAGGAGGACGACGCCGCCGAGCGGCCCATGGTCCTCCCACGGCGGCGGTTCCTGCCCGGCGCCGAGGACGACGGGTACGGCACCGTGCCGCTCCAGCTCCGCAGCGAGCGCACCCGTGACCCCGGCGAGCGCACCGTCCCCGTCGCCGAGCAGCGCGAACCGCCGCCCCCGGAGGGCCGCGGGCGCCGCGGCACCGGCGCCGCCGGTCAGGGGCACCTTCCGCGACCGGAGGCGTCTCGGCGCCGCGACCGGAGGCGCTGCTGCCACCGGAGGAACCGCCGCGACCAGGGGCGCTTGCTCCGCTCCTGAAGCCCCGGCGTCCCCGGCGTCCCCGGCGTCCCCGAAAGCCCCGCCCTCGCCGGTACCGGCGGCGTCCCGGGCGTCCCCGGCGTCCCGGGTATCCGAGGCGTCCGAGGTGTCCGAGGTGTCCGCGGGGTGCGCGGGGTGCGACCGCTCGCCCGGCCTCGCCGGGGCCGGGGGTGCACCGGAGGCCGGGCCCGCTCCGTCGGCGTACGCGCCCGGGGCGGAGGCCGTTCACGCTCGTCGCCGCCCTCGACGGTGCGGACGACCGGCTGGGGCACCACCCCGAGCGTGCTCTCCGGCCGGATCGCCTACCAGCTCGGCCTGGTCGGCCCGGCCGTCACCGTCGACACCGCCTGCTCCTCCTCCCTGGTCGCCCTGCACCTGGCCGTCCGCTCGCTGCGCTCGGGCGAGACCACCCTGGCCATCGTGGGCGGCGCGACCGTGATGTCCTCGCCCGGCATGTTCGTGGAGTTCTCCCGCCAGCGCGGTCTGGCCCCCGACGGCCGGATCAAGTCCTTCGCCGCCGCCGCCGACGGCACCTCCTGGTCGGCCGGGGCCCGCCCGGTCCGGCCCCCCTCCGGGCCCGGTGCGGACGGCCCCCCGGCCGCACACCCGGCCGGCCCGGCCCCGCACGCTGACGTGCACCCGGACGTGCACCCGGACGTGTACCCGGACGGGACGGCCCCCGCGGTGCCAGGCGCCCGCTCGGAGTACCCGGTGCGGGTGGGCACCGCCGCGATGCCCTACCTGCTCGACCACTGCTTCTTCCGGCAGCGGGCGGACTGGCCGGAGGTGGCCGACCGCTGGCCGGTCGTCCCGGCCACGACGATCGTCCACCACCTGATGGAGGCGGCCGAGCGCAGTGCGCCGGGCAGGCGCGCGGTCGCCGTGCACGACGCCCGGTTCGACCGGTGGCTGACCGCCGCCGAGCCCGCGGACGTGACGGTCGGCGCCGCCCCCGCGGGCCATGGGCGGGTGGCCGTGTCCTTCGGGCCGCACGCCCGCGCCGTCGTGGAGGTCGCCGCGCGGTACCCCGCGCCCCCGCCGCCCTGGGATCCGGCGGGATGCGGCGACGAACGCGCGCCGGACCACTCGGCCGCCCAGCTGTACGACGAGCGCTGGATGTTCCACGGCCCCGCGTACCAGGGGGTCACCGCGCTGCGGGGCATCGGCCGGCGGCACGTCCGTGCGCTGCTGACCACGCCACCGGCGCCGGGCGCGCTGCTGGACAACGTCGGGCAGGTCCTCGGCTACTGGATCATGGCGACCGGCACCGAGCGGACGGTCGTGTTCCCGGTGCGGATGCGGCAGATGCGGTTCTTCGGTCCGGCGCCGCGGCCCGGCACCGAGCTGGAGTGCCTGGTCCGCGTCACCTCGCTCACCGGGGACCTGCTGGAGGCGGATGCCCAGCTGACCTCCGGCGGCCGTGTCTGGGCGGAGCTGATTGGCTGGCAGGACCGCCGGTTCGACAACGACCCGCACACGCGCCCGGTCGAGCGCTTCCCGGAGCGCCACACGCTGTCGGAGGCCCGTCCCGGCGGCTGGGCGTTGGTCCACGAGCGCTGGCCGGACCTGGCGTCCCGCGATCTGATCATGCGCAATATGCTCGGCAGCGCAGAACGCGCCGCGTACGAACGGCACTCGCCACGCGGCCGCCGGCAGTGGCTGCTCGGCCGGATCGCCGCCAAGGACGCCGTACGGCAGTGGCTGTGGCAGCGGGGTGAGGGCCCGGTCTTCCCCGCCGAGCTGAGCGTGCACAACGACGCGCGGGGACGCCCCCGGGTGACCGGGACGCACGGGCGGACCCTCCCGCCGCTGGCCGTCTCCCTCGCCCACCGGGCCGAGGCGGCCGTGGCGATCGTGCGCCCGGGCCGGCCGGACCCGGACGGAGGCGCGGTCACCGGTCCGGGCATCGACATCGAGGAGATCGCCGAGCCGTCCGGGGCCACGCTGGCCGCGGCCCTGACGCCCGGTGAGCGCGAGCTGCTGACGGTCTGCCGCGCCCGGACCGGCACGGGCACGGGCACAGGCCCGGACACAGGCACAGGCACAGGCCCGGACACAGGCACAGGCACGGGCACGGACACGGGCACGGGCACCACCGGCACCGGCGTGTCGGCGGGCGCTTCGGCGGCGCTGTGGTTCACCCGCTTCTGGGCGGCGAAGGAGGCGGCGGCCAAGGCTGAGGGAACCGGCTTCGACGGCCGTCCCAAGGACTTCGCCGTGGTGGCGGCGTCCGGGGACCGGCTGACGGTCGAGGTCCGCGGCGCCCCGGGCACACCGGTCCGGGCGTACCGGATCAGGTGCGAACAGGTGGCCAATCCCCCGGGACTTCCCCCGCGCTCGTACGTCGTGGCATGGACCGAGGGACCGGAACGGCACCGGAACGGACACGAGGAGGAGGACAGGACGTGACCACGACTCATCCGGCGGGTCCGCCGGGGGCGGACGAGGACGCGATACTCGCCGACATCACGGCCATGATCGCGCAGGTTCTCGAGGACGACGGCCTCGACGGCACCGAGGTCGGGACGCAGACCCGGTTCGGCAGGGACCTGGAGTTCGAGAGCATCGACCTGGTCACCCTGGCCGGGCACCTGGAGGCCCGGTACGGGCGCGACGTCAACTTCGCCGAGTTCGTGGCCTCGATGGAACTCGACGACATCATCGAGCTCACCGTCGGCCGGCTGGTCGAGCACGTGGCGGGCTGCCTCAAGAGCGCGGAAGCGGCCTGACCGGTGGCGATCATCGACACCACCGGTGTGCCCCTGCACGTCCAGCGGCTCCGCCCCGCCGGCGAACGGGCCGGCCGGGAGACCGTCGTCCTGCTGCACGGGCTGCTCACCGACAGCCTCGCCAGCTACTACTTCACCGTGGCCCCCGCGTTCGCCGCGGCCGGGCTGGACGTCGTCATGTACGACCACCGGGGGCACGGCCGCAGCGGGCGACCGGCCAGCGGCTACGGTCTCGGACGGTTCACGGACGACCTCGGCGCGCTGCTGGACCGGCTGGAGATCCCCGGCCCGGTCCATCTGGTCGGCAACTCGTTCGGCGGCACGGTGTCCTTCGGCTACGCCCTGCGCCGCCCGGACCGGGTCGCCAGCATCTCGGTCGTCGAGTCCGAGCCGGCCACGGCGTCCTGGGCGCGCAAGATCGCCGGGCTGCTGGACCGGGTACGGCACGAGATGACCGTCAACGAGAGCGAGGCGCTCGACTGGATCGCCGCGCACCGCGGCCGCCGCACGGCCCGGCTGGCGAGGTCCGCGGGCAGGCTGGTGCGGGACACCGCGATCGCCGCGGAGCTCACCGTCTGCGAGCCGGTCACCGAGGACGCGCTGCGCCTGCTGGACTGCCCGGTGCTCGCCGTGTACGGGGCCGACTCCGACCTGTGCGAACAGGCCCCGTGGCTGCGGTCGTTGCTGCCGCGCAGCCGGACGGTGCTGGTGCCGGGCCATGAGCACTCGGTGCTGGTGGAGGCGCCGGGCCGGGTACGCGACGAGGTCCTCGGGTGGATCGCGGAGCACGCCGCGCCCGGCGGCCCCGGCGGGGCGCGGCTCGGGGAGGGAGGCCGGGCGGCGGCCGCGCGGGCGGAGGTGAACGCCCCGTGAGCCGCTTCCTGTTCGTCGTTCCTCCGCTCGTGGGGCACGTCAATCCGCTGGTGGGCGTCGCCGCCGAGCTTGCCTCCCGCGGCCATCCGGTGGCCTGGGCGGGGGTGCCCGAGCTGGTGTGCCGTCTGGCCGGGCCGGACGCGCACGTCTTCCCTTCGCCGGTGTCCTGGGCCGAGGCGGACCGCCCCGTGCGGCCGGCGGACATCCGGGGGCCGGAGGCCCTGCGGTTCCTCTGGGAGCGGTTCCTGGTGCCGCTCGCGGACGCGATGGCCGACGGCGTACGGGAGGCCGTGCTGGCGTTTCGGCCCGATGTGGTCGTGGCGGACCAGCAGGCGCCGGCGGGGGCACTGGTGGCGGAGCGGCTCGGGGTGCCGTGGGCGACGTCGGCGACGACACCGGCCGAGTTCACGGACGCCCTGGCGGCCATGCCGAAGGCCGCCGCGTGGATCGACGCGCTGCTGCGGGACCTCCGGCAGCGCATCGGGGACCCGGAGGGCACGGCGGATCCGCGGTTCTCGCCCCGCCTGGTGCTGGCCTTCACCGCGCCGGAGCTGGCCGGGCCGCCCGCCCGGGGCGGCGACGCGATCCGCTGGGTGGGCCCTTCGCTGACCGCCCGTCCCTCCCCCGCGGACTTCCCCTGGGAATGGCTGGACCCCGGGCGGGCGACGGTCCTGGTCACCCTCGGCACCGCGAACACCGGTGCCGGCGAGCGCTTCCTCACCGCGTGCGCCGAGGCCCTGCGGGCGCGCGCGGACCGACTGCAGGCGGTCGTCGTCGACCCGCAGGGCGCCCTCGGCGCCCGGCCCGGCGCCGGGCCGAACGGTGCCTTCCCCGGGACTGGGACGGGGACGGAGAGGGGGACGGGGACGGGGACGGGTGGCGTCCGGGTGGACGGGGACCTGCTCGCCCTGCCCGAGGTGCCGCAACTCGCGTTGCTCCGGCGCGTCGACGCCGTCGTCTGCCATGCCGGTCACAACACGGTGGTCGAGGCGCTGTGGCACGGCGTCCCCCTCGTCGTGGCGCCGATCCGGGACGACCAGCCGGTGGTCGCCGCGCAGGTGTGCGACGCGGGGGCCGGGGTCCGTGTCCGGTTCGGCCGGGCCACCGCCGCCCGTATCGGGGACGCCGTGGACGCCGTGCTGTACGGCCCCGGCCACCGGGCGGCCGCCCGTGCCGTCGGATCGGCACTGCGCGCGGCGGGCGGAGCCGCGGCGGCGGCGGACCACCTGGAACGGATGCCGGAGGTCCCAGGGGACCACGAGGACGTTGAAGCCTCCGAGGACTCCGAGGCATGCGAGGTATACGAGGACGCCGAGGAACACGGGGGCCCCGGGAAACCCGGGAAGCCCGGGAAGCCCGAGCAGCACGAGGAGCCCGGGAAGCCCGGGAACCGCAGGAACCCCGGGAAGCCTGGGAAGCCCGGGAAGCCCGGGACCGCCGAGGACAGGGAGGCCGGATGACGCCCAGGGAGAAGCCCGCCCGAAGACGCCGGGCCAGGAGGGAGACCGTGGCCGTGCTGCGCGCGGAGTACGGCGCCGAACTCGCCGACGGACCGCGGGCGTTCTTCGAACCGCTGCGCCACGGCTGCCCTTGGTGCGGCTCGGTCCTGATCGGCGGGCATCTGCTGACCCGGGATCTGATCCAGCACAAGCCCGGACGGTTCCGGATCGACCGCTGCCGCTCCTGCGGTCATCTCTTCCAGAACCCGCGGCTGAACGCCCGGGGGCTCGACTTCTACTACCGCGACTTCTACGACCGGCTCGGCGAGCAGCAGCTGGACGCGATGTTCGGCGGGCGCACCCGGTCCTACCGGCGGCGCGCGGAGTCCGTGCGGCCCCATCTCGGCGGGGTGAAGCGGTGGCTCGACGTGGGGACCGGGCACGGGCACTTCTGCGAGGCGGCCCGTACGGTCCTGCCCGACGTGGTGTTCGACGGCCTCGACCGGTCCGAGGGGGTCGAGACGGCCGAGCGCCTGGGGCGGGTGGAGCGGGGCTTCCGGGGCGGCTTCACGGAGCTGGCGGGGGAGCTCGCCGGGGAGTACGACGCGGTGAGCCTGTTCCACTATCTGGAGCACTGCCCGGAACCCCTGCGGGAGCTGGAGGCGGCCCGTACGTCGCTGCGCCCGGGCGGGCATCTGGTCGTGGAGGTGCCGGACCCGGAGAGCCGGTACGCGCGCCTGCTCGGCCGCTGGTGGCTGCCCTGGCTCCAGCCCCAGCACCTCCATCTCATGCCGGTGGGCAACCTCCGCGGCGCGCTGTCGGACCTGGGGTTCACGGTGGTGGCGGAGCAGCACCGGTCGGCGCACGAGCGGGTGGATCTGGTGGCCGCCGTGTGGCTGGCGCTGGAGGGCGCCGCGCCGCGCGACGACCTTCCGTGGCTTCCGCCCGTCGGCCCGGTGCACCGTGCGCTGCGGGGCGCGGCGCTGCTGGCGGGCGTCCCGGCGCTGGCGGCGGCGGCCCTGCTGGATCAGGCGGTGGCGCCCTTCGCCGGCCGGCTCGGGCTGTGCAACGCGTACCGCCTGGTGGCCCGGAAGGACTGACGAGACGGCCGGCCAGGCCACACGGGCGGGTGGCCGTGAACGACGCGGGCGCATGCCGCAGCCGGTGGACCGTACCGCGCGGGCCCGTCCCCGGTTCGTGACCGGGTGCGACCGGGTGGAGCCGGACGGGACCGGGTGGAGCCTCGTGCGACCGGGTGGAGCCGGGTGCGGCCACGGCCGTCTGCTCGTCCGTTCACATCGACCAGACCTCAATGCACCTTTTGCCCGGATATGATGCATTTTGTGATCATGTCCGGTCGGCGACGGCGCCCTCGTCCTCTCTACGGAGCCCGGTGGAAGGCTGCCCTGCTGTCGCCGGCGGTCCTGACCGTCGTCATCACCTCCCTGGCGTTCTCCACGCCGCGGGAGATCGCCTTCAGCAGGCTGCTCCCCGCCGCACCCGCGCTCGCCGCCGCGATGTGGCCGGTGCTCCCCACGATCCTGCTGGGGACGTTCTGCCTGGCGGTCATGATCAGCCTCAGCTTCTTCTACACCGATCTGGGGACGCCGTACACCGGGGCCGCGATCATCCTGGTGACCCTGGCGGCCGCGTACGCGAGCCATGTCAGGATCCAGCGGGAGGAGGCGCTGTTCCATGTACGGCTCGTCGCCGACGCCGCCCAGAAGGTCCTGCTGCGCCCGCTGCCCAGCCGCATCAACGACGTCGAGATCGAGTCGCTGTACCTGGCGGCCCAGGAGCAGGCCCGGATCGGAGGCGACTTCTACGAGGTGGCCGACACCCCGTACGGCGTACGGCTGCTCATCGGCGACGTGCGGGGCAAGGGCCTGTCGGCGGTGGGCGCCGCATCGGCGGTGATCAACTGCTTCCGGGAGAACGCGTACGACCAGCCCGACCTCAGGGGCATCACCCGGCGGCTGGAGACCAGCATCACCCGCTACACCGCGGCGTTCCCCACCCAGGACCTGCCCGAGCGCTTCGCCACCGCCCTGCTCGTCGAGATCCCGCACTACGGCGGAGCCATCCGGATCCTCAACTGCGGCCATCCCCCGCCGATGCTCGTCCACCGTGGTGAGATCCGCGTCCTGGAGCCGTCCACCCCGTCGCCGCCGCTGAATCTGGCGACGCTCATCGGAGACCACTACTACGTCGACACCGTTCCCTTCGATCCGGGCGACCACCTGCTGCTCTACACGGACGGCGTGACGGAGACCCGGGACCGCACCGGCGAGTTCTTCCCGCTGCCGGACTGGATGCGGGACAACGGCCCGGCCGCGCCGCGGGATCTGCTCGACCGGCTCCACCACGACCTGCTCCGCTACAGCGGTGGACGGCTCGACGACGACATCGCCGCACTCGCCGTGCGGTGCCCCAACAGCCGGGGGCCGGGGGCGACGGCGTAGCCGCCCGCGGTCCGTGGCCGGCTTCCACCGCGCCGGGCTCCGGGGCGGCCGGCACCGGCGGGTGCACCGTCTTCGGTGCCGCGGGGGCCCGGCTGGGGCCATGAGGTCCGGACGGCGTCCGCGTTGGTGTTCCGCGGCGCCCAGGATCATGCTGGTGACGAGAGCCCTGGCCGTGAGGTCCCCGCCGGCAGCGGGAGCCACGCCACTAGCAAAGGGGCGAGATCAGCGGCGATGGAACGTCTTCCCACCTCACCGGGCGAGCATCCCGGCACCGCGCAGCCATCTCCCGTACCGGCCGACGGCCGGCCCGACCCCGCGCACCCGTCCGGCACGGCCCCCGGCGACCGGCCCGGCACCGCCGGGCCCGGCCCCGGGCGTCCGCTCCCGCCCGCCGCCACAGCGGTCATCAGCGAGCAGGGGGTCGTCACGGGATGGAGCGAGGGCGCCCGCCGACTGCTCGGCTACGCGCCCGCCGACGTCATGGGACGGCCCGCGACCGGCCTCCTGGCCCAGGGTGCGGCTCCCGTCGCGCCCGCTGCCGCCGCGTCGCCCCAGGACCTCAGCGGCACGCTGGCCCTGCGCCACCGGGACGGCCACGACCTCGCCCTCCCGCTGACCGCCACCCGGCGGACCACCACCAGCGGCATCACCGAATGGCTCGTGACCACCGCTTCCGGGGATGCGGCGGCGTCCGAAGATGCGGGAGCGACCGAAGCGGCGGAAGCGTCCGGGGAGGCAGAAGCGAACGAAGCGGCTGCAGCGTCCGGGGAGGCGGAAGCGGCGGCAGTGCCGGGGGATGCGGCGGCATACGAGGAGGCGGCGCCGGCCGCCGCCACTCCCCCGCAGGACGGGGCGCCCGGCGCCCCGGCTCCGGACGGCCCGGCCCCGGCCGTGGCCGCGGCGGCGGCGGGAGACGACGGAACGCCGGCCGCCGGACCATCGGACCGCGGCGCCCCGCCCGGGGGTCCAGCGGGCGGGGGTCCAGCGGGCGGGGATCCAGCGGACGGGGGTCCACCGGGCGTGGCCCCGGGTGCCGCCCAGCGGGCTCCGGAACACCCGGCGGGAGCAGAAGCGGCCGGTGGGCATCCAGCAGGTGGGGAAGCGGCCGGTGGGGACGCGGCCGGTGCGGCACCGTACGCCGGTCCGCCCACGGACGGACCACCGGCCGCGGGCACCGCTGCGGCCGCACCGTCGCACCCCGGCCCCCGGGCCGGTGGGGCGCCGCCCATCGGCTCCGCCACCGACGAGGCACTCGCCGCACGGGCGTTCGCCCAGTCCCCGTGCATGTTCGCGGTCTTCGACGCCGACCTCCGGCTGCTGCGGGCGAACGCCGCGATGGAGCACGTGCTGTCGCTGCCCGAGGCCCGGATGCGCGGACTGCGGCTCACGGAGTTCCTTCCCGACCCGGTGAGCGAGGAGACCGAGCGCACCATGAGCCTGGTGCTGCGGACCGGGCGGCCGCAGCAGGCGCCCACCGCCCTGCGGCCCACGGGCGGCAGTGCCGAGGCCGGCCGCCCCGCCACCGTCACTCCGCTCCGGGACGACGACGGCGGCATCCGGGCCGTGTGCCTGGCCGCCCACGCCCGCACCGAGGAGCCCGAGCACCACCTCACCCGGCAGCGGATGCTGCTGGAGGACCCGGGCGCCGGGATCGGCACCACCCTCGACCTGGAGCGCACCGCGCAGGAGCTCACCGACGCCGCCGTTCCCCGGCTCGCGGACTCCGCGGCCGTCGATCTGTGCGAGACGCCTCGTCACAGCCGCCCGACCGGCCCCCTCCCGCTGCGGCGCACCGCCTACCGCTCGCATCCGCCGGGTACCGGGCCGCCCGCCGGACCGGACCCGGTCACCCACCCCGCCCACTCCCCGCTGACCCTTTGCCTGACCACGGGCCGCAGTGCCGTGTACCGGATGGACGACCCGTCCCTCGCCCAGTGGAGGGCCGGCGATCCCGCGGCGGCGCGGCTGGACCGGGCCGGCACGCACACCCTCATGGCCGTCCCCCTGCTCATGGCGGGCTCCACTCTCGGAGTGGCGCTGTTCACCCGCGACCGCAACCCGCACCCGTTCACACCGGACGACCTGCAACTCGCCGAGCAGCTCACCCACCGCGCCGCCACCGGCATCCACAACGCGCGCCGCTTCACCCGCGAGCGGACGACCACGATGACCCTGCAGCGCAGCCTGCTCCCGCACACGCTGCCGGAGCAGCCCGCCCTCGACATCGCCACGCGCTATCTGCCCGCCGGCAGCGAAGCGGGCGTGGGAGGGGACTGGTTCGACGTCATCCCGCTGTCCGGCGCACGCGTCGCCCTCGTCGTCGGCGACGTCGTCGGTCACGGCATCAGGGCGTCCGCGACCATGGGCCGGCTGCGCACCGCGGTCCGCACCCTCGCCGATGTCGACCTCCCGCCGGACGAGTTGCTCACCCGGCTCGACGACCTCGTGCTCCATCTGTCCACCGACGAGTCCTCCACGTCCGCCGACGCCACGACCGGAATCGGCACCACCTGCCTCTACGCGATCTACGACCCGATCTCCCGCGAGCTGACGCACGCCCGCGCCGGGCACCCGCCACCGGCTGCCGCCACCCCGGACGGCGGCGTCTACTTCCTCGACACCCCCGCCGGCCCGCCGCTGGGCCTCGGCGGCCTCCCCTTCGAGACCAGCACCACCACACTCGCCGAGGGGACGCTGCTCGCCTTCTACACCAACGGCCTGCTCAACCCGCGCGAGACCGACATCGACCAGACCCTGGACACCCTCTTCACGGCGCTGGCCCACCCCTCGTCGGGCCTGGAGGCCACCTGCGACCGCATCCTCACGACCCTGCTCACCCACCCGCCCACCGACGACATCGCCCTGCTCATCGCCCGTACCAGGACGCTCCACCCCCATCACGTGGCGACGTGGGCGCTCCCGCACGACCCCGCGGTCGTCACCGAGGCCCGCCGCCGCACGACCGAGCAGCTCACCGGCTGGGGCCTGGCCGAAGCCGCGTTCATCACGGAGCTGATCGTCAGCGAGCTGGTCACCAACGCCATCCGCTACGGCAAGCCCCCCATCCGGCTTCGCCTCATCCACACCGACACCACCCTCACCACCGAAGTCACCGACCACAGCAGTACGAGTCCGCATCTGCGGCAGGCCCACACCTACGACGAGAACGGCCGCGGCCTCTATCTGATCGCCCAGCTCACGCAGCGCTGGGGCACCCGCCACACCCCGACCAGCAAGACCATCTGGACCGAGCAGACGCTGCTGTGAGCGCACCGGCACGTACGGGGAGCCGCGGAAACTCCGTTGCGGTCCGGGCGCGGGGCGACCGACAGTTGGCCCCATGACCACGCTCCCCACCCCGCCGCCCGGTATCACCGTGCGTCCGGCGACGCTCGACGACGCGGACGCGGTGTGCGCCCTCCTCAACGAGATCGACCTGCTGGAGATCGGCCGTGCCGACACCTCGCTGACGGAGGTCGAGGCCGATCTGAGGCATCCGGAGGTGGATCTGGAACGCGACTCGTGGCTGCTCCTCGACGGCGGCCGGCTGGTCGGTTACGGGCTGCTCTGGGACGACTCGGGCCACGAGCGGATCGACATGGACCAGTACACGCTCCCCGACCGGCAGCAGGTCTTCGGCCACCTGTTCGACCTGATGGAGGCCCGGGCCGTGCAGCGGGCGGCGCTGAACGGCGCACCGCGGGCGGTGGTGCACATGCACCTCACCACCAAGCCGACGACGGACGTGGACGCCCTGCGCGGACGCGGCTGGCGCCCGGTCCGCCGCTACAACGTGCTGACCCGCCCGCTGTCACCCGCCGCCGACCCGGTGCCCTCCCCACCCCCCGGCGTCACGCTGCGCCCGTGCGCGGCGGAGGAGGACCGCAGGAGCGCCCACGCGGTGCTGCAGGCGTCGTTCGCCGACCACTTCGACTTCCAGCCGCGCACCTACGAGCAGTGGCTGCACGACGTCGACGCCGACCGGGCCGACTGGTCGCTCGTCTGGATCGCGCACGTCGACGGCATCGGGGACGCGGCCGCGGTGCGCACGCACGACAACCGTGCCTCCTCGGGCTGGATCAGCAATCTCGGCGTCCTCCGGGAGGCGCGGGGCCGGGGCCTCGGGGGCCATCTGCTCCGCCACGCCTTCGGGCACTACGCGGCGATGGGCCGGGACCGGATGGGCCTCGGCGTCGACACCGACAACAGCAGCGGAGCCCTCGCCCTGTACGAGGGCCACGGCATGACGCTCGACTTCGCCGTCGACACCTGGGAGTTGACCCGGCCCGCCGGTTCCTGAGGAACGGCTCCACGACGGGCGCCCGGCCCGCCGGGGCGGGCACCATCGGGGCGGGCGCCCCCGGCTATCGCCGGTGCGGGAAGTCGGGGTCCTCCTCGGCGCTCGGCAGATCGCGGTGCCCGTCGTTCCAGGGGTTCGTCCACCCGCACACCCCGCACGCGTAGCGGCCGTTGATGCCGGACAGGCGGGTGCCGCAGCGTTCGCAGTCGGTCGCGGTGATCTGCAGCGCTCCGTCGTGGGCCGGATAGGCGGGGGGCGGAAGTTCCACGACCTGCGGGGGCCATGCACGACGACGGGGACGGCTGCTCATGCAGGGGAGGGTACCTGCTGAGCAACCGTCCGCCACGGGCCGCGTCGGCCAGGGGGCGCTCACCGGGGTGCGGCCCGCAGGCGCTCACCGGGGTGCGGCCGTGCCCGCCTCCCGGGGAGGCGGGCACGGCGGCGGGTGCTCGCGGAGCCGCCTCGGCCGAACGCCCGGACCGGGCCCGATACTCATCCCGCCAGGCTGTGTTCACCACCCGCCGCGATCAGGGTGATCTTCCCGCGGGCGGTGGTCACACCCACGGGCACACTGCTGTCGGCGGTGGATTCGTTGCCGAGTTGCCCGTCGCCGTTCTCGCCCCAGGCGTGGACGGCGCTCCCGGAGCCGGCCGGTGCGTCGCCGGGACCGGACGGCCCGATCCCGGGGAGCCCGTCCGGTCCGCCGCCGCAGCGGCAGGACGGCCGGACGGGCGGGCCTGCGCCGCGGCAGTCGCAGGATGACGTCACGGCGAGGTTGTGCTCCTCGGCGGTGGCGATGGCGGTCACGCCGCGCAGGCCCCGTACCCGCACCGGGACGGTGCTGTCGGTCGTGGTGCCGTCGCCGAGTCGCCCCGAGGCGTTGTCGCCCCAGGCCCACACGGTGCCGTCGCCCGCCAGGGCGAGGCTGTGGCCGAGCCCTGCCCCGACCGCCTCGACGCCGGTGAGTGCCTGTACCTCCACCGGGGTCGTGCTGTCGATGTTGGTGCCGTTGCCCAGCTGCCCCGAGAAGTTGTCGCCCCAGGCCCGCACCTGGCCGTCCCGCACGACCGCGAGGCTGTGGTTGCCGCCGGCGGCCACAGCCCCGGCCCGGGTGAGGCCCTGCACCCGGACCGGGATGGTGCTGTCGGTGAGTCTGCCGTTGCCCAGCTGGCCGTGGTCGTTGTCACCCCATGCCCGCACGGTGCCGTCCCGCAGCAGCGCGACGGCGTGGTTGTCGCCGCCGGCGACGGCCTTCACCCCGGAGAGGCCGTGCACCTGCACGGGCAGGGAACTGTCGGCGAGCGTGCCGTCGCCCAGCTGGCCGTTGTCGTTGTCACCCCACGCCCGCACCGTGCCGTCCCGCAGCAGCGCCAGGCTGAAGTCGTCGCCCGCGGCGACGGCCTTCACGCCGGTGAGGCCCAGGACCCGGACCGGGGTGCCGCTGTCGGTCTCGGTGCCGTCGCCCAGCTGGCCGTGGTCGTTGTCACCCCACGCCCACACGGTGCCGTCCCGCAACAGCGCCAGGCTGTGCTCGTAGCCTGCCGCGAGGCCCCTGATCCCGGTCAGGCCGGGAACGGTGACGGGCACGGCGCTGCCGGCGCCGCCGCCGGTGCCGAGCTGACCGTCATCGTTGTCTCCCCAGGCCTGTGTGAACGGCACGGCGCCGCCGTCGCCGCCCGGGCCGGCCGCGTGGGCGCCCGGCGTCCAGGCCAGCGCCGCCACCAGCACGGCGGCCAGCACCCCGCCGGTACGGCCGGCGGTGCTGCGGACCGGCCGGTTCGGCTCATCCATGGCGCATTCCCCTCTCGTCCGGTCCCGCCCCACCGCCTCCCGGCAGTACGGGATCCGCGGAAGCCGGTCACAGGCATACCAGTCGCCCCCGCACGGCCCCGCACGACACGTGCGGGACCCGCCCCACTGCGCCCGGGCGGGTCCTTCGCCGACGGCGCCGCGGCCGAACACCGCCGCCCGGCTCCCGTCGGGGCGCGGGGGCGGACGCGGTTGCGGGCGCTGGCGCGGGGTGTTCGGCCCGCGGCTCCCCGGGACGCGTACGGAAGCGGCGGGCGACGGCCGGGCGGGGGTGCGAGCGGGACCGCCACCGTGGTGGGGCCGGGCGGGTGGTGCGTGTAGACCCGTCGGCCGTGCGCTCGTCCGTGTCGCCGGGTCCGGGAGCCCTCTCTCGCTACCTTCCGGGCAACACCCCCGGAGCTCGAAGGGCACAACCATGGCCACGTGCGAAGTCTGCGGCAACGACTACGAGATGTCGTTCGAGGTGCACGCCGCGGGGGCGGTGCACACGTTCGACAGCATCGAGTGCGCGGCCCAGCGCATGGCACCGATGTGCGAGAACTGCGGGTGCCGGATCCTCGGTCACGGGCTGCAGGCCGACGGGCAGTTCTTCTGCTGCGCGCACTGTGCCCGCCGCAAGGGCGTCTCGGAACTCACCGACCACGCCTGACCTGCGCCGGGCGGCTCTGCCGGGAGCGTTCCGCCGGCCGCGAAAAGATCCTTTCCGCCGCGCCGGCTCGTCTACTGTGCTCCATGTCACCCCAGGGGGGCCGAGGGCACGCGATGACCTTTCGCGCTTCGCGCCGTCTCTCCTCCCGTAGTCCACCGGAGCAGAGTGAGGAGCCACTCCCATGCGCGTCGTCATCACCGAGTTCATCAGCCTGGACGGAGTCGTACAGGCCCCGGGTGGTCCCGATGAGGACACCGAGGGCGGCTTCGCCCATGGCGGCTGGTCACACCCGTTCTTCGACCCGGAGACGGTGGGCGCTTCGTTCGACGAGGTGCTGAGGAGCGCGGAGGGGCTGCTGTTCGGGCGCCGCACCTGGCAGACGATGGCGGGCGCGTGGCCGGAGCGGGCCGGGGACCCCTTCGCCGACCGGATGAACGCGCTCCCGAAGTACGTCGTGTCGCAGACGCTGGGCGAGGACAAGCTGACGTGGCACAACACCAGGCGCATCCCCGGGGACGAGGCCGTCACCCGGATCCGGGAGCTGCGGGGTACCGAGGGAGGCGACCTGGTCGTCATGGGCAGCCCGACCCTGGCGCGCACCCTCATCAGTGAGGGGCTGGTCGACGAACTCCGGTTGATGATCATGCCGGTGCTCCTCGGCGGCGGGAAGAGCGTCTTCCCCGACGACGGCGGCAAGCACACGCTGGAGCTGGTCTCCACGGTCACCAGCGGCACCGGTGTGCACGTGTGCGTCTACCGGCCCGCCGCGGAGTAGCAGCCGTGCCGGCGGGAACGCCTCGCGTCGCGGGACGCGGAACCGGCGGCACCGCGGGCCGGGGCCCGGCGGTGTGCGCCGGGCGTGGCCGTCGGGGCCTCCCGGGTGACGCCCCCACCCGTTCGGACGGGCCCGTTGGTCCGACTGCCCCGCCGGCGTGGTGGCGGCACCGCGGCGGGCCCAGCGTGGCAGGACGGGACGGAGACATCCGGAGATCCGTCCACGTTCTGCGACGGGGCCAGGCATGGAACCTTCGGACGTGCTGCCCGGCCACCGGGACGGTGTGCCGGGCGGAGGCGGACACACGAGCGGCGGGGCGTCCGGCCGGGCCGACCGGCTTCGGGCGCGTGCCCGACGCTGGCCCTGGCCCCCGCTGGCCGTCGCCGCGGTCTTCACCCTCGTGCAGCTGGTCCTCTCGGTACCGGGTGTGGGACTCGGCTGGGACGAGACGGTGTACGTCAGCCAGGTGAGCACCGAGGCGCCGGCGGCGTTCTTCAGCGCACCGCGCGCCCGGGGCATCACGTACCTCGTCGCGCCCTTCACCGCCGTCACGCCCTCCGTGGCGGCCCTGCGCGTGTGCCTGGCGGTGCTGTCCGGCTGCGCGCTGTTCGTGGCGCTGCGGGCATGGCGGGGACTGCTGCCCACCGTCGTGGCCGCCACCGGCGGAGCCCTGTTCGCGGGACTCTGGGTCACCGTCTTCTACGGGCCCCAGGTGATGCCGAACCTCTGGGTCGCCTTCGGTGCGCTCGCCGCCGTGGGCTGCTTCCTGCGGGCGGCCCGGGACTCCCGAAACGGCGGGGCGCTCACCGGCCTGGGTGCCGCGGTGGCCTTCACGGCGCTGATGCGGCCGGCCGACGCGGTATGGCTGGTCCTGCCGCTCGCCGCCGCGGCGCTGGTGCTGCGGGTACGCCACCGGATCCCCCTGATCGCCGCGCCGGCGGCCGGTGCCGCCCTGGGCTGGGCCGGGTGGATCGCCGAGGCGTATCTGCGGTACGGGGGACTCGGCGCACGGCTGCGGCGCGCGAGTGAGATCCAGGGCCATCTGGGCCTGCACTTCGCCGTCGACGACCATGTGCGCGCCCTGGGCGGCCGTACGCTGTGCCGCCCCTGCGACGTGGCCTGGCAGCATCCGGCGGCGTCCCTCTGGTTCCTCGCGCTGCCCGTGATCGTGGCCGCCGGAGTCCTCGCCGCCCGGCGGACGGCCTACCGCACGGAGATCGCGGTCGCGACGGCGGCGGGGGTGTCGATGGCCGTGCCGTACCTCTTCACCGTCGACTACGCGGCCCCGCGCTTCCTCCTGCCCGCCTACGCGCTGCTGGCACTCCCGGCGGCCGTGGCGCTGGTGGCGGCCTGCCGTGCGAGGCCACGCGGGCGGGCGGTCTTCGTCTGTGTGCTCGCCGCGGCCGTCGCGGGCCATCTCTGGATCCAGTACCGGCTGCTCGACGGGGTCACGAACCGGGTGCGCTCGGACACGGTCGCCTTCGGCCGGGTCGCCGCTGAGCTGCGTGCCCAGGGTGTATGGCCGCCGTGCGTCGTCGCCGGCGAGGAGGCAGTGCGCGTCGCGTTCCGCACCGGATGCGCCTCCCGCCAGCCTTCCGGCCACGACGAGAGCATCACGCCCGCCGCCCTGGCCCGCGCGGCGATGGAGCGGCCGGTCGTGGTGCTCGTCTCCGGCGGGAAGCCCCCTCCGGCGTTCGCCCGCGGCTGGCGCGAGCACCGCCTCCCCGACCTGCGCTCCCGGGCCGGCCACCGGGCGTACCTCTCCCCCGCCGCGGATCCCGGGCGGCCCTCGCGGTGACCGCGCGACGGGGGCCGCACGGGAGTCGCCGTTCGAGGGCGCGTGCCGCGGCGCCGGGCTCCGGTCGGTGCCCGTTCCGAAGCGACGTACGGGGCAAGGGATCCGAAACGGCGTACGGCGCAAGGGAATCGGACGGCGCCGAGGACGGGCCGCGGACATGACGGGATGACATAAACTCGGCGGTGGAGACCGAGCACGGGCGGTGCTGAGCCGAGAAGGCGGGGAAGGGCAACGGTGGCCTTGTCGACATCCTGGCCGCAATGGCGCCTGGACTCACCGGAGTTGTCCTCCGAGGGACATTCCTTCCTGCTCGTCACTCTGCGGATGACGGTCCCCAGCGGCAGGAAGTGGCAGCAGTACCGCTTCATCGAGAACCACGACCTGCGTTCCCGGCTCGTTCCCCTGCTCGGCACCCTGCCCCTGAGCCACTCGCTGCTGCAGGAGCCGCACGGCGGGCAGCCCTGCCGGTTCAGCGATCCGGCCGTACGGCTCTGGCAGGACGACGACTCCGACCGCTGGCCCAACACGCTGTACCGGTCCTTCGCCGAGGCGGACGGGCCACGCCGGGGCCTCGGCGAGGTGACGGTGACCCTGCGGTTGCACAGCCGGGGCGGCTCCGTTCGGGAGGTCTCCCGCACCGTCAACGAGTGCAACGTCCGGGCGGACGGGCAGCTGCTGCGCACCCAGGTGCCGGACGTGCTGCCGCTCGACGGCTGACGCGGCGGTGCGGCGGGGACGGGCCCCGGCGCGGGCGCTCGGATCACGCGTGCAGCACCGCGGGTGGTCGCGGGCCCGTCGCGGACGGTCTCACCGCGGCCGGTACCGCAGGAGTCCCGAGGGCCGGAACGCTCCCGGGCCGTGGCCCAGCCGCCGGGAGACCAGCAGCACGGCGGTCACCCACACGGCGACGGCGGCCAGCCCGATCTCCGACGACCGGGTGGCGGCCGCCCACAGGAACAGCACCCCGGCCAGCGTCGCCGTCGCCACCGCCGCCACGAGCAGCACCTCGCGCCCGGCGGGGCCCCGCCGAACGGGTGGCTCCGCGCGCAGACCGGCCTCGATCTGGTCCAGTATCGCGATCTCGCGCACCGACAGTTCCCGCTCCTTCGGCACTCCGCCCCCAGCCCCTGTCGTCCCCGTCCCGGCTTCCCGTGCGAACGCCCGGGCACGGGGGCGTCCAGCGCTCCGGGTGCCCGCTCTCGGCTCCCGTACTCGGAGAATCACTCACGTACTGGGGGCAGCGGGGCGATCCGCCGGTGCACGGGGTGCGGCATACCGTTTTCTCCCGCTCCGCGGGTCCGGGCGAGGGCCGTCACACTCCTCACCCGGACACTTTCGAGCGTACGGCGCACGGGGCAGTCGGTGGGGCCGTGCCGTGCCGCCCGTTTCGCCCGGCGGGCGGCGGGTGCGGGGCGCGGGGCGCCGGGCTGGCCCGGCAAGCCCGCGGCCCTCGGCCCTCGGCCCTCGGCCCATGGCCCATGGCGGTCCGGCAGGCGGGCCGCGGGCCGCTTGCCGGACCGCCGAGGGGACACAGCGGGGCGGCGAGAGGTCAGCGGCCCAGAGCCCGGCGCAGTTCGTCCTTGTTCATCGAGGAGCGGCCCTCGATGTTCTTCCTCTTGGCCTCTTCGTAGAGCTGGTCCCGGGTCGGTCCCTGCGCTCCCCGGTGGGACCGCTCGCCACCGCGCTGGGAGGCGGACTTGGGGTCCTCGGTGGAGGTCCTGCTCGCGGTCCTGGACTCGCCGGCGCGGGCCCGTTCCTTGTTGACCGTCCGGGCGGCGATCTCCTTCGCACGCGAGGGCGAGGCGCCCCGCTTCCGCGCACTGTCCTTGATGTGCTCGTACTGGCGTTCGCGCTTGGCGCTGGATCCGGCAGGCATGGCGTGCTCCTTCGGCGGTGACGGTCGTGCACGGAGGCGGATGGGTTGCCCCGCTCTGGACGGGTTCCCCCGATGCGGGCTTCGACCCACGCGCCCCGCCAGCCGGGGCGCTCGTACGGTGGCCGCGGCCGTCAGACGCCGCCCTCGGTCGGCGGGCACTGGCACGCGACTTCCCTCCAGAACGCGTCGACCCGGGCGTTGAACTTCTCGGGCGACTCCTGGAACGGCTGGTGGGCCTCCCCGAACAGCATCTCGAAGTCCGCACCCGGAATGGCGTCGGCCACGGCCCGCCCGAACCGGGGAGGCGCCGCGAGGTCGCACTCGCCCGACAGTACGAGGGCCGGCGCGGTGATCTCCGGCAGCCGGTCGAGGGTCTCGTGCTCCGCGAAGGCCTCGACCTGGCGCTGGAACGCGTCGGCGGACTGGGGGTGCGGGAAGGCCAGCGTCTCGTCGATGATCCGGTCCACCATGCCACTCTCATGGGCGCGGGGGGTGTAGACCCACAGCAGGAACGCCTCGAGCATGGCGCGTTCTCCGGGCGCCTTCGCGACGAGCCAGTGCCAGAACCGGGCCATCGACCGGAAGTAGGCGTCGGGACGGGCCCAGGCGGACACGAGGACGAGGCTGCGTACCCGCTCCGGGTGGCGGAGTGCCAGTTCCTGGGCGATCAGGCTGCCGCCGGAGAAGCCGGCTACATGGGCGCGTTCCACGCCGAGGGCCGAGAGCAGAGCCGCGGCGTCCTCGGCCATCATCGGGACCGTGAGAGGACCGTCGGGAAGCGGCGTCCGCCCGGCTCCCCGGTTGTCGAAAGCGGTGACCCGGTAGCGGTCGGAGAGTCCGTCGAGCTGCGCCTGCCAGGCCTCGGCGGGATCACTCAGACCCGCCAGCAGCAGGACGTCGGGACCCTCGCCCCGCCGCTCCACCCAGAACCGCGCCCCGTTGGCCTCGACGTGTTCACCCATGAGCGGCACCTCCTCCTCCATGGTCGGGGCAGCGGGTGCCCGGCGCCATGGCGGCGGCCGCTCCGGGCCGCGGCCGGTACCCGTCCGGGTGTGTCCGGATGCGTCCCGACCGGTCCGGATGGACCCTGGGATCATGGGCACCAATCCGCCTGTGATCGTTCATCCGATCGAGCCGAGCGGGGGCAGACCGGTGACGATCCGAGGAGAGCCGGTCGGCACCGCGCACGACCTGTTCGACGTGCTGGAGTTCCTCCGCCGCGCGAACCTCCCGGAGACCGACACCGCGGTCGACGACCCGGCGCTGATCGAGTGGCGGGGCGGCGGCCCGCAGTCGTGGGCCGAGTCCCCGCCGTGACGGCACGGGGTGCCTGTCCGGTGCCCGCGTACCTCGTCTCGCAAAGTCTCCCTGACGTCTCGCAAGTCTCCCTGGCGGCGCCTCGGGGCGCGCACGGCCCGAGCGAGCCGCCTCCGCGCCGCCCCATGCCCGGCGTCCGCGCCACCTCGCCTCCCTGCTCGCGCCTCGTCACCTGCCCGGCGCCGCGCCGTCCCGGCAGTCCCCCTCGATCGGGTAGTCGATCGGGGTAGCCACGCGACTGCCGCTCCGGGAACGCGCCTCGCGGCCGACGACGGCACCGCGCCAGGCCGCCACCCCGCACCGGTCGCCGGGCAGGCGGTGCGGGCGGTGCGGGGCGGGAGCGGCGCCGGGGACGGCCGCGGCCAGGGCCGGTTCAGCGGTTCCGGCACGGTCGGCGGATCTCCGCGGGTAGCCGGTCCGTGCCAGGGGCCGCGGCGCCGGACGGGGAGCGGGCGCCGGCCGGGCGGGACGGGCGCCAACGGCACGTCAGCCGCCCGGGGCGTCAGGCCCGGAGGGCGAGTTCGGCACGACCGAACAGCAGCCCGTATCCCGAGGGCAGATCCGCGAGAATGCGGTCGAGCAGTCGTGGACCGGCGAGACCGGCGACGACATGGAGCACGGAGCCGGTGTCCCAGCGGGCCGTGGCGGGGGTGCCTCCGGTACGGGCGGCGAGGTCCTTGACGAACTCCCACCCGCTGAGGGGTTCGGCGTCGGGGATCTGTGAGGTGAACACGAGAGCGCCCTCGACGGGGAGGCGGGCGGCGAGTTCGACGCGCCGCTCCCCCGTGAGCTGTCTGCCGAGCGCGGCCAGCACGGCCCGTACGGCCTCCTCCGCCCGTTCGCGGGTCGGATAGGCGCCCTCGTAACGGACTCTTTCCAGCATGTGATGGAACGTCATACCCGGTGCGGTCGGTACCGTTTCAGGCTGGGGAACCATCGGTGGCGTGACTGCCTTTCTCGTCATGGACCTGGGGAACACACGCTGATCGCCGCCATGGGGGCGGGCGCTGCCGCGTCGGCGCCACGACGCCGGCGGACACGGAGGACGGGCTGCCGCCGGAGCGGCGCACCCGTCCTCCGCGCCGGGCGCGGACCGGGGCCCAGGCGCCGGGGACCGGGGATCAGGTGCTGATCTGCTTGCGGCCGGACCCCTCGCCGATGGCGATCTTGCGGGGCTTGGCGCGCTCGGCGATCGGAATGCGCAGGGTCAGGACACCCGCGTCGTAGTCGGCGCTGATGCGCTCGGTGTCGAGGGTGTCGGCCAGCACGAGCTGGCGGGAGAAGACACCGAGGGGGCGTTCGGACAGCTCCATCTGCACGGTGTCGGTGTTCACCAGCGGCCGGCGTTCGGCCTTCACGGTGAGCATGTTCCGCTCGACGTCGATGTCGATCGCGTCCGGGGAGACACCCGGCAGATCGAGGGCGATCACATACTCGTCGCCGTCGCGGTACGCGTCCATCGGCACCGCGGAGGGACGGGACCAGGTACCCGTCGTGCCGAGGAGCTGCTGCGTCAGCCGGTCGAACTCCCGGAACGGGTCAGTGCGCATCAACATCGTGAAACACCTCCAGTTGGTCGGGCAGTGACTGCCAATGCGCTGCAACCTGCTTCCGTTGTACCATGTCATCCAAACGATGACAACAATCGATGTCGTCGAGAGGATGACGGACTGGCACCACGTCGAAAGGACCCTCATGAACGCCGAAAGACCCGGTGGCAACGGCCTGCCGCCGGCCTCCTTCCACGCCGCGGCGGCGGCCCTCGACACGATCCGGGAGGCCCTGCACACGGTCCGCAGCGCACCCTCCGGGCGGACCGCCGGACCCCCGGCGACGGGCGCCGAGGACGCACTGGCCGCGTTGCTCCTGCTGCGGCAGTTGCGCGACGAACTCGCGGGCTGGGAGCCGGGGCTGATCGAGGCGGCGCGTGAAGCGGGAGCCAGCTGGGCGGACCTGGCCCATCCGCTCGGCGTCGCGAGCCGCCAGGCGGCCGAACGCCGCTATCTGCGCGTGCGCCCGGGGGCGCCGGGCTCCACCGGCGAGCAGCGCGTCCAGGCCACCCGCGACCGGCGCGCGGCCAACCGCACCGTGACGGCCTGGGCCCGCGGCAACTCCGGGGACCTGCGCCGGCTGGCGGGGCAGATCACCGCGCTCACCGACCTTCCGGCCGAGGCCGCCGCCCCGGTGGCCCGCCTCGCCGGCGCCCTCGCCGACGACGACGCCTCCGCCCTGATCGCGCCCCTCGCCGGGACGCAGCCACACCTCCGGGCCGACCACCCCGACCTCGCGGCCCGCGTCGACACCATCACCCGCCACACGGAACGCCTGCGCGGCGAACCGGGCGAGCGGCACGGGGGCGGCTGAGCCGGCGGCCCGCGGCACGGCGGCGACGTGCGGCGGGCACGGGAGGCCCGGCGGGCGCGAGGGATACGGCGGGCACGGGACGTGCGGCGGTCCGGTCCCGGGAGGGGCGCGTCGCCCGTCCGCCCCGCCCGCCCGCGCTTCGGCGCCCCGCGCCCGGTGCCCTGAGCCCGGCCGCCGGGCGGTCGGCGCGCCCGTACCTGCCGCCCCTACTGCTCCGCCGCCCGGACGAACACGGGGCGCGCCCAATCGGGCGGGTCCGGTGGCGGACCCGCCCGATTGGGCGCGGGGCCCAGGTCCTCGGGCAGCCCGGCGAGGCCGGGGACCACCTGCGTCGGGGTCGGCACGGCCCGGGCCGCGCCGGGCGCGGGAGCCGGGGCCGTCGTGGCCTCGCGAAGGGCCGCGACGAACTCGAGGCAGGAGTCGTAGCGGTCGTCGGGCACCTTGGCCAGGGCCTTGGCCAGTACCTCGTCCGCGCCCGGCGGGAGGTCCGGCCGGTGCTCGGTGAGCGGAGGGGGCTGGTCGTACTGGTGCGCCCACAGCAGGGCCATGTCCTCGTCCCGCTGGAAGGGCGGGCCGCCGGCGAGGGACTCGTAGACGACGCAGGCGAGGCTGTAGAGATCGCACCTGCCGTCGACCGGCCGCCCGGAGATCTGCTCCGGTGCCACGTAGTCGAGAGTGCCGACGAACTCGCCCACGGTGGTGAACCCGGTGAGCGAGAGCGACTTCTTGGTCAGACCGAAGTCCGTCAGATAGACGTGCTCGGGGTGGTCGATGTCGGTGCCCTTGGCGACCAGGACGTTGCCGGGCTTGACGTCCCGGTGCACCAGATCGTGCTCGTGGGCCGCGTCGAGAGCCGAGGCCACCTGTGCGGCGATGCGCACGGCGGTCGCGGCGGGCAGCGGACCGTCCCGGTCCAGCAGGGCCCGCAGGTCCAGCCCCGCGACGAAGCGCATGGCGATGTACAGGACACCCTCGGTCTCGCCCGCCTCGAAGATCGGCACGATGTGCGGGTGGTCGATGGCCGCGGCGACCCGGGACTCGTGGGTGAAGCGGCGGCGGAAGGTGTCGTTGCGGGCGAGTTCCGGTGCGAGCAGTTTGAGCGCGACCGTGCGGTCCAGGCGCAGGTCCTTGGCGCAGTAGACGACGGCCATGCCGCCTCTGCCGATCTCCCGCTCCACCCGGTAGCCCGCGATCTGGGCGCCGATCAGACCGGACGGCCGGCCCGGGTACGGGTTCCTGTCGTCCGACGCCGGGGTCACGGCGGACCACCGCCGTACGGCGTCCCGCGCCGGGCCCCCCGGCCGGTCGGCCAGAGCACCATGCCCCGATTCTACCGAGCGGCCCTCCGCCCCGCCCTGCCCCTGTCCCCCCGGATCGCCCCGCTTCCCGGCTGGTCGCGGTCGGCCACGACGCGCCACGGACCCGCCGCGACGTGCCGCGACGCGCCATGAAGTGCCGCGCCGACGGCGTACCGGCCGGAGGGCCCGTCGCCCGGGCCGGTCGTGGTGGCCCGAACGGGGAGGCCGGCGGCCCGCTCAAGGCGGACCGCCGGCCGGTGTGACCGATGGGGCGAGGAGATCAGAAGACGCTCACGCCGTAGGCGCTCAGCGCCTCGGTGACCGGCTGGAAGAACGTGGTGCCGCCGGACGAGCAGTTGCCGCTGCCGCCCGAGGTCAGGCCGAGGGCCGTCGAGCCCGCGAACAGGGGGCCGCCGCTGTCACCGGGCTCGGCGCAGACATTGGTCTGGATCATGCCGTAGACGACGTCGCCGCCGCCGTAGTTGACGGTGGCGTTGAGTGCGGTGACCGTGCCGCTGCGCAGGCCGGTGGTGCTGCCGCTGCGCTGGACGGACTGGCCGACGTACGCGTTGCCGGCGGTCGTGATGTCGCGGTAGGAGCCGTTGTACAGGTACACACGGCCGTCCGCGGCAGAGGCGTTGGAGTGGCGGATGATGCCGTAGTCGTTGACGGGGAAGCTCGATCCGGTGCGGGTGCCGAGCAGGGTGGTCTGGGAGGAGTTGGTGTACCAGGTTCCGGCGATGTTGGTGCAGTGACCGGCCGTCAGGGCGGAGTAGGTGCTGCCGCTGCGGACGTTGAAGCCGAGGGAGCAGCGGCTGCCGCCGCCGTAGATGGCCTGCCCGCCCGCGATGAGCTTGCTGAAGGTGCCCGGGGTGCGCTTGATCTCCAGGGCCGAGGCGCGGCTGCCGGCGGCCTCCTTGATCTCCGCCAGTTCGGCGGCGGAGACGGTTGAGTCCGCGGTGAGGACCAGCTTCCCGGACTTGGCGTCCGTGTACCAGGCCGTGCCGGGGATGTCGGACTTCAGTACGGCGTCGCTGACCTGGGCGAGGGTGGCGGCGGTCGCCCGCGGCGCGGGGGCGGTGTCGGCTGCCGCGCTCGGAGCCGCAAGCGCGACTGCCGCCAGCAGGGCGGAGGCGACGGCGGTCAGCCGCGCACCTCTTGCGAAGCGGCCGTGGGGGGTGAAGCGCTTGATGTTCACTACATCCTCCAGTGGGGGTTGCCGAGGGCCCGTTGGGTGGACGGGCCCCGGCATCGACAGGTGGGACGGACCGGGAACTCCGTCATGCCCCTGTCAATGCCGTTGGCTACGGATCCTGGCTTCCGCTTGCACCCCTGGACAAGATCGCCTTTCGGTCGCTCTACGCGCGTCCAACGGGCCGGCCAACGAGCCGGTCGTTTGCCGGACTTGACCTCGATGCGGTTCCGCTCGCGGAAACGGCCGGTTCTCGCGCGCCGCCCGGACGGGAGCGGAACCACGGGTCCGTTTGCTCTCCGGGAACTGCCGGGAAGCGGGCACCCCAGGAGCACCGGCGTGTGCGCCGGTCCGCATCCGGCCCGGAGCCGGAGAACGGCCGGGGCTCGGGCCGCCATCAAGGCAGTTCAGAGTTCAACCGTGCCGGTGCCGGAAGGCGCCGGCGGGCGGGGGCGGGGCCGCGGAGGCCGCACACGTCCGTTCCGCCGCGAGGGGCAGGCCGCCATGGCTTCCGCAACGCCGGGCACCGGGCCCGGCGAGGGCGCCCACCGCCCACGAGTGGATCATGGCTGAATCCATGCCATGCAAAGAGGAGCCGCGCCCGGGCCGGTCCCCCGCACTCCCCGCCCCGTTATGTACGCCTCGGCCCCTTTCGGCGGGCGCCTGCCGCTGGCCGGAATCCATCGCGCTGAGGACTCGAGGAGGTATCACGGATCGCGGATCGCGGAACACGGGCCGCATCGCGGATCGCGCATCGCGGATGAGGCTCGCGGATCGCGGCCCGATCGCATCGCGCCCGTCACGGCACGCCGGTAACCGGACGTTCGGACGGCACCAACCGCGGGCCGCGGGCCGATTCACTCCTCGCACGGAAGAAGACGCCGCAGAAGGCGCCCAGGTTGCCCTCCCCACGGGAACTCCGCGCCCGGACCGCCGGGCCGGCCCCACGTGCCTCCGTGCAACGGCCGTACCCGACGGGCGCGGTACGGGCTCCGCCGCCGCCGGGGCCGCGCCCCGGGCGGTTCGGCGGCCGCGCGGAGGCGGCCCCCGTCGGCGCACTGACGAGGCCGGTGCACCGGCTGGAGCCGGCGCCCCGCGAATCGTTCGCACGGGGGGATGCGCGGACGCCGCCGCAACCCGGGTACGGGCGCATCGGGATGTGGTTCCGCTCCGCGGACGCCGCGCCGCACGGGGCCCGTTCAGTACGGGACCCGTTCAATGCGGGAGCCGTTCAGTGCGGGAGCCGTTCAGTGCGGGTGCGCGCTGTGGACGATCGCCACGGGGCAGGCGGCGGTGTGCAGGACTTCGGAACTCACCGAGCCCAGCAGCAGCCTGCGGAGCCCCGAGCGGCCGTGCGAGCCGACGACCAGCAGAGCGGCTCCCCGTGAGGACTCCGCCAGGAGGGTCGCCGCGCGGAGCCGCTCCGCGTGCAGCCTCACCGGCACGCCGGGATAGCGGTCACGGCGCTTGTCCGCCTCCTCGCGGAGGGCCGCCCGGACCGCCTCGTCGAGGATCTGGAAGTCGGGCGCGGTCATGCCCGGGCCGGTCGGCGTCTCGCCGAGATGGAAGCTGCCGTGGACGAGTTCGAGGCTCGCCCCGCGAAGCGCGGCCTCCACGAAGGCGGCGTCCAGGGCCCGCGACGAGATGGGGGAGGTGTCGGCGACGTCGACGCCGGCCACCACGCGCCGCTCCGGGTCCGGAGGGGTGTCACCGGGCCGGACCACGATGACGGGGCCCGCGGCGTGGGTGGCGACCTGCCAGCTCACCGAACCGAGCGGAAGGCGGGCGAAGCCTCCGCTGCCCCGGTGGCCGACGACCGTCCAGGACGCCCGCTCGGACCGCTCCACCAGTACGGCGGAGGCGCGGCCGGCGGCCGTCTCCGCCGTCACGGCCACACCGGGGAACTCGGTGCGCACCAGCCGCTCGAAAGGCGCCGTCACCTCCTCCGCGGCCGCCGCGGTTCCGCCGGGCTCGGCGACATGCAGGAGGTGCAGCGGCACCTGGTGCAGCGCGGCCTGCTCGGCGGCGCAGCGCACCACGTACTCCTGGCCGCCGCGGTCGACTCCGGCCAGCACCGGCCCCGTCGGCATCGTGGCATCGTCCACCCTGGGCCTCCCTGCTCCGGGCTGCGCGGTCCTCGCTCCAGGGTGCGGCCGCACGGCGGGCGGCGCAGCACGGGCAGGCCGCGCACGCGGTTCCGGCCGGGTTCCCGCCGACCGGTCCCCGGCACGCCCGGCCGCACCGCGCCACGCCGTACCGGGCCACCGCACGACCGCCCTCCCCCGCGCCGTAACGCGCCACCGCTCGACCCACCCTCCGCCCCAGCCCCGGGCCACCGCTCGACCCGCTCCCCACCCTCCACCCCGCCCCGGGCCACCGCTCGGCGGTCCCGCTCGGCCGCCCGCACCGCGGTGTGTCCGGCCGCCCCCGGTAGCGTGGTGGCATGGAGCGACCGCGCGGACGGGACGCCTCCCGCTCCGACGACCCGTTGTTCCCGGCCCGCCACGCACCCCGCTGTGCCGGCCTGGACGAGCTGGACGGCCTGGTCGCGCGGTGCCGTGCGTGCCCCCGGCTCGTCGCCTGGCGCGAGGAGGTGGCCCGGGTCAAACGCGCGGCGTTCCAGGACCAGGAGTACTGGGGGCGCCCCGTCCCCGGGTTCGGTCCCGCGGACGCGCCCCTCGCCGTGGTCGGTCTCGCCCCGGCGGCGCACGGGGCGAACCGGACCGGGCGGATGTTCACCGGCGACACGGCAGGCGACTTCCTCTTCGCCGCGCTGTACGAGGTGGGCCTCGCGTCGCAGCCCACCTCCCGGCACACCGGGGACGGGCTGACCCTGCGGGGCGTACGGCTGACCGCGCCCGTGCACTGCGCCCCTCCGGCGAACCGGCCCGCGGCGGACGAGCGCGACGCGTGCCGCCCCTGGCTGTCGGCCGAGCTGCGGCTGCTGGCGCCGAGCCTCCGCGCCGTGGTCGCGCTGGGCGGCTTCGGCTGGCAGGCCCTCCTTCCGGCGATCCGCGGCAGCGGGCGCCCCCTGCCGCGGCCGTGGCCCGCGTTCGGTCACGGGGCGCATGCCGTCCTGCCGGCCGCTGAGGGCTTTCCGTACCCGCTGCATCTTCTGGGCAGCTACCACCCAAGCCGGCGCAACACGTTCACCGGGCGGCTCACCCGTCCGATGCTCGTCGGCGTGCTCCGCCGGGCCGCCGAACTCGCGGATCTGCCGGGCGGGCGCTGAGACGCGGGCCGGGCACGCCCGGCGCAGGGGCCGTGACCGTCGGCGATCCCCGCCGGTCGGGCGGGCGGCGGCACCCGGCGCGGCGGGGGCGGCCCGTACGGACGGGTGCCCGACGTGGGCGGTTCGGCCGCCGCGTCCGCACAATGGGTGCCAGGGAGGCGCCCCGGTACGGGCCACCGGCGCACGGCGGACCGGCCTCAGGCGGCCCCCGGTGGCCTCAGACGGCCAGACGGCCACAGACGGCCACAGACGGCCACAGACGGAAAGGATCGTCCGGTGTCAGCCGGCCGGCCGCGCGCCGGCACCAACCCCGGTCCGCTCCGGTCGGAACCCGGAGCGTTGCTGGAGCACGTGTCGGTCGCGGTCTTCGGCGTCGACGCGGACGAGCGGATCTGCTTCTGGGGTCCCGGGGCCGAGGACCTCTTCGGGCACGACGCGGCAGAGGCCCTGGCACGACCCGCCGGCCTGCTGTTCCCCGACCCCCCGCCGGGCACCCCCGGTGCCGCCGAGGGTCTCACGCAGCGGGCCAGGGAGTTCGGCTACTGGCGCGGCAGGCTGTCGGCACGGCATCGCGACGGCACGGTCTTCGGGTGCGGCTTCCGGGTCTTCCCCGTCACCGGGCGCACGGGCTCCTCGGTCGTCCTCGGGCTGGCCGCCCCGGGGGCGGAGCTGGACCGGGTGAAGACCAACCTGGCCTTTCTGGACGCCCTCTTCGAGACCTGCCCGATCGGACTGCTGATGCTCGACGAGGACCTGCGGTACGTGCATCTCAACCAGGCGCTCGCCGACATGGACGGCCTGCCCATCGAGGAGCACCTCGGGCGCCCGCTGGACGAGATCATGATCACCTCCGACGGCGGGGAGTTCGGGCGGACGGTCCGCGCCGTTGCCGCGGACGGCCGGCCCCTGATCGGCGCGCTCGTGGGCCTGCGCACACCGGGCCGTCCCGACCGCGACCAGGTGCGGTCGGTGAGCCTCTTCCCGCTGAGCCGGGCCGTCGGGACCCGGCCCGGCATGGGGGGACTGATGGTGGACGTCACGGACCGGGAGCAGGCCATCCTCGCGGCGACCGCGGCGCGGCAGCGCCTGGCCCTGCTCGACCGGGCCACGGCCGGGATCGGCACATCGCTCGACGTCGCTGTCACCGCGCGGGAGCTCGTCGACGCGGTGGTACCGGACTTCGCCGACGCCTCGATGGTGGAGCTGGTGGACTGGATGGACGAGCCCGAGGTCTTCGACCCCGAACTGCCCCTGACCACCCGGCGGATCGCCTCCGGCACCGTGCTGCCGCCCCCCGCGCCCGAGCTGGTCCACGGTCTGGACAGGGTCACCTACCCCCCGGGCTCGGCGATCCACCAGGTCCTGCGGACGGGCCGGCCCATCTGCTTCGCGGTCGACGAGCGGTTCGCGACGAGGACCGTGCTGAACCGGGCCCGCGCACGCATCCTCCTCGAAAGCGGCCTGGCCCGCCTCGTCGTCACCCCGCTCATCGCCCGGGGGACGGTCCAGGGACTCACCATGTTCGGCCGCTCGCCCGCCCGTCCCGCCTTCGACGAGCAGGATCTGAGCCTCGCCTCCGAACTGTCCTCCCGTGCGGCGCTGTGCCTGGACAACGCCCGGCTCTACAGCCGGGTGCAGACCATCGCCCTCACGCTCCAGCGCGCGCTGCTCCCCACCCGCCTGGCGACCAGTCCCCATGTACGGGTGGCGCACCGCTATGTGCCGGGCAGTCATGCCACCGAGGTGGGGGGCGACTGGTACGACGTGATCGGTCTCTCCGGGGGCCGCGTCGCGCTCGTCGTCGGCGACGTGATGGGGCACGGGGTGCGCGCCGCCGCGGACATGGGCCGGCTGCGCATCACCGCGAACACGCTGGCCCGGCACATCGAGGAGCCGGAGGTGCTGCTGGCCGAGCTGGACGCCTGCGCGCAGGAGGCGGGCATCGAGCTGGCCACCTGCCTGTACCTGGTGTACGACCCCGGGCGCGGCCGCGCCCGGATCGGCAACGCGGGCCATCCGCCGCCGCTGGTGGTGCTGCCCGACGGCAGGGTGGAGGCGGTGGACGCGGCGCCGGGCCCACCGCTCGGGGTCGGCGGCCATCCCTTCGCGACGACCGAGGCCGAGCTGCCGTCCGGCGCCACCCTGGTCCTGTACACCGACGGTCTCGTCGAGGCGCGGGGCAGGGACATCGACCAGGGCACGGCGCGGCTCCGCGCCGAACTGGCCCGTGCCATGGGCCCGCTGGAGGAGACGGCCGACCGCGTTCTCGCCGGGCTGCTGCCCGGACCGCCGCACGACGACACGGTGCTGGTCCTCGCCCGGGTCGGACGGGTGGGCTGACCAGCGGCCCATCGGGGGCCCGCGCCGCGCGACTTACCGGCGGACACACCTTTTCCCGCCCGCCCCGCTGATCCACCATGGGCGTTTGTCACCGGCAAGTGAACCGGCGCCCCAAGGCGGGGCGGATCGGCCGTGCCTCGGGGGACGAGGAGACGCAAGGGTGCCAGAGCTCCACGACGCCGGTCCGCCGCAGAGGCACGGGCCGGGGGACGACTCAGCGCTGCCGGACGCGGAGCTGGGGGAACGGATCCGCTCCGGCGCCCCGCGCGCGCATCCGGCACTCCGGGAGCTGAAACGGCGCCATCTGCCCGCCGTCCTCGCCTACGCCAGGCTCTGCGGGCGCAATCAGACCGCCGGCGACCAGCTCGCCGTCCAGGCGCTCCGGCGGGCCTCGGAGGAGGCCTGCCGGGGCATCGAGCCGCGCGGGCACTGGCGCCACCATCTGCTGACGCTGGTACGGGGCGTGGGCGTCGACTGGGCCCGCGGCGGCCGCCGGGACCGGCTCTCGCCCGGCTTCGCCGCCTGGATCGACGCGGACTCCGGCGCGGTGTCCGCGGCGGGCGCGGTGACCGGGGCGGGCGCGGTGACCGGGGAACTCACGGCCGACGGGTCCCTTCCATCGGCCGGCGGGTCCGTTCCATCCACCGACGGGTCCGGTCCACCGGAAGACGGGTCCGGTCCACCGGAGGACGGGTCAATGTCGGAGGCCTCCGCAGCGGTGCTGGACGCCTTCTACCGGCTCCCCGCCCTGACCCGGGGCGTGCTCTGGTACGCCGTGGTGGACCAGGAGCCCGACACAACGGTCGCCGCCTATCTGGGGGTCCGCGGCGACCTCGTTCCCGACCTGCGGGACCGGGCGCGGGAATCGATGCGCCAGGCCTTCCTCCGTACGTACCTGGAACGGGGCGACGAGCGGTGCCTGGGCTTCCGCAGGATCATCGATGCGGCGACCCGGCCCGTGGACGGGCGGCGCAGCGAGGATCTGGACCTGCACCTCGCCGGGTGTGCGCGCTGCGCCCGGGCGGTCGCCGAGCTGACCCGGATGGCGGACGACCCCCGCACGGTCCTGGCCGGGCATCTGCTGGGCTGGGGCGGCGCTGAGTACACCACGCGCCTGCCGGTGTCCGGGACGCTCGGGGACCTGCCCGTCCCGGACTCCGTCCCCGGGCCCGCGCTCGTGACCTCCGGCGGCGGACCGCGGTCCGCGAACAGGACGGCGGCGGGCGCGGTACCCGGCCGTCCAGGGCTTGCGGCCGCCGGGGCGGCGTTGGAGCGGAGCACACGCCGTCCGCTCCGGTCCGTCCTGCTGATCGCCGGCGCGGTGGTCGTGCTGGCGGGCTCCGCCGCCGCCGGGGCCGCGCTGGTGGCGTTCTCCGGGGACCCCGGCGCGTCCCGCGAACCCGCGGCGGCGGCGCCCGCGCCCACGGCGGAGAGCGCGTTCCCCACCTTCGGGGCTCCACCGCCGGTGCCGACCCGGACGGCGAGCCCCGGCGGACGGCCCTCGGCCCGGCCCTCGCCCTCGCCGACGCGCACCCGGCCCCCGGCCGCGACCGAGCCGTCCGCACCGGCCCCGACGAAGGACGCGGTACCGGTCCCGGTGCCGATCGTCCCCGGAACGCGCTACCACCCGGTGGTCAACGCCGCCACGGGCCGGTGCCTCGACGTCGAGGACGGGGTGATGGCGGACCGCACCGACGTCATCACGACCACCTGCAACGGGGCCACCACCCAGCAGTGGCGCCTCGAGCCGAACGGCCTGCTGCGCAACGGCGCCGATCCCGACTTCTGCCTCGACTCCCGCGGGGACACCGACCGAGGCGCCGGCATCTGGTCGTGCTCCTCGGTCGACGGCCGCAACGGCCTCAATCTGCGGTTCGGCGTCGACGGCGCGGGAGTGGTCCACCCGCTGATCGCCCCGCACTTCGCCCTCGAACCCCGTGGCGGCTCACTGGGATTCGACCGGCTCGACAACGGCACCGACCAGCGGTGGAACGCCGGCACACGGCGGTAGAGCGGACCGCGGCCGGGCATCCCGCCCACACCGTGCGGGCTCCGGGGCGAGCCCGGCCCCGGGAGGTATCGACGCGGCCTGCGTGCCTGCGGGCCTGCGGGCCTGCGGGCCTGCGGGCCTGCGGGCCTGCGGGCTGCGGGCCTGCGGGGAGAGCCCCGGCGGCCGTACGCGCCCCGTGCCGGGGCCGCCGCCTGCGCCCCAGCGGGCCATGCCGGTACCCCGGGTCTCCCGATCCGGGTGAAGCTCCGGCGCCCGGGTGAGCGGCGGCCGCGGAGACGGCCTCCGTACCGTCGCGGTGGTGGGTGACCGGGGTCGTGTTCGGCGACGGCCTCACGGCGGCCGCGCCGGCCGCTGCGGCGCAGCGGAGGGCGGCACCGGTGCGCCCCGCGGGGTGGGCGGGGTCCGTTGCCGGGGCCCCACCGGGAGGGGCCGCCGTGGCCGGTGCGGCAGCCGATGGCGGGAGGGCGCCCCCGCCGGTGCGGCGGTGCCCGCTCCGCCCGACGGGTGACGGCCGTTCGGCCGCAGGCGGGTTGCGGGGCCGGCGGGGCCGAAGTCGGATCGGGACGAAGGCTCCTGACGGCAGACCACGCCCGGTGTCGCGGCGGCAAAGGACGAGCATGCACATACCCCGATCCCCCACCGGCCGCGGGCGCTTCGCCGCGGCCGCCGTCGCCACCACGATCTGCGCCTGCGTGATCGGCGGACCGGCCCACGCCCCGGTCCGCGCCCCGGCCCCCGCCCGCTCCCCGGCCTCGGGTCCGGCCGACGTCCCGGCCGACGGCCCGGCTCCGGCGGATGCCGCTCCGGCCCTCGACTGGAGCCCCTGCGAGGAGGCCCCCGGCTTCGACTGCGCGACCGCGAAGGCACCGCTGGACCACCGCCGGCCCGCCGGACCCACGGTGGACCTCGCGGTCATCAGGCGCCCGGCGACGGGGCCGGGGCCGCGGCTGGGAACTCTGTTCTTCAACCCCGGCGGCCCCGGAGGAGCGGGAACCGAGGCACTGCCGCAGTGGTACGAACTCTTCCCCGAGGAACTGCGGCAGCGTTTCGACATCGCCAGCTGGGACCCGCGGGGGGCCGGCCGGAGCACCTCGGTCCGCTGCTTCCCCACCGCCGAAGCGGCGTACCGGTGGCTGGAGCGGATACCCTTCGGCTTCCCCGTCGGCGAGCGACAGACCGAGGCCTGGGTCGACGCCTACGCCGAGCTCGGCCGGCTCTGCGAGCAGCGCGATGCGCGGCTGCTGCGGTACGTCTCCACCGCCGACACGGCGCACGACCTGGACCGGCTCCGGCAGGCCGTGGGCGACGAGCAGCTCAGCTTCCTCGGGGTGTCGTACGGGTCGTTCCTGGGCGCGACGTACGCCAATCTCTTCCCCGGCAAGGTCCGGGCGATGGTCCTGGACGGCAACATCGACCCGAAGGCCTGGGTGGACGGAGGCCCCACGGCCCAGCCGCGGCTGTCGACGTTCCTGCGGGAGGGCGTCGACCTGGGATCGGCCGCGACCCTGCGCCAGTTCCTCGACCACTGCGGGCGCGCGGCCGCCGACCGCTGTGCGTTCTCCGCCGGCAGCCCCGCGGCGACCCGCGCGAAGTTCGGCAGGCTGATGCTGCGCCTGCAGGAGCACCCCCAGGGGTCGTGGACCTACGCCAGGACGGTCACCACGGTGCTCAGCGGCCTGTACGCCGTCGACCCCGGCTGGTACGACCTGGCGTGGGCGCTGGAGGACCTGTGGGACCGCCGGCCCCCGCAGGAGCCTGCCGCGCCGGAAGGCCCCCTGCCCTACCCGGGGTTCGAGCAGATCGACGCGATCCGCTGCTCGGAGAGCCCCAATCCGCGTGATCCACGGCGGTTTCCCGATCTGGCGGAGTTCGGCTACGGCCGGGCCGGTGACCTCGGGCGGGCCGTCGCGTGGGCGAGCGAGCCGTGTGCCACCTGGCCGGCGACGGCCGCCGCCGCCTACACGGGTCCGTGGAACCGCCCGACGGCGAACCCCGTGCTCGTGGTCAACACCCGGTACGACCCGGCGACCCCGTACCAGGGTGCGGTGGCGATGACCCGGCAGCTCGCCCGCGCACGCCTGCTGACCGTGGACGGATACGGGCACTCGTCCGTCGTCAACCCGAGTCTCTGCGTGGACGACTACGAACGCCGCTACCTCGTCGACGGCGTCCTCCCACCGGAGGGAGCCGTCTGCGGCCAGGACGTGCGTCCGTTCAGCGAGGCACGGCCCCGGGGCGGCATCCGGACCGGCGGGGGCGGAACGGCGGGCGGCGCGGGGGGAGTTGCGGAGGGTGTCGCGGACGGGGTGGTGGGAGGTGTTGCGGAAGGAGCTCCGGCTGGAGTCTCGGCAAAGGTCGGAGCTCCCTCCGAGGGCGGAGGCCGATGAGCGGACGGGCCGTGGGCGGAGCGCTTCGGCCGGCAGGCGCGGCAGGCGCCGGCCGGCGGCCCACGGCCCGGCGGCGTCCGGGCGCCGACACCAGGCCCCGGTACGGGCCGGGGCCCGGCGCCGTCACCGCACGGGAGGCGTTTCGGCACCACCGGGGGGCGGAATCCCGGGACCGGCGGCCGTCGCCGGTCGCGTCATGGACGCAGACCCGCGGCGACCGGCGATCCCGGCCGGACGGCGGGGACGCTCCCCCACCCGACTACTGGCGGCGCTGACGGAGCTGACAGGCCCATCGCGGCCACCGAGGCCACCGAGGCAGCCGGGGCGGCGCTGACGGGGGGCCGTGCGGCGGCCGCGCCCGCGGCGCGGAAGAGCCGCGGGCCCGGGCCCGCGTCCGGCCGTCTCGCTGGTCCGGCAGGACGGGCGGTGGCACCCTGGGAGGGCCGGGCCCGAGGAGATCCGAGGAGATTCGGGAGGGCCGATGGGACGAGACGTCCCGGCGCTGGTGTTCACCCGTGACGACCGCCGTCGGTACCGCAACAAGATGCAGGACTGCCTCGACACCTTCGCGCTGATGCTGCGCGAGGCACGTTTCGAGTCGGAGAGGCCGCAGGTCGGCCTGGAGATCGAGCTGAACCTCGTCGACGGCGCCGCCGAACCGGCGATGCGCAGCACCGACGTGCTCGAGGCGATCGCCGATCCGGCCTGGTCCAGCGAGCTGGGCCGGTTCAACCTGGAGATCAACATTCCACCTCGGCGGCTGACGGCCGGGGGTCCGGACGCCTGGGAGCAGGAGATCAGGGACGCGCTCAACCACGCCGAGGAGCGGGCCGCACAGGTGGGCGCGCATCTCGCGATGGTGGGGATCCTGCCGACGCTGCGGCAGAAGGACGTGGGTGAGGCGGCCCTCTCGGAGAACCCGCGCTACCGGCTGCTCAACGAGCAGGTGTTCGCCGCCCGGGGCGAGGATCTGAGGATCGCCGTGGACGGCGTGGACCGGCTGCGGACCTACGCGGACACGATCACCCCGGAGGCCGCCTGCACCAGCACCCAGTTCCATCTGCAGGTCTCGCCCGATGAGTTCGCGGGATACTGGAACGCGGCGCAGGCCATCGCGGGCGTGCAGGTCGCCCTGGCGGCGAACTCGCCCTTCCTGTTCGGCAAGGAGCTGTGGCGCGAGACCCGCATCCCGCTCTTCGAGCAGGCGACCGACACCCGCCCCGAGGAGATCAAGGTGCAGGGCGTACGGCCCCGTGTGTGGTTCGGCGAGCGCTGGATCACCAGCGTCTTCGACCTCTTCGAGGAGAACCTGCGCTACTTCCCCGCGCTGCTGCCGCTCTGCGACGACCAGGACCCGAGGGAGACGCTGGAGGGCGGCGACATCCCGGAACTCGCCGAACTCACCCTGCACAACGGGACGATCTACCGCTGGAACCGCCCGGTGTACGCGGTGGCCCACGACCGGCCCCATCTGCGGGTCGAGAACCGGGTGCTGCCCGCCGGGCCGACGGTCGCGGACGTGCTGGCCAACGGGGCGTTCTACTACGGGCTCACCCGCGCGCTGGTCGAGGAGGAGCGTCCGGTGTGGTCGCGCATGTCCTTCGCGGCCGCCGAGGACAATCTGCACACCGCCGCACGGCACGGGATCGACGCCCTGCTGTACTGGCCGGGGATGGGCGAGGTGCCGGCCGCCGAGCTGGTGCTGCGGCGTCTGCTGCCGCTCGCCCACCGGGGACTGGAGTGGTCGGGCATGGACGCGCAGTGGCGGGAGCCGCTGCTGGGGATCATCGAGCAGCGGTGTGTCACGGGCCGCAACGGGGCGGTGTGGCAGTCGGAGATGTTCCACCGCATCGACGCCACCGCCCGTGTGACCCGCCACGAGGCACTGCGGCGGATGACCCGGCAGTACATCGACTACATGCATCTCAACGCGCCCGCGCACACCTGGCCCGTCGACTGAGCGGGCGCCGCGCCGCCCGCGGCGGGGCACGGGAGGGACGGCGGGCGAACGGACGATCGGTTACCGTCGTGGGGGACGGCCACGGCCCGCGGGGCCGCGGCCCGATGCGTCCCCGCCCCCGGATCCGGGAGCCGCCCATGCACGCCGCCCGTGCCGTACCCACCACTCTCGCCGGAGCTCTCGTCGCCGTGCTCGCCGCCGGCTGCTCCCCCGCCGCCGGTGACGCCCGGACGTCCGGCAAGCCCGCCGCGGTCCCGGGTACCTTCCCGGCCGCCGCCCCGGTGGCCTCGTCCGCGCTCCCGGGCGCCTCCTCCGGCACCGCGTCCGCGTCGGAGCCCCGCCCGGTCACCTCCCCGATCACCTCCCCGTCCACGTCCCCGTCCACCGCCCCCTCCACCTCCGTGCCGCCTCCGGCCGCCCTCCAGCCCGGAGCGGCCCCGCCCGCGAGCGCGGCGCCGGAACCGCCCGGCAGCACCCGCACCCGGCCGGCCGAGCTGAGCATCCCGTCGATCGGCGTGACCGGACTGCGCGTGGTCCCGTACGAGGGGACCACCGACGACTGGCCGGGGACGCGCATCCAGAACCGCGGGGTGGCCGCCAGCCCGTACGGCGAGCGGGGCGGGGTCGGACCGGGCGAGATCGGCAACTACCTCGTCACCGCGCACCGGCTGTCCGCCGGCGGGCCGCTGCGCGACCTGCCGTCGCTGGAGATCGGCGACGTCGTACTGGTGACCTCGGGCGGCAAGGTGTACGAGTACCGGATCACCGCTCACCGGACGACGTCCTTCCGCTCCGCCCGGTCGCTGGCCGAGCAGCGCGCCGCGGTGCCGGGCTTCCCGGGCCGGACCGCCACCCGGCCGATGATCACGATTTCCACCTGCGCCACGCCGGAGGACAACGCCGCCGGGAACTTCTGGCGCGACGACCGTGACAACCCGGAGCACCGGATCGACCGGGTGGGGGTGCTCACCGGCGTGCGCGAGACCACCGGCTGACCGGCCGGGGCGGTCCTCGCCTGCCGCCAAGCGGCACGGTCGCGGCGCCTGTTGCACCGACCTAGAGTTGGACGTAACAGACAAAACTGGCCGGTATTGCCTGCCCGGGCCCCTGGGAGGGCCGATGAACCGCATCTCGGTGACCGTGGACGGCGTCGCCTACCAGGACGATGTGGAGCCGCGGCTGCTGCTGGTCCACTATCTGCGGGACCGCCTCGGGCTGACCGGCACCCCGGTCGGCTGCGACACCGGAAGCTGCGGCGCGTGCACCGTCGAACTCGACGGCCGCAGCGCCAAAAGCTGCTCGGTGCTCGCCGTCCAGGCCGACGGAAGCGAGGTCACCACCGTGCAGGGGCTCGGCGCCCCGGGCGATGGACTCGACCCCCTCCAGAAGGCCTTCCACGAGAAGCACGCCCTCCAGTGCGGCTACTGCACACCCGGGATGATCATGGCGGCCCGGGACCTGCTCAGGGAGAATCCCGACCCCACTCCCGACGAGGTCCGCCACGGCCTGGAGGGCAACCTCTGCCGCTGCACCGGCTACCAGAACATCGTCCACGCCGTGCTCGCGGCCGCGCGCGCGGGGCAGGAGGCCCGGACATGACCGCCCGGCCCGCGGACCGGACGCGCGAGCGGGAGGTGGGACGCGCCCGGGCCCGCAAGGAGGACGCGCACCTGGTCACCGGCCAGACCCACTGGACCGACAACATCAGCGTGCCCGGCATGCTGCACATGGCCGTGCTGCGCAGCCCCATGGCGCACGCCCGGATCGACCGGGTGGACGTGGCTCCCGCGCTGGAGCGGCCGGGCGTCGTCGCCGCGTTCACCGGACGCGACTTCGCCGACGGACTCGCCTCGATGCCCTGCGTATGGCCGGTGACCGACGACATCGTGATGCCCGACCATCCGCCGGTCGCCGTCGACGAGGTGCGCTACGCCGGGGACCCGGTCGCCGTCGTGGTCGCCCGGGACCGCTACGCGGCGGCCGACGCGCTCGAGGCGGTGGACGTCGACTACACCTCGCTGGAGCCCGTGCTGGACCTTCAGGCGGCGCTCGCGGAGGGCGCACCGCTGGTGCACGCGGACAAGGGCACCAACCGGTGCTACGTCTGGCCGCTGACGACCGGTGAGGACTGGGAGTCGGTACGGGCCCGGGCCGATGTGGTGGTCTCCCGGCGGTTCCTCCAGCAGCGGCTCATCCCCAACGCGATGGAGCCGCGCGCCGTGGTCGTGACGCCGATCGCCGCGTCCGGCGAGTACACCCTGTACTCCGCCACCCAGATCCCCCACATCGTGCGGCTGCTGATGGCGATGGTCACCGGCATCCCGGAGCAGAAGCTGCGGGTGATCGCCCCGGACGTGGGCGGCGGTTTCGGCTCCAAGCTCCAGGTGTACGGGGAGGAGGCCGTCGCGCTCGCCGTGGCGCGCGCCCTCGGACGCCCGGTGAAGTGGACCGAGTCGCGCTCCGAGGGGTACCTCGCCACCCACCACGGACGCGGCCAGATCCAGGACGTCCGGATCGCGGCGACCCGCGAGGGGAAGCTGCTGGGGCTGAAGGTCGACCTGCTCGCCGACATGGGCGCGTACCTGATGCTGATCACGCCGGGCACCCCGCTGCTCGGCGCGTTCATGTACCCGGCGATCTACAAGATGGACTCCTACGCGTTCAGCTGCACCGGGGTCTTCACCACGCGGACGCCCACCGACGCCTACCGGGGCGCGGGCCGCCCCGAGGCGACGTTCGCCATCGAGCGCATCATGGACGAACTCGCCGCCGAACTGGGCATGGACCCGCTGGAGCTGCGCCGCCGCAACTGGATCGGGCGCGACGAGTTCCCGTACACCTCGATCGCCGGGCTCACCTACGACAGCGGCGACTACGAGGCGGCGACGGACAAGGCGCTGGCGCTGTTCGGCTACGAGGGGATGCGGGCCGAGCAGCAGGAGCGGGTGCGGCGCGGCGACCCGGTGCGCCTGGGCATCGGGATCTCGACGTACACGGAGATGTGCGGGGTCGCGCCGAGCCGGGTGCTGAGGGACCTGCGGTACGCGGCCGGCGGCTGGGAGACGGCAGCCGTCCGCCTGCTGCCGACGGGCAAGGTCGAGGTGGTCACGGGCACCAGTCCGCACGGCCAGGGCCATGTGACGTGCTGGAGCCAGATCGCGGCCGACGCGCTGGGCGTGCCGTTCGAGGACGTCGAGGTGGTGCACGGCGACACCCGGTCCGCGCCCCAGGGGATGGACACCTACGGTTCGCGTTCCCTGGTGGTCGGCGGTACGGCGGTCCACGAGGCGGCGCGGAAGGTCGTGGAGAAGGCCAGGCGGATCGCGGCGCATCTGCTGGAGGCCGGCGAGGACGACCTCGACTTCGCGGAGGGCGTGTTCTCGGTGAAGGGCTCCCCGGACGCGCGGCGCACCATCCAGGAGATCGCGTTCGCCGCGTTCTCCTCGCACGACCTGCCCGAGGGCATGGAGCCGACGCTCCACGCCGACCATGTCGTGGACCCGGACAACTTCTCCTATCCGCACGGCACCCATCTGTGCGCCGTGGACGTCGACACGGAGACGGGCCGCACCCGGATCCGCTCCTATGTGTGCGTCGACGACGTCGGACGGGTGGTCAACCCGGTGATCGTCGAGGGCCAGGTGCACGGCGGCCTCGCCCAGGGCATCGGGCAGGCGCTCTACGAGGAGGCGGTCTACGACGCCGACGGCAATCTGACGTCCGGGACGATGGCGGACTACCTGGTGCCCTCCGCGGTGGACCTGCCCGAGTTCACGACCGAGCGCACCGAGACGCCCGCGACCACCAACCCGCTGGGCGTCAAGGGCGTCGGGGAGGCGGGGACCATCGCCTCGACACCGGCGGTCGTGAACGCCGTCGTGGACGCGCTGCGGCCGCTCGGGGTGACGGACGTGCCGATGCCGTGCACCCCGGAGCGGGTGTGGCGGGCCATCCGGCAGGCCCGGGGCGTGGAAGGCGGCCCGCCGGAGGCAGAGCGGCCGGAGGGCACGGTGCCGACGACGGGTCAGGCAGCCGTCCCGGGCGAGGAGGAGCCGGCATGATCCCCGCGGCGTTCGACTACCGGCGGCCGGACTCGGTGGACGAGGCCGTGGCCGCGCTCGCCGAGTCCGGTGAGGACGCGAAGGTCCTCGCCGGCGGCCAGAGCCTGCTGCCCATGCTGCGGCTGCGCCTCGCCTTCCCCGAACTGCTGGTCGACGTGGGCAGGATCGACGGTCTGCGCGGGATCCGCGAGGAGGGCGACACGCTCGTCGTGGGCGCGATGACCACGCACCACGACGTGCTGGCCGACCCGCTCGTGCGGCGGCACGCGGGGCTGCTCGCGGCGGCGACGGCGACGGTCGCCGACCCCGCCGTACGCAACCGGGGGACGCTGGGCGGCTCGCTCGCCCACGCCGACCCGGCGGCGGACCTGCCCGCGGTCGTCCTGGCGCTCGACGGCGAACTGGTCGCCACCGGCCCGCGGGGCCGCCGGACCATCCCGGCGCGGGACTTCTTCACCGACTACCTGCAGTCCGCCCTGGACCCCGACGAACTGCTGGTCGAGGTGCGGATCCCGAAGGCCGGGGACTGGGGGTTCCGCTACGAGAAGTTCCACCGGGCGGCGCAGGCGTGGGCGACGGTCGGCGTCGCGGTCCTCGTCCGTACCGACGGCGGGCGGATCGCCGAGGCCAGGATCGGGCTCACCAACATGGGGCCGACCCCGCTGCGGGCCGCCGCCGCCGAGGCGGCGCTCGCGGGCGCGGAGGGCCCCGGGGAGGTGGAGCGCGCGGCGCAGGCCGCGGCCGAGGGCACCAGGCCGACATCGGACCTGTGGGGCTCGTCCGAGTACCGCGAGCACCTGGCACGGGTGCTCACCCGGCGGGCCGTGCTCGCCGCGGCCGGTTCCGGGTGACGGGTGCCGCGCCGATGGGCGGGACGACGGCCGGGCGGACGGGGGAAGCGGGCGACGGCGGGGCGCGCCGGGCGGCCGGACCGGCCGCCGGGCCCCCGGGGGACCCGCAGGACGCACGGGACCCGCAGGACCCGCAGGACCCGCAGGACGCACAGGAAGTACGGGACCCGCAGGAGGTGCGGCGGCGGCTGGAGGACGTCGGCTACCTCGTGGACGAGGGCCTGGCCACCGCCTGCTTCCTGGCGCTGCGGCTACACCGCCCGGTGTTCTGCGAGGGCGACGCCGGGGTGGGGAAGACCTCGCTCGCGGGCGCGCTGGCCGGGATGCTGGACGCACCGCTGATCCGGTTGCAGTGCTACGAGGGCATCGACGCCTCGCAGGCCCTGTACGACTGGGACTTCCCGCGGCAGCTGCTGCACCTGCGCGCGGCGGAGGCGGCCGGGGTGACCGACGTGGAGCGGCTGGAGGCGGAACTGTACGACCGGCGCTTCCTGGTGGAGCGGCCGCTGCTGCGGGCGCTGCGGACCCAGCCGTCGGTGCTGCTCGTCGACGAGGTGGACCGGGCGGACGACGAGTTCGAGGCGTTCCTGCTGGAGCTGCTGTCGGAGTACTCGGTCACCGTTCCCGAACTCGGCACCCTGCGGGCCGACGTCCCTCCCGTGGTGGTGCTGACGTCGAACCGGACGCGGGAGGTGCACGACGCCCTCAAGCGGCGCTGCCTGTACCACTGGTTCGACCACCCCTCCTTCGCCCGGGAGCTGGCGATCGTCCGCAGCAGGCTGCCCGCGGTGTCGGCCAGGCTGGCCGAACAGGTGACCGCACTCGTCCAGGCCCTGCGCTCCGAGGAGCTGGTGAAGCCGCCGGGAGTGGCCGAGACGATCGACTGGGCCGAGGCGCTGGACGCGCTCGGCGCCACGGAGCTGGACGCGGAGCTGGCCGTGGCGACGCTCGGGTCGGTGCTGAAGTACCGGGAGGACACGGAGCGGGCCCGCTCGCTGGACCTGTCGGCGATCCTCGCCCTGCGGGCGGCGGGGGCGTGAGGCCGATGGCTGCGGTCGACGGCGGTACCGCGGTGCTGGTGGGTTTCGGGCGCGCGCTGCGCGCGGCGGGCCTGGACGCCGGGCCGGACCGGGTGCAGACGTTCCTGCGGGCGCTCGACGTGCTCGGGCCACGGCGGCGGGCCGACGTGTACTGGGCGGGGCGGCTCACCCTGTGCGGCGGCCGGGACGATCTCGACCGCTACGACCGGGTGTTCGCGGGCTACTTCGGGCCGCGCGGCCGCACTCCGGGGCCGCGGGCCCGCCCGCTGCCGGCCGCTTCTTCGCCGCGGTCGGCCGTACGGGAGACGGACCGCGCGCCGGGGCCCGGCGAGGACGGCCGGCGGCCCGGCGCGGCGACGGCCCTCGCCAGCCCCGCGGAGGTGCTGCGCCATCGGGACGTCGCCGCGCTGACGGCCGCCGAACGCGAGCAGGTGCGGCGGCTGCTGGCCGCGTTCGCGCTGCGGGGCGAGCCGCGCCGCTCCGCGCGGCTGCGGCCGGCCCGGCGCGGCGCCGTCGATCCGCGGCGGACGGTGCGGGAGTGGCTGCGCCGCGGCGGGGAGCCGGCGCGGCTGCGCAGGCGGGCGCGTGCCGAACGGCCCCGCCGCGTGGTGCTGCTGGTGGACGTGAGCGGGTCGATGACGCCGTACGCGGACGCGCTGCTGCGGTTCGCGCACGCGGCGGCGCACCGCGGCCCCGCCGGGTCGAGGGCGGCCACGGAGGTGTTCACGATCGGCACCCGGCTGACCCGGGTGACCGCCGCGCTGGAGCACCGCGACCCGGAGGCGGCACTGGCCGCGGTGGCCGCCGCCGTCCCCGACTGGCGCGGAGGCACCCGGCTGGGCGAGATGCTGCGGGCCTTCCTGGACCGGTGGGGGCAGCGCGGGATGGCGCGGGGCGCCGTCGTCGTGGTGCTGTCCGACGGCTGGGAGCGCGGCGATCCGTCCCTCCTCGCGGCCCAGATGCGGCGGCTGCACCGGCTGGTCCACCGGGTCGTATGGGCCAATCCGCGCAAGGGCAGGCCCGGTTACGCACCGCTGGCGGCCGGTATGGCGGCGGCCCTGCCCAGTGTCGACGCCTTCGTCGAGGGACACAGCGTGGCGGCGCTGGAGCACCTCGCCGCGGTGGTGAGAGGAGCCGAGGATGCGTGAGATTCTGCCTGCCCTGAACCGCTGGTACGCCGAGGGCGAGCCGTTCGGGCTGGCCACGGTCGTGTCGGTGAGCCGCAGCGCGCCGCGCGGGCCGGGGGCGGCGATGGCCGTGGGTCCGGGCGAGGAGGTCGTGGGCAGCGTGTCCGGCGGCTGTGTGGAGGGCGCGGTCTTCGAGCTGGCCCGGGAGGTCCTGGCCGACGGGGCGGCGCGGCTGCACACCTTCGGCTACAGCGACGACGACGCGTTCGCGGTCGGGCTGACCTGCGGCGGCGAGATCACCCTGCTGGTCCGGGCCGTCTCCCGGGACACCGACGCCGTGTTCGGGGCGGTCGCCGAATCGGTCGCCGCGCACCGTCCGGTGACGGTGGCGACCGTGACCGACGGCCCGGCTCCGCGCGGGGCCACCCTGGCGGTGTGGGCGGACGAGGCGGCCGGATCGCTCGGCTCCGAGGGGCTGGACGCGGCGGTCGCGGCGGACGCCCGCGGCGTTCTCGCCCAGGGGTCGACCGGTATGCGGCACTACGGGCCGCGGGGCCAGCGCCGCGAGGACGACGTGTCGGTCTTCCTGCACTCGTTCGCACCGCCGCCGAGGATGCTGGTGTTCGGGGCCATCGACTACGCGGCGGCCGTCGCCCGGATCGGCGACTTCCTCGGCTACCGGGTGACCGTGTGCGACGCGCGCCCGGTGTTCGCCACGCCCAAGCGGTTCCCGGAGGGCGTCGAGGTCGTGGTGGACTGGCCGCACCGCTATCTGGACCGCACCGAGACCGACGCGCGCACGGTCGTGTGCGTACTGACGCACGACCCGAAGTTCGACGTGCCGCTGCTGGAGCAGGCGCTGCGCCGCCCGGCGGCGTACATCGGCGCGATGGGCAGCCGCCGCACCCACGAGGACCGGGCCAAGCGGCTGCGCGAGGCCGGGCTGGGCGAGGAGCAGCTGGCCCGGCTGCGCTCGCCGGTGGGCCTGGACCTCGGGGCCCGCACCCCCGAGGAGGTCGCCGTGTCGGTGGCGGCGGAGATCGTCGCACTCCGCTGGGGCGGTAGCGGGGCGCCGCTGACGGAGACGGCCGGGGCGATCCATCCGGGAGGCCCGGCCCCCGGAGGGCCGGTTCCCGGGGGCGCTGCTCCCGGAGGGGCGGTTCCCGGCGGACCGGTCCGCGGGGGCTCCGGGGCCCCGGCGGGGTCCGCCGGCGCGTGAGGAGGAACGGAGCGGAGCATGGAACTGCGACACGAGTTCACCGTCCCGGTGCCGGTCGAGGAGGCCTGGCGGGCGCTCCTCGACGTCGAGCGGGTGGCGCCCTGCCTGCCCGGTACGACGGTCCGGGAGTTCGACGGCGAGAAGATCACCGGCACGGTGAAGGTCAAGGTGGGGCCGGTCACGCTGACGTACCGGGGGACCGCCGTCTTCGAGGAGAGGGACGAGGCGGCGCACCGGATGGTGCTGAAGGCGAGCGGCAAGGAGGTGCGGGGGCAGGGCACTGCGCGGGCGACCGTCACGGCCGGGCTCGCGGCCTCCGGCGAGGGGACGGCCGTGTCCGTGCTCACCGACTTCGCGGTGACCGGGCGGCCGGCCCAGATCGGGCGGGGTGTACTGGCCGAGGTGGGCGGGAAGCTGGTGGACCGGTTCGCGGACTGCCTGTCCGGGCAGCTCGCCGGGGCGCCGGGCGGCGGGGGCGCGGCAGCGGGGAAGGAAGGGAGAGGAGAGCCGGGAGGGGCCGCCGAAGCTGCCGGGGCGGGGACGGGCACGGGGGCGGCCGCGGAGGAGTCCGCCGTATCGGGAACCGAGGTCCCGGCGGGCCCCGCGGTTCCCGGTACGGCGGACCTGGCGGAGCCCCGGGGCCCGGCCGCACCCGCCGTACCCGCCGCGCGTGCGGAGCCCGCTCCGGCCGGGGCCGCGGAGCCCATCGACCTGCTGCGGACCGCGGGCCTGCCGGTCACCAGGCGGATCGTCCCGTGGGTGCTCGCCGCCGCAGCCGCCGGCGCGGCGGTGGCCGTGGCCGTCCGGCGCCTGCGGCGCTGACCGTCGGTCGCGCCCGGCACGGTCGGGAGCGGGCAAAGGCGCGCCCGCTCCCGGCGGGTCGCGGCGCGTCCGCCCGGACAGCCGTGGCGCACCGGGAGTCGGATCCGGTCGCCCGGCGGGTTCACCCGTCGCCGCAGGTCGGGGTTGAGGGGCGCCTCGTGCCGGCCGAATCCGGTCCGGGACCGTCCCGCCCCGCGCGGGCGTGGGGCGGGCCCGTGCGGGCGGATCTCTCCGGCAGCCCCGGGCTTGACAAGGCTGTTTGCCATGACGGCAAATGGATCCATGACGGAGGACGATTTCGGCGAGGTGCTGACGGCCGTGGGGCCTCGGTTGCGGGCCCTGCGGCAGGCGCGCGGCAGCACGCTCGCCCAGATCGCCGAGACAACCGGGATCTCGCTGAGCACGCTGTCGCGGCTGGAGTCCGGCGGGCGCAAGCCCACGCTCGAACTGCTGCTGCCACTGGCCCGGGCGTACGGCGTGCCGCTGGACGAACTGGTCGGCGCCCCGGCCGTCGGGGACGCCCGCATCCGGCAGCGCCCCTTCACCCGGAACGGGCAGACGTACGTACCGCTGACGCGGTACCTCGGGGGCATGCACGCCTACAAGCACATCGTGCCGCCGCGGACGGAGAACAAGGGCGTGCGCCCGGAGCAGAAGGTGCACGAGGGCTACGAATGGCTGTACGTCCTCACCGGGCGGCTGTGGGTGGCGCTCGGCGAGCACGACCTGGTCCTCGGCGCGGGTGAGGCCGCGGAGTTCGACACCCGCACCCCGCACGGCTTCGCCAACGCCGGTGACCGGCCGGTGGAGTTCCTGTCCCTGTTCGGGCCCCAGGGCGAGCGGATGCACGTACGGGCACGCCCGTCCTCGGGTTGACCGGCCCGGCCGGGGAGCCGCCGGCCCGGGGCGCCGCGGAGGCATCGCGTCCGCCTCGTTCGCCGACGGCGCCGCCCCGACCGCCGGCAGAGAGGTGACGGCCGCCGGTGGAGGGGTGCCGGCCACCGATCCCGGCAGCACCGTCGCTTTCCACTGCATGGGGCCGCGCGCCGGTCGCCGTACCCGGCGACCGCGCTCCGGCCGCCACCCCCGGCATCGGCTCCGGGGCGGGGGCGGTGTTCGAGTTGCGCTCAAAGATGGTTTATCGTTCATCTAGGCGTGGCCGCAGACCGCACCCCCGGTGACGGTGCGCCCGCCCGTGTACGGCCCCGGCCGGTTTCCCCCGGCCGGCCGGGGCCCTTTCCCCTCCGCTCGCCGCTTGGCCGGCCACTCCGGGCGCTCACGGCGGTCGTCTCCGCGGCCCACGCCCCGCCGTTCGCCGCGCGTCCCGCCGCTCCCGGCGGTCCCCCGCCTCCCGGCCTCACTCCCCCGGCGGAGCCGCGACGGGCGTGGCGGCGAGGACGGTCTCGACCGTGTCGGCCTGCGTCGCCGGTTTGTCGGGACGGTGGCGCAGGACCCGGGCGAACCGCAGCGCGACGCCGGCCGGGTAGCGCGAAGAGCGCTGCAGACCGTCGTAGGCGATCTCCACGACGAGCTCGGGCCGCACCCGCACCCGGAAGCCGTCGTCCTCCACGGCGAGCTCCCGCAGCCGCTCCGTCTGCCAGCGGAGCATCTCGTCGGTGAGGCCCTTGAACGTCTTGCCGAGCATGACGAACCCCCCGTCGGCGGCCCGCGCACCGAGGTGGAGGTTGGACAGCGTTCCCGTACGGCGGCCGTGGCCCCACTCGGCGGCCAGGACGACCAGGTCGAGCGTGTGCACGGGCTTCACCTTGAGCCAGGAGCGTCCGCGGCGCCCCGCCGCGTACGGCGCGTCCAGTGCCTTGACCATCACGCCCTCGTGGCCGCGGCCGAGCGTGGCGGCGAGGAAGTCCTCGGCGCCCGCGACCTCGGCGGGGGACGCGGGGTCCTCGACGACGAACCTCCGCACCCGCATGGACCGCGGAACCAGCGCGGCCAGTTCCGCGTGCCGCTCACGCCCCGGCAGATCGAGCACGTCCCTGTCCTCGGCCGCGAGGACGTCGAAGAAGACGGGCGACAGCGGGACCGCCGCCGTGGCGGCGGCCACGTCCGTCCGGGAACCGACGCGTGCGGCGGTGTCCTGGAAGGGCAGGGGCCGCCCGGCCGGATCGAGGGCGATCACCTCGCCGTCGAGGATGAAGCAATCCCCCGGCAGTTCCCGCACCGCCTCCACCACGTCCGGCAGCCGGGCCGTGATGTCGTCGAGCGAGCGCGTGTGGATACGGACGTCCCCGCCCCGGCGATGGACCTGGATGCGGACCCCGTCCAGCTTCTCCTCCACGGAGCAGGCGCCGAGGGCAAGTACCGCGTCGGCCACCGAGGCCGAGGTGTGGGCCAGCATCGGCTGGACGGGGCGGCCCACCCGCAGCCGGAAGGACGAGAGCGCCGCCGGGCCGTCCGCCAGGACCACGGCGGCGACCCGCGGGAGGGAACCGTCGAGCATGACCGCCCGCCGGACCTCGGCGGCCGGGGCGCCCGCCGCCCTGGCGACGCCCTCGAGCGCCACGGCGTCCAGCGCGCCCTGGCGCACCTCGCCGGTCAGCAGCCGCACCAGGAACTCCTGTTCGGGGCCGGTGGCGGCGGCCATCAGCGCGCCCACCAGCCTCCGGCGTTCGGCCTGGGCACCCGCACCGGCGACTCGGGCGAGGGCCGTGAACGTCGCGTCGGTCTCCGCCACGGTCAGGACGGGCGCCCCGGCCGGCTCGGGCCGGTGCCCGAGGACGCTCCAGCCGATGCCGAGCCGACCCTGCGGGATCCGCCCTGCCAGATACGCGATGACCAGTGCGGCCTCCTGCGGCCGGGCGTCGCGGAACAGGGACGCCAGGGCTTCGATCTTCCGGGTACGGGACGGCTCGGCAGCGATCTGCCGGGACACATCGGCGAGGCGGGCCAGCAGCATGCGGCCATCGTGCCCGGCGCGGGACCGGTCCGCACGCCGGTGCGTCCCGGCGGGAGCGCGGGCCGGGCCTCATCGGCGGAGGGTACGGGGCTCTGAGCCGGGCCGGAACCTCCCGTCCCCTCCCGGCGGAGCTCGCCCCGCCCTCGTCCACGGGCACCTGATCGGTCCCGCGCGCTGACCGAGCACGGCTGCCCTCGTACCACCCGCACCTTCAGCACCATCCGCACCTCCAGCACCACCAGGACCACCAGGACCACCGGAAGCTCCCCACACCCCGGAAGTTCTTCACGTCGCTGCCTCGGCAACCTCCCCTTCTGCACCCAACTCCCCTACTCTGCCGTGGATTTGCACCGCTCCCGACACAGGCAGGGGACCATGGGGAAGCTCTCGCGCACGGCAGCGGCGTCAGTCTCATCCGCCGCACTGGGTTTGGCACTCGTCACGGCACAGGCGCCCGCGGCCGCCGCACCCGGCACCGGGGCGTCGGCACCGGCGTACTCGTCGACGACCTCCGTAGGCGTCCACAACGCCTATGAGAAGGCGAAGTACCGCTACTTCGCGGACGCCCTGGACTCGGGCGCCGGAATGCTGGAGATCGACGTGTGGACCAATGTGTTCGGCAGATCCTTCCGCGTCGCCCACGACAACCCGGTGGGCAACGACAACAACTGCGTGAACGCCTCGACGGCCGCCGAGCTGCGCGCCAAGTCCCGCGACCGGGATCTCAGCGGCTGCCTCTCCGACATCCGCGTCTGGCACGACGCGAATCCCGGGCACCGGCCCGTCATGCTCAAGGTGGAGATGAAGGACGGGTTCCAGAGCAAGTACGGCCGGGGCCCCGCCGCGCTCGACGCGCTGCTCACCGCCCGGCTCGGCGACGCGCTGTTCCGGCCCGCCGATCTGGCGGCGGGTCATCCGGACCTCGACACCGCCGTACGGGCCCGCGGGTGGCCTTCCCGCACCGACCTCGCGGGGAAGTTCATCGTCCAACTCATCCCCGGCACGGTCGAGCAGGGGAACCCGTTCGACACGCTGTGGACGGACCGGGAGTACGCCACCCACCTGCGGAACCTCGCCGCCGCCGGGCGGCTGCCGGAGGCGTCGGCCTTCCCCGCCGTACTCGGCGCGCAGTCCGGCGACCCGCGCGGCCGCTACGCGGACGCCTCACTCCGCCCGTGGTTCGTCGTCTTCGACGGTGCCGCCTCCCGGTACGCGGACGGCTCGATCGACACCGCCTGGTACGACCGCAACCACTACCTCGTCCTGATGACGAGCGCCCACAGCGTGCCGCCCGCGATCGACGGCACCAGCCCGACGGAGGCGCAGGCACGCGACCGCGTCGCCCTGCTGGCCGGCCGGCACGCGAGCGTGGTCTCGTCGGACTGGTCCACGCTGCCGTCGGTCCTGTCGAGTGTGGTGCCCCGGGGCGCCACCGGCGGCACGGCCGCGCGGTCGCCGCGGTAGACCGGAGCACGGGCGGTTGAGCGTGGCGCGCCGGGCGGTGCGCCACGCCGACGGCCCGGCCGGCCGGTGTGTGCCACGGGGAGGCCCTGTGTGCGCCACCGTCCGGGCCGGGCCCCCCGCCCCCGCCCCCGCCCCCGCCCGGGCGGTGGCGGCGAAGAAGGTACGGACGTCACAGCCGGTGAAGTCGGCATGGACGACGAAGACCCCGAGGACGGGGCCGCATGGCGGTGGACCGTCTCAGAAGTCGGAGACCGTGACCCGGCGCGGCTGCCGTGCGGCCACCGCCAGGTGCTCCCCCACCCGGTTCACCAGCAGTGTCATCTCGTAGGCGACCTGGCCGACGTCCGCCTCCGCGGCGCTGAGCACGCACAGGCAGCTGCCGTCCCCCGCGGCGGTGACGAAGAGCATCGCGTCGTCGAACTCCACCATGGTCTGCCTCGCCTTCCCCGCCCGGAAGTGCCTGCCCGACCCCCGGGCGAGACTGTGCAGTCCGGAGGAGACGGCCGCGAGGTGCTCCGCGTCCTCGCGCGCGAGGCCGGTGCTCGCCCCGGTCACCAGGCCGTCGTTGGACAGCACGAGGGCGTGCCGGATGTACGAGATCCTCTTGGTCAGGTCGTCCAGGAGCCAGTCGAGCCCCTTGTCCGCTGCCATGACGTTCCTCCCCGTTCGTGTGTTTGTTCGCGTTCCCCCGTGTCGCGGGTAAGCCTTGCGCACCGTCACCCGCCCGGCAAGGAGTCATCACGGGCGCACGGCAGCGGAGAGTTGACTTTCCCTCACCACGGGTCGCGTCCGAGGATGGGCCCATGGCGAGAAAGATGTCCCAGGACGAATGGCGGGCGTTCCTGTCGCAGGGCACGCGCACCGCGAAACTGTCGACGGTCCGGGCGGACGGGGGCCCGCACATCGCACCCGTCTGGTTCCTCCTCGACGGCGACCACGTGGTCTTCACCACGGGGAAGGAAACGGTGAAGGGGCGGAATCTGGCCCGTGACGGCAGGGTCGCCCTCTGCGTTGACGACGACCGCCCGCCGTTCTCGTTCGTGGTCGTCCAGGGACGCGCGGAACTCGGCGAGGACGCGGAGCAGTTGCGCCACTGGGCCACCCGGATCGCCGCACGCTACATGGGCGAGGATCGCGCCGAGGAGTACGGTGCGCGCAACGGGGTGCCCGGCGAGCTGCTGGTACGGATGCGCGTCGACAAGGTCCAGGCCCTGGCGGGCTTGGCCGACTGACGGCATCTCGGCGGGCGTGACCGGCCGGGGGCATACCGGCGGGTCGCGGTCGGCCGCGCCCGGCCGCTGACACGCCGCCGGCAGGCCGTCAACCGGCCGCTTCGCCCTCGCCCTGCGATCGCCCCGTGCTCGCCCTCGTCATCCCACCGAGTCGAGCAGCCGGGCGGTGTGCATCCGCCCGGCGTACTCGACCAGCCGGATCAGCACCTCCTTCCCGGAATCGCGGTCGCGCGCGTCGCAGAGCACGACCGGGGTCCCCCGGTCGAGGTCCAGCGCGCGGGACACCTCGTGCGCTCCGTAGGTCCGCGCCCCGGGGAAGCAGTTGACGGCGACGACGAACGGGATGCGCCGGTGCTCGAAGTAGTCGACGGCGGGGAAACTGTCCTCGAGGCGCCTGGTGTCCGCGAGGACCACCGCGCCGAGCGCCCCCTGCGACAGCTCGTCCCACAGGAACCAGAAGCGGTCCTGCCCCGGCGTGCCGAAGAGATAGAGGGACAGCCCCGAGCGGATCGTGATGCGCCCGAAGTCCATGGCGACGGTGGTCGTCGTCTTCTGGTCGACGCCGCCCGTGTCGTCGACGCTCTCGCCCGCCTCGCTGAGCTGCTCCTCGGTACGCAGTGGCCGGATTTCGCTGACCGCTCCGACGAGGGTCGTCTTGCCCACGCCGAATCCACCGGCGACCAGTATCTTCAGCGCGAGAGCGGCGGCGTCTCCGCCGATTCCGCCAGAGAGCTCGGGGGCCATCGATCACTTCTCTCCGTGGGTGTGCGCCGACACCTGGCAGGAAGCGCCCCAGGTCAGGGACGTCGCGGCCGTCTCGGGGAGGGCCGGTCGCGAGGTCGGACGCCAGCACATCTGTTCTGTGAACGTGAGCAGTATGGCAATCGGAGACACCGGCGGGGCGCCCGGATCGCTTTTTGCGCAATGTGACCGCTCGGGGCTGAGAAGGCGTCCGGATCCATTCGATTTTCCTGTGGTTTCCTGTGGCCGCGACAGTTCGACGGGGGGAGGCTGGATACACGGACGCGTGAGTGAAGACGATTCCCGATCGCGCCGGCACCGGCGTTTGGCACCGCGCCGGCGGGGCACTCGGAACGCTCCGTCCCTCGCATGCCCCGATTTCCCATGGGAGGCGATTCGCCGTGCAGGCCGACGACATCCGGGCCCCTCACTCACAGGCCCCCCGCACCCCCCGGGAGGAGCGGCCACGGCCGCACCGGTACGCCGTGACCAGGATCGTCGTCGTGGGAGCCGGGTTCGCCGGCCACCGCACGGCACGGGCCCTCTCCCGCACCCTGGCCAAGGAGCGGGTCGAGATCGTACTGCTGAACCCCACCGACTACTTTCTGTACCTGCCTCTGCTGCCCCAGGTCGCCGCCGGGATCCTGGAGCCGCGGCGGGTGACCGTCTCCCTCGCGCACACCCTGCCCGGGGTGCGGCTCGTGCTGGGCGAGGCGACGCGGGTCGACCTGGACGGGCACCGTGTGCACTACACGGACCCGGAGGGCGCAAGCCGTGAGCTCGCGTACGACCGGCTCGTGCTCGCCGTCGGCAGCGTCAACAAGCTGCTCCCCGTGCCGGGGGTGAACGAGCACGCGCACGGTTTCCGCGGGCTTCCCGAGGCGCTGTACCTGCGCGACCACATCGTCCGGCAGGTGGAGATGGCCGGGGCGGCACCGCACACCGACGAGTGCGGGACGCGCAGCACCTTCGTCGTGGTCGGCGCCGGTTACACCGGCACCGAGGTGGCGGCCCAGGGCAAGATCTTCACCGACGAGCTCCACGCCCAGATGTCCCGACCGAAGGGACCGTTCGGCCCGGCCTGGCGTTCTCCGGACACCCGGCCGCGCTGGCTGCTCCTCGACATCGCGCCCCGGGTGCTGCCCGAGCTCGACCGGCAGCTGTCCGAGACCGCCGACCGGGTCCTCCGCGCCCGGGGCGTGGAGGTGCGCACCGGTACCTCCATCAAGGAGGCGACTTCGGACGGAGTGCTGCTGGACGACGGCGAGTTCGTTCCGACCAGGACCCTGGTGTGGTGCGTGGGGGTACGGCCGGATCCGCTGGTGGCCGATGTCGGGCTGCCTCTCGACCGCGGACGGCTGCGGGTGACGGCCGAGCTCAACGTGCCGGGCCATCCCGACGTCTTCGCCTGTGGGGACGCCGCAGCCGTACCCGATCTGACCCGCCCGCTGACGGAGGACGATGCCGGTACGGGTGCGGGCGCCCGGAACGGAAACGGGAACGGGAACGGCGCCCGTTACGAGCTGACCCCGATGACCGCGCAGCACGCCACCCGTCAGGGCGATGTCGCGGCGAACAACGTCGCGGCGTCGCTCGGACACGGCACCGCACGCCCCTACCGCCACCACGATCTGGGCTTCGCCGTGGACCTGGGCGGCGTCCAGGCGGCGGCCAACCCACTCGGCGTACCGCTGTCCGGACTGCTCGCGGGTGCGGTGACCCGCGGCTACCACCTGGCGGCGATGCCCGGCAACCGGGTGCGGGTGGCGGCCGACTGGCTGCTGGACGCGGCGCTGCCGCGCCAGGCCGTGCAACTCGGTCTCGTCAGCTCCTGGTCGGTACCGCTCGACACCTCGTCGCCCGAGGTGGCCCGGCTACCGGGCCGGTCCCGGCCCTGACACGACCCGGACCGGGACCTCGACCGGGGTTTCGAACGGAATCCCGACCCGGGACCTCGACCGGGATCTCGAGCCGCCCCGGACGGACCTCGACGGCCACGGAAACGACACACGAACCGGTCACCGGACGACCGGGAACGGAGCGACATGCGTTACGAAGAACTGACCGAACTGGCCCGGCAGTTGCGAGTGGACTCGGTACGAGCGGCCGACGCCGCGGGTTCGGGACACCCGACGTCGTCGATGTCGGCGGCCGACCTCGCCGCCGTGCTCCTCGCCCACCATCTGCGCTACGACTTCTCCGACCCGGGCAACCCGGCCAACGACCGGCTGATCTTCTCCAAGGGCCATGCGTCTCCGCTGCTGTACTCGCTCTACAAGGCGGCGGGTGCCGTCGACGACGAGGAACTGCTGACGTTCCGCAAGCGGGACAGCCGCCTGGAGGGCCACCCGACGCCGCTGCTGCCCTGGGTGGACGTCGCCACGGGTTCGCTCGGCCAGGGGCTGCCGGTCGGGGTGGGGATGGCCCTCGCCGGCAAGTACCTCGACCGCGTCCCGAACCGGATCTGGGTCCTCTCCGGGGACAGCGAGATGGCGGAGGGATCCGTCTGGGAGGCCGTCGAGCACGCCTCGTTCGAGCAACTGGACAATCTGAAACTGATCATCGACGTCAACCGGCTCGGGCAGCGCGGGCCGACCCGCCATCAGCACGACCTCGGCGCCTATGCCCGGCGGCTCCGGGCGTTCGGCTGGCACACCGTGGAGGTCGACGGCCATGACGTCGAGGCCGTCGACAAGGCCCTCACCGAGGCGGCCGGGGTGGACGGCCGGCCGACGGCGGTCATCGCGGCCACCCGCAAGGGACGCGGCGTCGCGGCCGTGGAGGACCGGGAGGGCAAGCACGGCAAGCCACTGCCCGACGCGGAGGCGGCCATCGAGGAACTGGGCGGACCGCGGTTCATCCGGGTCGAGGTCGAGCCGCCCCCCGCCGCCCCCGCCAGGCACGTCGGGCACGTCGGGCACGTCGGGCACGTCGGGCACGTCGGGGACTCGACACCGCCGGCGCTCCCCCGCTTCGAGCCCGGCACGGAGGAGGCCACCCGTACCGCCTACGGGCGCGCCCTGGCGGCGCTGGGTTCCGCCCGCGGCGACGTGGTCGCACTCGACGCCGAGGTCGGCGACTCCACACGCACCGAGTACTTCAAGGAGGAACACCCGGACCGGTACCTGGAGTTCTACATCGCCGAGCAGCAGCTGGTGGCCGGGGCGGTCGGCCTGCAGGCACGCGGCTGGGTGCCGTACGCGTCGACCTTCGCCGCGTTCCTCACCCGGGCACACGACTTCATCCGCATGGCGGCGGTGAGCCGGGCGGGCATCAACCTCGTCGGATCGCACGCGGGCATCGCGATCGGCGAGGACGGCCCCTCGCAGATGGGCCTCGAGGATCTGGCGATGCTGCGGTCCGTCCACGGGTCGACGGTGCTCTACCCCTGCGACGCCAACCAGACGGCGCGGCTGGTGGCGGCGATGGCCGAGCTGGACGGCATCCGCTATCTGCGGACCAGCCGCGGCGAGACGCCCGTCATCTACGGTCCCGACGAGGAGTTCCCCATCGGCGGCAGCAAGGTGCTGCGCAGCGGCGACGGCGACAAGGCGACGATCGTCGCCGCGGGCGTGACGGTCCACGAGGCCCTGCGCGCCGCGGACGCCCTCGCCGCGGACGGCATCCCGGTCCGCGTCGTCGATCTGTACTCGGTGAAGCCCGTCGACGTGGGCACCCTCGACGACGCCGGCAGGGCGACGGGGTGTGTCCTCACGGTGGAGGACCACCGCCCGGAGGGCGGCATCGGCGACGCCGTGGCGGAGGCGTTCTCGGACGGGCGTCCGGCGCCCAGGCTGGCGCGGCTCGGCGTCCACGGCATGCCGGCCTCCGCCACGCCGGAGGAGCAGCTGCACGCCGCCGGGATCGACGCGGAGTCGATCGCCGCTGCCGTGAAGCTGCTCGTGGAGGAGGTCGTCGCCCCTTGAGACGGCCGGCCGCCGCCGCGGAACCGCACGGCCTTCCGGCAGCGCCGGTGTCCAGGCGCCCCCGGTGCGGGGCAGCCTTGGATGCGTACGGGCCCCGTCCGGCAGCGCCCGTGTCTACGGGACGCCGGTACGGGGTAGCCGCGGGCCATGAGCACCACGACCGTGCGTGCCGGTCGCCGTACCGTGGAGGTCCACCGGCCGGAGAAGGTCCTGTTCCCCGCCGACGGTTTCACCAAGGCGGATCTCGTCGACTACCACCGGGCGATCGCGCCGCACATGCTGCCTCATCTCCGCGGCAGGCCACTGATGCTGGAACGGCTCCCCGACGGCCTCGGCGGGCCCGGGTTCATGCAGAAGGACACGCCGGAGAGCTTTCCGGACTGGGTGCGCCGCGCCGAGGTCCCCAAGGAAGGCGGCACCGTCACCCATACCGTGTGCGGCGACACGGCGACCCTCGTGTACCTCGCCGACCAGGCGTGCGTCACCCTCCACCGCTGGCAGTCGAGAACGGACCGCCCGCATCACCCGGACCGCATGGTCTTCGACCTGGACCCGCCGGAGGACGACTTCGAGCCCGTCAGGCGGGCCGCACGGCTCCTCGGCGATCTGCTCGCCGAACTCCGTCTGCCGTCGACCCTGATGACGACGGGTTCACGGGGCCTGCACGTCATCGTGCCGCTCGGCCGGCGGCACGCGTTCGACGAGGTCAGGGCGTTCGCGAAGGACGCCGCGGATCTCCTCGCGGCATCCCACCCGGACCGGCTGACCACGGAGGCGCGCAAGGCGGCACGCGGCGACCGGCTGTACCTGGACGTCCTGCGCAACGGGTACGCCCAGACGGCGGTGGCGCCGTACTCGGTGCGAGCGCGCGAGGGCGCGCCGGTCGCCACGCCGGTCAGCTGGGACCAGCTGGACGATCCCGACGTCACGGCACGCCGGTGGAACATCACGAACGTGCTCGACCAGACGGCCGCGAACCCCTGGGAGGGAGTACCGCGGCGCGGCAGGGCGCTCGGCCCGGCACGGCGGCGGCTGGACGCGCTGCGCCGCGACGCGGCCGCAAGTCGAGCAGCCGGGTGACCCCGGCCACGGGCCCTGGCGGGCCTCGCCGCCACCGCGTTCGCCGGCTCCGCGACCGGTCCGGCGGTGCCCGCGGTGCGTGGCCGTGAACCGTGAGCGCGGCGAGCACGGGAAACGCTCGGACCGCAGGACCCGGATCACCGTCGTCGTCGCGCTCGCCGCGAACCTCGTCATCGCCGCGGCCAAGACGGCCGGCGGGCTCGCGGCGTCGTCGCCCGCGCTGTTGTCGGAGGCGGCGCACTCGGTGGCCGACAGCCTCAACGAGATCTTCCTGCTGGCAGCCCTTCGGCGGAGCCGCCGTCCCGCCGACCGCCGCCACCCCTTCGGCTACGGCAAGGAGCGCTGGTTCTGGTCCCTGCTGGCCGCCGTCGGCATCTTCGTCATGGGCGGCTGCTTCTCGTTCTTCCAAGCCGTCGAGGCACTGCGGGCGGGCGACCGGCCGGTGTCCTCCGGGCACTACGCGGCCGGACTCGCCGTGCTCGGCGCCGCGCTGGCCGCCGAGGGGACGTCGCTGGTCCGCGCGCTCTACCAGTACCGGAAGCAGGGTGACGAGGCTCGGGACCCCGCGCACCGCACCGTGATCGCGGAGGACGGTGCCGCGGTGGTCGGAGTCCTGATCGCCATAGCGGGCATGGGGCTGCACCTGGCCACCGGCAGGGTGGTGTGGGAGGCGGCGGCGTCCCTCGCGATCGGCCTCCTTCTGGTGTACGTCGCCTACCGGCTGGGGCGCGAGGCGCGGGACCTCCTCATCGGCGTCGCCGTCGACCCCGGCATGCACGGGGACATCCGCGCCACGCTGGACGGGCAACCCGAGATCGACAACGTGGCGGATCTGCTGACGATGCGTCTGGGGGTCGACTCGGTACTCGTCGCCGCGCGGATCGACCTGGTGCCGGGGCTGGACAGCGAGGAGGTCGAGCTCGTGAGCGAGCGGATCAAGGCGACGGTCCAGGACCGCTGGCCGGAGGCCGACCAGGTGTTCCTGGACATCACCGAGGCACCGCCGCGCCCCGGACGCTGAAACGGTGGACGGCGCACGACGCGCGCGGAAGCACGGTCGGAAGCCAAGGGCCGGACTGCGGGACATCCGGCGGGCGGCGATGCCGGCCGGGCGAACAGGCGGTCCGGCCGACCCGGATACGGATACGGCTGCGGCTGCGGCTGCGGCTGCGGCTGCGGCTGCGGCTGCGGCGGGGATTGTCGTACCCCTCCGCTACGGTGCGGAAATGGTGAACTTCGTATGCGACACGTGGTCTTCGTCGACTCGAACGTCCCGGCGAACGGGGAGTCGTTCGTGTCCGCGTGGCCCGTCGGCCGGGCGGCGGTCGAGGCCTCGATAGCCGCGAACGGTGGCTTCTGGGCGCCGCTGACCGGGGCCGACTGCGCCGGGCAGGGGCTCGGCGACGCGCAGACGGGGCGGATCGTCGCCAGGGCTACCCCGCATCCCGGCGCGACGCTCACCGAGCCCGCCGTGCTCGAAGGGGCGCTCGGCGATCTGCCGGCGACATACGTCAAGTGCCTGCTCGACGGGAAGGAGCCGAGCCCCGATGTGGCCGAGCTGCTGCGTGGTGAGCACTGGCGGCTGGTCGAGCTGGACACCGGGCACTGGCCGATGTTCTCCCGGCCGCGCGAGCTGGCCCGGGTGCTGCTCGACGCGGCGGCGGTGTAGCACCCGTCGGCCGGGCGTGCACGGACCGGCGGACCGCGACCGCGCCTCGGGCACGGCGCCCCGCGCTCCCGTGGCCGGCCACGGGGGCGCGGGGCGCGGCGGTGACTCCCGTATGCCCTTCGGGGCGGGCGGTCAGCCGCCGGCCGGGGCGCCCGCGGTCCGCGGGGCGAACTCCGTGAGCAGCGCCGAGCAGAAGGCCTTGAGGTCGTCGGGCCTGCGGCTGGTGATCAGTGCGTTCGGGCCGCTGCGGCAGATGTGCACCTGCTCGTCCACCCAGGTGCCGCCCGCGTTGCGGATGTCGGTGCGCAGGCTGGGCCACGACGTCAGCGTCCTGCCGCGTACGGCGTCGGCCTCGACGAGTGTCCACGGGGCGTGGCAGATGGCCGCCACCGGTTTGCCCGCGTCGAAGAACCCCCGGACGAAGGCGACGGCCTCGGCGTCCATGCGCAGGAAGTCGGGGTTGGCGACTCCCCCGGGGAGCACCAGGCCCGCGTAGTCCGTCACGGACGCGTCGGAGACGACCTGATCGACGGCGAAGGTGTCCGCCTTGTCGAGGTGGTCGAAGGCCTGGATGCGGCCGGGCTTGACGGAGATCAGCCGAGGGGTGTGCCCGGCGTCCGCCGCGGCCTGCCAGGGTTCGGTCAGTTCGATCTGTTCGACGCCTTCGTGCGCCGTGAGGAAGGCGATGTTCATGGGCCTGGGCTCTTCTCTCCCCCGTTTCCGTACCGCCGGTCGGGCTCGCTGCCCGGGTCCGGCGCTGTCCGGCGGTGCGGGTACCCGTACGTGTGCCCGGTATGCGGGACCGGTGCCGCGACCGCACTCTGCGGGGTCCGGGGTCCGTCCGGTTCCGCGTCGTCCGTCCGGTTCCGCATCGTCCGTCCGGCGGTCCATCGCGTCACCGGCGGCCGACCCGTGCCCGGACGTGCCGGGCCGGACGTCCCGCGTCCGGCCCGGAGGAGCCCGCTCAGGCACTCCAGTGCGTGGGGCGGCGCAGTCCGGACGGCAGCCGCGTCGCGGCGTCTCCCCTCGCCTGCTGGAGTTGCGGCTGGGTGAGGAAGATGCTGCCGGTGAGGTCGGCCCCCGAGAGGTCGGCGTCCCGGAGGTCGGCGCCGAGGAGATCGGTCAGACGCAGATCGGCTCCGCCGAGGTCGGCGGCGATCAGGCAGGCGCCGCGCAGATCCGCGCCGTGGAGGTCGGCGCGTGCGAGCCTGGCCCCGAGGAGATCGGCGCCCCTGCGGTTCTTCCCCCGGCCCGGAGCAGCCTCGGCCCTCGCCAGCGCGCTCGCCCTGAGCAGCAGTTCGCCGGCGCGGCCGCGCAGCGCGGCGACGTCGGTCCCGAGCAGTTCCCCGGCGTCCCGCAGTGTCACCGCCTCGATCTCGGCGCGGAGCGCATGTGCGGCCGGGTGCACCGGACGGGCCGACGGCAGTGCCAGGGCGGCGGTCAAGTACCACAGCAGTTCGTGCAGTTGCCGCATCACGGGGAAGACGTCGAACATCTGCCGGGCGCTGCCCGGGGCCGAGCGCCAGCTCCGTCCCTCGAACGTCACCTGGGAGACCTTCTGTCCCGCGCCGAAGCAGTCGTACACGGTGCAGCCCGGGAATCCGCTGTCCCGGAGCCGGGTGTGGATGCCGCAGCGGAAGTCGTCGCGGAGGTTGCCGCAGGGCCGGCCCGCCGGCTTGTCGACGGCGAAGTCGGCCGAGGCCGTGAAGGGCAGAGCCACGCAGCAGAGGGCGAAGCACTCGCCGCAGTCGGCCCGCAGCGCCGAGGTGCCGGGAGTCGGTGCCGCGTCCTGGTGCGCTTCGGTCATGAGGGCCCCTGCCTGTTCCGTTTCCGCGCCGCGAACGGGATGTCACCGTCCAGTCTTCCGCATCCGCGAGGGCGTCATCGCCCGGCCCACCCCTTCCGCGGCGTTTGCCGGGAGGGCCCCCGGGCAGGCGCACCCACGTGCTTCGGAGCCCTTGCGCGCCCTGTGCGCGCCCCAGACCGCCTTCGGCTCCGGGCTGTCGACACCGTCAGCACCGTACGAGGAGCTGAGAGTGAGCATGCGGACGAACGAGCGCGGCGGGCACCCCCATGACGACTCGCCGGACACCGCGGCGGCCTTCACACGGCTGGCCCGGCTGGCCGAAGGGCCGGAGCGGACCGCGCTGCGGGAGGAGCTGGTGAACGCGTGGCTGCCCATGGCCGACCGGCTGGCCGGGCGCTACCGGGACCGGGGCGAGGCGCTGGAGGATCTGCGTCAGGTCGCCGCGCTCGGGCTGGTGAAGGCCGTGGGACGGTACGACCCGGACCGCGGCGGTGCGTTCGAGTCTTTCGCCGTCCCGACGATCGACGGGGAGATCAAGCGGCACTTCCGCGACCACACATGGACCGTGCACGTGCCCCGCCGGGTGCAGGACCTGCGCAACCGGGTGCGCGCCGCCCGCCGCGAGCTCGTCCAGAGCGTCGGCGGCCGTGAGCCGGGTGCCGCCGAGATCGCGCGGCAAGCAGGCATGACCGAGGAGGAGGCCGCGGCGGGCCTGGAGGCGCTGGGCAGCTACCGCGCGCTCTCCCTCGACGCCGACGTACAGGGCGGCGACGCACAGGGCGGCAACGGCGGGTACACGCTGGCCGACGCGATGGGCGGGCCCGATCCGGCGCTCGACGTCGTCGTCGACCGCGAGGCGGTCAGGCCCCGGCTGGACCGGCTGCCGGACCGTGAGCGGCGGATTCTCTATCTGCGCTTCTTCCGGGACATGACACAGCGGGGCATAGCGGAGGACCTCGGCATCTCGCAGGTGCACGTCTCCCGCCTGATCGACCGCTGCTGCAGCAGGCTGCGGGACGAGATCCTGCACGACGCGGCGGCCACCGGCTGCGGCGCGCGGCCGCCGGAGCGGCGCCGCGCGGGCCGTGCGGCACGTGGCAGGGCCTGCTCCCCGGCGCGGCGGTGATCGCTGCGCGGGGTGTTGGCGTCAGGGCGGACACGACCGTGCGCCGGGAGGGGCGGGCACGACCCGTGCGCCGGGCGACGGCGGGGCGGGCACGACCCGTGCGCTGGCGGCCGGAGGAGACCCGGGCGGGAAGCCAAGAGATCCCTCGAGGAGGTCCTCGCAGGAGGGCCGGACACGCCCGTGGGGGCCGACGGTGGAGGCCGGCCGGCGCACCGCCCTTCCCGCCCCGGCGGAGTCGCGCACATCCGGCGGGTGACGGCGGGCGCCCGGCGGGTCATCCCGGGCCGTCCGACGTACTCGGGCCGTCCGACGTACTCGGGCCGTGCCCTGTGCCCGGGCCGTCCCCCGTACGCGAGTCGCCCTGTAGCGGGTCCCCCGGGCCGGCCGTCCGCCGTCCGAGCGCGTCGACGGCACCGATGACCCGGTCCCAGAACCTCTCCTGGTCGAGGCGCACCGCCACCCGCGCGTTGACCGGCCGGTCAAGGTACCGGTGCAGGTCCACGACGGTCGCCCCGCGCGTGAACTCCCCGCGCAGTTCGACGGCGACGCTCGCGTCGGCACAGTCCACCATCGTGGGGTCGATGACCCGGGCCACCGCCACCGGATCGTGCAGGGGTGGCGCCGGAAGTCCCCACAACCGCTGGTAGGTGGTGGCGAAGAACGTCATCAGCTCCGCGCAGACGCGCCCGAGGTCCGTGCCCAGCCCCTCCAGCCGGGCCAGCACCTCGGGGGTGACCAGCGCCTGGTGGGTGACGTTCAGGCCGCACATGGTCACGGGCAGCCCGCTGCGGAAGACGATGTCGGCGGCCTCCGGATCGACGTAGATGTTGAACTCGGCGGCGGGAGTGCGGTTGCCGCGTTCCGTCGAACCGCCCATGAGCACGATCTCGCGGATGTGCGCCGCCGCGTCTGGATGGCGGGTGAGCAGCAGGGCGATGTTGGTGAGCGGACCGGTCGGTACGAGGGTCACGGGCTCCGGGTGCCGGGCCAGGATCCGGTACATCAGGTCGACGGCGTGCCCGGGCACGGTACCGACGGTCGGTTCGCCGAAGTCCGGCCCGTCCAGGCCCGACTCGCCGTGGACGTCGTCCGCGATGTGGAGTCGCCCGACGAGCGGCCGGGCACATCCGGCGGCGATGGGCACGTCGGCGATGCCCGCCGCGGTGCAGACGCGACGGGCGTTGAGCGTCGTCTTCTCCAGTACCTGGTTGCCTGCGACGGTGGTGATCGCGAGCAGGTCGACGGCGGGATCTCCGGCGGCGAGCAGGATGGCGACGGCGTCGTCGTGCCCGGGGTCGCAATCGAGGATGATCGGTACGGACACGGTGCTCCTCGGCGCTCCTCGGCTTCGGCATCGGCGCGGGCGCGCCGGCGGTACGGGTGCCGCCGGCACCGGCGACCTGTACGGCGTACGCGCGGGGTGGCGGCTTTGCGGGGGTCGGGGTGTGGGGTGTTGGTTCAGGTGTGTGGGGGCGTGGATGTGTGGGGTCGTGGGGTGTCACAGCGGACACGGAAACGGCAGCGGGACACGCGTTGTCGGGCCGGGCAAGGAACGACGCCATCAGTGTGCCCCGGATCCCGCCGCCCGGTCGGCTGATGCGCGCGGACCGGGTACGCCGTACGGGGGTGTTCCCGGTCCCCGCCGGTCCGCACCGGACTCCCCGGCCCGCCACCGCAGAGTCCGGCCCGCCACCGCAGGGTCCGGCCGGCCCGGCGCAGGCCCCGGCTGCCCGCGGGGCCCGGGTGTGCGCACCGGACCCGTCCGCCCCGGCTCACTGCTTTCGCCGCACGCGGGGCCGGATGCCCACCCCGCTTCCCTGTCACGTCGGCCGCAGGGCCCCGGCTCACAGGGCTCTGAGGCCGTCGATCACCTCCCGGAGGATCCTTTCGTCCGGCAGTTGCGCGGGCGGAACCGGCATGGAGACCGTCACGTGCCCGCCTTCCAGCAGATCGCCGACGAGCACCCGGACGACTCCCACCGGCAGATCGGCGTCCGCGGCGAGCTCGGCGACCGACTGGGTCTCGGTACGGCAGAGCTCCAGCAGTGCCCGGTGCTCGGGACCGAGCAGGGACTCCGCCGCCCGGTCCGCCGCGCCGGCGGTCGCGTCGACGAGCGCGATGAGGTCGAGGCGGACGGAGTTCGGTCCCGGCTGGGTGCGGCCTCCGGTCATGGCGTACGGACGGACCAGCGGGCCCGCCTCCGCGTCGTACCAGCGACTGCCCTGGAGGTCCGGGCCGCCGTCGGCGGCGTCGTTCATATCGCAGGAGCCTTTCCCCGGTCAGCCGGCGGCGGGTGGCGGCGTGGACGTGCGCGGCGGGCTGCCCAGGTGCTCGCCGACGCGCTTGACGAGCCGCGCCATCTCGTAGGCGATCAGCCCCACATCGGCGGTGACGGAGCTGAGGACGGCGAGGCAGGAGCCCTCGCCGGCGGCGGCGACGAAGAGGAAACCGTCGTCCATCTCGACCATCGTCTGCCGGACCTGGCCGGTGCGGAAGTGGCGCCCGGCGCCCTTGGCAAGGCTGTGGAACCCGGAGGAGACGGCGGCGAGATGCTCGGCGTCCTCCCGGGTGAGACCGCCGGACGCGCCGACGGCGAGGCCGTCGTTGGAGAGCACGACGGCGTGGCGGACCTCGCCCACCCGCAGCACCAGGTCGTCGAGCAGCCAGTCGAGCTCACCGGAGCGGGGGTGGAGGCTCCTCTCGTGGTCGATCATCTGTGGTCTCCTTCGCTGCGGTGAGCGCTCGTGTGGGTGGGACTGCCCGGGGCGGCGCCGCCGCCGCGGGCCCAGCCGGCGCGATAGGCGGTCATCCGGTCCCTGACCTTTTCGGGGGTGCGTTCCGGTGCGTCGTGCCGGGCCGGGTCCGCCGGTTCGGGCTGCGAGGCCGCGCGCAGCTGGGGGACGAGGCTGGCCTGCCTGACGCGGCGCGGCAGGCCGCCCGTGTCCGCAGAGGAGGGTTTCCCGGGGGTGTCGCCCCGGGCCGGTGGGCCTGCGGGGGAACTCCCGGGACGGGGACTCCCGGGGCGGTGGCTCTCGGGACGGTCACTCCCGGGGCGGTGACTCTCGGGGCGGTGGTTCTCGGGGCGGTGGTTCTCGGGACGGGGACCGTCGGGGGGTGGTGACGCGGTACGGTCGCGCAGCCTCAGGGCGATGACTCCCGGCGGGGGATCCGCCCCCGGGGACCGGGCCTCGACGCCCTGCGGGCCGGGCCGCCCCGGCGGGGACTGCCCGCCCTGCCGCGCCGGAGCCCGGGCCGGGTCCGGCACGGCGTAGGGGGCGGAGTGTGTCGCGGGCTCCCGTGCCGGAGCGTGTTCGGCCCCGTGGCTCGCGGCCGCGGGCGGTGCGGCGCCTGCCGGCAGGGCGCTCTGCAGCAGCGCGGTGGGGATCAGGACGACGGCCGTGGTCCCCCCGTACGGCGAGGTCCGCAGTTCGACCCTGATGTCGTGGCGGGCGGACAGCCGGCTGACGACGAACAGGCCCAGCCGGTCGCTGTCGAAGAGGTCGAGCGCCTCCGACTCCTCGATGCGGCGGTTGGCGTCCGCGAGGGCCTCCTTGCCCATGCCGAGTCCCCGGTCCTCGATCTCCAGCGCGTAGCCGTTGCCGACGGGCTCGCCGCTGACCCTGACCTTGGTGTGCGGTGGCGAGAACTGTGCGGCGTTCTCGACGAGTTCGGCCAGCAGGTGGGTGAGGTCGGCGACCGCGGCCCCGACCACGGCGGCCTCCGGAAGCTGCCGCACCTCGACCCTCGCGTAGTCCTCGATCTCGGACACCGCGGCGCGGACGACGTTGGTGAGCGGCACGGGCATCCGCCACGCCCGGCCCGGTGCGGCGCCGGACAGGATGATGAGGCTCTCCGCGTGTCGCCGCATACGGGTCGTCAGATGGTCGAGGCGGAACAGGTCGCCCAGTTCACCGGGGTCCTCGGCCCGGCGTTCCATGCCGTCGAGCAGGGTGAGCTGCCGGTGGACCAGCACCTGGCTGCGGCGGGCGAGGTTGACGAACACTCCGGAGATGCCGCGGCTGAGTTCGGCGCGTTCGACGGCGGCGCTCAGCGCGGCGCGGTGCACGGTGGACAGAGCCTCGCCGACCTCGGCGATCTCGTCCAGCGGGGGCGGCCCGGGCGGCGCCTCGGACCGGACGTCGATGTCCTCGCCTGCGCGGAGCCGGCTCATGGCCTGCGGCAGTTTGTGCCGGGCGATCTCCAGGGCGGTGTTGCGGAGTCCGACGAGTTCGACGACGAGGGCACGGCCGATGCGTACGGAGATGGCGAGGGAGGCCGCCACCGCGGCGAGTCCGAGAAGGACCGCGGCTCCGGCGGCGGTGAACACGCCCTGCCCGACCGGGTCGGCACGGTCCGCCGCGCCGCGCCACGCGCTCGTCTCGATGTCCCGCATGCCGGCGCGGACGGCGCCGTGGGCGGAGTCCCAGGTGGCGGCGGGCACGGCCGCGGCCGCGCGGCGTCCGGCCGGGGCGGCGGCGGTGGCGTCCTCGGCGGACCTCAGGGCCCGGTAGGCGCCCTGGGCGGTGAGCTCGCGCCAGGCGGCCCGCTCGCCCGGGGGCAGGTCGGCCGCGGCGGACTCGGTGAGCGCGCGGCGGGTCTCCACGGCACCGGCGAACCGCCGCAGTCGGCCGGAGCCGAACGACTCGGCGGTCCGGGCGGCCGTGAGCAGCGCGTCCTCCCGTGCGAGCATCTCCCCGGCCCTGGCGAACTCGAGCAGCACGCGTGCGTCCGAACCCGTGCCGGAGTCCTGGACGCCGGCGAGGGCGCCGGTGACGCCGAAGCCCGCGCCGATGGCCGCCGTGTACTTCTCGTACGCGCTGTCCCAGCCAGTCCGGCGGTCGAGCACGGAGGCGCGGAGGGCAGCGAGTTGGCGGCCGTGTGCGACGAACGCGGACAGCCGCCGGCCGACGTCGCGGGGCAGCTCGCCCCCCTCGGCGACGGTGTGGGACGGGTCGAGCAGCAGTGCGGCGAGCGCGGCGTCGGTGGCTTTCGCCCGCGATCGCAGGTCGGCGGCGCGCTGGGAGCCGGGCGCGGTGATCTGGCGGAGGGCGGCCCGGCGCTCGTCCTGGAGTGCGTACACGGCGTCGGCGACGGGTCCGCGGACGCGGTTCTCGACGTCCTGGAGCTGGCGGAGCCGGGCGATGTCCTGCGCGGTGGTGACGGTGGCGAACCCCCAGAGGGCGAGCAGGGAGACGACGGGGACCATCAGCAGCGAGATGATCTTGGCGCGTACGGTCCTGGGACGCAGGTGCCGGCGCTCCCCGGGACGTCGTGCCGCCTCGCTGCGGGGTGGGCCGGCGGGCCCGTGGGCGGTGCCGGGCTCGGCCCGTTCGTCCGCGGGCGGCCCGGCGTGGGCGCGGCGTCCGCGGAGCGCCGGGACACCGGCCGCCGCGGGTGGTCGCGGGTGCGGGGGCGGCGCCTCGGCGCCGGATGTGCTGCGCGGTGTGCGCATGGCCTCCTCGTTCCGGGTACGGGTCGTCGGGTGCGGCGGGGGCGGCCGCGCGGTGGTCCGGGCCCCCGGGGGACCGGGGCGGACCGGACCGCGGGCGGGGGGACCGGGAGGTGACGGCGGGGCAGCAGGGAGACCGCTGCAGGGGGCGGTGGGAGCAGGGCGGCGGCAGCGGGGACGGCGGCCTACGACGTGGTCGGTGCCGGTGCGGGACCGGCGTGCTCGGCGTACTCGGCCTGCTCGGCAAGCTCGGACTCGCCGCTCCGCCCGGCCGAGGCGTAGGCGGCCCGTTCGCGTGCCGTGGGGGTGAGCGCGACGAAAGCGGACGTGAGGAAGAGGTACGCCCCCAGGCCGACGGCGAGCGGGAAGATGAACTGCATCGTCGTGGCGCCGGGCAGCGCCGCGTCCGAGGGCGCGACGCCCACCCTCACGGCGAACATGCCGGTGTAGTGCATGCTGCTGACCGCCGCACCCATGACGAGCGAGGCGACGGCGACCGCGCGGGGCGACCTGATGTTCAGCGCGGCCCACAGGGCGGCGGTCGCGGCGACCACCGCGATGACGACGGAAAGGACGACGAGCAGCGGATCGTAGCTGACGTCCCCGTGCAGCCGGAGCGCCGCCATTCCGAGGTAGTGCATGCTGGCGACGCCCAGTCCGGTGGTCAGCCCGCCCAGCAGCAGGGCGCGGACGCGTTCGCGGCTGTGGCCGACGGCGAAGACCCCCACGCCGACCACGGCCACGGCGACGACCAGGCTGAGGATCGTGAGCGGGACGTTGTAGCGGATGTCGGTGCCGGTGACGCCGAAGCCGAGCATCGCGACGAAGTGCATCGTCCAGATGCCGGTGCCGATGGCGGAGGCCGCGGTGAGGAGCCAGTTGCGCCGGGAGCGGCCGGTCGCGTCGAGCGCGCGCACGGTGCAGCGCAGCCCCAGGGCGGCGCCGATGCAGGCCATCGCGTACGACAGCACGGGGGTCAGCCAGCCGAACGTGGCGTGGTCCAGGTGTCCCATGGCTCAGGGACGGTAGTGCCGGTGGGGGCGCGGGTCGGGGGCGCATTTCGAAAGCGGCTGGAATATGACAGCCGATGTTTCAGAACGATCGTGCCGAGGTCGTACGAGTGCACCGCACGTCTGTTCCGGCGGTGGTCCTGGGATGATCCGGAGGCTGTTCCCTCGGTGATCCGGAGGTTGCTCCGGCCGTGATCCGGAGGTTGCTCCGGCGGTGATCAGGGGCGGGCCCGGGGTTGCGAAATCATGGGCGTATGACCGACGACCACAGGCATGTCCAGGAGTTCTTCGGCGTCCGCGCCGCCGGCTGGGACACACGGTTCCCCGACGACGGACCCGCCTTCGCCGCGGGTGTCGCGGCGCTTGCCCCGAGGCCCGGCGGTGTGGTCCTGGACGCCGGCTGCGGCACCGGACGCGCGCTCCCCGTCCTGCGCGAGGCCGTTGGACCGCACGGCACGGTCGTCGGCGTCGACCTGACTCCCGAGATGCTGGGAGCTGCGGTGCGCGCCGGGCGCGGCCGTGACGCCGCGCTGCTGCTCGCCGACGCGGCCCGGCTGCCGCTGCACACGGCGTCGGTGGACGCGGTGTTCGCCTCGGGGTTGATAGCGCACCTGCCGAATCCGGCCGACGATCTGCGTGAACTGGCCCGGGTGGTGCGCTCGGGCGGCCGACTCGCGCTGGTGCACCCCATCGGCCGGGCCGCTCTGGCCGACCGTCAGGGCCGCCGGCTCACGCCCGGCGATCTGCGCGCCGAGCCCAACCTCCGCCCCCTGCTGGCCGCTTCGGGATGGCGGCTGGTCTCGTACGTCGACGAGGAGGCGCTGTTCCTCGCCCTGGCGGTACGGGAGGGCTGACGCGTGCGGGGCCGGGCACGATGGCGGCCGCCTCCCGAGGACGGCCCCGTCGCGACGCGCGGGCGTGACGGCGGCCGCTGCGCCGGGCTCCTGGCCGGAGATCGCGGGCACGGCGTTCACGGCAACCACCGCCAGCACCGCAACCACCGCCAGCACGGCAAGCACGGCAAGCACCCGGAGGAAGAATTGTCATACCGGCGGGGTACACCGCAAGCGTGATGGTGCGGTGGAAGGGGGCCCTGGGTGTTCGGCAAGGTGATGAGCGGAATCCGCAGGCTCGTGGCACGGGATGCGGTCGACGGGCGGGGCGCGCCGCCCACGACGGCCGGCCCGCAGCGGCGGCCGAATCTCTTCGAGGCCGCGGCGGCGTACGTCTCCGCGTGCGCCGAGGACGATCAGCGGGGGATCGAGGAGGCGTCGGGCTGGGTGTCCCCCGAGGCGCTCTCCTTCGGGGTCAACGAGCTGGCGTGCCGGGCCGTGATCGCCCTGGCGCGCGAGCGTGACGAGTCGCCCCGCTCGGTGGCGCGCAGTCTGCTCGGACTGCCCGTCGCGTGACGGCGGGGCGCGCGGGCGGGGCCGGGGCGGCCCGCGCGGGCGCAGTGCGCGGGGCCGGCGCGGGCCGCGGGCCCCGGCGGTCGAACGCGGGCCACGGCGACGCGGGCACGCCCATGGGCGCGGCCCGGTGGGAAGGGCGCGGAGGCGGCGTGCCCCGCCGGGAAGGGCACGGAGGCGGCGCGCCCCGCCGGGACGGAGGCATGCCCACGGGCACGGCCCGCCCCTTGTGGGCCGGGCCCGTCGCGGCAGGGTGTGTCAGGGCGGCGGGTGAGGAGTCGGCACGGTTTCCTGCCGCCGGCTCTCGACGCCGGGGTTACCCACTGGTTAAGGTGCGCCGACGAACGATCGGACGGGGGAGGATGCCGTGGCCGGGACGGACGAAGCGGCCGACGACGACGCGCTCTTTGTGCTGACTGCGCAGTTGCTCACACCGGCACGGTTCCCCAGCGTGCTCGGCGACGACTATCCCGCGGCGTGCGCGGCGCTGGGGCTCCGGCCCTACGACGCCGGCTACGGGCTGGTCCTCGGGCAGGACGGTGCCGGGGCCCGCTGGACGGTCGTGATCGACGACGTGTCCTTGGTGGCGGTGGCCATCGCGTCGTGGGACTGCGGGATGGAGTACGACCTGTCGCCCAGTGACCGTTCGGTGGTCGCCGCGCTGCCGGGCTGGCCCCTGGCCGTGGCGACGGCCGCGCCGGGTGTGCCCGCGCCCCACGACCCGGACGAGGAGGAGGCGGGCGGGCCGCCGCTGGCGCCGCCCGACACCAGCCGGTGGGGTCCCGCACAGCGCCGGCTCGGTGCGGACGAGGTCGCGCTGCAGTGGGCCGTGTGGCGCGAGCAGGTGGACGAGCAGATCACGTTCGCGCAGCCGGACGCCCCGGAGGAGGAGCGCGCGACGCCGCACGAAGGGGTGCGCCGGGTGCTCAAGGAGCTGCACGGCTATGTGGACGACGCCCCGCCGCCCGGGCGGGTCCGGTCGAGCTTCGCGTCCGACGGTGCGCGGATGCTCCGGGCGGACGGACCGGGGTGGTCGCTGGTGGCCAGGACCGACGACATCGCGCTGGTGCTGCTGGACGAGGAGCCCGGCGAGGTCCTGCCGGTGGGACGCGGCCCGGAACTGCCGGGGCTGCTGGAGTCCCTGGACAGGATGGCGGTGCGGCCCTCCTGAGGTGGGCGTAGGCGGGACGGGCGCGGACGAGCCCGACCGCGGGAGTGCCTGCCCCACCGGAGGGTGCCGACCGGACCGGAGACATACCGGCCCGGCCAGGGGGAATGCCGGCCCGACCGGAGAAGTACCGGCCCCACCGAAGGAGTTGCGGGCACATGCTCGTCCCTCCTCCCACATGACCGAGGCCCCCGACGTGTGGGCCGGGCCCATGGTCGGGGAGTGTCGGCCACAGCACGCTGGGGCGGCGCACCCACCCGTTCGCCGTTCACTCGGAGGCCGCCGCCATGCGTCTGTCCCGTACGTCCCGGAGAGCACCGGTACTCGCCGCGCTGCTCCTGGCACTCACCTCCACGTCCTTCGCCGGTGCCGGCCCGGCGCAGGCAGGGGCGCCGACCGGGCATTGTGCCCGTCAGGACCGGCTCGACGTGCCCGGCGCCGCGCACCAGCGGTCGGCCTGCCTCGTGGATCTGACGACGGCCGGGCTTGCCGGCACGCCGTACACCGACATGGCGGACCAGGCGGGACTCGCGGCGGCCGGCACGCGCAACCCCTCCGGGGTGCCGGGCGTCCAGATCGACGGCTACTTCCCCGACGGCTCCCGACTCAACCGGACCCACGGCTGGGACCACGACGCCCAGTTCGTCATCAGGCTGCCCGACAGGTGGAACGGGGGGCTGGTGGTCACGGGCGCCCCGGGGACCCGCCGCCAGTACGCGACCGACGCTCTGATCTCCGACCACGTACTGGCCCAGGGGTACGCCTACGCCGCCACCGACAAGGGCAACACCGGACCGGACTTCTTCACCGACGGCCGCTCCCCCGGGGACGCCGTCGCCGAATGGAACCGGCGGGTGACCGAGCTGACCCTGGCGGCGAAGATCGCCGCCCGGCAGCGCTACGGCCGCGCACCGGCCCGTACGTACATGACGGGCATCTCCAACGGCGGATACCTGACGCGCTGGCAGCTGGAGAACCGTCCCGGTCTCTACGACGGGGGCGTGGACTGGGAGGGCGCCCTGTGGACCACACGCGGTCCGAACCTGCTGACCGACCTGCCGGTCACGGTGGCCCGCAGCCTCGGTCAGGCCGGTGACGAGGATCTGCTGGCGGCCGGTTTCGCACCCGGCTCGGAGTTCCTGTGGCCGTACCACGAGAAGGTGTACTGGGGTCTGACGCAGAAGGTCTTCCGTGCCGAGTTCGACCCCGCGTACGACCGGAACTGCCCCGGCGCCTCGGCCGGCTCCACCCCCGAGCAGATCTTCTCGGCCTGCCCCTCCGACGCCGCCTACGACCTCGCCTCACGTCCCGCCTCGGTACGGAAGGCGCTGGCGAAGGTGGCGCTCACGGGCCGGATCGGCAAGCCGATGATCACGCTGCACGGTGATCTCGACACCCTGCTGCCGATCCGGCAGGACTCCGACGTGTACGCGGGGATGGTCGGCGACCGGGGGCGCGCCGCGCTGCACCGCTACTACGCGGTCGAAGCGGGCACCCACACCGACGCCCTGTACGACACCTATCCGGACCGCCTGCGTCCGATCCTGCCGTGCTACCGGTCGGCGTTCGCCGCGCTGACCGCCTGGGTGGAGAAGGGCACGGCACCGCCCGCGGACCGGAGGATCCCGCGGCCCGCGGACGGCGATGTGGTGAACTCCTGTGCTCTGGGCTGACGGCTCGGGCAGCTGCCCCGGACCCGGGCGGCCCGCCGCGCGCCGGCGCGGCCCGCCCGGCATACCGACCGGCATACCGACCGGCGTGCCGGACGGCGGACCCCGGCGCCGGTCACGGCGCGGGGCGGGGCGGGACGGGCGGGGGCGCGGCAGCGGGCCGGAGGCCCGGCCGGTCAGCGCCCGATCTGCTTGCGGTTGTTGATCCGGCGAAGCCGGCGGCGCTGCGACGGGTCGAGCGCGAAGTAGGCCACGGCGGGCACTCCGACGATCACCAGCAGCGACATCCAGAATCCGATCAGCGGGATCAGGAGCAGGCCGACGGCCACTCCCCCGATGGCGATCTTCGCACCTGTCGACATTTCGCAGCCTCCTTCGCGGCCCGGAGCGCCGCTCCCTGCTGAGACAACGCGTCCGCGGGCCCGCCGGTTCCCTCACGCGCCCACGGCCCCCGCGGCGGCCTCGGCGGCCCCCGGCCGCACCGTGGCGGCGCCTGTGCGGGTGCGCACGGTGCGGCGGGCGGTCCGCAAAGGCTCGGGGCGTGACAGTGCGTATCCGCGCTGTGACCCTTGTCGAGGGCGCCCAGCCGCACGACGATGGGCACGGACGCGGACCGGGGACCGGGAGGCCGAGTTGACGGACCCATGGGTGGCACTGGAGCCCGGGGGCGATGCCGGGCGGCGTGCCGGTGCGCTGCGCCGGGCGCACGAGCGGTTCACCACGGCGGGCCGGGTGGAGGCGGATGTACGGCCCGTGGTGGCCGAGTCGTGGCGGCGCTGCGCGCGGGCCCGGGTCGCCCCGGAGGGCCGGGCGAGCGTGGAGCTCCGTGACGACGAACTGGCGGTGTACCGGGACGGGCATCCGCTGTCCCGGGTGATGCCCGTGATCCGGGAGCTGACCGGCGCGTACGCCGTCGACGGCGAGCACCTGGTCGCGGTGTGCGACGCGCAGGCGCGGCTGCTCTGGGTCGAGGGCCACCGCGGGACGCGGGAGCTGGCCGGGCGGATGAACTTCGTGGAGGGGGCCCGCTGGGCCGAGGCGGTGGCGGGGACGAACGCGCCGGGCACGGCCCTCACCGTCGACCGTCCGGTGCAGGTGTTCGCGGCGGAGCACTTCCAGCGCCCGGTACAGGACTGGACGTGCGCCGCGGCCCCGGTCCACGACCCGCACAGCGGCCGGCTGCTGGGCGCGGTCGACATCACCGGCGGGAACCGGCTGGCGCATCCCCACAGTCTGGCGTTCGTCGGCGCGGTGGCGCGGGCCGCCGAGTCGCAGCTGGCACTGCTGTCGCCCCGGCCCCCCGGAGGCACGGCGCGGCTGACGGCGCTGGGCCGGGACGAGGCACTGCTGGTCCTGGAGGGCCGCAGGGTGCGGCTGAGCCGGCGGCACAGCGAGATCGTCGTGGTGCTCGCCCACCGCCCCGAGGGGCTGAGCGGCGACGAGCTGCTGCTCGAGCTGTACGAGGACGAGCGCATCACCCCGGTCACGTTGCGGGCCGAGCTGTCCCGGCTGCGCGCAGTGCTCGGCCCCCGGCTGCTGGAGTCCCGTCCCTACCGGCTGGGCGCCTCCGTCGACGCCGACTTCGACACCGTGGGGCGCCGGCTCGCCTCGGGTGCCGTCGCTGCTGCCCTCGGCGAGTACACCGGGCCGCTGCTGCCCGCTTCCCGGGCGCCCGGCGTGGCGCGACTGCGCGAGCGGCTGCGGGACCAGCTGCGCACCGCGGTGATCGCCCGCGGCGACCCGGGCCTGCTGGCGGACTGGGCGTACAGCCCGTGGGGCGAGGACGACCTCGCCGTCTGGCGGGCCCTGGCCGCCGCCCTGCCCGAGCACCGCCGCCCCGCCGCGCAGGCACGGGCCCGGGCCCTGGACCGGGAGTACGGGAGGGCGGACGGGGCCGCCGCCCTCGGCCGGGAGTACGGGAACGGGGACGCGACCCTCGGCCGGGAGTACGGGAACGGGGGCGAGGGCGAGGGCGGGGCCCGAGCGCCCTTCGGGAACCCGTGGTGACGGGCCGGCGGCCGCTGCTGCGGGGGCTCCTTTGACCCTGACCGGCCGTGCGGGACACACCGCTCGGCCGCGTCCCGCTCGGCGGTGATCAGGCGGCCGGGGCGAGCGGGTACCGGGGTGCCCAGGGGATACGCCCGGCCCACCGAGCCGGATGACGTGACGCCCGGGGACCCGGCCCACCGAGCCGGATGACGTGGTGCCCGGGGGCCCGGCTCACCGAGCCGGATGACGTGGTGCCCGGGGACCTCGCGCCAGGCCGGGGGCCGGGGGCCGGCACGTCGTCCGGAGCGAAGGCGTCGCGATCGGCACGCCCCGCCGAACCCGCGGCCTGACCTGCGGTTTCCGCCCGTCTGCGGAGGTCCCGGAGCAGCCGGCGCCCGGTTCGTGAAAGCAGTCACATTTGGGTTACTTTTAGCCCGTTCTGGTGGATGGTGGAGATTCCGAAAACGTTCACCGGGCTGTACCGGCGGCCCGCCGGGGCGTCGTCACGGCCCGACCGACGCCGAGGGAGTCTCATGGCACGCGGAACCCGCGCATCCGGCAACCGGCGGTCCGTTCTGACCGTCGCGGGCGGAGCGGCCGTCCTTGCCGCAGGCGGTCTGTACGCGGCGGGACTGGCGGCCGGGGACGTCCCCGACGGCACCCGGGTGCGGGGGGTGGAGATCGGCGGCATGAGCCGGCCGGAAGCCCAGCGGACCCTGGACCGGGAACTGCCCGGTACGTTCGCCGCTCCGCTCACCCTCCGGATCGGCGACCGGGTCGAGGAGGCGGAGCCGGCCGCGCTCGGCCTGTCCGTCGACACGGCGGCGACCGCGGGCAGCGCCGTCAGCGACTCGCTCGACCCCGTCAGCGTCGTCGGGAGGCTCTTCAGCGCGGAGAATCGGGAGATCGAGCCCGTGATACGCGTCGACGAGCAGAAGAACCGGGCCGCGATCGCACGCCTGGCCGCGGCCGCCGAGCGGAAGGTGCGCGACGGCGCCATATCGTTCGAGAACGGCAGGGCGGCGGCCGTCACGCCGGTCACCGGCACGTCCCTGGTGAAGGACCGCGCCGAGGACGTTCTCCGGGACGGCTATGGGCGCGCGGACCGTTCGCCGGTCGTGATGCCGGTGAAGCAGACGGCTCCGCGCACGGACCGCGCCGAGACCGAGCGGGCCATGAACGACTTCGCCGTGCCCGCGATGTCCGGACCCGTCACGCTCACCCTCGACGGCAGGGCCGTGACCATCGGCCCGTCGGCCCTCGGCCGCCATCTGGCCATGACGCCGGGCGCCGGCGGACGGCTCGCCCCGTCCCTCGACGCCAAGGGGCTGCTCAACGACCCCGAGGTCTCGGCCCAGATGCGCGAAGTCGCGCAGAGCCCGCGCGACGCGGAACTCGGGCTCGACGGCGACCGGGTCGTCGTGACCCGGCAGGCCCGCGTCGGCCACCAGGTCGACGCGCGGGACTTCGGCAAGGCGGTGCTCCCCCTGCTGACCCGCGAGGGCGCGGCGCGCACCGGCGGGATCCCGGCGAAGGTCGTCCAGCCGGAGTTCACGGGCGAGTCCGCCCGGAGCCTCGGGATCAAGGAGAAGGTCTCCTCGTTCACCGTCGAGTTCCCCACCGCGCCCTACCGGGTCACCAACATCGCCCGGGCCGTGGAGCGCATCGACGGCTCCGTCGTCCTGCCGGGCAAGGAGTGGAGCTTCGACCGGACGGTCGGCGAGCGCACCAAGGAGAACGGCTTCGTCGACGGCATCATGATCAACGACGGCCAGTATGTGAAGTCCCCCGGCGGCGGCGTCTCGGCCGTCGCGACGACCATGTTCAACGCCGTGTTCTTCGCGGGCGTCAAGCCGGTGGAGTACGGGGCCCACTCGTTCTACATCGAGCGCTACCCGGAGGGCCGCGAGGCCACCGTGGCGTGGGGCACCCTCGATCTGCGATGGCTCAACGACTCCGGCAACGCCGTCTATGTGAAGGCCGAGTCCACGGACACCTCGGTCACCATCTCCTTCCTCGGCACGAAGAAGTACGACGAGGTACGCGCGACCAAGGGACCGCGCACCCACGTCAAGGAGCCGGGCACCCGCAAGGGCAGCGGCCCCGAGTGCGAGGCCCAGACGCCGCTCGAGGGCTTCGACGTCACCGTCGGACGGCACTTCGTCAAGGACGGCCGCGAGGTCGGCCGGGAGAACTTCACGACCCACTACACGCCTCGCGACGAGGTCGTCTGCGCCCCGGAGAAGCCCGCCCCGGGCAAGGGCGCCGATGAGCCGAAGGCCGCGGCCGAGGACGCGGACGCCACCGAGCCGCAGTGACGCGCGGGCGGCGGCCCGCCGCGGACACGGGCGTGCCGGGCCGGTACCCGCCGTCCGGCGGCACGGAGCCCGTACCGCCCTCCGCCCCGCGTCGTGCCGGTACCGCCCCGCGCCGGTACCAGGCCGCTCCCGGGGCGCCGGGTGCAACGGAGTTGCAACGTCCGCCTTCCTAGGCTCAGCGCCGTAACGCCGTCCGACGGCGGACGGCGGCGAGCCCGGGAGGCCTCCGAGATGACCCGCTACGCCGCGCCCGGCACCGAGGGTGCGATCGTCACGTACGCGTCCCGCTACGACCACTGGATCGGCGGCGAGTTCGTGGCGCCCGCCCGCGGCCAGTACTTCGAGAACCCGAGCCCCGTCAACGGGAAGGCGTTCACCGAGATCGCCCGCGGCACGGCCGAGGACGTCGAGCGGGCCCTGGACGCGGCGCACGCGGCGGCCCCCGGCTGGGGCAGCACCGCCCCGGACGCCAGGGCCAACACCCTGCTGAGGATCGCCGACCGGATGGAGGCGCATCTGGAGGAGCTCGCGGTCGCGGAGACCTGGGAGAACGGCAAGCCGGTCCGGGAGACGCTGGCGGCCGACATCCCGCTGGCCATCGACCACTTCCGGTACTTCGCCGGTGTGCTGCGCGCCCAGGAGGGGTCGCTCAGCGAGATCGACGACGACACCGTCGCCTACCACTTCCACGAACCGCTCGGCGTGGTCGCTCAGATCATCCCGTGGAACTTCCCCATCCTGATGGCCGTCTGGAAGCTGGCCCCTGCCCTGGCCGCAGGCAACGCGGTGGTGCTCAAGCCCGCCGAGCAGACGCCCGCGTCCGTCCACTACTGGATGAGCCTCGTCGCCGACCTGCTGCCGCCGGGAGTGGTGAACATCGTCAACGGTTTCGGTGCGGAGGCGGGCAAACCCCTGGCGTCGAGCCCGCGGGTGGCGAAGGTCGCGTTCACCGGCGAGACCACGACGGGGCGGCTGATCATGCAGTACGCCGCGGAGAACATCAAGCCCGTCACACTGGAGCTGGGCGGCAAGTCGCCGAACATCTTCTTCGACGACATCTGGTCGGCCGACGACGAGCTGAGGGACAAGGCGCTGGAGGGCTTCACCATGTTCGCCCTCAACCAGGGCGAGGTGTGCACGTGTCCGTCGCGGGCGCTGATCCAGCGCGGCCACTACGGCGACTTCCTGGACGCCGGTATCGCGCGTACCGAGGCGATCGTCCCGGGCCACCCCCTCGACACGGACACGATGATCGGGGCGCAGGCCTCCAACGACCAGCTGCAGAAGATCCTTTCGTATCTGGACATCGGACAGCAGGAGGGCGCGAAGATCCTCACGGGTGGTCAGCGCATCGAGTACGGCGGTGAGCTGGCCGGTGGCTACTACGTCCAGCCGACGATCTTCGAGGGCGACAACCGGATGCGGGTCTTCCAGGAGGAGATCTTCGGGCCGGTCGTCGCGGTCACCTCGTTCGCCGACTTCGACGACGCGATCAGGACGGCGAACGACACCCTCTACGGCCTCGGTGCCGGTGTCTGGACGCGCGACGTCAACCAGGCCTACCGCGCCGGCCGAGCGATCCAGGCGGGCCGGGTCTGGACCAACTGCTACCACGCCTACCCCGCCCACGCCGCCTTCGGCGGCTACAAGCAGTCCGGCATCGGCCGTGAGACGCACAAGATGATGCTGGACCACTACCAGCAGACGAAGAACCTGCTGGTGTCGTACTCGCCGAAGAAGCTGGGCTTTTTCTAGGGCGTGTGTCGCAAGCGGATTTTGGAGTGGCTCGGCATCTGGGGCGAGGGTGTTCGCTTCGCAAGATCAGCGGCCAGCACTTCACCCGCTGGTCGCTGCGCAAACTTGTCAACATCCGCCGCTGGGCGAAGAAGGACAAGGTCGAGTTGTGCTTCACCCCGACCTACGCCTCGTGGGCACCCGATCGGGGCGCGCTTCGGACCACTGGGCAGTTCGCCATCGCCAACTCCAGCCACCCCAACCACACCGTGCAGACCCGGACCCTGCACGCGTACCTGCGCTGGCGCAACGCCAACGCCCGCCACCGCGACGTCCTGGCCGCCGAACGTAAGGACCGCGCCCGCATCCGCAGCGAGAAGGCATCCGCTGGGGCGGACGCCCCCTCATGGCGGCAGCCTGACCAAAACGCTCCAGGAGATCAGACCACCAGCGCCGTGTGCAGTGCGCTGAAGGTCTCACGAAGCTCCAACGTAGCGATCGGATCGATCTCCATCTGCAGATGGCACACGTCGTCGTCGCCGTTGGGAGTCAGGCGCACGAAAAAGGCGAAACCGTCCCCGACTGGCTCCCCCTTCAACGTCAGCGGATTGTTCCGACCGGGAGTCACCACCGCCGAAAAGCGTCCACCCGACGGCGCGCGCAGGTGAGAGAGCATGCGCGCGACGAAGTCCACGACCTCCGTAGCGCTGAGATCCGCGGAGAAGTCAGCTGTAAGACAGGACGACCACTCTGCGGTGATCTGCCAGCTGTCTGTACGAGTCCGAGCCAGTTCCAGCCACACATCATCGTTACCGAGGCGAATCCGCGGCTCTTCCATCGTCGCCCTCCGACATCCATGTTCTGGATTCAAGATCGTATGGGTCGGACCCCCGTCATCGGAAGTCGTCACCTGCCATCCACCCACACGCGAACCCGGCCGACCTTCCCGGTCAGAGCACTAGAGGCATGCGAAAGGCGCCTGACCCGGGTTCTCACCCGTCAGGCGCCCTTCGCCCGGTCAGCCCTACCGGGGGTCGAGCTGCCTCTCCTTCGCGGCGGTCGCCCGGCTCGCCGCGGCGCCCAGGTAGGTGATGCGGAGGGTGCCGGTGGCGGGCTCGCGGTCGACGAGCACGCTGACGCCGTAGACCGACGCGATCAGGTCCGGGGTCAGCACGGTCTCCGGGACGCCCGCGGCGGCCACCCCTCCGCCGTCCAGGACGACGACGTGGTCGCAGTACCGGGCGGCGAGGTTGAGGTCGTGCAGGGCGACGACGCAGGTGACGTCCAGTGAGGTCAGCAGGTCGAGGAGTTCGAGCTGGTGGCGGATGTCGAGGTGGTTGGTGGGTTCGTCGAGCAGGATCTCCCGGGGCTCCTGGGCGAGGGCGCGGGCGAGTTGGGTGCGCTGCTTCTCCCCTCCGGAGAGGGTGTGCCAACTCCGGTGCTGCTTGTCGGTGATGTCGGTCCGCTCCAGCGCCGCGTCGACGATCCGCCGATCGTACTGGGTCAGCGCGTCGAACCGGCCGCGGAACGGTGTGCGGCCGAGTTCCACGATCTGGCGGACGTTGACGCGGTTGTGGGCGGACACGTCCTGTTCGACGACGGCGAGCCGCCGGGCCCGCACCCGGCGGCCGAGATCGTCCAGGCTGGTGTCGTCGTAGCGGATGGTTCCGGTGTCGGGGCGGCGCAGCCCGGCGAGCAGGCGCAGCAGTGTCGACTTGCCCGAGCCGTTGGGGCCGAGGAGGCCGACGACCTTCCCGTCGCCGGCCGCCATCTCGATGTCGTCCAGCAACCGGTGGCCCTTGACCGACCAGGAGAGTCGGGTGGTGGTGATACGGCCCATCAGGACTCCAGACGCTTCAGGACCAGCGCGAAGGCGGGCGCGCCGAGCAGCGCGGTGATGACGCCGGCGGGCAGTTCGTGGGGTGAGAACGCCGTCCGCGCGAACACGTCCACCCAGATGAGGAAGATGGCGCCGACGATCGCGGACAGCGGAAGCAGACAGCGGTGCGTCGGACCCGCCAGGATGCGGACGGCATGCGGGACGAGCAGCCCGATGAAGCCGATCGCGCCGGAGGCCGCCACGGCGGCCGCCGTCATGACCGAGGTCAGCACCATCAGCCAGACGCGGGCCGCGGTGACGTTGATCCCCAGGGCCTCGGCGGAGTCCCACCCGAAGGTGAAGGCGTCGAGAGCCGGCGCGAAGAACTGGACGGCGGCCACCCCGATCAGGATGATCACCACGGTGACGGTCACCGCCTCCCACCGGGCGCCCGCGAGGGTGCCGAGCAGCCAGTAGGTGAAGCCGCGGGTGGAGTTGGCGTCCCCGCTGACCATGAGGATGACCGAGGTGACCGCGGCGAAGAACTGGGACACGAGCACGCCGGTCAGCACCACGCGGGCAGGGCTGGCCACGCGGCCCCCGCCGAGCAGGACCAGCAGTACGCCGAAGGAGACCAGGCCGCCGGCGAAGGCTCCGGTGGACAGGGAGATGCTTCCGCCGATGCCCAGCAGGAGTACCGCGACCGCGCCGGTGGAGGCGCCGGAGGACACTCCCAGCAGGTAGGGGTCGGCCAGGGGATTGCGGGTGACCGCCTGCAGGACCGCCCCGGAGACCGCCAGGGCCATGCCGATGACGGCGGCCAGCAGCACGCGCGGGAAGCGGGACTGCCAGATCAGGGCGTCATGGAGACCCGGCAGCGGTGGTGTGGGGGCGATGGCTTCCAGACCGATGTGCCGCAGGATCGTCGAGACGACATCCAGTGGCTGGATGTCCGCGCTCCCGAACAGTGTCGCGGTGACGACCGACACCAGCAGCCCGGCCGCGGTCAGCAGGAAGAGCGCCGCCGTCGAGGCGCGCCGCCGGCGCACCGGAGCCTTCCCACTGTCTGTGGTCGGGCTGCCGGTGCGCGCGGCGGTGGTAGGTGGGCTCGTTGTCATCGTGGCGGAGTTCAGCCGAGCTTCCGCAGTCCGTCGACGAGCGCGGGGACCACGGAGGCGCTGCCGTAGGCCGGATCCATGTGGGAGCCGGGGATGGTGATGAACCGGTCATCCTGCACCGCGGCGAGCTTGCTGGTGAGAGGGTCCTTCTTGAGGAGCTCGATCTTCTCCTTGGCCGTGTCGTTGGGTTCGCCGCGGGTCAGGTCGGCCAGGATGACGACGTCGGGGTTCCGGGCGGCTACCTCGTCCCAGCTCACCTCCGCCCACTTGGACTTGGCGTCGGCGAAGATGTTCTCGACCCCGACGAGCTCCGAGATGTGCTGCGGCAGTCCACCGGGGCCGGCGGCCCACGGGGTGCCCTCGAAGGTGGAGTAGAACCACATCACCTTCAACGGCTTGTCCCGCTTCTCGACCTCGCCGACGGCCTTGTCCACCACGGCCTTCTGCTCGGTCGCCAGCTTCTCCCCCGCGTCGGGGCGGCCCATGATCCTGCCGAGTCGGCGGTACTCCTCGAACAGCATGTCGAAGTCCGCGTCGGCCACGGCCTCGTGGTACGAGCAGTCGAACTCGGTCAGATAGGTCGGCACGCCCAGGTCGTGCAGCTCCTTGCGGTCGCCGGCCTCCTCCTTGGTGAGGAAGCTCGCGAACGAGCTGTAGACGAAGTCCGGCTGCGCTTCGAGCAGCTTCTCGTGCTTGACCGTGTCCCCCTTCGCGGAGAGCTGGGGGATCTTCGCGTACTCCTCGGCGATCGCGGCCGGGGCCTTCTCGATCTCGTAGCCCGTTCCGGCGATGCGGTCGCCGACCCCGAGGTGGATGAGGATCTCGGCGGCGGTCTGGTTGAGGGCGACGACCTTCTGCGGCGCGGCCTTGTACGTCACCTTGGTGCCGCAGTTGTCGAGGGTGAACGGGTAGGCCGTCGCGTTCTTCCCCTTGGCCGTGTCCTTCCCGGCGGCATCGGAGGACCTGTCGCCGGCGCAGCCCGCGACCGTGAACGCCATGAGGGCGGTGAGTGTTGCGGTGATCTTCTTCATGGTCCTTGCTCGCAGAGTGTCGGTTCGGACGTCGGGTAGCGGAATCGAGTGGTACGGGAGGGGGGAGCCGGTCAGGCCGTGTGCAGGCGCGGCCGGAATCCGTACCTGAGGGCGGTGCGGGGATCGGGCCGGGCGTCGCTACCGCAGCATCGCGGCCAGCCGGTGGACGACCTGCTCGTCGAACAGGCCGTTGGCCGCCATCCAGTCGTCGTTGAACACGGTGTCCAGGTACTTGTCGCCACCGTCGCAGACCAGCACGACGATGGTGGTTTCGGGACCCGCGCCCTGCGCCTGCTCCAGGGCCTTGTAGACCACGCCGCCCGCCGAACCGCCGATCAGCACGCCGAAGTTCCTGGCCAGGTAGCGGCAGGTCTCGAAGGCCTCCGCGTCACTGGCCTTGAGCCCCTGGTCGATCAGTGCGTAGTCGACGACGCCGCCGATCTCCGAGCCCTCGGGCGTACCGGTGCCGGACTGGTGGTAGGGCGCGCCCTCCCCGCCGAACACGACGGACCCCACCGGCTCGACACCGACGATCTTCAGGTCCGGGATGCGTTCCCGCAGGACGCGGCCGGTACCGCAGAGCGATCCGCCGGTGCCGACGGCCCCGTACAGGTAGTGGATGCCGTCACCCAGGTCGTCGTGGAGCTCGCGGGCGAGCGGCCGGTAGCCGTTGGGGTTGCCCGGATTGCGGTGTTGCGCGGTCCAGTACGCGCCGTGCTCGGCCGCGAGCCGCTCGGCCACGGTGTCGCGTTCGGCGGTGGCCAGGCCCTCCTCGTCCCCGGCGACATTGAGTATGTCGGCCCCGTAGGCGAGCATGCCGCGCAGTTTGTCCGTACTGGAGTGGTTGTCCACCACGGCGGTGAACTTGTATCCGCGTTCGGCGGCGATGAGCGCCAGGCCGAGGCCGGTGTTGCCGGAGGTGGACTCCACCAGCCAGCCGCCGGGGGTGAGCAGTCCCGCCTCCTCCGCCTCGTCCACCATGTTCCTGGCCATCCGGATCTTGGCGGTGCCGGTGGGGTTGTACTGCTCCATCTTCAGCACGACGGTCGCCGAACCGTCCGCGACCGGCAGCTTGAGCAGGGGCGTTCGCCCTATCAGATCGGAGATCCTGGTCTTGATCACGGCTTGTCCTTCGCGCAGATCTCCGTCAGGCACCGCACGAAGACGTCGTTGTCCTCGGGGGTCGACAGGGAGGCTCGGATGTAGTTCTCGTATCCCGGCTCGCGCCACGCCTTGACGATGATTCCGGCGCGGTGCAGCTCCCGGGCGACCCCGTCGGAGCGGCGGCCGGTGTCGATGAACAGGAAGTTGGTCGAGGACGGGACCACACGCAGTCCCGCGCCGCGCAGCCGGTCGGTGACCCTGGCGATCTCGAGGCGGGTCCGGCGGACCGTGTCCGCCAGGTGCTCGTGGTCGCCCAGCGCGGCGATGGCGGCGTCCTGGGCCGGCCGGTTGACGTTGTACGGGGTGCGGACCCGGTCCAGTGCCTGGATCAGGGCGGTGTCGGAGGCGATGCCGTACCCCACCCGGACGCCCGCCAGGCCGTAGGCCTTGGAGAAGGTGCGCAGCACGATCCACGGCCGGTCCAGCGCGCGCAGCGCCTCCAGCCCGTCGGGGTACTCCGGGTCGGTTCGGGCGAACTCGCCGTACGCCTCGTCGAGCACCAGCAGGGCCGACCGCGGGGTCGCGGCCACGATTTGCTCCAGTTGACCGGCGTCGAGCATCGCTCCGGTGGGGTTGCACGGGTTGGCGAGGAAGACGAGTTTCGGGCCCGCGGCCAGCGCCTCGCGCCAGGCGTCCGCGTCGAACCCGAAGCCGGCGGTGACCGGGACCTTCTCGACCCGGGCGCCCATGACCCGGGGGAAGGTCTCGTGCAGGCTGAATCCGGGCGCCTGGGTGACCACCAGTTCACCGGGGTCGAGTACGGCCTGGCACAGCAGCTCCAGGATGTTCTCCGAACCGTTCCCGAGCACGACGCGCCCGGCGGGTACGTCCAGGCTCTTTCCGATGGCCTCGGCCAGCCGTCTGCCGGTGGGGTCGGGGTAGCGGGAGACGCCGTCGGCGAGGCCCAGCCGTACGGCTTCGGCGACCGCCGGGGAGACACCGAACGGGCTCTCGTTGTTGGAGAGTTTGATCACGCGGCGGGCGCCGCTGAGGGCGGCCACCTCGTCCGGGTCGGCACCGGGATCGTAGCCGGGCAGGCCCGCCACCTCCCTGCGTATCAGGGAGGCCGAGTCGGCGGGAGCGAGGACGTGGTTCATGAGGACTCCGGTTCCGGGACGGGTGCGCCGGCCGCCGCCCGGTGGAGCCGGTCGACGCGGCGCAGGAACGCGACCAGCAGGATGGCGGCGGTGGCCGCGAGGCCGATGGTCTGGCCGATCCAAACGCCCTCGACGCCCCAGTCGGCGCTCACCCCGAGCAGGTAGCCCGCGGGCAGCCCGATCAGCCAGTAGCCGACGAGGGAGATCCGGAACGGCCCGGCGGTGTCGCCGATGCCGCGCAGGATGCCGTTGCCGATGTTCTGCGTGGCGTCGAAGACCTGCATGAGGGCGGCGATCAGCAGTCCGGTCACGGTCAGCGCGACGACGTCGGCGTTGCCGGCGTGCTCGGCCGAGATGAACAGGGACACGATCGGGTTCGGGATCGCCAGGTACAGGACGGCGATCACCAGCGTCGCGACCACGCCCCAGGCCGTGCCGAGGAGCCCCATTCTGCGGGCGGTCGTGTAGTCGTCGAGGCCGTCGGCCTCGCTGATGTGGATGGACGCCGCGTGCGACAGGCCGGCGGAGATCATGAAGACGATGTAGACGATCTGGTTCAGCACCGTCTGCGCGGCCAGGGCGTCGACGCCCAGCGAGCCGATGATCAGGGTGAGCACGCTGAAGAACCCCGCCTCCGAGGCGTAGGTGCCCGAGATCGGCAGTCCGAGGCGCCAGACGGACCGGACCGCGTCCCCGTTCCAGCGCCGCGCGTCGGGCGAGGTGAGGTACGGGCGCAGCACGCCGTCGCGCAGGATCACCGCGATGAACGCCAGGAAGGACAGCAGGAACACCGTGACGGTGGCGATCGCGACGCCGACGAAGCCGAATGCGGGCAGGCCGAACTTGCCGTAGATCAGCACGTAGTTCAGGCCGATGGTCGCGCCGACCGAGGCCAGGGTGATGGCCAGCAGCGGGCCGGGGCGCTTGAGGCCGGTGGTGAAGTGCCGCAGGTTCTGGAACCACAGGCAGGGCAGCATGCCCGGCGCCATGACCATCAGGAACTCGCCGGCCTTGTCGACGACCGCCGGGTCCTGCCCCAGCAGCACGAGCAGCGGACCGATCAGCAGGAGTGCCGCGCAGAACAGCACGCCGCACACGGTCGCCCAGAAGAACCCGGCGAACAGCAGCGCGCCGATGCGTTCCCGGTCGTCCCGCACCCGCGCTTCGGCCACCAGGTTGCTGACTCCGGTGACCAGGCCGGTGCCGGTGGTGCGCAACTGGTTGAACAGCGCGATGGCCAGACCGGCGGCGGCGATCTCGAGAGCGCCGAGCCTGCCCAGCATCACGATGTCCACGGTGGTCAGCGCGACATAGGCGAAGTTGGTCAGAATCAGCGGGAACGCGAGCCTGAGCAGCGCCCGCGAGTTCCCGGCCCACCAGCCGAGGCCGGTCTGCGTCGTTCCGGTCGTTCCGGTCGTTCCGGTCGTTCGGGTACTGCTCACCAGAAGTTGACCTTTTCCCCGCGCCCGTCCGCCTGCGCGAGGTCGGCTATGTACCGGCCCAGCGCGGCGTCGGTGACCGCCATGCCGCTGTTGTAGGCGAAGACCACGTCGTCCGGATGACGCCGGGCAGGTGCCCGGCCGAGCAGGATGTCCGGCAGCTGGGCGTCGATCGACGGCAGGCTGCCGTCCTCGCCTCGCAGGTCGTCGCAGGTCGCGTGCATCTGGGCGGTGTCCGTGGCGATCCGGTAGTCCGCGCCGTGGCACACGTCGGCGTGTACGCCGTACCCGAGCAGTACGGCGACCGAGCCCGGCTTCATCCAGTCGCGCCGTACCTCCTCCGTGACGGAGAGGCCTGCGGCGCCGATCACGATGTCCGCCTCGCCGGCGGCCTTCCGGAGGTCCTCGACGATCTCGACCTCGCGGCCGTCGACGCTCTCCCGGACGGCGCGCAGACCGTCGGGGTAGGTGCCGAACACCTGCAGGCGCTCCAGCTTCGGCAGTGCCGCGAGCAGCATCGGCAGGGCCGCCTGCCCCTGGACGCCGGTGCCGACGACCAGGGCGGTCCGTGCGTCCGGGCAGGCGGCGCGGGCGAACAGCGCGGTGGTGGCCGAGGACCGCAGCGGTCCGAGCTTCACCACGTCCATCAGCGCGATGGGTGCCCCGGTGGTGTCGTCGACGAGGAAGACGAACGAGTGGAACCGGTAGGCGTCCCGGGTGCGGCGGGGGTCGAACTCGTAGACGGCCTTGAAGCAGACGGTGCCGCTGCCGGCGTCCCTGGCCACCATCGAGTAGCTGAGCGAGCGGTGGCCGGGATCGTCGATGATCGTCTTGACCGGGTTGTTCGAGCCTCCTTCGCGCAGCGCGCGGTAGGCCTGCTCGACGACCGCGATCACCTGCCGGTGGTCGAGATCCAGCCCTTCCTGCTGCGATTGCGGCAACAGCCACAACTGCCCGGGCGGGGCGTAGCTCGGTGACATGCGGGACTTCTCCTTCGTGGGCGGTCGCATCGGATGCGTTCGGGGTGTCATCGGATGCGCGGGTTCGTCACGGGTCTCATGGGATGCGTGCGGGCTCGTCAGGGATGTCATGGGATACGCGCGGGTTCGTCAGGGGCTCGTCGGATGCGCGCCGGCTCGTCGGATGCGCGGATCGGTGCGGGGTCTCATCGGATTCCGTCCAGGCGCCAGCGCGGCGGGCCCCCGTCGTCACCGAGCCGCAGAACGGCCTTCAACGGCAGGGCGGCGTCGTGGAACGGCGACTCGTTGGAGTCCATCTGGTAGCCGGCGGTGTTGAGGTAGACCAGGTGGTCACCGCGCCGCACGGGCCGCGGGAAGCCGATCTTCCGCCAGGTCACCAGGTCGCTCTCCAGGCAGGTCGAGCCCGCGACGCAGGCCGGGAACAGCTCGTCGGCGGTGGGCCGTGCGGAGATCAGCAGCGGGTCGGGGAGGTAGTCGCTGTTGAACCACTGCTCGGAGAGGCTGAAGCTGCTGCCCGCGACGGTGACGATGGCGTACCCCTCGCCGTCCCGCCGGTCGTCGACCTGCTGTACGCGGTAGAGGGTGAATCCGGCCTGGTCCAGCAGGGCCCGGCCGGGCTCGACCACGAACCGGACGCCGTTGCGCCCCGCCTTCGCCGACAGGCTCTCGCCACCGCCGGCGGGGTGCGCCATGATCGCGCGCACCGCCTGCGCGGCGGGCTGCCCCCCGTACGGATAGAAGTCCTTGAAGTCCCTGGCCGCGTGGTAGTGGGCCGGCTCGTTGCGCTCGAGGAACTCGTCCCAGAGCCGCGGCTCGACATAGCGAACCGGCAATCCGCCGCCGATGTCGACCAGTTCCGCGGAGGGCGAGCCCCGCCGTCTGGCGTCGAGGCAGTGCTCGATCATCTCGTTCGCCGCCGTCGCGCGCTCCGCCGTGGAGTAGCCGTTCAGGTGGAAGGAGAACCCGCGGAGGCGGATGTGGCCGGCGAGTTCCGCGCACAGACCGACGGCGGCCTCGCGCTCGGCGGCCGACAGCCCGAAGCGGCTTGCCGGTTGGCCGGCCGTCCGGGACCGCAGCAGCACATCGGCCCGCCGCCGCGCGAGCCGCGCGGTCGCGGCCAGCCGACGGAGTTCGCTGATCGAGTCCACGGCCACCAGGCAGCCGTGCTGAACGGCGAGGGCGTGCAGTGTGTCGTCCTTCTCCGGGCCGGATATGCCGATCCGGTGCCCCGGCACTCCGCCGGCCAGCGCGTTGACCAGTTCGGGGGTGCTGGCGACGTCGACCCCCACGCCCAGGGCGGCGGCCGACTCGACGTAACAGCCGGCCTTGTTGGCCTTCTTGGCGAACAGGATGTCGGCGGTGGCACCCGCCTCGGCGAACGCCTGCCGGAGTCCGGCGACGTTCTCCTCGAAGATCTCGGGCAGCACGATGTGCAGCGGTGACCCCAGGCCGTCCAGGAGGTCGGCCAGCAGGGCGCGGTGATCCGCCAGGAGCGTGGAGACGGTGGGATGCCGGAGTGCGGTGAGCGCCAAGGGCCGGACTCCGGCCATCGGGCGCTCCGGCAGCTGTTGTGAGGTGAGCACCCAGTACTTCTATACGATGATGACACTCATTTTCAATAGCGCGCCCTGAAGGGCGCCTTCCGAGGGGTGCGAAGGGGTGTGTACGTCGCAAGTCGGACACCTGGTCCGGTGAATCCGTCACATCGGAACGGCGATGCGGGCAGGACGGTGTGGGCGCCGAGGGCGAGACGCACCCCGAGGCGGCCGGCGGCGGGCGAGCTCGGCCGCGGGCGGGGCACCGGCGGTCACGCCGTTCGTGAGGGCCGAGGTGAGGGCCGAGGTGAGGGTGCCCGCCGTCCCGGCGGGCACGTCGAGGTCACGCGGCAACGCCGGCCGGCGGCTCACCGGGCACCGCCGTCCCGGCGGGCGCGCCGAAGTCACGCGGCTTCATCACGAACACGTTCGCCGGGAGCCGCCGTCCCGGCGGGCGCGTCGCGGTCGCGGGCGGAGTCCGGCAGGGGACGGGCCGCGGGCCGGGGGGCACGGATCCCGGGGTGGCCGACCGTCTCACCCGCGCCGCATCCCACGGCAACGGGGCGCCCCGGCCCCGGAGACGTCCCGGGCCGCCTCAGAGACCTCCGTCCGGACCGGTCCCGGAGCCGATGAAGCGGTTCACCGTCGCCGCGAGTTCGCGGCCCCGGTCCTCCTGGAGGAAGTGCCCACCGCCGGTGACCGTGACGTGGTCCTGCCCCCTGGTCCCGGGCACGCGTTCCCGGAAGATCCGGTCGAGCCCCCGGGTGATCGGGTCTTCGTCGCCGAACGCGCAGAGGAAGGGCTTGTCGAATCGCCCCAGCACCCGCCAGGCCTCGCGGTTCGGCCCTCCGGCCGGGTCGTCGGAGGAGACCGGTACGAGCATCGGGAACTGGCGGGCACCGGCCTTGAACGAGTCGTCGGGGAAGGGCGCGTCGTACGCCGCCTTCACCTCCCGGGACAGGTCGCTGCGGCAGCCGAGGTCCACGATGTCCCCCACCCGCAGGTCGGGGGCGGTCTGGCTGAACTCCCGCCAGTCCAGGAACGCCTTGCCGGGCTCCTCGTCCCCGGTGGGCAGGAAGGTGTTGGCCACGACGACCCGGGCGAAGCGATCGGGGTGTTCCGCCACCAGGCGCAGGCCGATGAGCCCTCCCCAGTCCTGGCAGACGAGGGTGATCCGGCTCAGATCGAGCCGGTCGAACAGGGCCTCCCGCATCCAGTCCACATGGCGCTGGTAGGTGTAGTCCGAGCGGGCCGCCGGCTTGTCGGAGCGGCCGAAGCCGATGAGGTCGGGGGCGACGCACCGATGGCCCGCCCCGGCGAGCACCGGGATCATATGGCGGTAGAGGTAGGACCATGACGGCTCGCCGTGCATCAGCAGCACGGTCTCCCCCGAACCGCCGTCGCCTTCGTCCACGTAGTGCGCCCGCAGGGTGCCGTCGCTCCCGTCACCCGCTGCCACCTCCACATAGGAGGGCTCGAAGGGGTAGTCGGGGAGATCCCGGAAACGCTCGTCGGGTGTGCGCAGGATCTGCATGGGACTGTCCGTCTCCTCGGAAGCGGGTACGGCGGCTGCACGCCACACGGCTGCCAGGTGGCCCCTGCGCGGAGTTCGGCCCGTCGCCAAACCGTTCCCCCGCTTGAGAGTCCGTCCCCGTCCCCGTGTGCGGGAGCAGCCGGCGGCCACCGCGGTGGTCGCTCCGGCAGGTGTCGCGATCCCCACCCTTCCACAGATGTGGAACCCGTTCTACCTCTCCGCCCGGGTGCCGGCGCGGTCGCCCCGGCCGGAGGGTCCTGCCGCTGGCCGGCGCGGCCGGGTCGTCAGGCCTGCTGGTACCTGCGGCGCAGCTCCCGGGGGCTGGTCCCGAAGCGCCGCCGGAAGGCCGTGCTCAGGGCGCTCGCCGAGGAGAACCCGAGGGCGCAGGCCAGTTCACTGATCGTCATATGGGTGTACTCGGGGCGCTGGAGGCGGTCGCGCACCACGCGAAGCCGTTCCTCCCGGATCAGTTCGCGCGGTGTGGTCCCCGACCGCTGGAGGGCGAGCTGGACCTGGCGGAGCGACCAGCCGAGCGCGCGCGCCATGGACGCACCGGTGAGATCCGGCTCGGTCGCGTGGTCGCGCGCGTAGCGGCGGATGGCGGCCTCGACCTGTGCCAGGTGGTCCGGAGCGTCCGGGCGGTCGTCACCGGCGGCGACCATGCACAGCAGCTCGACCACGCGGTCCGTGACCGCGTTGAACTGCGCGGCGTCCAGGCGGTTGCGCTCGGCGTGCAGGCTGAGCAGCATGCCGTGCAGAACCCGCCCCAGCCCCGTGGTCAGGTCCAGTGCGGCGTCCAGGGGGGCCTTGCGGTTGAGCGGTCCGTCGATCCCGCGGGCGGGTATCGACAGGATGACCCCCCTCAGCATCGAGTCGTGGAGCAGCTCGAACGGGGTGTCCAGCGTCATCAGCCTGCCGAACCCCGGGGCGAGCCGTGCCTCCTGGCCGTCTTGGCGCAGCGTCAGCTCCCCTTCGACCGGGAACAGGAAGCGGTAGTCCGGTGCGGGGTCCTGGCGTACCAGCCCGGGCGTCCGGACGTACTCGATCCGGTCACTGCGCCAGCCGATGAGCTCGTAGTCGTCACTGCGCTGGCTGGTCAGCTCACCTCGGAAGCCGTCCCGGCGGGCGTATCTGAAGTCCAGCCGGGTGTGGCGGGAGTCGACCTGCTGACTCCAGAAGTCGGCCCGCTCCCGCGGCTCGACATGCGCCGTCGAGTGTGTGACCACGCTGTACGTTCCCCCACGCAAGAGCGCCCCTCCGCCGTCCCGCGTCCCTGTCCGTGGCGCAGGCCGCTGCGTCAATTCCCGGCGGCGGCCCGCGCGGGCATCGTAGTGCAGACCGACGGGCCCGCCTACCCGACGTGACCGCGCCTGCACGTGCCGCGCGGACCCGCCGTCCGGATCTCCTCATCTCCTGGAGAACCTCTGCGCCCGGCGGCAAGACCTCTGCGCGTGAGAAGTAGTGGGTACGGCCGGCCGGGGCTAACGTCGGCGGCTCCCGCAGGCTCGAGCCGTCTTGAGGACTTCATGACTGAACAGATACCGGAGGCGGTGGTGTGGTGCCTGGCCGTCGGCCTGCCGGTCGTCACCGTGCTCCTGGCGCGCCAGCGCGGGATCAGCGCGCGCAGGCGGAAGCGGAACGAGGAGCTCGCCGAGGGCCTGCGCAGCCGCGAGGAGGAACTGCGCCACCTGGTCACCGTCCGGCTGCCGGCCCTTCAGGAGTCGGCTCACCGGCCCGTGCCCGGTGCCGGACTGCTCGACCCGCGGCTCGCGGACACGGACTTCGCGAAGTGCCTGGACGGTGTGCTCGAGCGGTTCGCGGAGGCCGTGGAGAGCTCGCAGGCCCGGGCCGACCGGTCGGCGAAGGCGGCGCTGAAGTCCTCGATGCGCTCCATCCAGGCCCTGGCCAGTGAGCAGCAGGTGGCGATCTCGGAGATGCAGGACCGCCACGACCACCCCGACGTCCTGCGGGATCTGCTGGAGATCGACCACGCGAACGCCCAGTTCGGCCGTCGCGCCCAGGCGATCGCCGTACTGTGCGGATCCTGGCCGGGGCGGCAGCGGGCGGCGTCCGCGCTGACCGACGTGGTGCGCGGATCCACCTCCCGGATCCGCGACTACCGGCGGATCCGGGTTCACGGCGAGGTCGACGTCGCCGTCGAGAGCCGTGCGGTGGAGCCCGTGGTCCTGGCCGTCGCGGAACTGCTGGACAACGCCGCACGCCATTCGCAGCCCAGCACCCAGGTCGAGGTGGGCATCCGATCGGTGCACAACGGTGCCTGCATCGTGATCGACGACGCGGGCGTCGGCATGGACGGGCAGGCGCTGGAGAAGGCCGCGCTGCTGCTGTCCGGCCGGCGCACGGTGGACGTCACCCGGCTCGACGACCCTCCGCAGTTCGGCTTCGCAGTGGTCGGGGTGCTCGCCCACCGGTACAGGTTCAGCGTCTCCGTGGACACCCACTCCCCGTACGGCGGTGTCCGGGCCGTCGTGTTCCTCCCGGGGGCCCTGCTCACGCACCAGGACGCCGCGGGGGATCCCGCCGCGGCGGCCCTCGTTGCGGAGTCCCCCGCGTCCCTGACCCCGTCCGGACCGGCGTCCGGACCGGCTGCCCGACCGGCACCTCGACCGGCGCCGGGGTCCGCGGCGCCGACGACCGCGGGAGGGCTGCCGAAGCGCCGCCGTCGTGCCGCGCGGACTCCGGCCACCGCGCGGCCGGCGCCGGTGCCCGCCGACGACGCCGGCGCCCGATCGGCCGAGGAGACCGCACGGAGGATCGGCGCGTTCGCGCGCGGCACCCTCAGCGGGCGCGCCGCCCAGGAGACCGCCTACGAGGCGGCCCAGGACTCCGCTCACGAAGCCGCCCACGAGGCCGCCCAGGACGCGGCCCACGAAGCCGCCCATGCCACCGCCCATGAAGACGAAGGGAACAACCGAGGATGATCGAGCCCACGAACAACGAGTTGGGCTGGATGCTCGATGAGGTCCTGAAGGTGCCCGGGGCGCTGCACGCGATCCTGCTCTCCGCGGACGGCATGCTCCGGGCCCACTCGGAGCACATCGGCAGGGACGACGCGGAGCGGCTGGCGGCCGGGCTCTCCGGCGTCCAGTCCATCAGCCGCAGCACGGCCGAGTTCTGCGACCGCGTCGACACCCCGTGGCGGCAGACGCTGATCGAGTTCGCCCACGGCTACGTGTTCCTCGTCGCCGCCGGAGAGGGCGCCTACCTCGCGGTGTCCACCACGGAGAGCGTGGACATGGAGGCGGTCACGTACCGCATGCACAAACTGGTCGACCGGCTCGGCAGGGAGCTGACCAGTCCGGCACGGCAGGGAACCGGCACCCTGGCATGAGTCCCCCCAGACCCCGCCCATCGGGGCGTCTGGTGCGGCCCTACGTGGTCACGGAGGGCCGCGCCCACCCGAGCCGCAGCACCCTCGACCTCGTCACGCTCCTCATCTCCGCCGACGGGCCGTCCCCCAGCGGCCTGGGGCCCGAGAAGAGACGGCTCACGGAGCTCTGCCGCCCGGGCGCGCTGTCGGTGGCGGAGGTGGCCGGGCATCTGTCGCTGCCGGTCAGCGTCACCAAGGTGCTGGTGGCCGATCTCCTGGACAGCGGGCACATCGTCACCCTCGCACCGGTCCCGGCAGCCGTGCCGTCCGATGCCCGAATCCTGCAGGAGGTGCTCGATGGGCTCCGCGCCCGCCTCTGACGACGTCTATCTCCGGCCGGGTGTGCGCACCGCGGTCAAGATCCTGGTCGTCGGCCATTTCGCGGTCGGCAAGACCACCTTCGTCGGCACGCTGTCCGAGATCCGTCCCCTGCACACCGAGGAGGTGATGACCGAGGCCGGCGCTCTGGTGGACGACCTGGAGGGCGCCCGGGGCAAGACGACCACCACGGTCGCCCTCGACTTCGGGCGGCTCACCCTCAGCGACCACGTGGTGCTGTACCTCTTCGGCACCCCCGGGCAGCAGCGCTTCACCGAGCTCTGGCGGGACATGACCCGCGGTGCGCTCGGTGCACTGGTCCTGGCCGACACCCGCCGCCTCGGGCAGTCGTTCGACGTCATGGGCGTCCTGGAGGAGCTGGGCCTGCCCTACGCCGTAGCCCTGAACGAGTTCGACGGTGCCCCGCAGCACACTCTGGACGAGGTCCGGGAGGCCCTCGACCTGCTCCCGGACACCCCGCTCGTCCGCTGTGACGCCCGCGACCGGCACTCGTCGACCCGGGCGCTGATCTCCCTCGTCGAGTACCTCCTGACCCGCACCAGCGAACTGGAGCACGCGTGACCCCCGAAACCACCCCCGTGCCCGAGTCCGGCCGCCGCTGCCCCGAGCCGCTGTACGGGCCGGAGTTCGCGGCGGATCCCGCCGCCGCCTACCGGCGTATGCGGCGGACCGGGCCGACGGCGCCCGTCGAGCTGTCGCCCGGGGTGCGGGCGACACTCGTCACCGGCTACGACGCCGCCCTCCATGTGCTGCGCAGCCCCGAGACGTTCTCGAAGGACTCCCGCCGCTGGCGCGACATGGCCGACGGCACCGTGCCCGCCGACTGCCCGGTCGCCCCGATGATGGCCTACCGCCCCAACGCCCTGCTGACCGACGGGCCGGAGCACCGCCGCCTGCGCGAGGCGATCACGGACAGCCTGGGCGGCGTGGAGCCCCACGCGCTGCGCAACTACGTCGAGCAGAGCGCCGATGCGCTCATCGACCGGTTCGCCGCCGCCGGCGAGGCCGACCTGCTCGCCGGGTACGCCCGGCCGCTGCCCCTGCTGGTGCTCAACCGGATGTTCGGCTGCCCGCCCGAGTACGGTGAGCGGCTGGTCGAGGGCATGGCCGGCATCTTCGAACTCGTCGACGCCGAGAAGGCGAACGAACTCCTCACCACGACCGTCGGCGCGCTGATCGCGCTGAAGCGCCGGACGCCGGGGCGGGACGTGACCTCCCGGCTCATCGCCCATCCCGCGCGGCTGACGGACGAGGAGCTCGTCCACACCCTGGTCCTCCTGATAGGCGCCGGAACCGAGCCCGAGCAGAACCTGATCGCGAACAGCCTGCGCCTGCTGCTGTCCGACGACCGCTTCGCGGGCAGTCTGTCGGGCGGCAGCCTGCCCGTGGAGGACGCCCTCGACGAAGTGCTGTGGAGCGACCCGCCCATGGCCAACTACGCCGTGCACTTTCCGGTGCACGACGTCCTGTACGAGGGGACGCTCCTCCGGGAGGGGCATCCCCTCGTCATCAGTTTCGCCGCGGCGAACACCGACCCCGCCCTGGTGGCGGAGCAGCACCCGGGCAACCGCGCCCATCTGGCGTGGAGCGCCGGCCCGCACTCCTGTCCCGCGCAGGGCGCGGCGCGGCTGATCGCGGCCGTGGCCGTCGAGAAGCTGCTGGACCGCCTCCCCGACATGGAACTCGCGGTCCCGGTGCGGGACCTCGAGTGGCGGCCCGGGCCGTTCCACCGCGCGCTCGCCGCCCTGCCCGTGTCCTTCCGGCCCGCCGCCGTCACCCGGGCCGCGGAGGGCGAACGGCCCGCGGGGGACGAGGCGTCCGCGGCCGCGGACCGGCGCGACTCCGCGCCGCCCGGGGGACGGCGGAGTGCGCCGGAGGCCGCGGCGCCGGCGAGCGGCTGGGCCCGGCTGCTCGCCTGGTGGCGGGGGGAGTGATCAGAACAGCCGGACGGGCAGGGACCGGTGCCCGTGGGAGATGAACGACTCCACGGGCAGCAGTTCCTCCGGCGGCCCGGCGAGCGTGAGCCCGGGGAAGCGGTCGAAGAGCGCGGGGATCGCGACACGGGCCTCCAGCCGGCCCAGGGGGGCGCCGAGGCAGTGGTGCACTCCGTAGCCGAAGGCCAGGTGCTCCTTGTCGACCCGGGTGACGTCGAAGCGGTCGGCGTCCTTGCCGTACCGCTCGGCATCGCGCCCCGCGGCGGCGTAGGCGGCGAGGATGGCCTCCCCCGCGGGGATCACCGTGCCCTGCGGACCGCCGAGTTCACCGAGGTCGATGTCCTCCACGGCGTACCGCAGGGGCAGATTGGCCACGGGCGCGTCCGCCCGCAGGCTCTCCTCGATCGCGTCGTCCCAGGTGGCACGGCCCTCGCGGATGTGCGCGAGTTGCTCGGGGTGGGTGAGCAGGGCGTGTGCCGCGTTGTCGATGAGGTTGACGGTGGTCTCGTGACCGGCCCCGATCATGAGTACCAGGGTGTCGAGCAGTTCCTGCTCGCTCAGCCGGGCGGTGCCCTCGTCGTCCCGCGCGGCGATGAGGCCGGTGGTCAGGTCGTCTCCGGGCGACTCCCGCTTGGCCGCGACGAGTTCCCCCAGCACCTCGTAGAGGCGTGCGTAGGTGGCGGTGACCTCGTCGGGCCCCGCGGAGGTGTGGAAGAGCCCGTCCACGACCTCGCGCAGGTCCACCGCCTTGTCACTCGGCAGGCCGAACAACTCGCTGATCACCTGGATCGGCAGCGGGTAGCAGAACTCCTCGCGCAGATCGACCACCTCGCCGCGGCGCCCGACCTCGGCGACCCGGTCGAGCAGTTGCTCCGTGATCTCCTCGATGCGGGGGCGCAGCGCAGCGGTGCGCCGCGCCGTGAAGGCCCGCGACACCAGGTTGCGCAACCGCCTGTGCTCCCCGCCGTAGGCGGTGAACATGTTCTGCACGGCGACCCAGGCGAACAGCGGCCAGTCCGGGGAGACCTCCCCGTTGATCCAGACCGGCCAGTGCCGGCGCGGGTCCTTGGACACCCGTGCGTCGGTGAGCAGCCGTTTGAGCAGAGCGGGGCTGGTGACCGCGAACGCCCCGACGGCGCCCGGGAGTTCGACACGCGCCACCGGGCCTCTCTCACGCATCCGGTCGCCCTCGCCATGGATGTCCCGGCCTGCCGGGTCTATCGCCAACGGGCACTGGTCTCGCATCGGACGCCTCCCATACTCGGCCTTCAGCACGTTCGGTGACGCTACTCCCCCGTAGGGCAGTCGGCCGAGGATACTGCGCAGCGCTTGCGCACCGGGACAAGGCCCCTGCGCCTGGCGGCAATTCGCCCGCGCGGGCGGTCCGCTTCGGCGCCGCCGGCACCGGGTCCCGCGGGCCGCTGTCCCCCGGTGCCGGGCCGGGTGTCCCGGTGGGCGAGGCTGCCCACCGGGACACCCGGCCGAAACGCATGTTCGGGACGCACGCCCGGGACACACGTCCGGGAGTACGTCCGGACACGGGACGATCAGGCCGGCGGTGCCGGGACCGCCGGGGCCGGACCGTGGGGTCAGGCCACCGGCGCCGGGTAGGTCGGGTACTCCACCCCGGAGACGTGCTGGACGACGCGGATCACCTGGCACGAGTAGCCGAACTCGTTGTCGTACCAGAGGTAGAGGATCGCGCTGTCGCCGTCGACCTTCGTGGCCCCGGCGTCGACGATCGACGCGTGGCGCGAGCCGATGAAGTCGTTGGAGACCGCGTCGGGGGCGGTGATGAAGTCGATCTGGCGCTTGAGCGGCGAGGTCAGCGACACGTTGCGGAGGTAGTCCAGCACTTCCTCGCGGGTGGTCTCACGGCCGAGCCGCAGGCTGAGGATCGCGATCGAGACGTCCGGGACGGGGACGCGGATCGAGCTGCCGGTGATCGGCGCCTTGAGGTCGGGCAGCGCCTTGGCCACGGCGGAGGCGGCGCCGGTCTCGGTGATGACCATGTTGAGCGGCGCGGAACGGCCGCGGCGGTCGGCCTTGTGGTAGTTGTCCAGCAGGTTCTGGTCGTTGGTGAACGAGTGGACGGTCTCCACGTGACCGCGCAGCACCCCGTACTCGTCCGCCATGGCCTTCAGCGGCGGGACGATGGCGTTGGTGGTGCAGGACGCGCAGGACAGGATCTGCTCGTCCGGCTTGATCGTGTCGTGGTTGACGCCGTGCACGATGTTCGGGACGTCGCCCTTGCCCGGGGCGGTGAGGACGACCTTCTCGATGCCGGGGCGCAGGTGCGTGGACAGGCCCTCGCGGTCCCGCCACTTGCCCGTGTTGTCGATGAGGATGGCGTCCCTGATGCCGTAGGCCGTGTAGTCGACCTCCGACGGGTCGCCGGCGTAGATGACCTTGATCTCGTTGCCGTTGGCGACGATCGTGCTGTTCGCCTCGTCGACGGTGATCGTGCCCTGGAACTGGCCGTGGATCGAGTCCCGGCGCAGCAGCGACGCCCGCTTGACGATGTCCTGGTCACCACCCCGGCGGACGACGATGGCGCGCAGCCGCAGGCCGTTGCCGGAGCCGGCCTTCTCGATGAGCAGCCGGGCCACGAGCCGGCCGATGCGGCCGAAGCCGTAGAGCACGACGTCGCGCGGCTCACGGCGCTCGATCTTGTTGGCGCCGGTGGCACCGGCGACGGCCTCCGCGGTGAACTCCTCCACCGAGAGGCCGCGGTCGTCGGTCCGGTAGGTGGCGGCGAGCATGCCGATGTCGATCTGGGAGGGCCCGAGATCGAGCGCGGCGAGGGCCTTCAGGAACGGCATCGTCTCGGTGACCGAGAGTTCCTCGCCGGCGATCTGGCGGGCGAACCGATGGGTCTTGAGGATGCTGACCACCGACTTGTTCACCAGGGAGCGGCTGTGCAGCAGGACGGTGACGTCCCGCTCACGGTGCAGCTTCCCGATGATCGGGATCATCGACTCCGCGATCTCCTCGCGATGCTTCCAGTTTGTGAACGAGTCCTCATTGACAGTCACAGATTTATCTTTCGAGCTAGGCGGTGCTCATATGCTAACCCGCCCTTCATTCGGTCCTTCAGAGGGGCCCGGCCGGGCGCCCGCGGCGGCGGGACCGGCGCCGTGGAACGGAACCTGAAGGACGTCGGCACGGGACCGGCGCCGACGAACGGGACCGGCGACCTGGACACGGGACCGGAGGGACCGGCGGCACCGGGCGGTTCAGACGGGGCGGGTGGGAGGAGTGGGACGGGTGCGGCAGGCCGCACCGCCGGGGATCGCCCCGCTACGGGCACACCCGGGTGATGCGGCAGCACACCGAGGTGACCTGCGGGTCCCCGCGAGCCGGTGAACCCTTCCGGTCACGGCACTACGCTTGCGCATAGGGGGCACGGGGTTCCACGGGAACCGGATCAGCCCGGCAGGACGAGCCGTGCCCGCCGGGACCGGCATCGCCATCGGCCCGGGCAGGCCGCCGGGCCGCGAACGACGAGAGGCGCTCCGGCCGGAGTGCGACGCCCTCCGCAGGTCGGAGCTCCGCGGAGCGAGAAGACGATCATGAGCGACAGCATGGCGGACGAGGTCTACCAGCCGACCGGCTCCAACGAGGAGCAGGGCGACGCGGCCCACCTGGACCTCGAGGACGCACTGGACGAGCCGGACTACGACGAGATCCTCGACCAGGGCTACTCCCCGCCGGAGCGGCCGCTCGGCGTGGACCGGGTGGGGACGACGGTGGCGGAGCAGCGCGAGGGCGAGAGCCTCGACCAGCGGCTGGCGGTGGAGCTCCCCGACGTCGCGGCGGACGACTCGGACGGCATCGGCGACCTGCCGGGCGGCGAGGGGGAGCCGATCGACGACGAGGTCGGCAGCGTACGGGCGGGGCGGCTGGTGGCCCCCGACGAGGGGACCCGCCCGACCACGGACAAGCAGCTCTTCGCCGGCGATGTGGGCATCGACGCCGGTGCGGCCGGAGCCGAGGAGGCGGCGATGCACGTCGTGGTCGAGGAGGACCGCGGCGAACCGCCCTTCGGCGGGCCGTGACACGGCTGTCTCACTCCGGGACGATCCCCCGGGCGGGCTGACGGGTGTGCCGTCCGCGAAGCGGGGCAAGCGGACGACCGGTGGCGGGAAGCGCGGGTTTCGTACCGGAGTTCCCGTACGCCCAGAGGATGCCCGTAGCAACATGCCGAGGTGAGGAGCACCCGTGAGCGAGCACATGTGGGCCTACGTACCGACCAGCGGGCACAACCGCGACGACGACCTGACGGGTTATCGGGTGGAGGCGACCGACGGGAACATCGGCAAGGTCGACAAGCACTCCAACGAGGTCGGTTCCCAGTACATCGTCGTCGACACCGGTACGTGGATCTTCGGCAAGGAGGTGCTGCTGCCCGCCGGCACCATCACGGTCGTCGACCACGACGAGCGGCGGATCATCGTGTCCCGCACGAAGGACGAGATCAAGGCCGCGCCGGAGTTCGACAAGGACAAGCATCTCGGCGACCCGGCCTACCGCGACCAGCTCGGCGGCTACTACAGCTCCGGCCACTGAGCCGCCGGCCGGTGCCGGCGGCCGGGGCACGTCCCGTACCGCGGGGCGTGCCCCGGCGCGCTGTGCGCGAACCGGTCCACGCACAGATCCCGGACGCACGAGAGAGGAGAACGCGCCATGGACCGGCAGCGTCACGGCGCGAGCCCACGAGCCGAGGAGGCGGGCGGGCCGGGGAGCCGGCAGGGCCCGCCCGCGCCGAGGAGACCCGGCACCCCGGACACGGCGACGACCGCGACCACACCCACGGCTACGGCTACGGATACGGCTGCGACTGCCGCCACGGCCACGACCGGAGCGGACACCGCGCTGCTCAGGGGCCTGCGGATCGACGACGCCCGCCCCGAGCAGCCGATCCTGCTCGACGGCGACGGCACGCCCATCGACACCTGGCGCGAGAACCACCCGTACGACCGGAAGCTGAGCCGCAAGCGCTACGAGCGCGAGAAGCGGGTGCTGCAGATCGAGCTGCTGAAGCTGCAGAAGTGGGTGCGGGAGAACGGTGTGCGCATGGTCGTCGTGTGCGAGGGACGCGACGCCGCGGGCAAGGGTGGCACGATCAAGCGCTTCACCGAGCGCCTCAACCCGCGGGGCGCCCGTGTCGTGGCCCTGGACAAGCCCACCGAACGGGAGTCCGGCCAGTGGTACTTCCAGCGGTATGTGTCCCATCTCCCCGCCGCCGGTGAGATCGTCTTCTTCGACCGCTCCTGGTACAACCGGGCGGGCGTGGAGCGGGTGATGGGCTTCTGCACCTCCGAGCAGTACCGGCACTTCCTCGCCCAGGCGCCCGTCTTCGAGAGGCTGCTGACGGACGACGGCGTCATGCTGGTGAAGTTCTGGTTCTCGGTGTCCCGCAGCGAGCAGCGCACCCGGTTCGCGATCCGCCAGGTCGACCCCGTGCGCCGCTGGAAGCTCTCCCCCACCGACCTCGCGTCGCTGGACCGCTGGGACGACTACACCCGGGCCAAGGTCGAGATGTTCCGGGAGACCGACACGCCCCACGCACCGTGGACCGTGGTGAAGAACAACGACAAACGGCGCGGCCGGCTGGAGGCCATCCGCCATCTGCTGCTCCGCGCCGACTACGCGGACAAGGACCCGGAGGCCGTCGGGCAGGCGGACCCGCTGATCATCGGCGCCGCGGACACCCTGCTGGAGCGCGGCGAGGAGCCCGCCGACCTGACCCCCACTCCCCTGGCGCCGCACGACGACGGGCCCGGCAAGCATCCCGGGCGGCGGTGAGCCGGGGTGGCACCGGTGGGTGCCGGGGTGCGGCCCCGGCGGCCCCGCCGCGGGAGGGCGGCGCCCGGCGGGGCCGCGCCCGTGAGCGGGCCCGCGGCGTGGCCCCGCGCTACAGGAACCGCCGGATCGGGGCGACCGACGCCTCCTTGACGCGCTGGACGGCCGCACGCCGCTTCCAGCGGGCGGGATCGATGTCCACACTGCGCTCGGCGTCCTCGTCGAAGTGCTTGTCGAGGACCGCGGTGAAGGACTCGTCGAGGACGGCGAGCATCACCTCCTCGTCGTGGTCCATCGAGCGCCGGTTGAAGTTGGTCGACCCGATCAGGGACGCCACCGAGTCCACCGTGATGATCTTGGCGTGCATCATGGTGGGCTGGTACTGCCGGATGCTCACACCCGCGTCGAGCAGCGTCGTGTAGTGGTGCTGGCCCGCGAGCTGGCAGGCGCGCTGGTCGGTGTGCGGGCCGGGGAGCAGGATCTCCACCCGCACACCGCGGCGCGCGGCGCGGCACAGCAGGTCGACGAAGAACGCGTCGGGCGCGAAGTACGCGGTCGCCAGCCGGAAGCGCTTCTCGGCGGAGGTGAGCATGACCCGGATCAGCGTCTGCATGTCCTGCCATCCGATGCTCGCCGAGCCGCGGACCACCTGCACCACCGAGTCGCCGCACTGGGGCTGCTCGGCGAACCGGTCGTGCTCGTCGTACAGCTCGTCGTGGCACTCGGCCCAGTTCTGGGCGAACGCCGCCGCTATGCCGTCCACCGCGGGGCCCCGGACCTGGACATGGGTGTCGCGCCACTCCCCCGGGTTGCGGGCGTCTCCGCACCACTCCTCGGCGATGCCCACCCCGCCGGTGAAGGCGGTGTGCTCGTCCACGATCAGGGCCTTGCGGTGGCAGCGGTGGTTCTGCTTGAACGGCGACAGCCACACGGGCTTGCGGAACCAGGCGATCTGCACACCGGCGTCGTCCATGCCGTCCAGCAGGTCCTGTTCGATCTCCTTCGCCCCGAAGCCGTCGAGCAGCAGCCGCACACGCACCCCGGCCCGCGCCCGGTCGGCGAGCTCGCCGGCGAAGTCGCGCGCGATCTGCCCCCGCCAGTAGACGAAGGTCATCATGTCGACGGTGTGCTCGGCGGACCGGATCGCGTCCAGCATGGTGGGGAATATCTCGCGCCCGTTGCGCAGTGGTACGAGGTGGTTGCCCTCGGTGGCCGCCACGCCGATCAACCGCTCGAGCCTGCGGCGCAGCCGCTGCGCCGCGGCGGAGGCAGGGGCTGGGGCGGAGGTGGAGGAAGGCGCTGGGGCAGAGGCGGGGGCTGGGGCGGGGCGTATGGCGTCGTCGGAAGTCACGGCGTCTCCTGGCGGCGGGGTTCGGCGGAACGGCGTCGTCTCCGGCGTGGCGGGGGCGACGGCCGACGGGGCTGGTCCGCAGCGGGATCGGCGGCGCGGTGCGGTACGGCTTCGAGCGCACTGTAGCGAAGGGGAGCGGGGCCCGCGAGGGCGGGACCTGCACACATCACCGCCGGTGGCGGCGCCGGCCGTGGCCTCGCCGGGCCGCGCCGCGATGCCGGCGCGTGAGGCGCGTGAGGCCCGTGAGGCGCGTGAGGGCACCGGAGGCACGCGGGCGCGGCGCGCGGCGCCCGAGAGGAGGCCTCCGGGGAGCCTCTCCCCTGCCCACGCATGGCCGGGCGGCCCGCCCCGGCCCGGGAGCCCCCGGACTGCCGCCGCGGCGGTCCGGGGAGAAGCACGGGGAGAGCTGCGGGGAGAAGTCCGGAGCGAGCCGCGGGGAGAAGTCCGGCCCGCCACTCCGGCGGGCGAACCCGGCCGCCGACCGGCGAGGACGCACCGGCCCGGTGAGGTGTCGCCGACCGATCGCGGGGCATCCGTCCGCCACCGGACGCGACCCGCCGCCCGGAGCCGGGCGCTCCGGACGGCTGGAGCGCCCGGGTACACAGGAAGCAGGAGCGGCCGGACCGCAAGAAGGGCAGTAGTCGTGCGCAGTGTGGGTGTCGAGGAAGAGATGCTGCTGGTGGACGCCGAGAGCGGTGAGCCCCGGGCCCTGTCGACGGCCGTGCTGGCCGCCGCGTCCCGGGAGGCCGTCCGTCGCGACGAGGACGAGGTCTTCGAGGAGGAGCTGCACCGGGAGCAGCTGGAGTTCGCCACCCGGCCGCATGTCGCCATGGAGGACATCGCCGAGGAGATCCGGGGGTGGCGGGCCGAGGCCGCCCGTCACGCGGAGAGGATGGGCGGGGCGGTCGCCGCGCTGGCCACGTCCCCGCTGCCCGTCAGCCCTTCGATGGGCTTCGGCGAGCGGCACCGCTGGCTGGGCGAGAGGTTCGGCCTGACCGCGCAGGAACAGCTCACCAGCGGCTGCCATGTGCATGTCTCGGTGGACTCCGACGAGGAAGGCGTGGCGGTCCTGGACCGTGTCCGGCCGTGGCTCGCCGTGCTCATGGCGATGAGCGCCAACTCCCCGTTCTGGCAGGGCAAGGACACGCAGTACGCCGGGTACCGCAGCCAGGTCTGGGGCCGGTGGCCGTCCGCCGGTCCCGTGGAGGTCTTCGGCTCGGCTCAGCGCTACCACGAGCAGGTGCGGGACCTGCTGGGCACCGGTGTGCTGCGCGACGAGGGCATGATCTACTTCGACGCCCGGCTCTCCCACCGCTATCCCACGGTCGAGATCAGGGTCGCGGACGTCTGCCTGTCCCCCGCCACGACGGTGCTGCTCGCCACCCTGTCCCGGGGGCTGGTGGAGACGGCCGCCCGCGAGTGGCACAAGGGCGAGCCGCCGGCCCGGCACGGGACGGCGCTGCTGCGGCTGGCCGCCTGGCAGGCGGGACGGTACGGGCTGGAGCACGAACTGGTCCATCCCCTGACGATGCGGCCGGCGCCGGCGGAGGCCGTGGTGCGTGCGCTCTTCGACCACGTACGGGACGCCCTCGAGGCCACCGGGGATCTGGCGGCCGCCCGGCAGGGGCTCGACACCCTCCTTTCGGAGGGCAACGGCGCGCGGGTGCAGCGGGAACTGCTGGCGCGCACGGGCAACCTCCGCGAGGTCGTCGCCGAGTGCGTGCGGCGCACCCAGGGCTGAGCCGGCCGGGCCGCCGCGGTCAGGCGGCCTCGGGAAGGGGCTGCTCGATCTCGTCCGGCCCGGGCCGGCGGCGCGGCAGGAGCCGCGGACGGCGTCGCCGCCGGGCGGGCCGGGGGCTTTCCGGGACCGCGAACAACCGGTCCTCCAGGTGGTCCATGGCGATGATCAGGAGCAGCAGCGCGGGAGGTATGAGCACGGCGGTGAGAATCATGGGCGTCCCCTCGTGGTGTGGTGCTCGCATTGCCGCCGGAGCGCGCGGCGAACGTCCGCTTCGGTGACGTTTCCGTAACCGCCACGGGGTGGTGCGTCGCCCCGGTCACCCCGGTCGCCCCCGTCACCCTGTGCCGCGGGACCGGGGCGGCACGCCGAGCCGAGCGGACGCCGCGGGACCGGGGCGGCGCGCCGCGCGGATGCCCGGGACCGGGGCGGTGCGATCCGGTGACGCCGCGATGCCCGTACACGGCCCAACCCCCCCTGTTCACCGCGGTCGTCGACCGGCCGCCGAGGCCATCAGGTCGCTTGTCCCGGACTATTGACTGTTTGTGTGACAGTCGCGATCCTCGTCGCACCGCTTGCACGGGTCATGACAGGGGATCTCGGCGGAAGGTCCCGGCTCCGGACGGACTCGGCCCCGGCCCCGTCCGCTCAGCGAAGGCTTGGGTGATGACGATGAAACGGCTCTCGCGTCGCCGCCGTGGACCCCTCGCGGTGGTGATCCTGCTCCTCACCGCGCTGGCCCTGGTGCTCGGCACGGCTCCGGGGTCCTCGGCGGAGTCCGGCTGGTGGGTCCCGGACGCCCGGCCCGTGCCCGACTCCCGGATCGACGTCTCCGGCGAGCCCTTCAAGGGCACCGGCCCGGACGGAAAGGTGCGCGGCTTCGTCGACGCGCACAACCACATCATGTCGAACGAGGCGTTCGGCGGTCGGCTCATCTGCGGCAAGGCCTTCTCCGACCAGGGCATCGCGGACGCCCTCAAGGACTGCCCGGAGCACTACCCCGACGGTTCGCTCGCGGTGTTCGACTTCATCACCAAGGGCGGCGACGGGCGCCACGACCCCGACGGCTGGCCGACGTTCAAGGACTGGCCGGCCCACGACTCGCTCACCCACCAGCAGAACTACTACGCCTGGATCGAGCGGGCGTGGCGCGGCGGGCAGCGCGTCCTCGTCAACGACCTGGTCACCAACGGCGTGATCTGCTCGGTGTACTTCTTCAAGGACCGCAGCTGCGACGAGATGACCTCGATCCGCCTGCAGGCGCGGAAGACGTACGAGATGCAGGCGTACATCGACGGGATCTACGGCGGGCCGGGCAAGGGCTTCTTCCGGATCGTCACCGACTCCGCGCAGGCCCGGCAGGTGATCGAGCAGGGCAAACTGGCCGTGGTGCTCGGGGTGGAGACCTCCGAGCCGTTCGGGTGCAAGCAGATCCTCGACGTGGCCCAGTGCGACAGGGACGACATCGACCGCGGTCTCGACGAGCTCCACGGGCTCGGCGTGCGGAGCATGTTCCTCTGCCACAAGTTCGACAACGCGCTGTGCGGAGTGCGGTTCGACTCGGGCACCCAGGGCACCGCCATCAACGTCGGCCAGTTCCTCTCGACGGGCACCTTCTGGAAGACGGAGAAGTGCACCGGGCCGCAGCGCGACAACCCCATCGGCCTCGCGTCGGCCCCCGGCGCCGAGAAGGAACTCCCGCCGGGCGTGAAGGTCCCGTCGTACGCCGCGGACGCGCAGTGCAACACCCGCGGGCTCACCGAACTCGGCGAGTACGCCCTGCGCGGCATGGTGAAGCGCAAGATGATGCTGGAGATCGACCATATGAGCGTCAAGGCCGCGGGCCGGGCGTTCGACATCCTCGAGGCCGAGTCGTACCCCGGCGTGATCTCGTCGCACAGCTGGATGGACATGGACTGGACCGAGCGGGTGTACCGGCTCGGCGGGTTCATCGCCCAGTACATGCACGGCTCCGAGCACTTCAGCGCCGAGGCCGAGCGCACGGACGCGCTGCGCGACAAGTACGGCGTCGGATACGGCTACGGCAGCGACATGAACGGCGTCGGCGGCTGGCCTGGCCCGCGGGGCGCCGACACCGCCAACCCGGTGCGCTACCCCTTCCGCAGCGCCGACGGCGGTTCCGTCCTCGACCGGCAGACCACCGGCGAGCGCACCTGGGACATCAACACCGACGGCGCAGCGCACTACGGCCTGATCCCGGACTGGCTGGAGGACGTACGGATCGTCGGCGGACAGGGCGTCGTGGACGACCTCTTCAAGGGAGCGGAGTCCTACCTCGGCACCTGGGGCGCCTCCGAGCGGCACAAGTCCGGGGTGAACCTCGCCGCGGGCGCGCCGGCCTCCGCCAGTTCGTCGGAGTGGAGCCTCTTCACGAGCTACGCCCCCGGCCGGGCCGTCGACGGGAAGGCGGGTACCCGCTGGGCGAGCGACTGGAGCGACGGGCAGTGGCTCCGGATCGATCTCGGCGCACCGGCCCTGGTCGCACGGGTCACCCTCGACTGGGAACGCGCCTACGGGAAGGCCTACCGCGTGGAGGTGTCCTCGGACGGCACGAACTGGCGGCCGGTGTGGTCCACGACGGCCGGTGACGGCGGCCTGGACACGGCCCGGTTCGCCGGGACGACCGCCCGCCATGTGCGCATCCAGGGACTGGAGCGCGGCACCAAGTGGGGCTACTCCCTGTACGAGGTCGGCGTCTACGGCAGCTGAGCCGCCGCCCGAGCGAGCCGCCGGCCGGGGCCGGCCGGATCCAGCCGATCCGGCCGGCCCCCGGCCACTGCGCAGCACAGCACAGCACGGGAAGAGAGAACCGCATGGCACGGATGCCGTCGGCCGAACGGCGCCGGCAGCTCGTCGAGGCAGCGATCCGGGCGATGACCCGTGACGGTGTACCCAGGACGACGACACGGTCGATCGCCGCCGAGGCGGACGTGTCGCTGAGCGTCTTCCACTACTGCTTCGGCTCCAAGCAGGAACTGCTGGAATCCGTCATCGAGGCGATCACCGAGCACTACATCGCCGTGGTGCGGGAGGCGATCCGGCCCCGGGCCACCCTGCGGGAGACCGTCCGCGCGGGATTCCAGGCCTACTGGGACCATGTGTGCGCCCACCCCGGTGAGCACATGCTCACCTACGAACTCACCCAGTACGCGCTGCGCCAACCCGGGTTCGAGCATCTGGCGCGCCGTCAGTACGAGTTGTACACGGACACGTTCATCGAGCTCATCACCCAGCTGCGGCACGACATGGGACTGCGGCTGCGGGTCCCGGTGCCGGTCCTGGCGCACTATCTGGCCGTCATGACCGACGGGCTCACGCTGAACTTCCTGGTCCTAGGCGACGAGACGGCCGCGTCGGACGTCCTCGACACGATCGCCGACCAGGTCGTGCACCTCGTCCACGACGAGACCCTGCCGGTCGCGCCCCGGGCCGTCTGACGGCCACGCGACGCGCCCGCCCCGCGACCCCGCGCGGCGGGGCCGCCGGCCCGCACCGGAGCGGCCGCCCACGGCCTTCGCCCGGCAGCTCGTTTTTCCCATTTTCCCATACATTGGGGACTATGCCGGTTCCCTTTCACCGCGTGCGGGGACGCAGCGGGCTCGGCGCAGGCGCACCCTGGACGCGGGGCCGTACCGCCCGCGCCCTGGCCGCCACGACCGCTGCCGCCTCGCTCGCCGCGCTCACGGCCTGCGGAGCGGCCGGCGAGGCGGGCGGGGGCACCGGGGACGCCTCGGGCGAGGGCGGCTTCACGATCGGGCTGCTGCTCCCCGACGTCCACACCGCCCGCTGGGCGACCGCCGACAAACCCCTCATTCAGGCGAAGGTCAAGGAGCTCTGCCCCGGCTGCACGCTGCTGCACGCCTACGCCTCCGCCGATGTGGCCACCCAGCAGCAGCAGATCGAGTCCATGATCGCGAAAGGGGCCAAGGTCCTGATCCTCGACCCCGTCGACGACAAGGCGCTGCGCTCCTCGGTCGCGCGGGCGCGGGACGCGAACGTGCCGGTGGTCTCGTACGACCGCCTGGCCGACGGGCCCGTCTCGGCGTACTCCAGCTACGACTCGGAGGAGATCGGCAGGATCCAGGCGCAGGAGCTCCTCAAGGCGATGGGCCCCAAGGCCCGCGGCGGCGAGATCGTGATGATGAACGGTGACCCCACCGACCCCAACACCCGGGATCTGCGCAAGGGCGCGCTCTCCGTCCTGGAGGGCAAGGTGAAGATCGCCAAGTCCTACTACACCGGCGGATGGATACCGGAGAACGCCTTCCGGAACATGTCCGCGGCCATCGCCGAGCTGGGGCCGGACCGCATCGACGGGGTGCTGTCGGCGAACGACGGGCTGGCGGGCGGCATCGTCACCGCGCTGAAGGCGGCCGGGGTCAAGCCGCTGCCGCCCGTCACCGGGCAGGATGCCGACCTGTCCGCCGTCCGCAGGGTCGTCAAGGGCGAGCAGTACGTGACCGTCTACAAGTCCTTCGAGGCGGAGGCCGAGGCCGCCGCCAGGATGGCGGTCGCCCTGGGCCGCGGCGAGAAGCTCGACGACATCGCCAAGGACCGCGTCAGCAACGGCACCAACGACGACATCCCCGCGGTCCTCGGGCCCCTCGTGGCCGTGACCGCGGCCAACGTCAAGGACACCGTGGTCAAGAGCGGCCTCTACAGCGTCGGCCAGATCTGCACCCCGGCGCTGGAGGCCGCCTGCCGGAAGGCGGGACTCACCGGGTAGCCGCTGGGCCCGCACCCACCCCTCGTGCGGTGCACCCGGGCCGGAAGCACGGGACGGGCGAAGGAGATGGTTCATGTGCCGAACGCACCACTCCTGGCGATGCGGGGCATCTGCAAACGGTTCGGCGCCGTCTGGGCACTGTCCGACGTCGAGCTGGACATCCACGCCGGGGAGGTCGTCGCCCTGGTCGGCGACAACGGGGCGGGCAAGTCCACGCTGGTCAAGGTGATCACCGGGGTCGGTCCCGCCGACGAGGGCGTGGTCGAGTGGAACGGCCGCCCTGTGCGGATCGCCCGCCCCCGCGACGCCCAGGCCCTGGGCATCGCCAGCGTCTACCAGGACCTCGCCCTGTGCGAGACGCTCGACGTCGTCGGCAACATCTTCCTCGGGCACGAACTCGGCGGAAGAGCCGTCCTCGACGAGGTGGCCATGGAACGACGGGCCCAGGAGCTGGACGTACTGGAGTCGCTGTCGACCCGCCTGCCCAACTTCCGGGTGCCGGTCGCCACCCTGTCCGCCGGCCAGCGGCAGACGGTCGCCATCGCCCGCGCGCTGCTCGGCGAACCCAGGCTGCTGATCCTGGACGAACCCACCGCCGCGCTGGGCGTCCGGCAGACCGCCCAGTTCCTCGACCTGATCGAGCGGCTGCGGGACCGCGGTCTCGGCGTGCTCCTGGTGAGCCACAACCTGGGGGACGTGAAGGCCGTGGCGGACCAGGTCGCGGTGCTGCACCTCGGCCGCAACAACGGCTTCTTCAGCGTGCCGACCACCTCACAGGAGCAGATCGTCTCCTCCATGACCGGCGCCACCAACAACGCGGTGGCCCATCGCCGGGACCGGTGGGGGGAGGTGCTGCGGTGAGGCGGACCGAGGCGTCGGGAAGCACCGGGGGAACGAGGGCCGCTGACGGCCGCGCGGGGAGCGGGGCCGCGCCCGGCGGCCAGCGCCGCGCGGACACCGGCGGGGGTCTCGGCGGCCTTGCCCGCGGCTTCGCCGCCCGGATGCGCGGCGGCGAGTTCGAGCCGCTCCCCGGAGCCGTCGCCGTCGCGCTGCTGTGGATCGTCTTCCAGAGCCTGGACCAGCAGTTCCTCTCGCCGCGCAATCTGTCCAACCTGAGCATCGACATCGTCGGCACGGGCATGATCGCGCTCGGTCTGGTCTTCGTCCTGCTCCTCGGCGACGTCGACCTGTCCGTCGGCTCCGCCAGCGGGCTCACCGCGGCGGTGTTCGCGGTCCTCAACGTGAACAAGGGCATGCCGGAGTGGGCCGCCGTCCTCGCCGCCCTGGTGGTGGGTGCGGCGATCGGGGCGACTCAGGGGTTCTTCGCGGCCCGGCTCGGCGTGCCGGCGTTCGTGGTCACCCTGGCGGGGCTGCTGGCCTGGAACGGTCTCATGCTGTACGTGCTGGGCGTCAGCGGCACCATCAACCTGCCCGAGGAGGGCTTTGTCAACGCGCTGACCAGCTACTACTTCAGGGATGTCGCGGTCGCCTACGGGCTGGCCGCGCTGAGCGTGGCCGTGTTCCTCCTGGCGTCGTACCGGGACTCCCGCAGACGCCGTGCGGTCGGAGTGGTGTACCGGCCGTTCGGCGTCATCGCCGTGCGCACGGCGGCGGTGGCGGTGGTCGCGTTCGGCGCCGCCTGGATCCTGAACCGGTTCCAGGGCCTGCCGCTCGCCCTGCTGGTCTTCCTGGTCTTCGTCGTCGGCCTGGACTTCGTCCTGCGGCGCACCTACTACGGTCGCAGGATCGTCTCCGTCGGCGGCGGCGGCGAGGCGGCCCGGCGAGCCGGTATCAACGTGGTGTGGCTGCGGATCTCGGCGTTCATGGTGTCCGGGACGCTGGCCGCCGTCGGCGGCCTCTTCCTGGCCTCCCGGGTGGCCGCGGTCGGCCAGACGTCCGGCTCCAGCATCCTGCTGATCAACGCGATCGCCGCGGCCGTGATCGGCGGTGTCAGCCTGTTCGGCGGGCGCGGGACGACGTGGTCGGTGCTGCTGGGCATGCTCGTCATCCAGTCGATCGCGTCGGGCATGGTCCTGCTGGGCATCCCGACGCCGATGCAGTCGGTGATCACCGGAGGTGTGCTGCTGGCCGCGGTGGTCCTCGACTCCCTGTCCCGCCGCGCGCAGCGGGCGCACGGGAGAGCGTGACCCAACCCGGGGCAGGGCCGGGCGGGACCGGCGCGGAGGGCGCGACCAGCGCAAGGGCGGGCCCTGCAACTGCGCTGAGGACGCGACCGGCTGAGGGCGGGGCCCGCTACTCGAAGCGCGCGGACGGCGGGACCGGCGCGGAGGGCGCGACCAGCGCGGGCGCGACCAGCGCAAGGGCGGGCCCTGCAACTGCGCTGAGGACGCGACCGGCTGGGGGCGGGGCCCGCTACTCGAAGCGCGCGGTGTCGCCGGCGCCCCGGCGCACGATCTCCGGTTCACCGCCGGAGAAGTCGATGACGGTGGTGGGTTCGGTGCCGCAGTCGCCCGAGTCGAGCACGGCGTCCACCACGTGGTCGAGCCGTTCCTTGATCTCCCAGCCCTGGGTCATCGGCTCGTCCTCGCCGGGCAGGAGAAGGGTGCTGGAGAGCAGCGGTTCGCCGAGTTCCTCGACCAGCGCCTGTGCGACGACATGGCCGGGGATGCGGACGCCCACCGTCTTCTTCCTGGGGTGCAGCAGCCGGCGCGGCACCTCCTTGGTCGCCGGCAGGATGAACGTGTAGCTGCCGGGGGTGGCCGCCTTGACCGCGCGGAAGACGTCCTTGTCGACGTGCACGAACTGGCCGAGCTGGGCGAAGTCCCGGCACACGAGGGTGAAGTGGTGCCGGTCGTCGAGGTCGCGGATCGAGCGGATCCGGTCGATGCCGTCCCGGCTGCCGAGGCGGCAGCCGAGGGCGAAACAGGAGTCCGTCGGGTACACGACCAGCCCGTCGGACCGGAGGGTGTCGGCCACGGTACCGATGGTGCGGCGCTGCGGGTTGTCGGGATGGATGTCGAAGTACTTCGCCATCCGGCGAGTGTAGGTGATCGGGGTGATCCCGCCCCCGGGCGGGCGACGCCGTTCCGGGCCGGGGCGGCCGTCGCGGGCGGCGGGCCGGATTCCGGGGAATCGGGTGCGGGCACGCGTGCCCGCACCCACGCTGGGCATGCCCGGTTCGGGACGCCCCCCGGCACGTCTGTGCGGAGGGGCAACCGGACGAACCGCGACTGACGAGCGATCATGACACCTGCCCTGATCGCACCCACCGATACGGAGGAGTGGACGGATGCCGAACGAGCGCGCGGGACAGCCGGCGCGGCCGGAGGACCTCATCGACGTGCCCCGGCTGGTGACGGCGTACTACGCCCTGCACCCCGATCCGGCGGACCCCGCCCAGCGGGTCGCCTTCGGCACCTCGGGACACCGAGGGTCGTCCCTGGCCACCGCCTTCAACGAGGACCACATCGCCGCGACCAGCCAGGCGATCTGCGAGTACCGGAGCCGGCAGGGCATCGACGGGCCGCTGTTCCTCGGGGCCGACACCCACGCGCTGTCCGAACCCGCGAAGGTGACGGCGGTCGAGGTGCTCGCCGCCAACGGGGTCACCGTGCTGATCGACGAGGCCGACGGCTACACCCCCACCCCGGCCGTCTCGCACGCCGTCCTCGGCCACAACCGCGGCCGCGACTCCGGTTTGGCCGACGGCGTGGTGGTCACGCCCTCGCACAATCCGCCGTCGGACGGGGGTTTCAAGTACAACCCGCCGAACGGCGGCCCCGCCGGCTCCGAGGCGACCGGCTGGATCCAGGAACGCGCCAACGAGATCATCACCGGCGGGCTGAAGGACGTCCGGCGGATCCCCTGGTCCCGGGCGCTCGCCGCCGGGACGACCGGCCGGTACGACTTCCTGGGCTCCTATGTGTCCGACCTGCCGTCGGTGCTCGACCTCGACGCGGTGCGCGCCGCGGGCGTGCGCATCGGGGCCGATCCGCTCGGCGGGGCGTCCGTCGCCTACTGGGGCCGGATCGCCGAGCAGCACCGCCTCGATCTGACCGTCGTCAACCCGCTCACCGACCCGGCATGGCGGTTCATGACGCTGGACTGGGACGGCAGGATCCGGATGGACTGCTCCTCCCCCCACGCGATGGCGTCGCTGATCGAGCAGCGCGACCGGTTCCAGGTCGCCACGGGCAACGACGCGGACGCCGACCGGCACGGGATCGTCACCCCGGACGGCGGGCTCATGAACCCCAACCACTACCTGTCCGCCGCGATCTCGTACCTCTACCGCCACCGCGACCAGTGGCCGGCCGGAGCGGCGGTCGGCAAGACGCTGGTGTCCTCCGGCATGATCGACCGGGTGGCGGCCGATCTCGGCCGGGAGCTCCGCGAAGTGCCGGTCGGCTTCAAGTGGTTCGTGGACGGGCTGCTCGACGGATCGCTCGGTTTCGGCGGGGAGGAGTCCGCCGGTGCCTCGTTCCTGCGCCGGGACGGCTCGGTGTGGACGACCGACAAGGACGGCATCGTGCTGGCCCTGCTCGCGTCCGAGATGCTGGCCGTGACGGGGGTGTCGCCGAGCCGCCACTACGCCTCGCTCACCGAGCGGTTCGGCGAACCGGCCTACGCCCGGGTCGACGCTCCCGCCACCCGTGAGGAGAAGGCCGTGCTCAGCCGGCTCTCCCCCGGGCAGGTGACCGCGGACACCCTGGCCGGGGAGCCGATCACCGCCGTGCTCACCCACGCTCCGGGCAACGGCGCGCCCATCGGCGGCATCAAGGTGACCACCGCCAGCGCCTGGTTCGCGGCGCGCCCCTCGGGCACGGAGGACGTCTACAAGGTGTACGCCGAGTCGTTCCTCGGGTCCGGCCATCTGGCCCGGGTGCAGGAGGAGGCGCGGTCCGTGGTGGCGGCGGCGCTGCACGGCTGAGCCCGCCGCTCCCGATCCCACCGGCCGCGGGGCGGGCAGCGGGTGTCCGGCGCCGCCCCGTGCGGCCCGCGGCGCCGAACCGCACGGAACCGGTGCGTCGCGGACGGGGCGCCCGGGCCGCGCGCTCTTACCGCGCGGGCCCGCGTGGTGCGCCGGGGCTCCCCGCTACCGGGCGGCCCCGGCGGCCCCGGCCGCGGGTGGCCATCGCGGCCTGAGTCCTCGCGGCCGTCCCGCTCCGCCGCTTCACGGCCCCGCTCGCCCGGCCGGCGGCGGCCGTGGTGCCGTGCGCTGAGAGCCGGTGCACGACGTGCACGGCGTGATGGCGAGCGGGCCGGACGACGCGAACGGCACGCACGGACGGACGGGCCCAAGAGCGCGAACGGCGCGAACGGACGGACGGGCCGAACGGCGCGAACGGAGTGACCAGCAGAACGGGGCGACCGGCGCGACCGGAGTGCACGGCCGGACGGCACCCGCGAAGGACTCCGGGCCGGAGTGCCGGAGGGCGGCGGCGGAACCGGCCCGCCTGCCCCGGCCCGGCCGCAAGGCGCCCGGTCGGCCGCCCGGGCGTTGGGCCATCGGGCGGCTTTCGTACAGCCGAACGGCGGGCAGGCCGCCCGGCCGTGTGGTGACCGGTGCCCGAAGGGGGAACACAACCCGGTTCACGGGGTCCCGGAACGCCCTCGCCCCGCATGTCCGGCACCCTTTGGTCACTCACCCGCATGGACTAATCACGGAGCGGTACCCCCTGCGCCCATTGGGGTGTCCGCCATTCGGAGTTGCAGCCCCCCAGGGGCCATGAGTCCTTAGAAAGCGTGTCCCGCCGGTTCTCACCATCAGGAGGAGACATGGGCACTGTGCAGAACGGCCGACAGAACGACAGGCTGTCCGTGGTTTTCGCGGTCCGGGTCATCGAGGGCGGCGAAGAGGGGTTCCTGGAAATGTACGACAAGCTCCGGAAGTCCGTCGCCGGCACTCCCGGCCACATCGTCGAGCGGCTCGGTGAGCCCGTCGACGACTCCCGTCAGTGGGTGATCACCAGCGAGTGGGAGACTCCCGAGCACTTCTTCGCCTGGCAGCAGAGCGACGACCACCGCGCCCTGGTGGCCCCGCTCCGCGAATGGGTCGACTCGACGCAGTCCCTGAGGTTCCGAGTCGTCATGGAGACCGTGAAGGAGACGTCATGACCTACACCACGAACGGCCCCGTCGCCGTCCTCGGTCTCGGCACCATGGGCGGCGGCCTGGCCTCACGCCTCCTCGGTCAAGGCATACAGGTCCGGGTGTGGAACCGCACCCCGGAGCGTGCCGAGCCGTTCGCCAGGGCGGGCGCCTTCGCGGCGTCCCGCCCGAGCGAGGCGGTCGAGGGCACGAGTGCCGCCATCTGCACCGTCGCCGACGGCGAGGCCCTGCGGACGGTGCTGCGCGGCCCGGACGGGATCCTGGCCCGGGGCGGCTACCCCGGCGCCCTGATCTGCGCCAGCACCGTCGCGCCCGACGAGGTCGTCCGCCTCGCCGGGGACGCGCCCGCCGTCCTGGACGTCGGCATGCTCGGCAACCGCGACCACGCCCGCGACGGCGAACTGCGCCTGTTCGTGGGCGGCGAGGAGCGGGTCTTCGCCGCAGGCCGGCCGCTGCTGGAGATGCTGGCCAAGGAGGTCGTCCATCTGGGCGCACTCGGTTCCGGCATGCGGATGAAGCTGCTCCTCAACCTGCTGATGGGCATAGAGGTGCAGGCGATGGCCGAGGCCGCCGAGCTGGCGGCCGCCTCCGGGCTCGACCGGAAGCAGGTCCTGCGCACCATAGCGGGCAGCGGCTTCGCGTCACCGGTCATGTCGTTCAAGTCCCGGCGCCTCGCCTCGGGGCGCTTCGAGGAGCCGGACTTCCGGCTGCGGCTGATGGCCAAGGACCTCATGCTCGCAACGGAGCAGGCCGAAGCCTCCGGCCTGAGCCTGCCGCTCACCGCGGCGGCCGCGGAGACCCATGTCCGCGCCACCGAGCACGGGTTCGGTGACGAGGACTGCGCCGCGGTCACCCGCGCCCTCACACGGAAACCGGGAACCGACAAATGATCATCGACATCCACGGACACCTGTCCCCGCCGGAGGCGGCCAAACGCTTCCCCATGCCCCCCAGCCTGACCGACGTGGACGGCATGCTCGCCGCCCGCGCCCAGGCCGGAATCGACCTCACCATCATCGGCAGCCCCGTCGGCGCCGGGGCGATGGCGCGGGTTCCGGGCGTGGACAACTACAAGCAACCGCGCGACCGGCTGCGTGGCTTCCACGCGTGGATGTCGGGCTTGATCACCGAGTTCCCGGACCAGTTGCGCGGGTACGTGTACGCGAACCCGTTCGGGGACGACGACCATCTGGAAGGGGTACGGGAGACGCTGGCGGACCCCGCCTTCGTCGGCCTGATCACCACTTCCAGCGTGCACGGTGAGCTGCTCGGCTCGCCGCGGGCGGACTCCTTCTTCGCGCTGGCCGCCGAGGTGGGAGTGCCCGTCATGGTGCACGCGCCGGCCGAACCGATCGGCACGGAGCGGGTGGAGAACATCGCCTTCGTCGAGCAGATCGGCCGTTTCGGCGACGTCACCATGGGCATGGCCATGATCGCTTTCGCGGGGTGGCTGGACAAGTACCCCGGTCTGCGGCTGATCGGCGCGACCGGCGGCGGGGCCATGGCCCTGCTGCCGGAGCGCCTCCAGATGGCGGCACGCCCCCGGCACTGGGGCGGGGGCGCGCCGCCCTCCGCCCCGCCGGAGGCCGGCCGGCAGGGGGCCGGCGGGACCCGGTCCGGACGGCCTCCGTCCGGCCGGCCCCCGGGGGCCGCGGAGCCGACCGTCCAGGCGTCGCCCGACCCGGGCGCCGCACTGCGCCGCATGTACGTCGACACCAGCCCGTTCAGCCCCGCCCATCTGAGCCTCAACGCGGAGGTGCTCGGGCCCGAGCGGATGCTGTTCGGCACCGACTCGCCGCCGCTGTCGGTGCCCCTCGAGGACCTCATCCGCATGATCGAGAAGCTGCCCCTCGACAGGGCGGCCCAGCAGCGCATCCTCGGCGGCAACGCCGAGGCCCTCTTCGACCTCAGGAGCCGTCCGTGACCACGACGCACGACCCCGTCGCCGCAGCCGAGCGGTGCACCGCGGAGTTCCGCCGGAACCCGCACCCGGTGTACGCGCACCTGCGGGACACCAGTCCCGTCTGCCCGATGACACCGCCGCACGGCATCGAGACGTACCTGATCACCCGGTACGAGGACGCCCGCGCGGCGCTGTCGGACCCCCGGCTGAGCAAGGACATGTACGGGGCCATGGACGCGTACCGGAGGATCTTCGGCGACTCGTCGGTGGCGCTGGACGACAACATGCTCAACTCCGACGCGCCCAAGCACACCCGGTTGCGCAAGCTCGTCAACTCCGAGTTCACCCCGCGCCGGGTCGAGGCCCTGCGGCCGAAGATCCAGGACATCGTGGACCGGCTCCTGGACGCGTGCCCGACCGGGGAGCCGTTCGACCTGCTGCCGGCGTTCGCCTTCCCGGTGCCGATCACGGTGATCTGCGAGCTGCTCGGCGTACCGCCCGAGGAGCGGTCGCTGATGCAGGAACTGTCCACCACGGTGGCGCAGACGGGCTTCGGCGAGGAGTTCAAGCGGGCCCAGCAGCAGGCGGAGGAGAACCTCCACGCCTACTTCACCGAACTCGTCGCCCGCAAGCGCCGCCGGCCGGGTGACGACCTGCTCAGCGCGCTCGCCGCCACCCAGGACCAGGAGGGCGGGCTGACCGGGAACGAACTGGTCTCCACGGCCTTCCTGCTGATGTTCGCGGGGCACAAGACGACCGCGTACCTCATCGGCAACGCCGTGCACCACTTCCTGGCCGACCCGGCGCAGCTCCGCGCCGTGCGGGAGGACCCGGAGCTGATCGGCCCGGCGGTGGAGGAACTGGTCCGCTTCGACGGCTCGGTCGAGAGCGCCACCTTCCGGTACGCCACCGAGGACATGGAGATCGGCGGCACCCGGATCCCCAAGGGCGCACTGGTGCAGATCTCGCTCCTCGCCGCCAACCGCGACCCGCTGAAGTTCGAAAACCCGGACGTGTTCGACGTGCGCCGCCAGGGCACCGCCGCCCACATCGGCTTCGGGCACGGCGGTCACTACTGCCTGGGGGCACCGCTGGCCCGGATGGAGACCCAGCTGGCGCTGAGCGGCCTGTTCGGGCGGTTCCCGAGGATCGCGCCGGCCGACCCGCAGGCGGAGCCGGCGTGGATGGAGGTGCCGTTCCCGGCCTTCCGCGGCCTCACCGAGCTGCCGGTCGTGCTGGAACCCGCAGCCGCCTGAGCGGCGGCATCCCGAACGCCGCGGTGCGAGCCCGTACCCCCGAGCCGGTCTCGCACCGCGGCCCCGTGCCCGCACTGCCCCGTCCCCCGCCCACGGGTACGGTCGGTTCCATGCGACGGGTCGGCGCGGTACTGATCGACATCGACGGTGTGCTCACCGTCTCCTTCCAGCCGCTGCCGGGAGCGGTCGCGGCGATGGAGCGCCTGCGGGAACGGGGGGTGCCGCTGGCCCTGGTCACCAACACCACGTCGCGCACCCGCGCGTCCGTCGCCGACGCGCTGGCCGGCGCCGGCTTCCCGGTGACCGCCGGCGACATCCTCACGGCGCCCGCGGCGACCGCCGTGTATCTCGCCGCGCACTTCCCGGGAGCGCGCTGCCTGCTGCTCAACAGCGGTGACATCGCTGGCGACCTCGAAGGCATCACCGTCGTGGGCCCCGAGGACGGCGCGCCCGCGGACGTGGTCGTCGTCGGCGGCGCGGGCCCCGAGTTCGGCTACCCGGCACTGAACCGGGCGTTCGCCCATCTCCAGCGCGGCGCACGGCTGGTGGCCATGCACCGCAACCTGTACTGGCGGACCGAGGCGGGGCTCCAGCTCGACTCGGGCGCGTTCCTGGCGGGTCTCGAGGCGGCGGCCGGCACCGAGGCGGTGGTGCTCGGCAAGCCGTCGCCGGCGTTCTTCGCCGCGGCCCTGGACCGCCTGGGCGCCGACCCCGCCGGGACGCTCATGGTGGGTGACGACATCGAGTCCGACGTCCTGGCGGCCCAGCGCCAGGGGCTCACCGGGGTCCTGGTCAGGACGGGCAAGTACCGGCCCGGGACGCACCGGGACGCGTCGGGGACGCCGGACCACGTCCTGGACTCCTTCGCCGATCTCCCGGCTCTGCTGGAGCGGCTGGAGCCGCCGGGACCACCGGCGGGACCGGAACCACCGGCGGGACCGAAACCACCGGCGGGACCGAAACCACCGGGGGGATGGGAACCACCCGAAGGACCGGGACCACCGGAGGGACTGGAGGGCTGACCGTCCGGGGCCTCCCGCGCGGAGGGGTTCCCGGGGCGACGCGGAACCGTCGGGCAGACCCCGGTGGGGCGCTCGCACCGCCCGGGCGAGCCCGCCGGTGCGAGCGCCCGGATCCCCGGCTCCGCTCTGCGCGAACCCGCAGGTTGCGCGGGCGGTACGGGTGCTTGGGTGGCCGCATGGAGATTCTGGTGCTGGGTGGAACTGCCTGGGTGGGCCGCGAGCTGTCGACGCAGGCGGTCGGGCGCGGCCATCGGGTGACCTGCCTCGCCCGGGGCGAGAGCGGGCCTGTGGCGGACGGGGCCCGGCTGGTCGCCGCCGACCGGCGTGACCCCTCGGCGTACGAGCCGCTGCGCGACCGCGGGTGGGACGCGGTCTTCGAGGTGTCGTGGCAGCCGGGTTTCGTGCGCGGGGCCCTGAGCGCCCTGGCCGCCGGGGCCCGGCACTGGACGTATGTGTCCTCCGTGAGCGCCTACGCCTCGCACGGTGAGGTCGGCGCGGACGAATCGGCGGCGCTGCTCCCCCCGACGGAGCGGGACGAGGTGGACCGCGCGCTCTACGGCGAGGCGAAGGTCGCCTGCGAGCAGGCCTCGGCGGCCGCCGTGGGCGACCGCCTGCTGATCGCGCGCGCAGGTCTCATCGGCGGCCCCGGTGACCACACCGGACGCTCGGGATACTGGGTGGCCCGGGCGGCACGCGGGCCCCGGGAGCCGATGCTGGTACCCGACGGCATGAGCGTTCCCACCCAGACCGTCGACGTCCGCGATTTCGCCGGCTGGCTCCTCGACACCGCCGAGCGGGGGACGACCGGCACGTACGACGCGGTGGGGCCGGTGGTCCCGTTCGGGGAGTGGATCGCGCTGTCCCGGGCCGCCGGCGGGCACACCGGGCCGGTGGTCACCGCCGAGGCGGCCTGGCTGCGCGCCCATGACGTGGCCGGGTTCATGGGTCCCCGGTCCCTGCCGATGTGGCTGGACGAGCCGGTCTCGGCGCGCAGCGGGGCCGCGGCAGGTGCCGCGGGGCTGCGCCACCGGCCGCGACGGGAACTGCTGGCCGATCTGCTGGTGTGGGAGCGCGAGCAGGGTCTCGGCCGGGAGCGCCGTGCCGGACTGGACGCCGCGAGCGAACGGGAGCTGCTCGCCGCCCTGCGCACGGACCGGGCGCCGGGGGAGCCGCGGGGCGGACGCGGCTCCGCGTGACCACGGTGGGCGGACGCGGCGCGGACGGCGCCGCGTGATCACACAGGGCGCACGGATCACGGGGCTCTGTCCGGAGTGCCGCGCCACGCTGGTGTACGAGGTGGGGCAGTGGATCGAGCGCGGCGTCCTGTGGTGGGGCAGCGAAGGCGGGTGCGGACGCTGCGCCCACGGATGGTGCGAGCGCAACCAGGGGCCGGTGGTGACACCGGAGTGGGTCAGGCAGGCGCTGCTGACCGCGCACGGAGCGGCGAGGCTCTCGCTCGCGGACGCCCGGACCGGCCTGGTCCCCGTGCTGCGGGCGCTCCGCGCGGCGGAGGACCTGACGATCGCGGCGGCCCGCGCGCGGGCCGCCGAACTGGCCGGGACCGGTCTCGTCGGCACGCTGGTGGAGATGGAGTCGCTGGCGCGCGCCCTGCGCGACCGGGGCGTGGCGGTGGCCGTCGGGCCCGCCGCGGGGACACCCCGGAGGGGCCGGCTCCGCCCGCCGGACGCGGTGCAACGCGGTCGCAACGTCGAGGGAGGTTGACTGGACCGCCATCGGCGGCGCCGCGCGGACGAGCTGCGGCGGGGAAGGGGCGGGACGTGCATCTGCGTCATACGGAGCACCGGGTGCGCGGGCGGTCCGCGCGGACCCCGGACTCCACGTCATGAGCGCCGGGACGGGTGCTGCCGCGCCCGTGGAGCTCACCCCGGCGGCGGCCGGCCTGCTGCGGAGGCTGACCGCGGCCCACGGGCCCTTGATGTTCCATCAGTCGGGAGGCTGCTGCGACGGCAGCGCCCCCATGTGCTACCCGGCGGGCGAGTTCCGCACCGGCGGCTCGGACGTGCTGCTGGCGGAGCTCGCCGTCGAGGGCGTCGACGCACCGGTGCCGTTCTGGATGTCGGTGAGCCAGTACGAGGCGTGGCGCCACACGCGTCTGATCGTCGACGTGGTCGAGGGCCGCGGCAGCGGGTTCTCGCTGGAGGCCCCCGAGGGGGTGCGGTTCCTGATCCGCTCCCGGGTGCTCGGTACCTGAGCCCGTACCGGGACGCCCCGGTGCGCGGGACGGGGCGGTCGGCACGGGACGCTTCGCGGACTCCGGGGCCGGGGCCCCGGCGTGCGTGCGCCGGCGGGGCCGTCCAGGGCGGGGGCGGCGTCGCCGCGCGGGACCGCCCGGCGATGGCTAGCGTGGCTGGGAGGGGGTCTCCGAGCCACGCAGTCCGCACGGAAGAGGGGCACCGTCATGGCAGACGCACCCGAAGGCACACCGATCTGGGCCGACGCGATGTTCTCCGACCTGGAGGGGGCCAAGGCCTTCTACGGCGAGGTCCTCGGCTGGACGTTCGGCGAGTCGTCGCCGGAGTACGGCGACTACACCCAGGCGCACGCGGACGGCAAGGCCGTGGCCGCGGTGGTTCCGCCGATGCCGGGGCAGGAGGGGCCCTCCCAGTGGTGCCTCTATCTGGCGTCCCCGGACGCCACCGCCACCGCCGGGAGGATCCGGGAGAACGGCGGCACGCTGCTCATGGGGCCCATGCAGGTGGGCGAGTTCGGCACGATGTGCCTCGCGCAGGACCCGAGCGGTGTCGTCTTCGGCGTCTGGCAGGCGGGCACGCACAAGGGCTTCGAGACGACGAACACCCCCGGTTCCTTCTGCTGGGCGGAGGTCTTCACGCGTGAGCCCGGGAAGTCGGACGCGTTCTTCCCCGCGGTCTTCGGCTACGGCGTGAAGACCATGGCGCACCAGGAGGCCGACTTCAAGGTGTTCGACCTGGGCCGGGATCCCGTCCTCGGCCGGATGGAGATGACGGACGAGTTCCCGCCCGAGGTGCCGTCCTACGTCCAGGTGTACTGGACCGTCGCGGACTGCGACGCCGCGGTCGCGTCGGCCCAGAAGCTGGGCGGCAGACTGGTGTTCGGGCCGATGACGACGCCCTTCGGCCGGTTCGCGGCCGTGGTCGACCCGCAGGGTGCGCCGTTCGCCGTCATCGACACCACCACGACCGAGGGCGAGATGCCGACCTTCACCTGACGACGGGCGCACGCACGCACGACACCCGGGCGCCGCCTCCGGCGGGCCCGGGGGCAGCGGACGTCGACCGCAGGCCGCAGGCCGCAGGCCGCAGGCACGTCGGTGCCGTTTCGTTCGCGCCGTCCGGCCTCGGTGCCCACACTGTCCGGCCGCGGTGCTCAGCGGCGGGTGAAGGTGCCGAGGCCCGTCTCGTCGAGGTACTCGACGCGCAGTTTCCGTGCCGTGTCGCCCTGGCCGAACGTGAAGGTGACGCCGGTCAGCCCGACGGCGTTCTCGCCGGTCGTCTCGAAGCTGAAGGTGTCGCCGTCGTAGTGGCGCAGCGGGAACCGCTTCGGCTCCGGGCCGAGTTCGAGCACCAGACCGTCCGGGCCGATGGTGACGGTGGCCTTCCCGTAGTAGGCGCTGTCGTACGTTCCCGTGTAAGCGCCGCCGGGCCGGGCGGCCTTCGCGGACGCGGGCGGATCGGCGTAGTCCGTGGGGGACACACCGGCCTCGTCCAGCTGCGCGTAGAGCGCGGCGAACAGCGCGAGCCAGTCACGGGTGGGCTTGCCGTACTGGGCGATGTCGAAGAAGTCCTCGGCGACGGCGTCGGCCAGTCCGACGGGCTTGCCGTTGGTGAGGACGACGATGCCGAGCTGTTCGCCGGGCAGCATCGTCACATTGGTGTTGGCGCCGAGCTCGAAGGCGCCGGAGTGGCTGAGCCGCAGCCGGGCCTTGTTGTCGTAGTTGACGTTCCAGCCCAGCCCGTAGAAGCCGGTACGCCCCGCGGGGGCCGTCGGCGGCTGGGAGACGATCTCGGGCAGATGGGTGTGCCGCAGGCTCTCGGCGTCGATGATCTGCCTGCCGTCGAGCTTCCCTCCGGCGAGCTGGAGCCGCAGCCAGCGCATCATGTCGGCGGCGGTGGAGCTGGCTCCTCCGGCGGGCGCCTGGGCATCCGCGTCGCGCACGTACTTCGCCTGCCAGGTGCCGTCGGGACCGGGCACATGGGTCACCGCCCTGTTCGCGGCCTTCTCGTAGTCGGCGAAGGTGGTGCTCGTGGAGTCCATCCCGGCGGGCCGGAACAGGGTGTCCTCGGAGAGCTTCTGCCAGCTGACGCCCTTCGTGCGGGCGACGGCCTCCGCGCCGGCGGTGAAGCCGAAGTTGGTGTAGGCGTAACTCGCCCGGAAGGGGGCGAGCGGCTCGTCGCGGAGGTGGCTCAGGATGTAGGCCTGGTCGTAGCCGAGGTCCTCCAGCAGGTCTCCCGCGTGGTCGGGCAGTCCGCTGCGGTGGGACATGAGGTCGGTGACGGTGACATGGCCGCTCACCCAGGGGTCCTTGAGGGCGAAGCCGGGCAGGTGCCGGGTGACCGGTTCGTCCCAGCCGGCGTCCCGTCCGTCCGCGCCCTCCGCCCCCGTACCGTCCGGACCGTCCGCCCCCTTCCCCGCGACGGCCCCCGCGACGACGGTCGAGCCGATCGGCTTCGAGAGCGAGGCGAGCTGGAAGACGGTGTCGGGGTCGACAGCGGCGGGCTCGCCGACATGCCGCTTGCCGAACCCCTTCAGGTACAGCACGCGGTCCTGGTGCACGACGCCCACCGCGACGCCGGGGACGCCCGTCTTCTTCATCATGTCCTGGACGACGCCGTCGAGGCGGGATACGGCCCGGTCCACATCGGCCCGTGTGAGCAGCGGCGGCGGCTGGTCCGACGGCGGCTTCGGCGCGGGCTCGGACGGCGAGGGCGCGGGCTCGGAGGGCGAGGGCGCGGTGCCGGGCGCGGAGCCCGGAGCGGCGGCACCCGGCGTCAGGGCCGTCGCCGCGAGGAGCAGCGCGGCCAGGCCCGATACGGCGAGCGGGCGGCGACGGCGCTGCCGCAGGCTCTTCCCCGGGTGCATGCACCCATTGAACGCCCGAATCCGGGCCCTGTCGCCCGGAGGCCGGGGCGCCCCGCCGGGCGGCGGGCAACCGGTCGCAGGCCTCGGCGGTCAGGAGCCTGGACCGGTCGGCGGCCTCGGCGGCCGGGAGCCGGACCCCGATCGCGGTCGCGGTCGCGGTCGCCGAGCTCGGAGGTCAGGGGCTGAGCTTGCCGACGACCTCGGCGGTCGCGGAGACGCCGTCGTGGATGGTGGGCGCCATGCTGGTGCCCGCGAGGAAGAACCCCAGCAGGGCGCACACGAGTGCGTGTGAGAGCTTCAGCCCGCCGTTGCGGAGGAAGATCACCGCAAGGACGAGTAGCAGCAGCACCACCGAAACCGAAACGGCCATGGCCGGCCTCCCTCCGCCGCACCGGGGTTGTGCGGCATTCGGGCGCCAGTGTGGCCCAGTGGGCGCGCCGGACGGCCGACTGGCGTGTCCGCCGATCGGGTGCTCGTCAAATCCGTTGTTGACCCGGGATGTTGCCGTGGGCCGGCGGTCACGGGCGAGGAGGAAGCGCCGCGGTCCGGCGGGTGCGTCGGTGTCGGTGCGGTCGGCGCGCGCCGCCGGACCACCGCCCCGCGCCGGACCGCAGCCCCATCCCGGACTACTGCGGCCCCGCGCCGGACCGCAGCCTCATCCCGGACTACCGCGGCCCCGCGCCGGGCCGGGGTCCGCCGGGCCCGGGCCTACCCGGCGCGGGGTCCCGCCTCGTCACAGCGGGCCGGGCAGTGAGACCAGTTCCGCCAGCACCTCCTTGTGGCGGCCCGGGGTGCCGAGGGCGATCTCGTCCGCCTTGGCCCGCTTGAGGTAGAGGTGTGCCGGGTGCTCCCAGGTCATGCCGATGCCGCCGTGGAGCTGGACGCACTCCTCGGCGGCACGCACCGCCACCCGGGAGCAGTGCGCCTGGGCGACGGAGACCGCGAGCGGCACCTCGGCGCTTCCGGTCGCGAGGGCGTCCGCGGCGTTCCGCGCCGCGGCGCGCGCTCCCGCAACGTCGAGCCAGAGCTGCGCCATCCGGTGCTTCAGCGCCTGGAAGGACCCCACGGGGCGGTTGAACTGGTACCGGTCGCGGGTGTAGCGGACCGTCTCCTCCAGGCACCACTCGGCGACGCCCAGTTGCTCGGAGGCGAGCAGCCCGGCGCCGGCGAGCAGTCCGCGGCGCACCGCGGCGCGGGCCCGGTCCGCGTCCGCGAGCCGGGTGCCGGAGTCGTCCGCCGTGGTGACGGCGGCGAGGGGCCGGGTGAGGTCGAGCGGAGTGAGCGGTTCGACCGTCGCTTCGTCGCGCCGCACCGCGTACAGGCCGTCCGCCCGGAGTACCAGCAGGACGTCGGCGGCGGCCGCGTCGGCGACACCCGTCACGGTCGCCCCGGTGGGGAGTACGGCGCCCGCGGAGGCGGAGAGCGGCAGAGCGAGGACGGCGACCGTCCGGCCGCCGGCCAGTTCCTTCAGCAGCCCCGTGGCCTCGCCGTCCGCTTCGCCGAGGGCGAGCAGCGTCTCGGTGGCGATCACCGAACCGGTGAGGTACGGCGCGGGGGTGACCGCCCGGCCGAGTTCCTCGAGGACGACGGCGGCCTCGCGGTGACCGGCACCCTGGCCGCCGAGCTCCTCGGGGACGAGCAGTCCCGCGGCGCCGATCCCGGCGGCGAGCGACTGCCACAGCCCGTCGTCGTAGGGCGTTCCCGACTCGGCGCGTGAGAGGACGGCGGTGTGGTCGGACCGGCCGGTGACCAGGGAGCGCACGGCGGCCCGCAGGTCGTCCTCGGCCTCGGAGTAGAGAAGGTCGGGCTGAGTGCTCATCGCGCGAGGTCCTTCCAGGGGACGTCCTTGTCGTTGCGTGGTTCGGGGGGCAGGGCGAGCACCCGTTCGGCGACGATGTTGAGCAGCACCTCGCTGGTGCCGCCCTCGATGGAGTTGCCCTTGGAACGCAGATAGCGGTAGCCGGCGTCGCGGCCGGTGAAGTCGACCAGCTCGGGGCGCCGCATGGTCCAGTCGTCGTACAACAGGCCCTCACCACCGCGCAGTTCCACCTCGAGGCCGCTGATCTCCTGGTTGAGCCGGGCGAAGCCGAGCTTCATGCCCGATCCCTCGGGGCCCGGCTGGCCCGCGGCGAGCTGCTGGCGCAGCCGTTCGCCGGTGAGCCGGGCGACCTCGGCCTCCACCCAGAGGGTGAGCAGGCGCTGGTGGAGCTCGTGGGTGCGCAGCTCCGGGCGGTCGCGCCAGGTGCGGGCGACGGGGCCGATCATTCCGCCTTCGCGCGGCAGCCGCATGCCGCCGATGGAGACGCGTTCGTTCATGAGGGTGGTCTGGGCGACCTTCCAGCCCTCGCCGACGGGGCCGAGACGCCGGTCGTCCGGGATCCGCACATCGGTGAGGAAGACCTCGTTGAACTCGGCCTCGCCGGTGATCTGGCGCAGCGGCCGGACCTCCACCCCGGGGTCGGTCATGTCGCACAGGAAGTAGGTGATGCCGCGGTGCTTGGGGGCGTCCGGGTCGGTGCGGGCGATGAGGATGGCCCAGCGGGCGACGTGCGCGCTGGAGGTCCACACCTTCTGGCCGTTGACGATCCAGTCGCCGTCGGCGCCGTCCCGGACGGCACGGGTGCCGAGGGCGGCGAGGTCGGAGCCCGCGCCGGGTTCGCTGAACAGCTGGCACCAGACCTCCTCACCGGCCCAGAGCGGGCGCAGGAAACGCCTCTTCTGCTCTTCGGTGCCGTACGCGAGGATCGTGGGCGCGGCCATCCCGAGGCCGATGCCGATGCGGCGGGGGTCGTTGTCGGGGGCGCCGGCGGCCTCCAGTTCCGCGTCGACGACGGCCTGCAGGGAGCGGGCCGCGCCGAGTCCGCCGAGTCCGGCCGGGTAGTGCACCCAGGCGAGGCCGGCGTCGAAGCGGGCGCCCAGGAAGTCGCTCCGCGCGGTGGTGGCGGGCGGGTGCGCGGCGAGGAACTCGCGGGTGCGCAGGCGCAGTTCGGCGGCGTCGGTCATGCCCTCACTCCTCCCGGGAGGACGACGAGGCGCCCGGTGGTGGTGCCGTCGGCGACGCGCTGGACGGCCTCGGCGGCGCTCTCGAGCGCAACCCGGTCGCTGACCAGCGGCTTGATCAGTCCCTTGGCGGCCAGGCCGGTGAGGGTCTCGTGGCAGCGGAGCACGGCCTGGGGGTCCTTCCGGTTGTAGAGGCCCCAGTGCAGTCCGACGATCGAGTAGTTCTTCACCAGCGCGTGGTTGAGCGCCGGGCTGGGGATGGTACCGCTCGCGAAGCCCACGACGACGATGCGGCCCTCGAAGGCGACGCACTTGGCGGACTTGTCGTAGGCGTCACCGCCGACGGGGTCGTAGACAACGTCGGCGCCGCGGCCTCCGGTGGCGTCCTTCACGGCGGCGACGATGTCGTCCGCGCGCCGGTCGATGACGACGTCGCAGCCGACTTCGCGGGCCGCGGCGGCCTTCTCCGGGCCGCCGACGACGCCGATGACACGGGCGCCCGCGGCCTTGCCGAGCTGTACGGCCGCGCTGCCGACGCCGCCGGAGGCCGCGTGCACGAGCAGCGTCTCGCCCTCCCGGAGGTCCGCCCGGCGGTGCAGTCCGAACCAGCCGGTCTGGTAGCCGATGTGCAGGGCGGCCGCCTCGGCGTCGTCGAGGGAGTCCGGCGCGGGCAGCACGGCGGCCTCGTCGGCGACGGCGTACTCGGCGAACCCGCCGTACGGCAGGGCGGCGGTGGCGATGACGCGGCGGCCGTCCTCGGTCTCGCCGCACAGCTCCACGCCCGGTGTGAAGGGCAGCGGCGGCGTCACCTGGTAGTGGCCGCGGCAGAGCAGCGCGTCGGGGAAGTTGACGTTGGCGGCCCGCACCCTGAGCAGGACCTGCCCTTCGCCGGGCTCGGGGCGGACGGTCTCCTCGAGGCGCATCACCTCGCCCGGCTCGCCGTTCCGGTGCACTCGCCATGCCTGCATTGGGGGCCTCCGCGGTGTGTAGGACGTCGTGGCACTGCTCCGCCGCATACTAAGCGGTCGCTTGCCTCCGGGGGAACAGTCTCTCCCGGCCGATGTGCGGCCGGTCCCCGACCGCACCCCCGTCCCCGTCCGGACCCCGTCCCCGTCCGGCCGCCGTCTTCCCGGACGGGCCTGCGGGGACCGCGGTCCCGCGACGCGGCCGCGGGCGGGGCCGCGTCGCGGGACGGCGGGTCGGGGAGCACGCTGGACAGTAGGCCGTCTCCGGGGGCCCGTGTCCGTGAGTGGAGGCCGTGCCCGTGAACGGGGGCCGTGCCCGTGAACGGGGGCCGGACGTCCGTGAACATCAGCAGGCCGACTCCGGGAGGGCGTGTCCATGAACGCGATCGCCGGCACCGAGGCGGCCCGCCGCCTCACCGGATTCCTCGACAGCCCCGTGGTCGGGATGCTCCCGTGGATCGTGTTCTCGGTGCTGGCCGGGCCCGGCCGCTTCGAGTTCGCCGTGGGAATCTCGCTGGCGATCGCCGCGTTCGTCCTCGTCGCGGGCCGGCTGAGGCGGCCCGGTACCTCGTTCAAGATCCTCGAGGTCTCGGACGTGGTCTTCTTCGCCGCTCTCGCGATCGTCGGCCTCGTCGCCTCCGCGGGCACACTGCGCTGGCTGGAGACGTACTCCGGAGAGCTGTCCAACTTCGCGCTGGTGGCCATCGCCTTCGGCTCGATCGCATTCCGGGAGCCCTTCACCGTGCAGTACGCGCGGGAGCGGGTGCCCCGGTCGCAGTGGGACACCCGCGGCTTCATGCACACCAACTACGTGATCACCGCCGTGTGGGCGCTCGCCTTCCTCGTGGCGGCGGTGGCCGGGCTCGTCGGCGACCTCGTGCTGCGCCAGCCGGACAACATCTGGACGAACTGGGTCATCCAGATCGGAGCGATCATCGTCGCGGTGCGGTTCACCGAGTGGTATCCCCCTGTCGTACGGGAGCGTATCCACGGCGGCGCGCCGTCCCGCGGCAGCCCGACGTCGGTGGGCGCCCTGTTCATTCCCTTCTCCGCCTACCTGGTGCCCGTGGGCATCGTCGTGCTCGCCATCGGCTCCGGGCCCACCTGGCTGGGCATCGCCCTGATCGTCCTCGGCTCGCTGCTCGTACGCGCGTTCAAGCTGGACGCGGACGGCGAGCGAACCAAGCAGACCGAGCAGACCGAGCGGCCCCGCCGCGACGCCGGGTGAGCGGCAGCGCTCAAGGGGCCCGGCGGCGCGGCGGGACTTTTCAGGCCTGTGCCACCGGTCCGCCGCGGGTGGCCGCACTCGCCGCGGCCCCGGTCGTACCGCCGGCGTCCTCGGCGGCCCGGGCCGAGAGCGGGGTGGCGATGGACTCCAGAGACCGGCCCTCCGCCTTGACCGCGAGGAACAGCGCGACCAGCCCGGCCGCCGTCATCAGCGCCGCGCCCACGGAGAACGCGAGGACGGTGTCGCCGACGACACCGCTGGACGTCAGCTCGGCGAACATCAGGGGCCCGGAGATGCCGCCCGCCGCCGTGCCGACGGCGTAGAAGAACGCGATCGCCATCGCCCGGGTCTCCATCGGGAAGATCTCGCTCACGGTCAGGTACGCGGAACTGGCCCCGGCCGAGGCGAAGAAGAGCACGACGCACCAGCACGCGGTCATCGTGACGGCGTCCAGCCTGCCGGTGTCGAACAGCCAGGCGGTGGCGAACAGCAGCAGTCCGGAGGTGATGTACGTACCGGCGATCATCGGCTTGCGCCCCACGGTGTCGAACAAGGGCCCGAGCAGCAGGGGCCCGAGGAAGTTGCCCAGTGCGATCACCGTGAAGTAGTAGCCGGTCGCACCGCTGGGGACGTCGAAGAAGGTGATCAGGATGGAAGCGAAGCCGAAGGTGATGGCGTTGTAGAGGAACGCCTGGCCGACGAAGAGCGAGAGCCCGAGTACGGCGCGCCTGGGGTACGAGCGGAAGACGGTCTTCGCGATCGTGCCGAAGCCGACGCTGTGCCGCTGGTCGACGGTGATGGACGTCTCCGGCCGGGGCAGCGGCCTCCCCGTCTCCCGCTCCACCTCCCGTTCGACCCCGGCCACCAGCTCCTCCGCCTCCCGCTCGCGGCCGTGGACGAACATCCACCGCGGGCTCTCCGGCACACTGCGGCGGACGAGCAGGATGACGAGGCCCAGGAGGACGCCCAGCGCGAAGGTGAGCCGCCAGCCGATGTCCTTGGGGAAGATGTCGGTGTCCAGGGCGACGACGGACAGCAGCGCGCCCGCCATGGCACCGAGCCAGAAGCTGCCGTTGATGATGAGGTCGACCCGGCCCCGGTACTTGCTGGGGATCAGCTCGTCGATGGCGGAGTTGATGGCCGCGTACTCCCCGCCGATGCCGAAGCCGGTGAGGAAGCGGAAGAGGAAGAACCACCAGGCGGACGTCGACAGGGCCGTCAGGGCGGTGGCGGCCAGATAGACGGCGAGCGTGATGAGGAACAGCTTCTTGCGCCCGTAACGGTCCGTCAGCCACCCGAAGAACAGGGCCCCGGAGCAGGCACCGGCCACGTACAGCGCGGCGGCGAGACCGGTGACCTGGGCGCCGGTGATGGCGAGGCCGCTGCCGTCCTCGGCGAGGCGCCCGGCGACATTGCCGACGAGGGTGACCTCGAGACCGTCCAGGATCCACACGGTCCCCAGCCCGATGACGATCGTCCAGTGCCACCGGGACCAGGGCAACCGGTCGAGACGGGCGGGGACTTCGGTGGTGACCGTACCGGTGCGGGCCGTACCCGTCTGACTCATCGCATCGCTCCCTGCGGACGCTTCCGTCGCGGTTCCCGCGGCGGTTACCCGGCCCCCCTGGCGGCAAACGAGCCACCGGAATCCGGCCGTGGGAGCGGGCCGACGGGCCGTGGGTCGGGGGCGCCGTGAGCCATGCGCAGGTGGACGCGGCGGCCTCGTGGGCCGGTGGGCCACCCGCCGGCGGCGTCCAAGGGCCGGTGGGCCGTTACCGGCGGAAGAGCTCGAAGGCGACCGCGGGCACCCCGCCGAACCGGGGTGCCACCGCACGGGCGGCGCCCACCAGGAACTCCCGGCAGTACGCCTCGGGATCCTGGTCCGTCAGGGCCTCCAGGTAGCTGCGGTGCTGAAGCAGCGACAGCACGGAGCGCTCCAGTCCGGCGGTCGCGTCCACGGCGTGGGTCGGGGTCGACGAGCCGGCGACCGCCACCCAGCGGACGCCGTCCCAGGGCTCGAGGCCGTGCTCGGCGCGGAGTTCGGGGAAGATCCACCGGTTGCCCGCGTCACCGGCGGCGTCCAGCGTGGCCCGGCCGACGGCGCGATGGTCCGGCGAGTTCCACGCGCCGCCGACGGCGGGACCCCAGGTGTCGCGGTGGTTGAGGGTGACGACCAGTTCCGGGCGGTGGCGCCGGATCGCGGCCGCGATGTCGCGGCGCAGCGCCGTGCCGTACTCGACGACGCCGTCCCGGTGGCCGAGGAACTCCACCGTGCCCACCCCGACCACCGCGGCGCTCGCCCGCTGCTCGCGCTCCCGCAGCGGGCCGCACTCGGCCGGATCGACGGTGTCGATGCCGGCCTCGCCACGGGTCGCGAGGAGGTACGCCACTTCCTTGCCGGCGTCCGTCCAGCCGGCGACGGCGGCCGCGCAGCCGTACTCGAGGTCGTCCGGGTGGGCGACGACGGCGAGTGCCCGCTGCCAGTCGTCCGGCACCGGTTCGAGTCGAGAGCCGGTGAGTGCGGTCAGGCCGGTCGGGTGGGCCGGATCGGTCGGATCGGTCGGATCGGTCGGATCGGTCGGATCGGTCGGATCGGTCGGATCGGTCGGATCGGTCGGATCGGTCGGATCGGTCATGCCGGGAGCGTATCCGCGGTGCCCGCGCTTCCCGGCGTCACCTCTCCGAGCCGGCCGGCGGTCGTGCCGCCGGTTCTGTCGCTCCGCGCCCGCAACCGGCGGCGGCTCGCGGCGCCTCGTCACACCTCGTCGCGCGCCAGCGCGAGCAGCCGGTCCAGCACACGGGAACCGGACGTCCGCACGCCGTCGTGCTCGTACTCGTCGGTGACCCAGGTGCGCAGTCCGCGGATGGCGCGTGCCGTCGCGAGGGAGTGGGCGGTGTCGACGTACATGTCGTCGTGGTAGACGGCGGCGGCGACCGGGACCTCGTTGGCCGCGAGGCGTTCGGCGTCGTACAGCGCGGGCCAGTCGGTGCGGGCGGCCAGGATCTCCGCGGCCTCGCGCAGCGGCCGCAGGGCGGGGTCGGTCTCGAAGTGCCAGGGGTGGACGGACTCCCCGGTGAAGAGCAGGGGTCCGTCGCCCGCGAGGGCCTTCTCCGCGTCGAACTGCGGGAACTCGGCGCGCACCCGTTCGGCCGCCCAGGCCGTGGGGGCCCCGCCCTGGGCGTAGATGGCCTCGTGGAGCACGGCGTACAGCGGATGGGCCGCGTACGAGAGCGCGGTGAGGGCGGCCTGCCGGAATGCGTCGGAGAGCTCGTCGCCGTCGGCCGTGCGGACGAAGGCGTTCTCCAGCAGGTAGTGGAGCTGGTGGCTGCCGTCGCCGGTGCCGAGCTGGATCCCCAGCGACTGGAACGCCTCGGGGGTGAGGACGTAGCCGCCGGGCAGGACGGTCCGCCCGGTCGCGAGGTGTGCGGCGATGCGCCGGGCGCGCTCCACGTCCTGCGGGTAGCGGGCGTAGTGGGCGTCGTTCCTGCGCTGGATGCGGGGGTAGGCGGCGCGGTAGACGTCCTCGGCACGCGCGTCCAGCGAGGGCAGTCCGCCGGTGATCAGGACGGCCTTCAGCCCTTCCGGTGCGGTCGAGAGGTAGCGGGTCGCGCAGAATCCGCCGAAGCTCTGGCCGAGGACCGTCCAGCGCGCCCCTCCGGTCAGCTGCGCGCGGACCGCTTCGCAGTCCCGGACGATGCTGTCCGCACGGAAGTGCGAGAGGTAGCGGGCCTGCTCCTCCGGGCCGCCGCGCAGGGGCAGGGTCTGGCGGTTGACGGGCGAGGACAGCCCGGTGCCGCGCTGGTCGAGGAGGAGGACGCGGAACTCCTGCACCGCACGTCCCAGCCACGCCTGCTTGCCGGGGAAGCGCCGCGCCCCGAAGCCGGGCCCGCCCTCCAGGTACACCAGCCAGGGCAGATCGGCCCCGGCCCGGCCGCCGGCGACGATCTCGCGGCCGTAGAGCGCTATCCGCTCCCCCGAGGGGTCGGCGTGGTCCAGGGGAACGGTGAAGTGGCGGTCCGTGAGGACGAGGCCCGGCTGCCGGTAGCTGGTCACTGCGCGCTCCTGCTGTGTCGTCACTGATGGTGCGTTCCCCGCCCGCCCAGTGCATCACACGGCCGGGCGGGGGTCGCCCGAGGATCAGCCGGCCGGGGCCGTCCGCTCGCCGGACCCGGGTTTCCCGGACCGAACCCGGGTTTCCCGGACCGGACGGGGGTTTCGTGGGCCGAGCCGGGCTTTCCCTGCCCGGGCCGGGGCCGCTGCCGTCCCGGCGCCCGCTGCTCTGCCGTCCCGGCGCCCGATCCGGTGCCGGAGGGTGCCCGATCCGGTGCCGGTGCGGTGCCGGTCCGTGTGCGCCCCATGCGCCGCGCGCCTAGCGTGGACGCATGATCCGGTTCGAGGAGGTCGGCAAGGTCTACCCGGACGGGACGACCGCTGTGGACGGGCTGTCCTTCGAGGTCGCCGAGGGCGAACTGGTCACGCTCGTCGGCCCGTCGGGATGCGGGAAGACCACCACGATGATGATGGTCAACCGGCTGATCGAACCCACGTCCGGGCGGATCCTGGTGGGCGGCGAGGACGTCTCCCGGGTCGACCCGGTACGGCTGCGCCGCCGCATCGGCTACGTCATCCAGCAGGTCGGGCTCTTCCCGCACCGGACGGTCCTCGACAACACCGCGACGGTGCCGTCCCTGCTGGGCTGGAAGAAGCGCAGGGCCCGGGCCCGGGCCGCCGAGCTCCTCGAACTGGTGGGCCTGGATCCGAAGACCTTCGGGGACCGCTACCCCGGGCAGCTCTCGGGGGGCCAGCGCCAGCGGGTCGGGGTGGCCCGGGCACTGGCGGCGGATCCTCCGGTACTGCTGATGGACGAGCCGTTCGGCGCCGTCGACCCGGTGGTACGGGAGCGCCTGCAGAACGAGTTCCTCAATCTCCAGGCGACGGTCCGCAAGACCGTGCTGCTCGTCACCCACGACCTCGAGGAGGCGGTGCGGATGGGTGACCGCATCGCCGTGTACGGTCACGGCCGCATCGAGCAGTTCGACACGCCCGGCGCGGTGCTCGGCACACCCGCCACCGACTACGTGGCCCGCTTCGTGGGCGTGGACCGGGGGCTGAAGCGGCTCTCGGTGACCACGATCGACGAGGACGCCTTGGAGCAGCCCCCGGTGGCGCGCCTGGACGAACCGGCCGGCGCCGCGGCGGCCCGGCTGCGGGCCGCGGACGCCCGCTGGGCGGTCGTGCTCAACGCCGGTGGGGATCTGCACGGCTGGGTGTCGGCCGAGTCCCTGGCCCTGGCCGGCGGCCGGGGCACGGTCGGCGACCTGGCGCGCCGGATGGAGGCATGGGTACCGCTCGGGGCTCCGCTGAAGCGGGCCTTCGGCGAGATGCTGCAGCACGACGCCGGATGGGTGGCGGTGGTGGACGGGGCCCGGTTCGCGGGGGTGCTGACCCCGGCGAAACTCCACGAGGCACTGCGCCGTTCGGTGGGCGCCGAGGCCCTGGGGGTGGCCAGGGATGAGGTGGAGTTCGACTCGGTGGCGGACGCCTGAGCCGCCCCCGGCCGACCGCCGGTGCCGCCCCGTGCCGCCCCCGGCCGACCGCCGGTGCCGCGCCGCGCGACACCGACCCGTGCCGCGCCGCGCCGTGCCGCTGGCCCGTGCCACCTCGTGCCGCCCTCGGCCGCCCCCGGGTCGCCGCCCCGTCCGGGTCACTCCGGGAGCAGGCCCTTGGAGCGCAGGTACTGCCGCGCGACGTCCTCGGGCAGCCTGCGCCGGCTGTCGACCTGCTCGTTGAGCCGGGCGAGATCCTCCGTGGTCAGCACCGTGTTCAGCCTGCCGAGGGCCTCCGTGACCCGGGTTCCGCCGGCCCGCGCCCGGTTGACGACGGGGACGATGTGGTCGGCGTTCTGGAGGTGCTTGTCGTCCTCCAGGAGCACCAGCCCGAAGTCGTCGAGCGTGGCGTCGGTGGTGGTGGTGAGGACCATCTGGTCCCGGCCGGACCGAACGGCCTGTTTGGCCTGTGTGGTGCCGACGCCCTTGGGGTCGATTCCGCTGATGCGGATGCCGTACGTCTTCTCCAGCCCGGGTGCGCAGTACGGCCGCCGGACGCATTCGTCACCGGCCGCTAGGCGCACCGGGATCCCGGATCTGCCCAGGTCGCTCAGGGTCCGCAGGTTGTGCGCGCGGGCGAACTCCTCGGTGACGGCGAAGGCGTTCTGGTCGACGGCCCGGCCCGGGTCGAGGACCTTCAGGCCTCGCGGTTCGGCGAGCGAGCGCAGCGCGCGCAGGGTGGCGCCGAGGTCGGGCGAGCCGACGGGCGGCGCGCCGTGACCGTGCGTCTTGGCGTTCAGCCAGTCGGCGAAGGTGGCCGCGTACTCGGGGACCACGTCGATCTGCCCGCTCTCCAGGGCGGGTTCGTAGATCTCCCGGTTGGAGACGGAGATGACCTTCGTGCCGTATCCGGCGTGCTCGAGCAGCAGGGAGTACATCCGGGCGAGCAGATCGCTCTCGGTGAAGCCGGCGGTTCCGATCGTCAGGTGCCTGCTGTCCCCGGGTGGGGCGGTCACCCGTCCCCGGTCCTCCAGGGAAGGCCCGGTGGCGCAGGCGGCCACCGGAACCAGCAGGGCGGCGCACAGGAGTACGGGAAGGACGCGGAGGGAGGAGAGGACGCGCAGCGAGGGAAGGGCGCGGACAGAAGGGAGGGCACGGCGGGAGGGAAGGGCGGGGAGGCGCCTCATGTCGCCGGTCCCCCGGCCCACCCGGGCCCGTACCGCTCCGCGGCCACGAAGACGCCCTCCACCAGCAGCGCGAGGGCGGCGACGAGCACCGCGCCGGCGACCACCTGCGGGGTGGAGGCGAGATGGAAGCCCGCCGTGATGATGCGGCCCAGCCCGCCGCCGCCCGCGAGTGCCGCGACGGTCGCGGTGGCCACGAGCTGGACGGCCGCGATCCGCACCCCCGTCAGGACCAGTGGCGTCGCCAGCGGGAGTTCGACGCGGAGCAGCGTCTGGGTGCCCGTCATGCCCATCCCCCGCGCGGCGCGCACCACGTCCCGGTCCACACCGCGCATCCCGACGTAGGCGTTGGTCAGCAGCGGCGGTACGGCGAACAGCACGAGAGCGACGATGGTGGGCCAGTCGCCCCACGTGCCGATCGGGCTGAGCAGCAGCAGGACGAGGACGGCGAAGGTCGGGACGGCCCGGCCGACGTTGGAGATGTTGACGGCGAGGGCCCCGCCCCTGCCGAGGTGCCCCAGGGTGAGGGCCACGGGCAGGGCGATCGCGCAGCTGATCACCAGACAGACCGATGTGAGGTAGAGGTGCTGGCCGAGGCGGCGCCAGACCCCGTCCGCGCCCGACCAGTTGGCCGAGTCGGCCAGCCAGTCCCAGGTCTGGGCGAGCGTGTTCACGCGGCGGCCCGCCGTGACGGCCGGGTCCACGGGGTGAGCGCCCGCTGGATGCCCAGCAGGGCGAGATCGGCGGCCACGGCGATGAGCACGCAGAGCGCCGAGGCCGTCAGCACCTGGGCCTTGAAGTAGGTGTTCATCCCCGAGTAGATGAGGTTGCCCAGCCCGCCGAAGCCGACGATCGCGCCGATGGTGACCAGTGAGACGGCGGACACGGTGGCGATCCGCAGCCCGGCCATCGCGGCGGGCAGGGCCAGCGGCAGCTCCACGGCCAGGAGCAGCCGCACCGGCCCGTAGCCCATGCCGCGCGCGGCCTGCCGGGTCTCCGCGGGGACGGCACGGAGTCCGGCGAGGATGTTGCGGACCAGCAGGGTGAGGGAGTACAGCACGAGTCCGGCCACGACCAGCGAGGCGGACAGCCCGTACACCGGGAGCAGCAGCGAGAACATCGCCAGGGACGGGATCGTGTAGAGGATCGTCGTCAGTCCGAGCACGGGGCCGGCGGCCCAGCGCCGGCTGCGGGCGGCCATCGCGAGGGGCACGGCGAGGAGCAGGGCCAGTGCCACGGAGGCGAACGTCAGCTGGAGGTGCTGCAGGGTGGCATCCCAGAGGATCTCGCGGCGGGTGGAGAGGTAGGCGCCGCAGATCCACTCGTTGCGCGAGAGGCAGTCGTCGGGAGTCGCCGTCACCCGTCCATTGCAGCCCGGGCGCCCTACTCGCGCGCGCTGTGCACACCTGTCCGAGTGCGTGTGGCACGTCCCGGGCGGTTACGGCTGCCGCGCAGCGCGGGGCCGCACGGCCGCGGGCCCGGAAGTCCGCGGGTCCGGAGGGCGCCGGGTCCGCAAGACCGCGGGTCCGGAGGGCGGGTCCGCAAGACCACGGCCACGGGTCGGGAGAGCGGGTCCGGAAGTCCGATGGTCCGGCGGAGAAGGGCTCCGCAGGACCGCGGGTGGGGACGTTACTGCCGGGCAGGCTCCCCGGCGGGGCGGCCGCCGCGGGCGGTGTCCCGGCGGCGCTCGCCGGGCCGGAGGCCCCGGGGACCGTCCTGCCCGCGGCCGCTGGAACCGTGCACCCGGCCGCCGTCGGGGCCGCTGGACGGGGCCGCCCGGTGGCCGGGGGCCCCGTCCGGCGGCCCCGGCGGACCTGCTCGGCGCAGGGCCCGCGCTGCCGTGGATGCCGGTGGCACCGCGGGCGGCCCGCCGGTCCGGTGGACCGGCGGGCCCGCCGCCCCGTCAGATCTTCTCCTCCTCCGACCGTCCGACGCACAGGGCCCAGATGATCGCGATGTAGAGGGCGATCGCCACCAGGGACCACAGCGGGTAGTACGGCAGGGAGAGGAAGTTGACGACCAGCAGCACCCCGGCGAGGGCGATGCCGAGGATCCGCGCCCACAGGGCGCCCTTGAAGAGGGCGAAACCGGCCGCGACTGCGACGATCCCGAAGATCAGATGCAGCCAGCCCCATGCGGTGAGGTCGAATCGGAAGACGTAGCCGGGCGTCGCGACGAACACGTCGTCGTTGGCGATGCCCATGATTCCGCGGAAGAAGTCCAGGAATCCGGCGATGATCAGGACCACTCCGGCGAACATCGTCAGGCCTCCGGCCCAGGCGAAGTAGCGCTTGGAGTGTGCGGTGGTCGGTTGGGTCATGATGTCCCCTCGTCCTCAACTCAGGAGCTTGTCCTTGGCTCGCTGGAACTCCTCCTCGCTCAGGTCGCCCTTGGACCTGAGCTCGGAGAGCCGGGCAAGCTCGTCCCCCGTTCCGGCGCCCTTGGCGGTCTGCCGGATGTACGCGTTGAAGGCTTCCTGCTGCTCCTGTGCGTGCTGGATCTCGCGCCTGCCCATGTCCCTGCCGCGGACGATCACGTAGATCAGCACGCCGAGGAAGGGAATCAGCAGCATGAAGACGATCCAGGCCGCCTTGGCCCAGCCGTTCATCTCGTGGTCGCGGAAGATGTCCACGAAGACACGGAAGAGCAGCACCAGCCACACGACCCACAGGAAGATCCACATCACGGTCCAGAACGCGCCCAGAACCGGATAGTCGTAAGCGAGGTCGACCGCGTCGTCCATCTCCGTCCTCCTGCCGTTCCCGTCGGACCTCGGATGTCCGCTCGCCGTCAGTGTGGGACGGCGGGCGGGTGGTTCCCTCACCCCACACGGGTGAATCGGCGGCCGGCCGGACCGCGCGGGAGAGCCGGCTGCGGGGCCCGTCGCCGTACCACGCTCGCGGGGCCTGGCACGGGCCGCGCGGTCCCCTTCGCGTCGCGGCCGCCCGCCTGCTCCGGCGGGCCCGTACCGCCGGACGGGTGAGCGGGGACGAGAGCGGCCGACGGAGCCGGCGGCCCCGGAGCCCCGCTCCTCACGCGGTCCGTCCACGGCAGCCGGCCTGCCCGCCACCCGGGTGGCGGGCTCCGGCTTCGCCGTCCCGCGGGACGCGTGCCGCGGGCCCGGGCGCCGGGCGCCGGGCGGGTGCTCCGGCTCACCGCTCACGGCCCGTCGCTCATGGCTCATGGCACATGGCCCGTGGCTCATGGCTCATCGGCGGGCCCCGAGGGCGGTGCGGCGGTTCAGTCGGGCAGCCGGCGCAGCTCCACCACGCGGAGGCCGAGGTCCTGGAACCGTACGAGCAGCCCGTACAGATGTGCCTCGTCGATGACCGGCCCGTACAGGACCGTCTCCTCCGGCACCGTCACTTCGTCGAGCTCGGGAAAGGCACCGGCGACGGCCGGTGACAGATGACCGGAGACGCGGAACTCGTATCGCATGCGAGCACTTCCCCGTGCGTGCGCTGACGGCTCTTGCTGCATGGTGGCGCGGCGGGAGGCGGGCCCGCATCACCCGGACAAGGTGACCCGGCGTTCGGCGTGCGGCGGCGGGTCCGTCCGGCCGGCGCACCGCGGGCCCCCGGCCGGGCCCGGGAAGCCCCGGTTCGAGGAACGGGCAGCGCGCCTGGCACCGGGGCGACGGCGGGAGCGGGGACGCGGTCGCGCGGGACACCGGGACGACGACAAGGACGGCGGCACGGACACCGGGACGACGGCAGGGACGGGGACACGGACGGGGACACGGACGGGGACACGGACGCGCCGGGCCGGTCCGGGAGCACCGAGCCCGGGGAGGCCGAACACCCAGCTCAGAGCAGGCCGATGTCCCGGGCGCGGCGTACCGCCTCGCTGCGGCGGGAGACCGACAGCTTGCGGTAGACGCTCTTCAGATGCGTCTTGACGGTGTTGACGGACAGGAACAGCTCGGCGGCGATCTCGTCGGTCGACATCGTCTGGGCGGCGCACCGCAGCACGTCGCGCTCTCGGGGGCTGAGCTGTTCGACGAGCAGAGGGGCCCCGGCTGCCGCGTCCTCCGGCCCGGAGCGGGTTGCGGTGCCCCGACCGGACCGCTTCTCCGCGTCCGCGGACCGTCCCGTCAGCCAGGCCCCGGCGTCGGCGAGTCCGGGCGCGCGGGCGAGCAGGTGCCGCAGCCACGGTCCGGCCTCGGTGAACGGGGCGCGCAGTCCGTGCGGCCGCGCGGTGCGCACGGCAGCGGCGACGAGCGGCACGGCCCTCGCGGTGTCCCCCTCGACCGCCGCCGACCGGGCTTCGAGGAGCTGTGCGCGGACCCGGACCGCGGGAGGGACCCGCTCGCCGCCGGGGAGCCCGGCGAGCAGCCGGCGCGCCGGTTCGGCGTCTCCTGCGGCGAGCCGGGCGGCGGCAGTGGCGACGGCGACGGCGGGGCCGCCCGTGGGCGCCTCGCCGAGTGCGGCGAGCGCGGCCGCCGGGTCACCTCGTGCCAGATGGACCGAGCATCGGGCCACCGCGATGCGCCCGGCCGCCTCTCCCCCGGCGCGGGCCGGGCCGTCGGCCGAGACGGGTACGTCGTCGAGCGCGGACAGCGCCGCCGTCGCGCGCCCGTGGGCGAGTTCGAGACGGGAGCGCAGCACCGCGGCCTCGGCGGCGGCCGGTACGTCGTGGGCCGTCGCGTGGGCACGGGCGGCGGCGAGGTAACGGCCGGCGCCCGCGAGGTCGCCGCGGTCGGCGGCGACCGCGGCGAGTGCGAGGTGGCAGCGTGCCGTACGCCGGTCGAGGGGAATGCCGTGCTCCTCGGCGGCCTTGAGGCCGTCCCTGGCGTGCGCCTCGGCCTCCCGCAGCAGTCCGTCGACGGCCTCGGACAGGGCCAGCGCGCCGAGGCAGTGGTAGCGGACCGTCCAGGTCTGCTCGTCCGCCGCCGCGGCGAGGGCCGCGGCGAACGCCTTCCGTGCCTCGGACCCGTGCCCCGCGGCGAGGAGGGCGCGGCCCCGGCCGTACCGCCGGAGCGCCTCGATCTCGGGGTGCCGGGTGAGCAGTGCTCGGTCCACCCGGTCCATCAGCGCCCGTACCTCGCGGTCCGGGTCCGGCGTCGCACGGTCCGGGTCCGGTGTCCCGCGGTCCGGGTCCCATCCCTCCGTGGGCGGCGTCCGGCCGTCGCCGCCCCCGGCGGGGGCGGGGGTCCGGGGGGCCGTGCTGCCGGTCCCGGTGTCCGCGCCGGTGAGGAGTCCCAGCAGGGCCCGGGTGAGCAGGACCTCGGGTGCGGCGTCGCGGCCCGGGCGGGCGCCCGCGAGGTGCTTGCGCCCGGCGGCGGCGTCCCCGCGGGCGAGGGCGCAGGCGGCCGCGGCGAGGGCGGGTGCGGTGCCGGGCAGGCCGTCCGGCATCGAGCTGAACAGTCGTTCGAGGCGTGGGCCTTCCGGTCCGGTGAGGAGGCGTCCGGTGGCGAGCCGGTCGACGAGCAGACCGGCGGCGTACGGCCAGTCGTCCGCCGCGGCCGCGTGCTCGATCGCGTCGGTCAGCCGGTCGTGCGCGCCGAGCCAGCATGCCGCCTCGCGGTGCAGCGGCGCGGCGAGCGCCGGGCTGCGGCTGCGCAGATGGGCGCGGAGCACCTCGGCGAACAGCGGGTGGCAGCGGTACCAGGAGGTGTCGCCGATCGGCTCCACGAAGGCGTTGTCGCGGACGAGCCCGCCGAGGATGCGTGCGCCGTCGTCCCGTCCGGTGAGGGCGTCGGCGAGCCCCGGGTGGACGTGGGAGAGGATGCTGGTGCGGACGAGCAGGTCCTGTGTGGCCGCCGGCTGGGCCGCCAGGACCTCGGCCGTGAGGTAGTCGGAGACGGCGTTCTGCGAGGCCGCGAAGGACTGGGCGAAGTGCTCGGCGTCCTCGGCCCGCTGCATCGCCAGGGCGCACAGCCGGAGCCCGGCGGCCCAGCCCTGGGTGCGCTCGGTGAGGACGCCGACGCTCTCGCGGGAGGGAGTGAGACCGTGGCAGCGGAGCAGCTGCGCCGTCTCCCGCGGGGTGAACGCCAGTTCGGACCCGCGGATCTCGCAGACCCGCGCCTCGGCCCGGTAGCGGTGCAGGGGCAGCGCGGGATCGACCCGCCCGATGAGGACCAGCCGCAGGGACGGTCCGGCGTGGGCGAGGACGAAGTCCAGCTCGGCGGCGATGCCGTGGCCCCCGGCGTGTTCCAGCCCGTCGAGGACCAGCACCACCGGCTCGGGCAGCTGGGCGAGGGCGCCGGCCAGCCGCACGATCAGCGAGTGGTCCACGTTGTCGGCGCTCGACGGGCTGCCGACGCCGTCCGGGAGGGGCACCCGGTGGTAGCGGAAGGCGCCGAGGACATAGGCCCAGAACACGCCCGGCGCGTTGTCGTCGCTCTCCACCGTGAGCCAGACCACCGGGCCGGGCGCCAGGTCCGCCTCGCGCCAGGAGGCGGCGAGGGTGGTCTTGCCCGCGCCCGCGGGCCCCGTGATCACCGTGAGGGGCCCCCGGGCTCCCTCGGCGAGCCTGTCCAGCAGGCGCTGCCGGGCCACGAAGGCAGGCGGTACGGCGGGTACCGCGAACTTCGCGGCCAGCAGCGGGTCGCCGCTGGGGTGCAGCTGGGCGTCCTCGGCCATGGGTTCCACCGCCGTGCCGTCCGTTCGTCGGCCTTCATGATCCCAGCGCCCTTTCATGATCGCCAACGGCCGCCGTCCCCGGCAGCGGACGGACCGTGAACGGGCCCCGTACGGAGCGGCGTACGGGGCGGGCGTACGGGGCGGCGTACGGAGCGGCGTTCGGGGCCGTGAACGGGCCCGCGCACGGGGCGGGAGTACGGGGCCGCCACCGGACGGCCCCGTACCCCGCCTCGTACCCAAAGGACGCGGCCGCGGGGCGGTCGGAGAGGCGGCGCCCTCCGTGCGGTTGTGCAATGGCGGTAGGAGAGACGAGCAGGGACTTGCCGGAGGAACCCGGCCGGACGAGGAGCGGCCTCGACGGACGAGGGCGACCTGGGAGACGAGGAGCGACCGGGGGGACGAGGAGGGACCCGGTGGGACGAGGAGGGACCCGGTGGGCCGGGAAGGGATACGGACCGGAGGTGCCATGGTCGACGACGGCAGGACGCGGGCGGTCCGGGCCCAGCGGTGGAGTGCGCGGCTGGCGGTCCTCGCGGCGGCCGCCGTCGTGGTGCTGCTGGTGGCCTCCGGGCTCGGCGGTGTCGCGATGGTGCTGCTGGTACTCGCCGGAACGGCGGTGACGGCGGCTGCTCTCTGGTGGGCGCTGACCCGGCGGGGAGCCGTACGGGTGCTGGCGGTTCTGCTGGCGCTCGCCGCCCCGCTGACCGTGATCTGGCTGCAGGTCCAATCAGGCGTGCTGTGGGTCATGGTGCTGTGCCTCGCCCTCGGGGCGGTGGCCGCCTCCGCCGGATGGGAGGCGCTCGCCCTGGACGCCCGGCACAAGGCCCGGCCGGGGGTTGCGGTACGGCGTCCCGCACGACCGTTCCTGATCATGAACCCGCGCTCCGGTGGCGGAAAGGTGCGCAGCTTCGGGCTGGAGGAGAAGGCCGAGCGGGCGGGGGCGGAGGTCTTCCTGCTGGACCCGGACCACCCGAGCGATGTCGCGGCCGTGGCACGGGAAGCCGTCGCGGCCGGTGCCGACCTGCTGGGGGTGGCCGGCGGTGACGGTACGCAGGCGCTGGTGGCGGGGGTCGCGGCGGAGCGGGGCGTGCCGTTCATGGTGGTACCGGCGGGCACGCGCAACCACTTCGCCCTGGATCTGGGACTCGACCGCGACGACCCGTCGAAGGCGCTGGACGCCCTGACCGACGGGGTCGAGCTCACCGTCGACCTCGGCACCGCCGGAGACCGGGTCTTCGTCAACAACGCCTCGTTCGGGGCCTATGCGCTGGTCGTGCAGAGCGACGCGTACCGCGACGACAAGGTCGGCACCACCCTGGACCTGTTCCCCGACGTGCTGACACACCGCGCGGGTCCGCGGCTCACGGTGCGGGCTGCGGGGACGACACTGTCCTCCCCGCAGGCGGTCCTGGTGAGCAACAACCCCTACCGCGCCGGGGATCGGGCCTCGGTCGCGCGCCGGGACCGCCTCGACCGCGGCGTCCTGGGCGTCCTGGGCGTCACCGTCGACAGCGCCGCCCAGGCCGCCGGGCTGCTGCGCGGCGAACGCTCGCCCGGGTTCACGGCGCTCACCGCCCGCGAGGTCGTCGTCGACGCAGACGCGCCGGAGGTCCGGGTCGGCGTGGACGGGGAGGCGGTGACGATGCCCGTCCCGGTGCGCTGCACCGTCAGGCCCGGCGCCCTGCGGGTCCGCGTCCCCCGCCACCGGCCCGGTGTCCCTCCCGCCCGGCCCCGGCTGAAGTGGCGCCGGCTGGTGATGCTGGCCCTGGCGCGCTGACGGTGTTCGCCCGGTCCGGACGGGCGTGCCCGGGGTGGGACCCGCGCCACGGCACCCGCGGCGGCATCCGTACCCGTACCCGTACCCGTACCCGTACCCGCATCCGTACCCGCATCCGCATCCGCATCCGCACCGCGGCTGCCCCGCGCGCGCACAGCACACCGCGGCGCTCAACGCACCCCGCGCACGCACACCCGTGCCCGCCGCACACCCCGCGCGCACCTCACGCCCCAGCCGCACCGTCACCCGCGCACACCGGCCCCCCGCCCCTTCGCTCGGCGCACCGGCGTGCGGCCCCGCTCACGCCTCCCGCGCGAACGCCTCCAGGATGCGTTCCGCCGCGAGGGTCGCGGTCAGTTCGCCGTCGCGGACCTGCTGTTCGAGGACGGGGCCGAGGGCCCGTACCGCCGGATGGGAGCGGAGACGGCCGAGGAGTTCGTCCCGCACCATCGCCCAGGCCCAGTCGACCTGCTGCTCACGGCGTTTGGCGGCGAGGCGCCCGCCCGCGTCGAGCAGGGCGCGGTGCTGCTCCAGCCGGTCCCAGACCGTGTCCAGCCCACTGGACTCCCGCGCGCTGCAACTCAGCACCGGCGGGGTCCAGGCGGCGTCGGCCGACGGGGTGTCCCCAGGCCCGGCGGAGCTGAGACCGTGGGGACGCATCAGCCGCAGTGCACCGGCCAGTTCCCGCGCCGCGGCGCGGGCGTCGCGCTCGTGCGGGCCGTCGGCCTTGTTGACCGCCAGGACGTCCGCCAGTTCCAGGACGCCCTTCTTGATGCCCTGGAGCTGGTCGCCGGTCCGGGCGAGGGTGAGCAGCAGGAAGGAGTCGACCATCCCGGCGACGGCCGTCTCGGACTGGCCGACGCCGACGGTCTCCACCAGGACCACGTCGTACCCGGCCGCCTCCATCACCACCATGGACTCGCGGGTGGCCTTGGCCACCCCGCCCAGGGTGCCGGCCGACGGCGACGGCCGGACGAAGGCGGCGGGGTCGACGGCCAGCCGCTCCATCCTCGTCTTGTCGCCGAGGATGGAGCCGCCGGTGCGGGTGGACGACGGGTCGACGGCCAGCACCGCGACCCGGTGCCCCATCCCGGTCAGCATGGTGCCGAAGGCGTCGATGAAGGTGGACTTGCCCACCCCCGGCACTCCGCTGACCCCGATCCGCCGTGCGCCGCCGCTGTGCGGCAGCAGTTCGGTCAGCAGCCGCTGGGCCGCGGCGCGGTGGTCGGGCCGGGTGGACTCGACGAGCGTGATGGCGCGGGCGACGGCCGCCCGCTTCCCGTCGAGCACGCCCTTGGCGTACGCGTCGACGTCGATTTCCCTGGCCATCCGCGGCTACAGCCCGTCGTGGCCCAGCGCCGCGCCCAGGCGCTCGACCAGGTCGTGGGCGGCGTCGGGGATGACCGTGCCGGGCGGGAAGACCGCCGTCGCCCCCATCTCCAGCAGGGTCGGCACGTCCTGCGGCGGGATCACCCCGCCGACGACGATCATGATGTCCTCGCGGCCCTCCTCGGCGAGCTGCTCGCGCAGCGCCGGGACGAGGGTGAGATGGCCGGCCGCGAGCGACGACACGCCCACGACGTGCACGTCCGCCTCCACGGCCTGCCGGGCCACCTCGGCCGGGGTCTGGAACAGCGGGCCGACGTCCACGTCGAAGCCCAGGTCGGCGAAGGCCGAGGCGATCACCTTCTGGCCGCGGTCGTGGCCGTCCTGGCCCATCTTGGCGACGAGGATGCGCGGACGGCGGCCTTCCGCCTCCTCGAAGCGGTCGACCAGGCTCCTGGTCCGTTCCACGGACGGCGACTCCCCTGCCTCGTTGCGGTACACGCCGGAGATGGTACGGATCTGGCCCGCGTGCCGCCCGTACACCTTCTCCAGGGCGTCCGAGATCTCCCCGACGGTGGCCTTCGCCCGGGCCGCGTTCACTGCGAGCGCCAGCAGGTTGCCGTCGAGCCCGGCACCGGAGGCCCGTCCGGCGGCCTCGGTCAGCGCGCGCAGCGCGTCCCGGCAGGCGGTCTCGTCGCGCTCCTCGCGGAGCCGGCGCAGCTTGGCGATCTGCTGTGCGCGCACGGAGGAGTTGTCGACCTTGAGGACGTCGATCGCCTCGTCGCTCTCGACGCGGTACTTGTTGACGCCGATGACCGGCTGCCGCCCGGAGTCGATCCGGGCCTGGGTGCGTGCCGCCGCCTCCTCCACGCGCAGCTTGGGGATGCCGGCGTCGATGGCCTGCGCCATGCCGCCGGCCGCCTCGACCTCCCGGATGTGCTGCCAGGCCCGGCGCGCGAGGTCGTACGTCAGCTTCTCGACGTACGCGCTGCCGCCCCAGGGGTCGATCACCCGGCAGGTGCCGGACTCCTGCTGCAGCACCAGCTGGGTGTTGCGGGCGATACGGGCGGAGAAGTCGGTGGGCAGCGCCAGTGCCTCGTCGAGGGCGTTGGTGTGCAGGGACTGGGTGTGGCCCTGGGTCGCCGCCATGGCCTCCACGCAGGTGCGGGTGACGTTGTTGAAGACGTCCTGCGCGGTGAGGGACCAGCCGGAGGTCTGCGAATGCGTGCGCAGCGACAGCGACTTGGCGTTCTTCGGGTCGAACTGCTTGACCAGTTTGGCCCACAGCAGCCGCGCCGCGCGCAGCTTGGCGACCTCCATGAAGAAGTTCATGCCGATCGCCCAGAAGAAGGACAGGCGCGGCGCGAAGGCGTCCACGTCGAGACCCGCGTCCCGTCCGGCGCGCAGGTACTCCACCCCGTCGGCGAGGGTGTACGCCAGCTCCAGGTCGGCCGTCGCACCGGCCTCCTGGATGTGGTAGCCGGAGATGGAGATGGAGTTGTACCGCGGCATCCGCTGCGAGGTGTACGCGAAGATGTCGGAGATGATCCGCATCGAGGGGCGCGGCGGGTAGATGTAGGTGTTGCGGACCATGAACTCCTTGAGGATGTCGTTCTGGATGGTCCCCGCCAGCTTCTCGGGCGGTACGCCCTGCTCCTCCGCCGCCACGATGTAGAGCGCGAGGACCGGCAGCACGGCGCCGTTCATCGTCATCGACACCGTCATCCGGTCCAGCGGGATGCCGTCGAAGAGCTGCCGCATGTCGTAGATCGAGTCGATGGCGACGCCCGCCATGCCGACGTCGCCGGTGACGCGCGGGTGGTCGCTGTCGTAGCCGCGGTGCGTGGGCAGGTCGAAGGCGACCGACAGGCCCTTCTGGCCGGCGGCGAGGTTGCGCCGGTAGAAGGCGTTGGACTCCTCGGCGGTGGAGAAGCCCGCGTACTGGCGGATCGTCCACGGCTGGTTGACGTACATGGTGGGGTACGGGCCGCGCAGGTACGGCGCCACGCCCGGGTACGTGCCGAGGAAGTCCAGGCCCTCCAGGTCGCGGCCGGTGTAGAGCGGCTTGACGCCGATGCCCTCCGGTGTCTCCCAGACCAGGTCGTCGGCGCTGCTGCCGGTGCGCTCCTTGACGGCGGCGCGCCACTGCTCCTCGGTGGCCCCGGCGGCCGGGGTGCCCGGGCCGAGGGCGACCTCGGAGAAGTCGGGGATCTGCGGCACGGAGCCATTCACGGGGCCACTCCCATGCGGTCGAGAACGGAGGACAGCACGCCGACGGCGTCGCAGCCCGTGAAGACGTAGGCGTCGACGCCGGTGTGCTCGCCGGGCCGGCCGGCGAGGAAGACCTGACGGGCACCGGCGGACCTGAGGGCCTCGGCGACCTCCTCGGCCTGCTCCTCGTACAGCGTGTCGCTGGAGCAGAGGCAGGCGACCGAGGCGCCGCTGCGGGCGAAGGCTGCCGCGGCGGTGGCGGCGTCGACCGTCACCGGGTCGTGGACCGGTTCGACGCCGCCGGCCTGGAACAGGTTCGAGGCGAACGCGACCCGTGCGGTGTGCGCGGAGGCGGGGCCGAGCGCGGCGAGGAACACGCGGGGGCGGGCGCCGGTCGCGGCCAGGTGGGCGTCGGAGCGGGCGCGCAGGGCCTCGTAGTCCTCGTCGCGGCGCACCCGGGGCAGCCCGCCCTCGGGGCGGGGCACGCCGGGGGCGGGCTCGCGCTCGACGGGCTTCTCGGCGAGGAAGGGGAACTCGCTGACACCGGTGACGGGTTCACGGCGCTTGGCGAGCCCGCGCTTGCGCTCCGCCCAGGTGGCGGCGATGCGCTCGCCGACCAGGCCGGAGCGCAGGGCTTCGCCCTGACCCCCGGCGCGCTCCAGTTCCTGGAAGAACGCCCAGGCGGCGTGGGCGAGTTCGTCGGTGAGCCGCTCGACGTACCAGGAGCCGCCCGCGGGGTCGGCGACCCGGCCGAGGTGCGACTCCTCCAGCAGGATGGAGGAGGTGTTGCGGGCGATGCGGCGGGCGAAGGCGTCCGGCAGGCCGAGTTCGTGGTCGAAGGGCAGGACGGTCACGGCGTCCGCGCCGCCGACGCCCGCGCCGAGGCAGGCGATGGTGGTGCGCAGCATGTTCACGTACGGGTCGCGGCGGGTCATCATCACCGGCGAGGTCACGGCGTGCTGCCGCTGGGCGGCACCCGCGTCCCCGGCGGCGCCGGACGCCTCCGCGACGCGCGCCCACAGCCGGCGGGCGGCGCGCAGTTTGGCGATGGTGAGGAACTGGTCGGCGGTCGCGGCGTAGCGGAACTCCAGCTGGCGCAGGGCGTCCCCGGTCGCCAGTCCGGCGGCGGTGAGGGCCCGGAGGTAGGCGACGCCGGTCGCGATCGACGCGCCCAGCTCCTGCCCGGCGGAGGCCCCGGCCTCGTGGTAGGGCAGCGCGTCGACGGTCAGCGCGCGCAGCGCCGGGTACCGGTCGTGGGTGCGGCGGGCGAGTTCCACCGCCGCCTCGGCGTCCACGGGTTGCCCGGTGCGGGCGGACACGCCCAGCGGGTCGGCGCCGAGGTTGCCCCGCGCCTCCTCGCGGGGGACGCCCCGCTCCTCGTAGAGCCGCAGCAGCTCGCCGGCGGCGGCCGCGGTGTCCGGGCCGGCGTCGAGGACGACCGGGGCGAGGTCGAGGTAGACGCCGTCGAGGGCCCGGGCGAGGCCCGTGACGGGCACGCCGGCGTCCCCGACGGTGAGCCAGAGCGAGGTGACGCCGTTCTCGAGGTCCGCGAGGACCGCCTCGTTGGTGCGGTCGGCCTCCGGACGCCCGTGGCGCTGGCGCACGTCCCAGCCGCCGACCGGCCGGCCGCCGCGCAGATACGGCGCGAAGCCGGGGTAGCCGGCGTCGGGCGCGGTGTCCCGCGCGGTGTAGAGGGGGCTCGCCACGAGCCCGTCGTCCAGGGCTGTCGCCAGCGCCTCTTCCGCCGCCGAACCCGGCACGTCCTTGCCCGATTTGCGCAGCACACCCTCGACGAGGCGCTGCCACTGCTCATGGGTGGCGTCGGGGAACTCGGAGGCGAGCGTGAGCCCGTCATCAGGCAGAACCGTCATGCTCGGATGCTAGGGCAGGGTTACGGATGAGCAGGATAGGAGACGGCTGTGACCTTGCTCGCTGATTTGGCACTCGGTGCCGCGTCCACCGCCCGACAAGGGCGGGATGTCCGGTGTGCGCACCGCCGGGGCCGCCTCCGGTGCCTCGCGGTCCCTGGCCGCGCGGGCCTCGCGGGCCTTGCGGGCCTTGCGGTCCCTGGCCGCGCGATACGTCGTCAGTGGCCCACGAGCAGTTTCACCGCGATCACGCTCACCCCGATGAGGGTGTCGACGAGCCCGGAGACCACGGCGCTCAGCGGTCCGTTCCCCATCCGCAGCCCGGTCCGCCAGCCCCACACGAACAGGGTGGCCGCCGCGACCGCCGCGCTCAGCAGCAGGGCCGCCTGCAGCTCCAGCACTCCCAGCGCCGAGACGCCGATCAGGACGAGCGGCCCCACGGCGGAGAGCAGCAGCGGGCTGGAGACGTACAGCGCGGCACGGACCTCCCGGAGGGTCGCGCCGCGCCCCGTCAGCGCCCGGTGCGCCTGCTCGTCGGCGACGAGGGTCGCCAGCCAGACCCCGAGCGCGGTCACGGCCACCGTGAGGGCGGACTCCAGGTGCTCGGGGTGCGCCGTCTCGGACAGGGCGACCACGACGGCCGTGAGCGTGATGGTCGCGTAGATGCGCTCCTTGAGCCGGGCCGCCGCGGTCGCGCCCGCCTTCGGGGCACCGGCCGGCGCCCGCGGAGCCGCCTCGTCCGGGCCCTGCCGTCCCGATGCCCCTGACGCCCCTGATGCCCCTGACGCCCCCGATGCCGCCATGTCTCACCGGCCCTTTCCGATGGCACACCGTAGGGGCCCGTGCCGGGTCCGGCCGAGTCGCAGCGCGGGGGTTGGGCCGCCCGGGGTACCGCACGTGGCCCGGCGGCGGACGACGGCCGCCCGGGCGGTGCCCGGCACGGCGGTGCCCACCCGGCGGTGTCCGGCCGGCAGGCGCGGCCGGTAGGCGCGGCCGGTAGGCGCGGCCGGTAGGCGCGGATCGGGCGCTGCTCCGGCGTACGTCCCGGGCACGGCGGGAGCGGGGCCCGGAGCGTGTCGCACAGGCAGGGAGCGCTCCCGGAGCATGTCGGGCACAGGCAGGGAGCGCTCCCGGAGCATGTCGGGCACAGGCAGGGAGCGCTCCCGGAGCGCATCAGGCGCACGCCGTCGTACGTAAGGCGCAGGCCCGGCGCACTACGGGAGCAGGTCCGGCGTACGACGGGGAGGGGCCGGGCGCACTACGGGAGCAGGCGCGGCGGCCCGCCTCGCGGTGCGGCGCCCGCACGGTCCGGGATACGGCGCCCGCCCGCCGCGCGGTCCGGGTCGCCGAGCCGGGCGGTGGGGTGCGTACCCCCGGTCAGCCCTCCGTGCCGCGCGGTACGGCGACGTCGGTGAGCAGCGAGCCCCCGGGGGCGGCCTCCGGCCAGGACGTCTGCTGGGTCAGTACCGCGATGGCCGAGGTCGGGAACTTCTCCTCGACCCGCTGGAGGGTGTCGCCGAGTCCCTCCGACGCCAGCAGCAGCACGAACTCCTCGAGCGCCGGATTGTGGCCGACGAGCAGCAGGGTCGCCACCTCGTCCGGGGTTTCCCGCACCACGGCGAGCAGGTCCTCGGCGTCCGCGCCGTAGAGCCGCGGGTCATGGCGGACCGCAGGGCCGGAGGGGAGCTCCCCGGCCGCGAGGTCCCAGGTCTCGCGGGCCCGGACGGCGGTCGAGCACACCACGAGGTCCGGGACGCAGCCTGCGTCCCGCAGCCAGCGGCCCGCGGCGGGGGCGTCGCGCAGCCCGCGGTCGGCCAGTGGCCGCTCGGCGTCGGCCACGCCGGGCGGCCGGGCGGACTTGGCGTGCCTGAGGACCACCAGTCGTCGGAGAGTCGTCATGGGTCCTCCACCCGTGGGGCCTCCACCCGTCGTGAGCGGCGACAGTCTGTGGGCCGCAAGCTTTCCATCCCCCGGCGGCCCGGGCCAGTGCACATACGCGGCTATCGCCGCCCGGCCGCCGGAAGTGCGCCCGTGTGCTCCCCGGGCGGCGGGCTGCGGTCCGGCCGGGCCCGCACCACCAGCGAGGCGGGCGCCGCCGCGGGCGCCGGGGGCAGCCGGAGGGGGCGGCTCCCCGGGGTGATCGAGCCGAGGACCCGCGGCCCGAGCGCCCCGGTGCACGACGGCGCGTTGCCGGGCAGTCCGTGCAGGGTGAGGTAGCCGAGGACGGCGAAGGCGCAGGCCTCCTTCGCGGACGACGGCAGGCCGAGTTCGTCGGAGGTCCGCAGGGCGACCCCTGCCAGCTCGTCCCGGAGCATGGCCGTCAGTACGGGGTTGCGGGTGCCTCCGCCGGAGGCGATCAGCTCGGTCGCACCCAGTGGCCGGACCGCGTCGGCGACGGTCCGCGCGGTCAGCCGGGTGACGGTGGCGACCACGTCCTCGGCCGGGAGTCCTCCGAAGCCCTCCAGCGCGGCGCGCAGGTATCCGCGGTGGAAGAGCTCCTTGCCGGTGGTCCTGGGGGCGGGCCGGCGGTAGTAGGGCTCGTCGAGCAGCCTGCGCAGCAGCGGCTCGTGGACGCGGCCGGCGCCCGCGAGCGCCCCGCCCGCGTCGTAGGCGAGCCGTCCGCCCGTCAGATCGTGCGCCGCGGCGTCGATGAGCGCGTTGCCCGGCCCGGTGTCGAAGGCGACCGGCCGCCCGCCGCGGGGCAGGACGGTCACATTGGCGATGCCGCCGATGTTGAGTGCGGCGGGCACGCCCGGGCGCCCGCGCAGCCACATCAGGTCGACGAGGCTCACCAGCGGGGCGCCCTGGCCGCCGGCCGCGACGTCCCTGGTGCGGAACCCGGACACCACGGTGCGGCCGGTGGCCTCGGCGATCCACGCCGGCTCGCCGATCTGCAGGGTGCCGTGCACCCGGTCGTCCCCCGCCCAGTGGAAGACGGTCTGGCCGTGCGAGGCGACCAGTTCCGCCGCTCCGCCGCAGAGTTCGCGGTCGGCGTGTACGGCGACGTCCGCGAAGGCCCGGCCGACGAGCGTGTCCAGCCGGCACACGTCCGCCAGGGTCGTCGTGGCCGGCGGCAGGGCACCGGCGAGCAGTGCCCTCAGGTCGTCGTCGTACGGCTCGCTCACCATGCCCAGTGGCGTGAGGACCAGCGTGCCGTCCTCGACCGTGAGATCGGCGGCGGCCGCGTCGATGGCGTCGTACGACGTGCCCGACATCAGTCCGACGACCCTCATCGCAGCGGCCTCCGGTGGTCGTCGCCGCGCAGGGTCAGCAGGGCGAGGACGCTGACGGCGCAGGCGCCCGCCGCGTAGTAGGCCGGGATGTCGGTGTCGCCGGTGCGTGCGACGAGCTCGGTGACGATGAGCCCGGCGCAGCCGGAGAACACCGCGTTGGACAGCGCGTACGCCACCCCCAGTCCGGTGCAGCGGACCCTGGTCGGGAACATCTCGGCCAGCATGGCCGGGCCCGGGCCGGCCATGAGCCCGACGACGGCGCCCGCGACCAGCACCGCCGCGCCCTTCGCCGCCGCCGGGGCCCCGGTGTCCTGGAGCAGGTCGATCAGCGGCAGGGCCAGCAGCACCACCAGGCCCGCGCCGGAGAGCATGACGGTCCGGCGCCCGAGGCGGTCGCTGAGGAGCCCCGCGGGAATGATCGAGGCGGCGAAGCCGAGGTTGGCGAGGACCGTGGCGAGCAGCGCCTCGCGGAACGAGGCACCGAGGGCCGACTGCAGGTAGGAGGGGAGGACGACGAGGAAGGTGTATCCCGCCGCCGCCCAGCCCATGATGCGGGTTGCGCCCAGCACGATCGCCCGCGCCACTTCTCCCCTGCCCGGTGGCGGAGTTGCGGGGTCCGCCGCCTCGGCGCGGCGGAAGCTGGGCGTCTCCTCCAGCCGCAGCCGCAGCCACAGGGCGACGAGGCCGAGCGGCAGCGTCAGCAGGAACGGGATCCGCCAGCCCCAGTCGTTCAGCGCGGCCTCGGAGAGCACGGTGGCCAGCAGCGCGGCCGCGCCGGCGCCGCCGAGCAGGCCGAGGGCGACGGTGAAGGACTGCCAGGAGCCGTAGAGACCTCGCCTGCCGGGCGGGGCGAACTCCGTCATCAGGGAGACGGCGCCGCCGAACTCACCGCCCGCGGACAGGCCCTGGAGCACCCGCAGCAGGGTGAGCAGCCAGGGCGCCGCAGCGCCGACGGTGGCGTAGGTGGGCAGCAGCCCGATCATCGTGGTGGCGAGCGTCATCAGGCCGATGACCAGGATCAGTGTGGGGCGCCGGCCGATGCGGTCGCCGAGCCGGCCGAAGAGCACGGCTCCGACCGGCCGGAAGAAGAACGCCAGCGCGAAGGAGGCGTAGGTCCTGACGAGGGCCTCGACGTCGCTGCCGCCCTCGGGCGTGAAGAAGTTGGCCGCGATGACGGTGGCGAAGTAGCCGTACACGCCGAACTCGTACCACTCGACGAAGTTGCCGACGGAGCCCGCGAGCAGGGCGCGACGGGAGCGGGCGGGCGGCGGCGGCGCGGGAAGCCGCAGGGCTGGTTCGGTCATCCCCTCTACGTGCCCACGACAACACTTCCGGAATCGTCTCTTCCGGGGGTGCCGGACCCGCTCGCGCGGGGCCGTCCGGTGCGCGGCGCACGGCGGTGGCACGGCCGTCGCGCGACGGCCGGAAGGCGGCTCCCCGCCCCGGCGGGGAGCCGCCGTGTGACCGCGCCGTCCCCAGTGGTGGCCTCCCCGGCGTGGGAGAGACTGGGAGCAGGGACCGGAAGCGGAAACCACAGGCGGAAGCCGGAAGCGGAGACCTGGAGCGGTAGCGGAGACCGGTGGCGGTAGCGGTAGCGGAGACCGGTGGCGGTGGCGGTGGCGGAGACCGGAAGCGGAGTCGCTCCGACTCAGGCGAGGCTGGTTGCGATGGGCACAGGCGGCGTCACCCGGAGCAGTGACGGGCGCGAGCCCGCCGTGGCGGGCGGCTGGGCCAAGGTCGTGGTGGACGCGCGGGGCGTGGTGACCGGATGGAGCTCGTCGGCCCAGCGACTGCTCGGCTACCCGGCGGACCGGGTCCTCGGCCGACCCGCCGTCGAGCTGCTGGCCACGGCGCACGAGGCGGCCGCCCTGGGATGGCCCCCGGCGGCCGCCGCGCCCCCGCCCGCCGGAACCGGACCCACCACGGCCGCCGGCTCCGGCCCGGACCCGGGCCTTGGCCCCGGTTCGGGCGGGGACCGCCGTCCCGACGCGGAACCCCACCCCCGGGCCGCGTCGGCGGAGTACGCCGGTTCCGCCTCGGCGGCGGACGCCGGCTCCGTGTCGGCAGCGGACGCCGGCTCCGTGCTGCTGCGGCACAGCGACGGCGCACTGCTCGCCTGCCGCGTCGGCATCCGCCCCTCGGCGGCCGGCGGGCCCGACGCTGGCTGGGAGGTACTGCTCGGTCCCGCCACGGCGGGACCGGCACCCGACAGCGAGCTCGACAGGGCACTGCTGGAGGCGCTGTTCACCCGCTCACCGGTGGGACTGTTCGTCGTCGACCCCCAGCTCCGCCTCATCCGTGTCAACCCGGCGGCGGAGGGCATGCAGGGCGTGGCCGTCGAGGCCGTCCTGGGAAAGCGGCCCGGGGAGGTGTGGCCCGAGTTCAGCGCGGACCTCACCGAGCAGGTGATGGGCCAGGTGCTGCGCACCGGCCGCCCCGTCATCGGCTGGGAGAAGCACGGCAGGCCGCCCGGCGACCCGGGCCACGAGCATGTGTACTCGACCTCCTCCTTCCGGCTGGAGGACGCCGAAGGCCGCGTCCTCGGGGTCGCCGACGCCGCGGTCGACGTCACCGAGCGCCACCGGGCACAGGAGCGACTGAAGCTGCTCGCCGAGGGCGGGGCCCGGATCGGGACGAGCCTCGAGGTCACGCGCACGGCCCAGGAGTTGGCCGAGGTGACGGTGCCACGGCTCGCCGACAGCATGGCCGTCGAGGTCCTCGAGGAGGTGCTCGCCGGCGAGGAGCTCTTCCCCGGGCCGGTGCGCCCCGGGGCGGTACTGCGCCGGGCGGCCTCCCTGGCGAGCGGCCCGGCGGAACCGGCGGGTGTGTACGCGGAGGGTGAGGTCAGCACCTTTCCACCCGCCGCCCCTTCCCTCGACGCGCTCACCGATCTCCGGCCGCGGCTGGTCGGCTCGGTGGAGGCCGACAGCGCGTGGGTGCTCCAGGACCCGGCACGCGGTTCGCGGATCCTCCAGGACAGGGTCCACTCGCTGATGGTCGTACCGCTCGTCGCCCAGGGCCGGGTCCTCGGCGTCGCCACCTTCTACCGCTGGGGTGCGCAGGGGCCGTTCCGCGACGACGATCTGACCCTCGCGACGGAGCTCGCCGGGCGCACGGCGGTGTGTCTGGACAACACGCGCCGGTACCTGCGGGAGCGCAACACGCTGCTGGCCCTGCAGCGCACCCTGCTGCCCGGGGAGCTGCCGCACCATCACGGGGTGGAGGTGGCCCACGAGTACGTGCACGCGGGTACCGGCGGCGACTGGGTCGACGTCGTCCCGCTGTCGGGGGCGCGGGTCGCGCTCGTGGCCGGGAGCGTCCCCGGACGCGGCGTCGCCACCGCCGCCGCCATGGGACGGCTCCGGGCGGCGGTGCACACCCTGTCGGATCTGGACCTGGATCCCGAGGAACTGCTCGCCCGCATGGACGACCTGGTACGGCGCCTCGGCGGTGGTGACGGCCCGGAGGAGCCCCTCGGCGGACGGCGGTACGACCGCGGCACGGAGCCCCCCGCTCCGCCGGGCGGAGCCCCGGTCACCGGCGGGCGGACCGGAGCTCCGGCCACTGAGGAGGCGGCCGGGACCCCGGCCGCGGGCGGGGAGACGAGGCCCCCGGCCACGGGCACGGAGACCGGGTGCACCTGTCTGTATCTCACCTACGACCCGATCTCGCAGCGCTGTGCCGTCGCGAGCGCCGGCCATCCCGCTCCGGCCGTGGCGCAGCCGGACGGCACGGTCAGGGTCCTCGACGTCCCGGCGGCCGCCCCGCTCGGCCGCCCCGGGGCGGCGTTCCGCAGGACGGAGGTCGACCTGCCGGAGAACGCGGTGCTCGTGCTCTACACGCCGGGTCTGCTGCACGCCGGCGCGGGCGGCGCAGCCGAGGACTCCGCGGACCGGGCCGGAGCGGACCCGTCCGGAGCGGGCCAGGCCGCGGAGGAGGGCCAGGCCGCGGAGGAGGGCGGTGACGCCGCGGAGCCGGCCAGGTCACGGCTGCTGGGCACGCTCGCGCGGGCCCCGGGCTCCGTACGGGAGACGGGCCGGATGCTGCTGGAGGCGCTGATGCCCGCCCGGCCCGGGCAGGACGCGGCCCTGCTCGTGGCGCGTACGCACGCGCTGGGCCCGGGCCGGGTCGCGAGCTGGGACCTGCCGAGCGATCCGGCCGTCGTCTCCACCGCGCGCTCCCTGGTCACCCGTCAGCTGTCCGCATGGGCGCTCGACGACGCCGCGTTCGCCACCGAGCTGATCGCGAGCGAGCTGGTCACCAACGCGATCCGGTACGCGGGTGCGCCGGTACGGCTGCGCCTGATCCGCGACCACGTCCTGACCTGCGAGGTGTCCGACGGCAGCAGCACCTCGCCCCGGCTGCGCCATGCCCGTACGACCGACGAGGGCGGCCGGGGCCTGCTGCTGGTGGCGCAGTGCTCCGAGCGCTGGGGCACGCGCTACACGGAGGACGGCAAGACCATCTGGGCCGAACAGTCCCTCGCCTGAGGGCCCCGCTCCCCGTGCGTCGCCGGCTTCCCGTACCCCGCCGCGGCTCCCCGGCTCAGGCCGGCAGCGGTCTGCGGCCGGCCCAGGGGCGGGCCCTCTCCAGCTCGGCGGCCAGGGACAGCAGTGTCGTCTCGTCGTCACGGCGGCCCACCAGCTGTACGGCGAGGGGCAGTCCGCCCGCCGTGAACCCGGCCGGGACCGAGGCCGCGGGGTTGCCGGTGACGTTCCACAGCGCGCAGTACGCGATCATCGGCATGGCCCGCAGGGCCGCTCGCACCGTGCCGGTGCCCTCCAGCCTTCCGCCCGTGGGCGGGAGGCCGGCGATCGTCGGAGTGAGCAGCACGTCGACCCGGTCGAACACGCGGTTCGCCCGGACGGCCACCTCCTCCCCCCGGGCCATCGCCCAGCGGGTGACGGCGGGCCGGACCCAGGCTCCGAGGCGGACGGTCTCCCGGGTGCGCCGCTCCAGCCGGGCGTAGTCGTCCACGGCGAACGCCTCGGTGCGCAGTCCGGCGAAGAACTGCGGCACGAACGCGGCGGTGGGGTCGGGGTAGCGGGGGTCGACCTCCCGGACGTGGTGGCCGAGTTCGGCCAGCAGGGCGGCCGTCCGGGTCACGGCCCCGACGACCTCCGGCGCGGGCCGCACGCCCCGCGCGGCGGGCCGGGTGGACCAGCCGATCCGCAGCCGGGGCGGTTCGGCGGCCGCGGCCGCCGTGAAGGAGCCGGCAGGGGTCCCGGCGCGGAACATGTCCCCGGGCAGGGAACCGCGGATCGCGTCGTGGACGAGGGCGCAGTCCGGCACCGAGCGGGTCAGCGGACCGAGTGCCCCGAGCCCCCACCACAGGTGCGGATGCGGCGCGGTGCTCACCCGGCCGCGGGTGGGCTTCAGGCCGAACAGGCCGCAGCAGGCGGCCGGGATGCGGAGGGAGCCGCCGCCGTCGCCGCCGATGGCGGCCGGGACCAGCCCGGCCGCGACCGCGGCCGCCGAGCCGCCGCTGGAGCCGCCGGGCGAGCGGTCCGGGGACCAGGGGTTGCGGGTGTTCCCGTGCGCCGACGACTCGGTGAACGGGAAGAGGCCGAACTCGGGCATGTTCGTCTTCCCGACGATGACCGCGCCCGCGTCGCGCAGCCGGCGCACCACCTCCGAATCCGCGGTCGCGGGGCGGGTGTTGGCGGCGGTGCCGAAGGTCGTCACCCGGCCTTCGACGTCGTTCTCCTCCTTGACCGCCACCGGTACGCCGTGCAGCGGGCCCCGCTCCTTTGGGGCGGCGGCGTCCCTGCGGGCGGCTTCGGCCAGGGCCTCCTCGGCCATGACGGCGGTGAAGGCGTTGAGGGTGCCGTCGTAGCGTTCGATGCGGGCGAGCAGCAGTCCGGTGAGCTCCCGAGCCGACACCTCACCGGAGCGGACGGCCGCGGCCTGCCCGGCGACGCCCGCATACGCAAGATCGTCCGTCATGGCGGGACGGTACCCGCCGGCGCCGTCACCGATGAAGCGCCCTCGACATGTGATGCCCCTCACACGGACCCGGTGGCGCCTGACGGCCACCGGCCCCGGATCGGCCCGGGGCCGCCGCCCCCTCAGGCCCAGGTCTGCGAGTAGTACTCCCGGTAGTTCCGGCGGCCCTGGGCCGTCTGGATCCAGCGGCTGACGACCAGCAGGACCAGGCTCGCGCCGATGACGCCGACGCCGGGGGCGACCGCACCGAGCGGCCCGAGCCCGGCGGCGATGTCGGTGACGATCCCGGGGCCGGACGTACCGCCCCACGGCGGCGCGGCACCGCCCCCCGTACCCGCCCCCGGCGCCGTGCCGCCGGCGGCGGGCGCCGACGGGTCCGCCGGAGCCGCGGGCTGTCCGTCAGCACCGCCCGGCGGGGCGGGCGGCTGCCCGCTGAGCGCCACCCCGAGCGACGCCATGGCGCTGGTGACCGGCTGGAAGTAGGTGGTGCCGCCGCTGTCGCAGTCACCGGTGCCGCCCGAGGTGACGCCGAGCGCGATGCCCTGGGCGAACAGCGGGCCGCCGCTGTCCCCGGCCTCGGCGCAGACGGTCGTCTCGATCAGCCCGCCGACGGTACCCTCGGGGTAGTTGACGGTCGCGTTGAGCGCGGTCACCCGCCCGGATCGCAGCCCGGTGGTGCTGCCGCTGCGGAACACCTCCTGGCCTACCGCGGGGTCGGCCGCCCCGACGATCCGTACCCCCCGGTCCTCTCCGATGGCCACGATGCCGGCGGCGGCCGGGTCGGGCGCGGCGCCCTCGTCGTAGCGCACCAGGGAGTAGTCGCCGCCCGGGAAGCTGCCGGCGACCGTGCTGCCGACCCGGTCGTTCCGCCCGCGGTCGCCGAACCAGGTCGTCCCGACGGGCCCGCAGTGGCCGGCCGTGAGGACGAACGACTGCTGCCCGTCGGTGACGTTGAAGCCGGCGGAGCACCGGCTGGCCCCACCGAACATCGGTGCGGCACCGTTCAGCCGGGTGGTGAAGGTGCCCTGGCTGCGTTCCATCCGGACGAAGCCGCCGATGTCCTCGGCGAGTTCGGTGAGCCGCGACCAGTCGGAGGCGGAGACGGTGCGGTCGGCGCGCACCACGACCTCGTTGGTGCGGTAGTTCACCGCCCACGCCGTGCCCGGCACCCGCGGGGCGCCACGCAGGGTCTCGGTGGCCGAGCGGAGTTCGTCCGCGCTGTGGCTCACCACCTTGGGGTTCGCGCCGGCCCTGCGCACCTCGGCCGCGGCCCCCTGGTCGGTCACGGCGACCACGGGGCGGCCGTCGTCACCGATCCAGCTCCCCGCGGTCCGGGACGTCCCGAGCCGTTCGACCACCCCGCCACCCGGTGCGGCGGCCGGTGCGGCGGGGGCCGTGCCCGTCCCCGGCGCCCGGTTCTCCCCCGCCATGGCGTCGGAGACCATCAGCGAGCCGCAGACCAGCCCGCCGACCGCCGCCAGCCGGGCGATCCGCTGAAGGTTCCGTCGTGCGTGCCTCATCCGCGGCCCCAAGGTCGTATCGACACGGTGTCACCAGGTGTGCGGGGCCCAGGAAGCGCCCTTGGCCCCACCGTCTATACGCGGCCCGGCGCGCCGCCGTTCAACCGGGGTATCCATGGCCTCACGGGAGGGGGCGCCATGAGGGTGTTCGGACGGGTGAGGGCGGCCGGGGCCGCGGTGTCCGAGAGCGAGCGGGAGCTGTTCGGCGGGCCGCTGCGGTACGACATGGGCTGGGCGGAGCACGAGCGGGCACGGCTGGAGCTGTCGATGCTCAGCGCGGTGCGGGCGATGCCGCGGCTGGTCGGCGGGACGCTGCGCAGGGCCTGGCGCGCGGACCGCCCGGCACTGGTCGCCGTGGCGGTCAGTGAGATCGGGCAGGGTGTCGCCGCGGCCGTGGGTCTGCTCGCGGTGAACGCGGTGATGCACGCCCTGCTCGGCGGCGGCACGCCGACCGACCGGCTGTACGCGGCGCTGCCGGCACTGGTCGCCGTGGGCGTGGTCGGTGTCGTCAACGCGGGGCTCGCGTGCTGGTCCACGTCCCGGGCGGGCCGGCTGGAGCCGCTGGTGGAGCGGCTGGCGACGACGGAGTACCTGGCGGCGGCAGCGGCGGTGGAGATGGAGGCGATCGAGGACCCGGAGTTCCGCCGGCTCATCGACGTCGCCCAGTACGGCGCGGCTTCGGCCCGCGCGATGATCGGCGTCAGCGTGGCCGCGGTGAACGGGACCATCTCGCTGGTCGCCGCGGGCGGTGTGCTGACGGTCCTGCATCCCGCGCTGCTGCCGATGCTCCTGCTGATCGCCGCCCCGCGGGGCTGGGGCGCGATGCGGGTGGCCCAGGAGCGGTACGTGTCGGTGATGGTGTGGGTGGAGCACGTCCGGGCGGGCCGGCTGCTCGGCTCCCTGCTCACCTCGCGCAGCGCGGCGCAGGAGGTCCGGGTGCACGGGGTGGGCGACTTCCTGCTGGACCGCTACCGGGACATGGCGGAGAGCGCGGAGCGGGAGCAGAAGCGCCTGGCGACGGACAAGGCGCTGACCGAACTCGTGGCGGCGGGCCTGTCGGGGCTCGCCATGGTGGCGACGTACGCGTTCATGGGGTGGCTGATCGTGGCGGGGCACATGGAGCTGGCGGTCGCCGGCACCGCGGTGATCGCGGTCCGCTCCGGCTCGGCGAACCTCGGCGCGCTGGTGATGAACGTCAACCAGCTCCACGAGGAGGCCCTGTACGTCCACGACCACGACCGCTTCCTGGCGGAGGCCGCCCGTCACACCATTCCCGAGGGCGGAGCCGACGTGCCCGCCCGGGTGGACGAGATCCGCGCGGAGGACGTCACGTACCGCTATCCCGACCGCGCGGAACCGGCCCTGGACGGGGTGTCGCTGACGATTCCGATGGGCTCGGTCACGGCCGTCGTCGGGGAGAACGGCTCGGGGAAGAGCACGCTGATCAAGGTTCTCGCCGGGCTGCTGCTGCCCGGCAGCGGCAGCGTGCGCTGGGCGGGGGTCGACGTGGCCCGCCTCGACCGCGCCCAGCTCTTCGACCGGGTCGCGCTGCTCACCCAGGACTTCGAGCGCTGGCCGATGACGGCGGGGATGAACATCCGTATCGGCCGCCCCGGACGGGCCGCCTCAAAGGAGCAGGACCTGGCGGGCGCGGTGCGGTTCGCGGGAGGCGGCGCGCTGGTGGAGCGGCTTCCGCACGGGCTGCGGACGCTGCTGGCCCGGATGTTCCGCGGAGCGTCCGAGATCTCCGGCGGCGAGTGGCAGAAGATCGGCCTGGCCCGTACGCACTTCCGTACCGAGGGCTGCGGGGCGGACGGCCTGCTGATCGTCGACGAGCCCACGTCCGCGCTCGACCCCGAGGCGGAGATCGCCGTGTTCGACCGCATCCGGCGGCTGGCCGGCCCGCGGCGCGCGATCGTGCTGGTGACCCACCGGATGTCCGGGGTGCGCCACGCCGACACCATCCATGTGCTCCACCGGGGGCGGCTGGTGGAGCACGGCACCCACGACGAGCTGATGGCCGCCGACGGCCGGTACGCGTCCATGTTCCGTACCCAGGCGGCGCAGTACGCGCAGGGGGCGCAACGGCCCTGCGGCCCGGCCGCGGAGGTCTCCGCGACCGGTGTCCCGGCCGGGCCTCCTCCGGTGCCCGGGCCCCCGGCCGGTCAGGACCCGGCACCCGAGGACCCGGCGATCCGGCACCCGTCGCCCGCGGGTCCCGCGCCCCGGCCGTCGGTGCCGCAGGTCCGTGCGCCCCGGGGCAACGGGGCGGGGACCCCGGGCCCGCTCGGCTCCGCCGGGGCGGAGGTGGGGCCGGCGGAGCACGGGCCGCGGCCGGACCAGGCCGGACCGGCGACCGGGGCCGGTGGCCCCGAGCAGCGTCCGCCCCGTACCGGCACGCCGGGGAGTCCCGCCGGGTAGCAGGCGCCGAGGGGTGGTTCGCGGACGCGGTTCGGCGGGACGGAGGCTCCCGCGGCGAGTCCGGCGGTGCGGCGGTGCGGCGGTACGAGGGCTCCCGAGACGGTGCGGCGACACGGAGGCTCCCGCGGCGGTACGGCGGCTCCCGCAGCGAGTCCGGCGATACGGCGGAAGCGGGGTCGGGTCGTCCCCGGCGCGGGTCGGCACGAGGGCGGCCCGACCCTGGGATTCGTCGACCGGTGGCCCGACGAACCTCGGAACGCCCGTCAGGCGTCCCGGCGCCGCGGGCCGCCCTCCGCGGGCCGGTGCTGCCGCGCTCGGAGGACCGCGGCCGTCCGTGCGCACCAGTCGGCCGTCTCCTGCTCGAAGCGCAGACCCCGCAGACAGGTCAGATAGGGCCCGACGCGATCCGCCGTGGCGAGGAAGGTCTCCTCGTCGAGGTCGCCGCGCAGCCGCCGGAGGAAGCGCTCGAAGATGTCGGTCTTGGCGGTGGCCATCGCGGCCCGTTCGTCGAGCTGCTCGACCACCGGTGCCACGGGCGCACTGTCCGCGGCCTGCACCTTGACCATGAGGTCGTCCCGGATGAAGGACGGTTTCGCCGAGGTCTCCGCGAAGCGCGCCAGTTCCCGCAGCCCCTCGTCCGTGATGGTGAACAGCCGCTTCGGCGGACGGGTTTGCTGGACCACCTGGCGGCCCTCGACCAGGCCGGCCTTCTCCAGTTTCGCGAGCTCCAGATAGAGCTGCTGCGGCAGCGCGTGCCAGAAGTTCGCCACCCCGAGATCGAAGGCCTTGGCGAGCTGGTAGCCGCTGGACTCCCCGTCCAGCAGGGCCGCGAGCACCGCATGGCGCAGCGCCATGTCTCCGCCTCCCGCTCCGTGTCGTCTCCCGTTCCCGACCGTCCGCAGCCTACTCAACGGCGCGAGCGATCACGTCGTCACCCGAAGCGGCGGCCGGTGTGCCGGAGCCTCCCGTCGCCACGGGTCTCTCGCGTCGCGGCGCCCGAGGCCACGGCGGCGGCGACCGCCCGGCGTCCGGCGGTCCCCATGGGCGAAAGAGGCCGGTGAGCGGCGCGGCGGCGACCGGGCGGAAGCCGGACGGAAGCCGGACGGCGCGGGGCTGTGCCACCATGCCGCCGCACCGCGCCACGGGGATGTCCGGGCGTCCGGGTCGACGAGGCGCGGGCGCCGGGCACTTCGCCTGCCCGGCGGACACCGGGGAGTGCGGGCGGCGCCCCGGGTCCGTCGCACGAGCCGTACGGTCATCCCTTGTGCCGACCGATGCACGGGGGTTCCTTTTCCGCCATGTTGGCGCGTACTGTGCGGATCCCCGGCACCGCCCGCCGGGGATACGCGGTGCACCTCCCCCCTTGCGCACCGCCGCGAGACCCCGCCCGCATCCGCCCGGCGGGGCCTCGCCACGTCCCGCCCGGGCACCCCCTCGGACGGTGTCCCGCCGCGAGGCGCCCGGCGCTCCGCCCCGCCGGGCGGGCACCAACACCCCTTCACCGAAACCGCCCTGACGGTTCCGCCGTCAGGGCGGGACGCCGTGCAGGACGTCATCCCGACCCGCTGATCCCTTCGACGCCGCGCCCGGCGAGCCCCGCCGGTGTCACCGGCCGGGGAGCCGTCGCGGTCGCGTCACCCGGGCCGCCGCCCGGGCGTGCGCAGGGGGCGCGCAGGGGGTGCGAGGCCGACTCGGCCGACCAGACGCAGGAAGCCGACGAGGCATACGAGGCCGGCGGGACATGCGAAGCCGACGAGGCATACGAGGCCGGCGGGACATGCGAAGCCGACGAGGCGTACGAGGCCGGCGAGGCGGCCACGGTCACCCGGGACTCGGTCCTCGTCCCGTTCACCGTCACCGCGAGTACGGCCGTCCCCGGGCGGAGTCCGGTGAGGCGGCCCGTGGACGGGTCGTACGCCGCGACGTGCCATGGTCTGGCGCGGGCGGGATCGCCGACGTACAGGTGGGGCGACCCGCTCCAGTCGGTGCTCACCGGGAAGCGGGCGGGTACCTCACGGGCGCCCGGGCCCTGGCCCTGCCGGACGACGGCGGTGACGGGGGCCCCGGTCCCGGCCGGTACCGAAGCGGGGGCGTCGAGGGTGAGCCCGTCGACGTGCGCGCGGGCCTGGACGGTCACCCAGTCGGGTCCGCCGGTCCACGGCAGGTGCCGCGCCACCGCCTGCTCGGCGGGTGACACCCGGTCGACGCCGACCAGCGACCATCCGGTGAATCCGCCCTCGTCCGCCGGAGTGGACGGCGTCTTCGCCGAGTTGCCGTTGACCAGGTACGGGACACCGTCGACGCGCTCCGCGTGGAAGGTGCCGACATGGGCTCCGACGAAGGCCGCCCCCTTGCCCGTCGACAGGCGGAAGGCGGACAGCCAGCCCTCCAGCAGCGCCGCCTCCTTGCGGTCCGCGAGCCGGCTGCCCTGCTGCGGTGTGGGGTCGCGGGGCGGCACGTGCTGGACGACCAGCACGGAGCCGACGCGCGGATCGGCGGCCGCCGCGTCCAGTTGCGCGCGCAGCTCCCTGATCTGAGCGAGGCCGCCGCCGCGCAGCCCGAGGCTGGAGGTGTCGAGGGTGATGAACCGGGTGCCCTTGTGGTCGAACGTGCGCCGGGCCGGCCCGAACTCCGCGACGAAGTCGTCGATCCCGCCGCCCATCACCTCGTGGTTGCCCGGTACGTAGTACCAGGGCGGCCCGCCGCCGAGTTCCTCCTCCAGGACGGTGCGGGCGAACGCCAGGTCGGCCGGTGACCCCTCGTCGACCAGGTCGCCGTTGACCACCACGAAGTCGGGCCGGGCCGCTCTGATCTCCCGCAGGGTGCGGCGGGCCTGGGCGACGGCCTGGCTGTCGGGGCTGCGGGCCACGAACTGCGCGTCGGACAGGACCGCGAAGCGCCAGTCCCGGCTCGCGGTCTTCGCGGCGGTCCCGACCAGCGGGTCCCGGTGGACCGGCCCGGCGGGCAGCGCCACCGGGGGCGGGACCATCGCCGTGAGCTCGTCGAAGACGACCCGGCCCCGGTACGAGCGGGTGGCGGCGGTCTCGGCGAGGTAGACGCGGTGGACCCGCAGGGGGTACGAGACGCCGGCGGGCACCGCGAACTCGACGTGCCGCCACCCCGTCCAGGTCACATACGGTCCCCGGAGCAGCTGGTCGGAGCCCGCCTGGTCCTTCAGGTGCAGGGTCGGCCAGGCGCCGTTGCCGTCGCCCTTGACCCAGAGCCCGAACGACTGCGGCTGGCCGTCGACGGGGATCTGCGCCGGCGGATGGGCGTAGGCGGCGCGGGTGGCGGTGGACTGGGTGAAGTCGTAGGCCATGTCCAGGCCGGTGCCGGTACGGCCGTCGGCCGTGGGCGCGACCGAGCCGGAGGCACGGGCGGCGGTGAAGGTCCAGCGGCCCGCGTCGTCGAAGGAGGCGACCTGGTGGGCGGCCAGCCCGACGGTGACGGCGACGACCGTGCTCCTGCCCGCCACGGTCGCCGTGACACGGCCGGCCACGGGCTCGGCGGTGCGCGCCCGGACGGTGAAGCCCTCGGCGTCCGGGGCGATGTCGAAGAGGGAGCGGTCGTAGTCGAGCCGGACGTCGGAGGGTTCCACGGGGGCGCTGGTGCCGTGCGCGTCGAGGCCGAGGACGCCGAAGCGCCCGGACGCCTGCGCGTCGGCCAGGCCCACCCGCCGTACCGAGGGCCGGATGCGGTCCAGTTCGCCGAGGACGGTCAGCCGGATGACTCCGCGGGCACTCCCCCGCCGCGCGATGACGTCCGTGGAGCCGCTGTGCCGGGCGGTGAACACCCCGTCGGGGCCGGCCCGTCCGGCCAGGGGGTTCCTCGCGTACCAGTGTGGCGCCCCCTCGGCGGGTCCGTAGGTCTCGTCGTACCCGGCGGCGGTGAGGCGGCGGGTCAGGCCGGGGAAGACCCGTTCGGGGTGACCGCCCCGGACCGGGTCGGCGGTGGGCGCGGCGCCGGGGTCCATGGCGGTCCCGACCCGGTAGCCCCTGAGCTCGCCGCTGCCGTCGGGCGCGGTGAGGGCCAGGCCGTTGGGTACCGGCCGTTCGGTGCCGTCGGACGGGCTGTTCTCCACCCGCATCGTGTCGCTGCCCGGCTCGCGGGCGACGAGGGTGGAGGAACCGCCGCCGTCGAGGTTGACGGCGTTGTGGGCCCCCTCGCGCCGCATCATCAGGCCGAGTTCGGTGAGGGTCACGCCGCCGCTGTCGGCCTGGCGGCCGTCGACGGTGAGGATCCGCATGACGGCGCCGTCACGGGAGAAGCCGACCGCGGTGCGGGGGGCGGCCGGGTTGTTGCCGCCGCCCTCGTGGTCGACGGGTTCGCCGTCGAGCACGAGGAGTTCGCCCGCGCCGATCGCGGTGCGCGGGACCTCTCCGGTCGCGGCGCGCGGGCGGTACTCCCAGCCGACCGGGTCGCCGACGGCGAGCGCGGTGAGCGCGTCCGCGCCCGCGTCCCGGCCGACGAGCACGGTCGCACCGGGCGGCACCGGGCCCTTGCCGGGCGGGCCGGCCGCTGCGGTCACCTTGCCGTCCGCGACGGCGACTTCGGCGGCGCGGCGCGCCCCGTCCACGGTGAGGGCCCGGTCCGCCTCGCCCCACTGGGCGTTGTACGCGCCGACGCCGTTCGCGGGGACGTCGGCCGCGTTGAGGGCGGCGAGAGGGCGGGTGCCCGCGGGAAGGGTCAGGGTGCCCTCGAAGTACAGCTGGAGGACCCGGCCGGCGTCCCCGGGGCCGACGCCGACGGCCCGGTTGCGGCCGGGGGCGGGCGAGTTGACCAGCCGGCCGTCGTGCAGGGCGATGCCGCTGGGCGCACCGGTCTGGTTGATGTCGAAGAAGTCCCCGTTGACGGCGGCGACGGTCCGCCGCCCGGGTCCGGGGTCGTGCTCCGCGGCCATCCGGGACACCGTCTGCCGGGCGGCGACCTTGCCCGGGTGGAGGTAGTCCACCCGCGTACCCCGGGTGAGGTCGACGGAGATCGTGTCGACCCGGAGCCAGGTGTCCGACTCCAGCCGGTCGTACGAGCCGAGTTCGACGCCGGGGGCGAGCGGGCGGCTGGTCCGGGCGGTCTCCAGCCCGTCGCCGTCGGCGATGGTGAAGGTCCCGAGGTCCGCCGGGCCGGGGTTCCCGTGCTCGCGGTCCGCCTGGCGGGCGGCCGGTGGGGAGACCGGCCGCAGCATCTCGGCCGCGGTGCGCGGGAGGGGTTCGGGTGGGGGTGCGGACCCGGCGGCGGCGGGCCCGGCGGCGCCGAGTGCCAGGGCCGAGCACATCGCCAGGACTGTCGTGGATCTCCTGAAACCGGCTGAGGGCACGGCGACTCCCGTGAAGGCGGGTGGTCACGCGCACCCGGTGCGCACGTGACGACGCTTCAGCATCGCGGCGCAAGTGACGCCTTGCCAGTAGGCGTTGACGCCATCGGGGAGAACAGGACGGTCGCCGTGGTTCACCGGTGGCCGGAACCCCGCCCCGGCGTTCCCGGGGGCGGCGGGCCGTCACGGGAAACGCGCGGCGACCCAGCGGGATCGGGGGGCCGAAGGCAGCGCGGGGGCCGACCGGGTACGAGGGGGCCGAGGGGCAACGAGGGGGCCGACCGGGTACGAGGGGGCCGAGGGGCAACGAGCGGGAACGACAGGGGCGCCCCCGCATCCGCCGCGGTGGCGGGGAGACAGGGGCGCGGATCAGCCGTGGGGAACCTGCGGCGGGCGATCGGGCCCGGGTCCGCCCCCGGGAAAGCCCGCGGCGGCCGCGGCTCAGTAGGCGGAGTCGACGTTGTCGATGGAGCCGTAGCGGTCGGCGGCGTAGTTGGCGGCAGCGGTGAGGTTGGCGACCGGGTCCGTCATATCGCGCTCGGTGCCGTCGACGTGGTAGGCGTCGAAGGTGGGCTTGATGACCTGCAGCAGGCCCTTGGACGGGGTGCCGTTCTGGGCGTTGACGTCCCAGTTGTTCTGCGCGTTCGGGTTGCCGCCGGACTCACGCATGATGTTGCGGTGCAGACCCTCGTAGCTGCCCGGGATGCCCTCGGACTTCATCACGTCCAGGGCCTCACGGATCCAGCCGTCGAGGTTGTCCTTGTACTGCTTCTGCCCCTTCTTCGCCTTCTGCTCCTTCTTCGCCGGAGCCTCGGCCGCCACAGCCCCACTGGTCGCGAGGCCGGCCGAACCCTGCTCGACGGCGTGCGCCGGCGACGGGGCCAGCGTGAGGGCCGCTGCCGCGGCACCCGCGGTGGCGATGCCGGCGACGGAGAGCTTGCGGAGGCGGGCGATGCGGCCGGCGGTGGACTGCGTACGAACGGTCATGCGGGGGACTCCCATGATGGACTGCGTGGGGAGGAACCGAAGGGCGGTTCGGCAGAGCTGAGCGTTCGGCGCGGGATGGCGACCCGCTCGGCCCGGCACTCACTCCCCGGAACGTCAGCCATCGTGGAGGGTCCCCCCGACCGAACGCAAAAATGTGACGTACTACCGCTCTACGGAGAAATGTCCGATTTCATGGCGGAAGGGCGCTATCCGGAGGTCGCCCGCCACCGACCACCACTATCGGACATAGGACGTGACGCACCTCCTATGTCCGGCATCACACGGCGCCGGAGCCTCCGGCACTCATGGTCACCCCGGGTGCCCGGACAGTCGCGCACCGGCGCCGCGGTATAGGCGGATCGGCACGGACCGGTCACACACCGTCGCGGCAGGGCGAAGGGCGGCGCCCGGCTCACCGGAGGTGCCGCCCGAGGCCTGGGGCCGGGTGCGGACCGGGGCTGCGATGCGGGTAGGCCGAGCCGTGAACCGGGTCGTGGACCCGGCCCCGCGCTCATGGAACCGCCGCAGGGCAGGGGCGAAACACCGGGGCCCGGTCATATGACGATCCGACAGATGCGGCAGGATGAACCGTCGCGCCGGACGGATCCGAACGGCCGTGCGCGGCGCGCAGCTGCATTCCCCGACACGCACAGGTGGCTCGTGACGACACTTCACATCCCGTCCGGAGCGGCAGACACAACCGCCCGCACCCCCTCCCCCGTACCGGGAGGTGCGCGGTGACCCGTGCCCTCACCCTGCACGACCTGATCGTCGCCGGTATCGCACTGGCGGCCGGCACGGCGGCCGCCCTGCTGCTCCGGGTGATCCTGAGATGGCTCGGGGTACGGGCCGGGAGAACGAAGTGGAGCGGCGACGACATCATCGTCGACGGGCTGCGGACGATCGTCCCCTGGGCCGCGCTGACCGGCGGCGCGGCGGTGGCCGCCTCGGCGCTTCCGCTGACGGCCCGGGTCGGGCGCAATGTGACCCTGACCCTGACCGCGGTGCTGATCCTGGCGGCGACGGTCACCGCCGCGCGGGTCGTGGCGGGCATGGTGAGGGCCCTGGCGCAGTCCAGGTCGGGCGTCGCCGGCTCGGCCACGATCTTCGTGAACATCACCCGCGTCGTCGTGCTGGCCATGGGCTTCCTGGTGATGCTGGAGACGCTGGGCGTCTCCATAGCGCCATTGCTCACGGCGCTGGGCGTCGGCGGTCTGGCGGTGGCGCTGGCCCTGCAGGACACCCTGGCCAATCTCTTCGCGGGCGTGCACATCCTCGCCTCCCGCACGGTGCAGCCGGGCCACTACATCAAGCTCAGCAGCGGCGAGGAGGGCTACGTCGTCGACATCAACTGGCGCAACACCGTCGTGCGTACGCTCTCGGACAACCTCGTGATCATCCCCAACACGAAGCTGTCCGGCACCAATATGACCAACTACCACCGTCCCGAGCAGCACATGTCACTCAACGTGCAGGTGGGGGTCGGGTACGACAGCGACCTCGAGCATGTCGAGCGGGTCACGACCGAGGTCGTGAAGGGCGTCATGGCCGATGTCGAGGGCGGCCTGCCCGACCATGAGCCCCTCGTCCGTTTCCACACGTTCGGCGACTCCCGGATCGGGTTCACGGTGATCCTCGGCGTCGGCGAGTTCAGCGACCAGTACCGGATCCGGCACGAGTTCATCAAGCGGCTGCACCGGCGCTACCGGTCGGAAGGCATCAGTGTGCCCGCGCCCCGGCGCATCGTCTCCGTGCACCAGACGGAGATCCCGCAGCCCGAGTTGCCGATCCCCGGTCCGCGCCTCGCCACCGACGCGATGACCACGCCGGTGAACCCGACGCCGCCGGTGTGACGCCGACCGCGGGACGCGGATTCCGGTGACCCCGGCGGGCGGCAGGGGTCACCGGAGGGTTCCGCGGGCAAGAGGGTTCCGCGGGCAACCCGTCGCTCAGGCGCGGTCCACGGCGTCCCGGTCCCGCAGTGCCTCGGGATCCGCCAGTGCCTCCCGGTCCGGCTCCGCACCACGATCCACCACCAAGTCGCGGTCCACCGAGTCGCGGTCCACCGCATCGTGGGCCGCCAGCGCCTCCCGGGCTTCCGCCGCGTCCCGCGGCACCTCCCGGTCCGGCCCCGCGTCGCGGGCCGTCACGGATGCGCCGGCCGGACCATGGGTGACCGGACCATGGGTGACCGGCTCCGGAGTCCGCCGTACCGCCGGAGCCGCCCCCGACGGTTCACCGGGCCCGGTCAGCCGGCTGAGGCGGGCGGCGAGGGGCTCGGTGTAGCGGGCGGTGAGGGGGCCGACGACGACGAGGATGAGGACGTACGCGGTGGCGAGCGGGCCCAGTGCCGGTTCGATGCCGGCGGTGACGGCCAGGCCGGCGATGACGATGGAGAACTCGCCCCGGGCCACCAGCGTGCCGCCCGCGCGCCAGCGTCCCCTGACACCGACCCCGGCCCGCCTGGCGGCCCAGTAGCCGGTCGCGACCTTGGTGCAGGCCGTGACGACGGCCAGGGCGAACGCCGGCAGGATGACCGGCGGGATGCTGGCGGGGTCGGTGTGCAGGCCGAAGAAGACGAAGAAGACGGCCGCGAACAGATCCCGCAGCGGGCTGAGCAGCGTGTGGGCGCCCTCGGCGACCTCGCCGGACAGGGCGATGCCGACGAGGAACGCGCCGACCGCGGCGGAGACCTGCAGTTGCTGGGCGATACCCGCGACCAGCAGCGTCAGCCCCAGGACGACCAGCAGCAGCTTCTCCGGGTCGTCGCTGGAGACGAAGCGCGAGATGACCCTGCCGTAGCGCAGCGCCACGAAGAGCACCACTCCGGCCACACCGAGGGCGATCGCGAGGGTGATGCTGCCCGCGGCGAGGCCCACCCCCGCCAGCAGGGCCGTGACGATCGGCAGATAGACCGCCATCGCCAGGTCCTCCAGGACGAGGATGCTCAGGATCACCGGCGTCTCGCGGTTGCCGATCCGCCCGAGGTCGCCCATGACCTTGGCGATGACACCGGAGGACGAGATCCAGGTGACGCCGGCCAGGACCACCGCCGCCACCGGCCCCCATCCGAGCAGCAGCGCCGCGACGGCGCCGGGCACGGCGTTGAGGACGAAGTCGACCAGCCCGGCCGGGTACTGGGTCTTGAGGTTGGACACCAGATCGCTGGCCGTGTACTCCAGGCCCAGCATCAGCAGCAGCAGGATGACGCCTATCTCGGCGCCGATCGCGACGAACTCCTCGCTCGCGCCGAGTGGCAGCAGCCCGCCCTCGCCGAAGGCCAGACCGGCGAGCAGGTAGAGCGGGATCGGGGAGAACCGGAAGCGGCCGGCGACACGGCCCAGCAGGCCGAGGCCGAGGATGATCGCACCGAACTCGATCAGGAAGAGGGCGGAGTGCACGCGGGTCACTCCCGTCCGAGGAGGGCCGCCGCCGCCTCGACGCCCTCACGGGTACCGATGACGATGAGCGTGTCGCCGCCCGCGAGGCGGAAGTCGGGCGCCGGCGACGGGATCGCCTCCGCCCTGCGCAGCACGGCCACCACGGACGCGCCGGTGTCGGTCCGCATCCGCATCTCGCCGAGTACCCGTCCGTTCCAGTGCGAGTGGGCGGACAGCTCGATACGCTCCGCGACCAGTCCGAGGTCCGTGGTGTGGAGCACGGTGGGGCTGTGGTGGTCCGGCATCAGCGCGTCGATGAGCGACGCGGTCTCCGTCGGCGAGAGGTGCAGGGACTGGGCGCAGGCGTCGGGGTCGTCGGCCCGGTAGACGTTCACCGTCCTGGTGCCGTCCCGGTGGGCGATCACCGACAGATGCCGGTGTTCACGTGTGGTGAGGTCGTACTGGACACCGATGCCGGGCAGCGGCGTGGTGCTCATCCGTGAGGCAGGCACGGCCCATCCCCTCTGGTCTTGCGGACTGATGTGCGTACCGCGGCGCCGGCCCGTTCCGTCCGGCACACGCGGCGAGGTGCCATGCTGCCATCTCGCCGCGGGACTCGAACACGGTGCCGGAGGGCGGGGACGTGCGGCGGCGGCCCGGTGAGCCGCCGAGGAGCCGCCGAGGAGCCGCCGATGAGTTCCGGGAGGACCGCGGAAGCCACCGAGGAGTCCCGGAAGACCGCAGGAGCCGCCGCTGAGTCTGAGGGACCCCGGGGAACCGCCTAGGCACGGACCCGGGTGGACGGGGTGGTTCGGTTCCCGGCGCGGGTCAGGGCGCGGCGGCAACGGTGAGGGCTCACATCGCGGGACCGCAGGGGGTGGGGCCTGCCGCCATTACCGGCCCGTTTCCCCGGTCGTACGTTCCGCTCAACCCGGGGGCTGCGCAACGGCGTCCGGCTCCCGTACCGGGTCACCGAGGTGCGGCCGCCGCTCCCGTCCAGCCGAACGACGAAGGCGGCGCCATGAATCCACCTCCCAAAGGCTTCCTCACCGTCAGGCCCCGGCCCGTCCGCGGGCGCGCGGGTCGTCCGCCACGCCCGCTCGCCCGGACGGCCAGGGGTGTGCTCCTGTCGCTGTTCGCCCTCCTCGTGGCGCTGCTGCCCGCTCCGGCGCAGGCAGCGAGCCTGACGGAGGTGACCGGCTTCGGCTCCAACCCCGGCGGTCTGCGGATGTTCCGGTACGTCCCCGACGGGCTGCCGTCCGACCGGCCGCTCGTGGTCGCACTGCACGGCTGCACCCAGTCGGCCGCCGCGTACGACGACGAGACGGGCTGGACGCGCTGGGCCGACACTTGGGGCTTCGCGCTCGTGCTGCCGCAGCAGCGGTCCGCCAACAACGCCAACTCCTGCTTCAACTGGTTCCAGTCGGGCGACTTCTCACGCGGCCAGGGCGAAGCGCTGTCCGTGAAGCAGATGGTCGACCGGATGGCCGCCGACCACGGCACGGACCGCTCCCGGGTGTATGTGACGGGGCTGTCGGCCGGTGGTGCGATGACCGCCGTCATGGCCGCCTCGTACCCGGACGTCTTCGCCGGGGCTGCGGTCGTGGCCGGTGTGCCCTTCGACTGCGCCCGTACCGTCGCCGCGGCGTTCGGCTGCATGAGCCCGGGTTCCGACCTCGGCGCACGGCAGTGGGGCGACAAGGTCCGGGCGGCGTACCCGTCCTACCGGGGCCCGTATCCGGTGATGGCCGTGTGGCACGGCACCGCCGACGGCACCGTGGCTCCGAGGAACATGACCGAGCTCGTCGAGCAGTGGACCGACGTGCACGGGACCGACGCGGTCGCGGACGCCGAGGGCACGGTGCAGGGGTATCCGCACAAGGTGTACCGGGACGGCGGCGGCCGGGCCGTGGTGGAGTCGTACAGCCTGACCGGCATGGGGCACGGTCAGCCCGTCGATCCGGGCAGCGGGGAAGCCCAGTGCGGGACCGCCGGCGCCTATGTGCTGGACGCGAACATCTGCGGCTCCTACTGGATCGGCCGGACCTGGGGACTCGGCGCTCCCGACGGCGGCGGCACGCTTCCCGCTCCGTCCGCACCGGCGGTCACCGCAGTCGGGGACTCGTCGGTCTCCCTGACGTGGGGCGCCGTGTCGGGTGCGGCGTCGTACCGGGTCCTCCGCGACGGGGCCGTGGCCGGCACGGCGCCGTCGACCTCCTTCACCGACTCCGGCCTCTCCCCCGGTACGACCTACACGTACACCGTCTCGGCCGTGGACGGGGCGGGCGCCGCAGGCGCACCGTCGGCTCCGGTGCAGGCCACGACGACCGGCGCGCCTCACGCCTGCCACACCGACAACAACTACAACCATGTGGCCGCGGGCCGTGCCCATCAGATCCAGGGCACGGTCTACGCCAACGGCTCCGGGCAGAACATGGGTCTCTACAACGTCTACGTCACCCACACCCTGGAGGAGACCTCCCCCGGCTACTTCGTGATCGCCGACTCCGGCTGCCCCTCCTGACCCGGATCCGCCCCGGCGGCACGGCCGTCGGGGCAGTGGGCACCCGGTCGTGTCCGCCGGCGACCGGTGCCCACGCGGCCATGGTGTGTGACGCTCGCTTCCCCTGACCGCCCGCGCCTTTCCGCTCCACGCATGGTGTAGCCGACTTGCGCCGTGCTGCCCGGTTGCCCTCAGCCAGTGCCGGGAGAACGCCGTCGTGTCCCATCGAGGACGTCTCAGGGCAGCGGCGTCCCCCCTGTGGCGTTGAGGATCTCGGCCGTGATGAAGCGGGCCCGGTCGGAGGCGAGGAAGACATATGCCGGCGACATCTCCACGGGCTGAGCCGGCCTGCCGAGCGGAGACTGCTCACCGAATTCCCGGGTGTCGGGCATCGTCGCCGGGATCAGCGGCGTCCACACCGGCCCCGGCGCGACGGCGTTCACCCGCACACCGTCCTCGGCGACCATCCGGGCCAGCCCTTGGGTGAAGGTCACGATCGCGCCCTTGCTCATCGCGTAGTCCAGTAGGTGCGGACTGGGCTTGTACGCCTGCACGGAGGTGGTGTTGATGATGCTGCCGCCCCGGGGGATGTGCGGCAGGGCCGACTGCGACAGCCAGAACATGCCGTAGAGGTTGGTCCGCATCACCCGGTCGAACTGCTCCGTCGAGATCGCGCCGATACCGTCCGGCTGCGACATCTGATACGCGGCGTTGTTGACCAGGACGTCGATGCGGCCGAACTCCTCGACGGCCCGTTCGATCAGGGCCCGGCACTGGGCCTCCTCACGGATGTCGCAGCTCACCGCCACCGCCCTGCGGCCCGCCTCCTCCACGAGCCGGGCCGTCTCACGGGCATCCCCCTCCTCCTCCGGGAGATATGTGAAGAGCACGTCGGCACCCTCGCGCGCGTAGGCCAGTGCGACAGCCCTGCCGATGCCCGAATCGCCGCCGGTCACCACCGACGCGCGGTCCTGAAGCAGGCCGTGTCCCACGTAGGACGACTCGCCGTGGTCCGGGGGCGGATCCATGGGCCCCGTCCATCCGGGATGGGCCTGCTTCTGATCAGGGAATTCCGGCTGCGGGTGAGCGGTGACAGGGTCGCGCCGCTCGGGATTCCTCGCTGCCATGACGTTCATCCTCTCGAGTCGTACGAGCCCTTCCCGGTCGCCTCACGGACGGACGCATACCGGCGGGAGCATGCCCGGCTCGTCGCGCTCCCGGGGCACCCGGCGGTTGCCCCGGTATCAGGGCGCCAAACCGCCCACGGCCGTCCCGGCCCGGTATGACGCCGAACGGGCGACGGTGGGTACCCGGCGTGAGGCCCGCGGACGCCGGCGGAAGAGATGACCAAGAGAACCGGGCGGCCCGCTCGCCGCGAGGCGTCCGGCCCCAGAGGCAGTTCCGTCGATACCCGTGCGGCGCCTCGCCGCGCCCAGACGACCTGGAGCAGATTCCGTGCACCGAGACGCCCTCCGCATCTATCTCAACGACCACCTCTCGGGCGCCACGTCCGGGGTCGAACTCGCCCGGCGTATCGCCCGCACCCACCGTTCGTCGCCACGCGCGAGCGAACTGCGACGGCTCGCGGACGACATCGCCGAAGACCGCGAGGCGCTGCGGGAGCTGATGGGGATCCTCGGCATCCCGCCCCACCGGTACAAGATCTACTCCGGCTGGGCCATGGAGAAGGCCGCCCGGCTCAAACCCAACGGGCGGGTACTGCGACGCGCGGGGCTCAGCACGATCCTCGAACTGGAGGCCCTCCGCATGGGCATCCAGGGGAAGTACATGCTGTGGCGCGCCCTCACACCGGTGGCGCGACTGACGGAAGGGATCAGCACGGCACGGCTGGACGAGCTGCTGGACCGTGCGGAGAGCCAGCTGGCCACGGTGGAGGACCTGCACCTGACCGCGGCCGAGACGGTTCTCAGCCGGGAGGGATCCTGAACGGTGCGGGCGCCGGCGCACGGGCTCCCGATCCGGTCGGTGTCGGGCAGTCCACGGCGCGGGCCCGGCCCGTCAGCCGTCACGCGGCAGGAGCGGACCGAGCGGGCCCAGATCGATGTTCAGATCCTCCGGCCGCAGCCCGAACTTCTCGAGCAACTCGTCCATCCGCTCGTCGAGGAGCATGAGCGTGAGTCCGATGCGCTCTTCCTGCTCCTCGGTGAGGTCGCCGGTCTCCACCCGGCGCAGCGCCTGCCGCTCCATCAACTGCCGCAGCAACTCCACCACGGTGAGCACCAGTTGCGCGAGATCCCGCTCCACGGTGTCGGGGTCGAGGTCCACCTGCCGTCCGCTCATGCCGTACCCCCGGGGTGCTCGTGCGTGCCGGAGCCGCGACCGTCCTCGAAGGGCGAGCCGACCGCGGGCCCGACCGAGCAGATCAGCGCGTTGAGGTCGACGCGTACCAGGTCGACGTCCGCGATCCGCAGGGTCAGGTCCCCCTTGATCACCACGCCGCCCGCAAGCAGCCGGTCCAGCAGATCGACCAGCGCCAGCTGCCGTTGCGCGAGCGGGCCGGTCTCCGCCGTCGCCGTCCCCGCGTCCCGGCGCCCGGCCGGTTCCACCGCGGACGTCACTTCGCTCCGCCCCCCTCGATGCCCGGCACGGCCGTGGTGTCGGCGAAGGAGTACGGGGCCCACGGCCCGGTCAGCTCCACGCGGACGCCGGTTCCGGGCGGCGTCAGCCGCCGCACCTGGTCGGCGAACGCCTCGCCGTTCTCGCGCGGCACCAGATAGGCGGCGTTGAGGACGTTGCCGCGCGCCGCACCCGGCAGTCGCGGGTCCTGGGGCCGGTGCACCCGCTCGGCCTCCGCGTACCGGGAGAGCTCCGTGTGCAAGGCGCGGGAGACGGCGTCGGCCTGCGCCCAGACCCCCTCCGCGGCGTCGCGGCGGCGCATCCGCTGCTTAAGGTAGTCACGGCCGGTGGCGGGGCGGCCACCCTGCGGACGGCCGTCATCGCGGGCACCGGGGTGACCGGCGTCCACGGGGGCGACGCGATCGGCCCGGACGTCCCGGGCGCCCGGGGGCCCGGGCGGGTCCTCGCTCGCCCGAGCGTAGACCTTGACCCCCCATTCGACCCGTCCGTCGAGCCGTTCCAGGGCCCGGGTGAACTCTTCGCGGCCGGAGTCCAGCAGCCTCCGGACCCCGTCGTCGTCCAGGCACACGGTCACCAGCCGCAGCGGCAGGGGCGTGATGACCGCGTTCAGCGCGCTCACCACCGCGTCGTGGCCCCGCGCGGTGTCGGCGAGCCAGTCGAGGTCCTCCAGCCGTGCGCGCAGCGCGGCGTCGGAGAACTCCTCGGCCGGCACGTCGCTCAGTACGGCGAGGAGCCCGTCGTGTGCGAGCGGCCTCGCGGGGGCACCGGCGACGCCCCGCGGTCCCGCGTGCAGGGTCGCGCCGGCACCGTCGAAGGGCCGGGTCACGGCGTACACATAGCGCACTTCGGTCATGCGGTATCCGCCTCCAGGGCCGCGATGCGCTGCCGCAGCCGCTCGTTCTCATCGGCGAGTTCGCGCCTGCGGGCTCCGGACGACAGGGAGGGGTCGTCCTCCCACCAGTCGATCCCCATCTCCTTCGCCCGTTCTACGGAGGCGACGACGAGACGCAGCTTGATGGTGAGCAGTTCGATGTCGAGCAGGTTGATGCGGATGTCGCCCGCGATGACGATGCCCTTGTCGAGCACCCGCTCCAGGATGTCGGCGAGATTGGCTCCCGATCCGCCGGAGCCGTAGGGGTCCGGGAACCGGCTCGGGGTGGTCATGGGTGTCCTCCGGTCCCGGCCTCGGCGCGGGCCGTCTCGTGGTCGTCCGTCCGGTGGTCGTCCGTCCGGTGCCCGTCCCGGGCCGCCGGGTCGTCGTGGTCCGCCAGGTCGTCGTGGTCCGGATCGGGCCCGGCGTGATGACGCCGCTCCCCCATCGCGGTACGCCGGGCGAAGCCCGTGAGGTCGAGGCGTGCCCGGCGGCCCGGCGCGCCCAGCAGGGCGCCTGCCCGCCCGCCCAGCCCCCGCGGGTGGTACTCGGCGACCAGCAGGACCCGGGTGAGCGTGTCCCCGACGGCGTGGAACGTCACCACGCCGTCGACGGTCCCCTTCGACCCCCGGGAGCTCCAGACGACACCGGACTCGTCCGACGCCTCCTCGTCCCGGACCCCCGTCGCGAAGGCCGACAGGGGGTCGTGACGAGACCACAGGTCGTAGGCCCGGGACACGGGCACGCCGACGTCGACGGACTCCACCACGACGACGGGGCCGCGGTCGCCTCCGGCGCGGGGCACGCCTCTCGCGACACGGTCGGCGATGCCCTGCCTCAGGCGGGAGCCGGCCGTCTCCAACACCGCGCGCACGGGGGTCCTGCCCTGCGAGAGCCTGCGTGCGCCGTCGAGGGCGAGCCCCGCGAAGCCGGGGCTGCGGCCTTCCGCGATGTCCTGCAGCGTGACCACGGCCTCGCCGAGCCTCCGGCCCAGGGAGGAGAGCAGGTACTCGGTGCGGGCTACGGCGTAGTCGCGGAGTTCGTCCTTCACCCGCGCTACCGCCTCCGGGTCCACGGCCGAGAGCAGGCCTCCGGTGCCTCTCGCGTCAGCCATCGGAGCGGCCCTCCCGTGCGGCGGCACTCTTCGGAGCCGCGGTGGTGCGCTTCGCCCGCGGCGTCCTCTTCCGGGAGGGCGCCGACCTGCCGGAGGAGGATTGTCCGGACGTGGTCCTCTTGGCCGTCGCCTTCTTCGCCGCGGACTTCTTGGCCGTCGTCTTCCTGGCGGTGGTCCTCTTGGCGGCGGACTTCTTCGCTGCCGTCACGGGGGACATCTTGTCGGCCGCGGTGCCGTCCCCCGTCGAGGCCATGGACTTCCCGGCGTCCGGGTCCGCGTCCGGATCCCGGTCCGCCTCCGCGACCTCGTCCTCGTCGCCGTCCAGGTCCAGGTCCACGTCCTCGTCCTCGTCGGACTCGACCGCCTCGTCGAACTCCCCGTCGAGGTCGCCGTCAGGGTCGTCGTCGAAGTCGTCCTTGAGTTCGCCTTCGAAGCCGCCGTCGACGTCCTCGTCCGGGTCGCGGCGCTCCCCGGGACCAAGCCGGCGGTCGGCCCCGTACACCCGGTCCCGGACATCGAGTGTGCGCTCGCGCAGACCGTCCGCCAGCACGGTGAGCCGGCGGTTGACGACGGCGCCGACCGCCGCGCCGCCGACACCCCTCAAGTCCTCGCGCAGTTGGTCGCCGATCTCCTTGAACTGCGTATTGCTCCGGAAGGGATGGGAGATCACCCCGGCCAGCGCGCGTGGACCGAGGCCGAGCCGCCTGCACACCACCACGGTGCCGACGGCCACCGCGAGCCTCGCCTTCCTGGTCCGCCCCAGCACATAGCCCGCGCCGACCGCGAGCCCCACTGCGAGCCCGTTGTTCATCGTGCCGCCGTCCCTCTGCTCATGACGCCCCCGCCGCCTTCTCCAGCCGGTCGAGGAGTTCGTCCTCGCACCGGTCGAACTCCTCCTCGCTGATCTCGCCCGCCTCCAACCGACGCTCCAGCTGTGCGAGTTCGCGCCGGATCGTGGAAGGGTCGTAGTACCGCCGCTCCGCCTCGTCGGCGACCTGCCGGAGCACCCAGAAGGTGCCCCGGACCGGCGCCGCGGGCAGGAGCAGCAACTCGCCCAGCAGTCCCATGGAGGTTCACTCCACGAAGCTGTACGGGGGCAGCGGGCCGTTGAGCTGCAGCGAAAGGTGCGGGTTGTCCTTGGCGAGCCTGTCGACGGCCGCGACGAACGCGTCCGCGTCGTCCCGCGCGACCAGGCAGGAGATGTTCGCCAGCCAGCCCGTGGAATCCGGGCCCACGCTCAGCGAATCCGCCAGGGCCGTGAGTTCGCGGTGGACGACTTCGGCGTCGATCCGCTCCCGCTGCTGCACGGCGGCCACGATCCGCTCACCGAGGTGGATCTTCTGCTCCTGCGTCCCGCCGCCGGCCGCCTTGTTGGCCTCGCTCATCGCGCGCAGGCCGGAGTCCTCCGCGAGGATGAGGTGCAGTACGGCCTCCTCGTCGTGCGAGGCCTTGACGTTGTACTCGACCTTGCCGTCCAGTGCGGTGAGCCGCTGCTCGAAGTGCTCCGCGCGTTCGGCGAGGACCGCCTTCACCGCGTCGTCGTCGGGTGACACCCCGCCGAAGCGCATCGGCAGCACGGCGCCGGTCGCGGAGGCCTCGGCGAGGACGTTCTGGTGGGCGAGCAGATCGCGGCGCTTGGGCCGCAGGTTCTCCGGCGCGTCGCTGACGATGGCGATCAGATCGCCGCCGGCGACGGTGCGTACCGGGAGCGGCGGATCGCCGACGCCGACGAGTTCGGTTGCCGGGCCCGGGTGCGAGCGGCGGGCGATGCCGTAGACGTACGTACTCACTCCTGCTCCTCCTTCTTGCGCGACGCGGTGCGGCGGGTGCGCGGCCTGCTCTCCGAACCGCTCTCCTCACGGGCCTTGTCGAAGGCCTCGGAGATGGTCTGGGCGGCTCCCGAGAGCGCCCCCTTGGACTTGCCCCGGGCACCGGACTCGGTTATCTCCCCGACGAGTTCGGGCAGTCCGGGGCTGGCGTTGCGGCCCGCTTCCAGGTCGAGACGGTTGCAGGCCTCGGCGAAGCGCAGATAGGTGTCGACGCTCGCCACGACGACCCGCACGTCGATCTTCAGGATCTCGATGCCGACCAGCGACACACGCACGAAGGCGTCGATCACGAGCCCCCGGTCGAGGACGAGTTCGAGAACGTCGTAGAGTCCGCTGGTGCCGCCGCCGGAGCGGCCCTGTTGTGCCGGAACAACCGTCATGGTTCCGGTCCTCCCTTTCTGATCGTCTGGTCCGTGCGCCGGTGGCCGGGCCGCCGGGGATGGCCCCGCGGCAGGTACGGGGGCGCACCAGCAGGGGGCGCGGGTCCGTACTCGCGGTTGCGGAGGCGACCCGACCGAACCCCGGTTCCCTCAGGAGGAGTCCGCTCTCCCGCGCTCGTAGCGTCGGACGCGTCGGTACGTGGTCAGCTCGCCGTCGAGGTCCAGGGCGACCTCGTAGGTCGCGAGCAGACTGGTCGTGTCGGGGATGCGGGCGAGCTCGACCACCTCTACGGCGAGCTCCCAGCCGTCGTCCGTCCGTGCGAAGGACGACACCGACTCGACCTGCATGCCGGTGAACTCGGTGAGCTGGTCGCGGGCCGCCCGCATGACGTCGATCGCCTTCGAAGGACGGTCCGCCCCGGTGTCACCGTCACCGGACTGTCTGGTTGAGTTGGTCATCGCGACCTCGTCCTCCCTCTGGTTGCCGCGTACCGCCGGAAAAAACCTGACTATCCGTCATGGATGTTCCCCCCGGGACCGGGTCCGGGGCCGCTCGTGCCGGTTCAGCGACGCTCCTGCCGGGGCGGCGTGCGGTGTCCGGTCGGACGGGTCGGGGGTCATGGGCGCTCGCGTACCCGGAGTCCCGTCGGACACGCGTGCGGATGCGCAAGGCGAGGGGCGGGGCCCGGTGCGCCATCCGCGCCGGTCGCGGGCGGGGGCGAGGAAACGGAGACAGGAGGGACAGAAGGCGATGGAACACGCGAAGAGGGCGAATCCCCCAAATGAGGTTTGAGGGGCATCGCGCGAGGTAGCAGCAGTGACGTAGCCGGAACACTCGCCGGATGATCGAGGAGCTGACTCACATGGCTGCCCAGGGAAAGAAGATCCGCGGCAAAGCCCAGGAGACCGTCGGCAAGGCCAAGCAGAAGGCCGGCAAGGTCACGGGCGACGAGGAGCTCCGCGCCGAGGGCACCTCCGACCGTGTGGCGGGCAAGAGCAAGGAAAAGGCCGCCGAGGTCGAGCAGACGGTCCGAGGCACGGCGGAAGAACTGAAGGGCAAGGCCCGCAAGAACATGTGAGGGCTTGCACCTCGTCGGGTCCCGGGACGGCGGGAACCTTCGCGCTGCGGGACCCGGTCGCATCGCCTTCCTGCCGTCGCCGCGTGGCCGGCGAAACGCAAGGGCCGTTCCATGCCCCCGGGCAGGGAGCCGACCCGGTCGGACCGGACCGGCCTGGCGGCGCCATCACGCGGCTCGCCGAGGAGGCCACGGGCTGCTGATCAGGCGCAGCTGCCATGGGTCAGGCGCGCGCACTCGGTGACGACGTTCCGCATACTGCCGCTTCGCTCCAGGATCGCTCGCTGAACGGCCGCTCCGTTGCCGCCCCTCAGCAGACGCTCCAGCACGTCCTGAGCCGGTTGCGTGTCCCCGTGATCGTCCAAAGCGTCGCGTACATGGTCGAAGAGGGCGCGCACCACGGGCCCCGCGGGCGCCGGGCGCATCGTCGCGGGGTGGAGGAGCCGTGCTTGGAGCCCGTAGCGGGCGGCCTGCCACGCGGCCAGTCGCAAGACGGACTCGCCGTGTCGCGCCGGGGGCTCTCCCGCCCGCCACTGCCGGACGGCCGTCTCCACCAGCCCGCGGACGAGGATGGCGTGGAGCACCGTCGCGTCCGGGTCCAGGCAGACGTCGGCGACCCGGATCTCGACCGTGGGGTATCGGTGCGACAGCCGGGCGTCGAAGTAGACCATGCCCTCGTCCCTGAGGACACCGGTGCCGACCATGTCGCGCACCTGCTGGTGGTATCGAGCCGCCGAACCGAAGATCCCCGTGGGGCCGGCGGACGGCCATCGTCCCCACACCCGGCTGCGATAGCTGCTGTAGCAGCTGTCCTGGCCCTGCCAGAAGGGGGAGTTGGCGCTCAGTGCCAGAAGGACCGCGAGCCAGGGCCGGATGCGGTCCAGTACCGCGACGCCCTCCTCGTCCGAATCGACGGAGACGTGCACATGGCACCCGCAGCTGAGCTGCTCCTGCAGGGTGAGCCCGAAGCGCTCGGCCATCCAGTGGTACCGCCTGCCCACGGCGATCGAGGGGCTGACCGGAAGGGGAGACGTGGCGAGTGCCGCGACGACGGCCCCCGCGTCCCCGGCGTGCCGCGCCGCCTCGGCCCGGTTCCGCCGAATCTCGGCCGCGAGCTCCTCCATCCGGGTCTGGGGCAGGGTCGCGAACTCCACCTGCTCGCGCTGCAGCTCCGACTCGAAGACGTTCTCCTCGCCCGCGGTCTCCCTGGCGGCCGTGTCGAGAACGGCCGCCGACACGGCGCGGGGTTCCCCGGTCTCCGCGTCCACCAGGAGGAGTTCCTCCTCCACTCCCACGCTGCGCACGACTAGCGCCCCTGCCGCCCGGGCCCCGCTCAGGCGGTCCCGGCGCCGATCGCGTCCAGGGCCTCCCCGAGCGAGGTGACCGTACGGACGGAGGTATGGGGGCCAGGCCTCGCCAGCAGCTCACGCACGGGCGGCGAGGGAGCGGCCACATAGAGCGAGGCCTCCTCCTGGAGCTTCATGAGGAGGGTGAGCATGGCCGGATCGGCGGAGGTGACCGACTTCGTGTCCATCACGATCGCGCGGCCTTCGTCGAGTACGCGGTCAAGCCGCCGGGACACGCCTGCCAGCGCGTCCGGCCCGAGGTCGCCGCCCAGTGTGATGACCCAGGCGTTGCCTCGCTGGCTGCAGCTGAGGACGCCGAGCGCGGTACCCGGGGCCGATGAGGTGCGGTCACGTTCATGCATCCCCCACGTCTAGCAAACTCGTCGGCCGACTTCCAGACGAACGCGTGTCCGCCTGTGCTCCCTCCGGCGGTCGCGCGGAGCCCGCAGGGCGCCGCGGCCGCTGACGACGCACCAGCTGGTCGGCGGTCGGGGCGGGTTCGTCGTCCGGTTCGCATGAGCCCGCGTCCTCTCGCCATCTGGATGATCTGCGTCCCGGTGGGCGGCCACCCGGACCATGCCCGCCGATCCGCACGGCGGCGCCGAAGCCCGGGAGCCTCACCCCGTGTCGTCACCGGCCAGCTGTTCGAGCGGACGGACGGCCGGCCCCTGGAGCAGGTTGCCGTCCACGTCGAAGCGCGAGCCGTGACACGGGCACTCCCATGTCGTCTCGGCCTCGTTGAAGTGCACGATGCAGCCGAGATGGGTGCAGCGGGCAGAGAGCCGGCGCAGGGAGCCGGACGCGTCCCGGTACACGGCGTGCAGGCCGCCGTGCGGACCGCGCACCACCGCACCGCCGCCGGGCGGGATGTCGTCCACGGAGGCGGCGCGACCGCCGGGCAACCGGTCGGCCACCAGGTGGGCGGCCGTCTTCGCCCACAGTTTGACGGCCTTCGGAGCGTCGTGGGGGCGCAGCCTCACGGGGTCGTAGAGGTCGGCCCAGGGCGAGGAGCCGCCGGTGATCCGCTCGGTGAGCAGCCGGCTCGCCATCACTCCCCCGCTCATGCCCCATCCGCCGAAACCGGTGGCGACGTGGACCCGGCGGGTCAGGGGGTGCAGCCGGCCCACGTAGGGCACGTGGTCGGTGGAGAAGGTGTCCTGCGCCGCCCACCGACGGGTGGCGGTGAAACCCTCGAAGTGCTCCTGAGCCCAGCGCTCCAGGCGGTCGAAGCCGGCGGTGGAAGCGCCGTCGTTCCCACCGGGGGTGAACTTCTCCCCGGTGACGATGAGCATGCGGCCCCGGCTGCCGCGGGGAGCGGTGCGCACCGAGCGGGTGCCTTCGTCCTCGGTCAGGAGCATGCCGGCCGGTTCCCCGCAGCCGGGCGGCAGCGGGCCGGCCACAACGATCTCGCGGATCGGCGCCAGACGGGTGAACAGCAACGCCCGGTCGAAGATCGGGTAGTGCGTGCAGACCACCACGTGCCGCGCCTCCACGGTCCTGCCCGCGGTCGTGGTCAGGCGGCACGGGTCGCCCTCGTCGAGCCCGGTGACACGGGTGCGTTCGACGATCGTGCCACCGCGCTCCACGAAGTCGCTCGCGAGCGCCAGCAGGTACTTCCGCGGATGGAACTGCACCTGGTCGTCGAGGCGTACCGCGGCAGCCGCCGGGACGGGCAGGTCTGTGTTCTCGAGGAACGACACCGCCAGCCCGGCTTCCGCCGCCGCCACCGCTTCACTCCGGATGTCCTCGGATCTCGCCGCATCGGACACGTATGTGTAGGCGGGCACCCGCTCCAGATCGCAGTCGACACCGAGCTCCCGGCTCACCTCCACCACATGGCGTACCGCGTCGGCCTGTGACGCGGCGTAGAGTCGCGCGGCGTCGGCGCCGCGCGACGAGCGGATGCGGCTGTACGCCGTACCCTGCAGCGCCGACACCTTTGCCGACGTGTGGCCGGTGACGCCCCTGGCGATGCGGTCGGCCTCCACGAGCGCCACCTGCCGGCCCGCGCGGGCCAGCTCCCAGGCGGCACAGATTCCGGCGATGCCGCCGCCCACCACGGCGACGTCGACGCGGATGTCCTCGTGCAGGGGCGGGTACTCGGGGCCCGGATCGAATTCCGTCCACAGTGAGCCGGACGGACGCTCGGAGATCGCCATCGGTGCGCTCCTCATCGGGAAGGGCGGCGGCCGCCGCGGGGAGGCGTCTCGAGGGGAGGACTGACGGCATTCGGTGGGTGCACCGTGCGCCGCCGGCGGTCCCGGACGTGGCCTTGTGCTTCCTCCTGGGCCTCTTCGTCCGGGGTGAGGGCATCGCCTCGCCGTGCCCGGTCGCGTTCGGTCACGTCGGTTTCCGCTTCCCGGACCTCCCTCTCGACCAGTTCCTCCACTGTGCCCGCGTTGCCGGACTGCCGCTGTGTGCGGTTCACGAGGTGAGTGCCTCCTCGCGTTCAGTCCCGGGGGTCGTGCCCCGGCGGTGGTACCGGGGCCGGTTCCGGTCATCCGCCGGAGGAGCCGCCGCCCTGTTCCTCCCTGGGGCGGCGTCCCCCGGGGCCGGGATGCGAACTGTGGGACTTGAGCTGATGCGGGCTGAGCCGGGACCCGTCGTCCGGGAAACTCTCACCGTCGGGTTCCCGGTGCTCCGCGATGTGCGTGCGTCCGGCCGGACGCACGGGCTGCTCGGACGGTCGCGGCCGTCGCGGCTGTGTCCTGTGGCGCCGGATCGCCCACGGGACGACGCCGACAAGCACCGCAGCGATCACGATTCCGACGAGGAACGGGCCGATACCGCCCAGAACCGGGTTGCTCGCGGCTTCGGTGGCGAGGGAGTCCTGGCTGAAGAACAACAGTGGATTCATCGCTCCGCCTTCTGCTGGGGGTCGTTCGGCTGGGCAGGGCCGGCACCTGGGCCGGCCCGCCTACGGGCACCTCGGGCACCTCGGGTACCTCAGGGCCGTGCGGGTACCGGAAGACACCTGCACGCGCCTGCGGGTCGGTGCCCCGGCCTTCAGCCATCCGTGTGCCCCGGACATCATTGGACACACATGCCGCCTTTGTCCGAGCGGAGACCGTCAGTGCCGAGCTCCCCCGGTTCAAGGGCGCACAGGAGCTGCCGGGTCTCCGCGACGACGGCACCCGGAGAGGTTGCGGTCTCCTGGTCCTCGCTGACGACCCGGGCCTTCAGCCGACGGTGCGCGTGACAGGCTTCCGACAGCGCCTCTGCGCGACGCTCCGGGGTACCGCACCGCTCGTGGGGCCGGAGCGCCGGTACGGTCGCAGGCCCCGCCGGCAGCCCGGCGGCATCGGCAGCACCGCGCAGCACCTCACCCAGGGAATCCAGCGCGTCGGCACGGGGCGGGCGCAGGGACGGGGCGTCGTCGGCGGGCGTCGGCGGGCGTCGGCGAGGAGGCGCGTGAGGGACACCAGGTGGTGGGCGACCCTTTCCCAGGCGGTGTCCGCCTCGGACGGCGGGAGGGCGGAGCCGCGGCGGCGGAGGCGGTGGCCGGGGTGCCGTCAGGTGTACACGGTGCCGCAGGGGGCACGCGCCAACACGAAACGCCCGTACGAGCGGGATACCGTGTGCGGCCTCACGCAGAACGACGGCCCGTGCACACAAGGGAACGGTGAAGGGGGACGCATGAGCAAGATGAAGCTGAAGCGGAAAGGCAAGGTTCCGCTCGTCTACAAGCCCGTCGGCTTCGCCCTGGGCTGGGGCGGCGGCGCGCTCGCCGGGCTGGCCTTCCAGAAGGCGTGGAAGGTGCTGCGCCACGAGGACGACGCACCCGATGCCCTGGACCCCGACCGGAGGTGGGGCGAGATCCTGCTCGCGGCGGCGGTCCAGGGCGCCATCTTCGCCGTCGTACGCAGCGTGGTCGACCGGTCCGGTGCCAAGGCCGTGCACCGCGCCACGGGCGTCTGGCCCAGCGGCGACAAGTCCGGCAGGGACTGACCGGCCCGCCGGCCCACCCCGCCCGGCCGCGACATCAGCCCGGGACCGCGCGGCCGCGGCGCCTGCCACTCCTGCCAGGGTGGACCGGCGCCGGCCACTCCTGCCCGGGTGGACCGGAGCCGTCACCCGTACGCCCTGCTCCTCACGCGTACGCCCTGGTCCACCCCGGGTGGCACGCGCCCACCGGGCCCCGGGCCGCCCCACCGGGCCCGGGTCGTGCGCCGGGACCGCCATCGCACACCCCCGCCCGGCCCCGCTCCTCCCCCGGGGCGGCACGCCCGGCGGCCCGGCGGCGGCGCCCGGGTGCGGCCGATCGGCCTCCCGGGTCCGCGGCGGCCGGCGACGCCGGCTCAGAGCACCCGTATGCCGATGAGGCAGGTGTCGTCGTCGGTGTCGGACTTGCTGTGGGTGAGCATGTGGTCCAGTCGCCGGTCGAGGGTCGCCGACGCGGCCCTGGCCGTGCCGAGCAGCTGCGTCAGGGAGTCGTGGACGGACGTGTCCCGGCGCTCGACGAGACCGTCGGTGTACATCAGCAGCGTGTCGCCCGGCTCCAGTTGCACGTCGGACTCCTGGTACTGGGCGTCGCCGAGAGCGCCGAGGAGCAGGCCGCCCGGCATGGGGAGGGTGGTGGCGTCGGCACCGCGGACGAGCACCGGGGGAAGATGTCCCGCCCTGGCCCAGCGCAGCATGCGGGTCTCCGGGTCGTACAGGCCGCAGACGGCGGTGGCGGTGACGTGCTCCGTCAGGTGGTGTGCCACGATGTTCAGCCAGGACAGCAGCTGGGCCGGGCCCGCGCCGGTGACCGCGAGGCCGCGTACCGCGTTGCGCAGGACGACCATGCCGGTGGCCGCCTCGATGCCGTGGCCCGCGACGTCGCCGACGCACAGCAGGATGCGCTTGGACGGCAGTACGACCGCGTCGTACCAGTCACCGCCGACCAGGGACTCCGACTCCGCCGGCCGGTAGCGGACGGCGACCTCGAGTCCGGGGGCGTCGAGCGGCGCGCGGCTCGGGGGCATGATGGCGTGCTGGAGCTGCAGGGCGAGCCGGTTGCGTTCGGCCGACTCCTTCTCGGTGTGCTCCAGCTGGTCGCGGGTGGCGGCCAGCGCGACCTCGGTCCAGTGCTGCGAGGAGATGTCCTGGTAGGCCCCGCGCACGGCGATGAGCCGGTGCTCGGCGTCCAGGACGGGCTCGGCGATGACCCGGATGTGCCGGGTGACGCCGTCGGGTCGCTGCAGGCGGAACGCGGTGGAGGCGGGCCGCCGGTGGTGCAGCACCGCCTGGAGGAAGCGGCCGATGGTGACCGCGTCGTCGGGGTGGGCGTGGGCGGAGAGGTCCTGCAGGTGGACGGGACTGTCGGTGACCGCGCGGCCGTACAGGGCGAACAGCTGCCCGTTCCAGGTGACCTCGCCGCTGACCAGGTTCTCCTCGAAGCCGCCGATGCGGCCGAGGCGCTGGGCGTGCTGGAGCAGACTGGCCAGGCGCGCGGTCTCGTCCTCGATGCGCCAGATGAGCAGCAGGGCGTGGCCGTGGCGGCTGATGCTGAGGTCGGCGAGGGTGTCCAGGGGGACCTGGTCGACCAGCGCGGTGAGGGTCATCCGCCTGGCCCGGAACGGCTCACCGGTCGCGTAGACGCGTTCGACCTTGTCGAAGAGGTCGCTGTCCCCGGCGGCCATCGGGTACGCCTCGAGCAGCAGGGCGCCGCTGACGGCGCTGCGGGGGCGGCCGGCCGGGTCGAGGAAGCGGCTGTTGGCGTGGCGGACCCGGAAGTCGGTGAGACGGCCCTGGGCGTCGAGGTGCGGGGTGAGGACGAGCGCCGGGTCGTGCAGCCCCTCGGCCAGCTCCACGAGTTCGGACACGTCGGTGGGCTCCCTCGGCGCCCGCGGGGACGCGTCGGCAGGGGTGCTCTCCAGGGTGTGGGCGCACAGTTCGGCCAGGGCGTCGAGCTGGCGCTCGACGGCGGGAGACCGGGGCGGGAGGAGGTGCGGCCAGCAGATCTCCAGAACTCCGTGGATCCGGCCGCCGGTTCCGGCCGGGAGGGCGACCCGGCCGCCGTCCGCGGTCCTGCTGTGGCCGATGGACGGTACGCCCGCCCCGGTGAGGGAGGGGATGTGCACCGGGCGCCGCTCGGAGAGCGCCTGGCGGGCGACGGTGGCCACGCCGGGCGGCACGTACCGCCAGCGTGCCGCCTCGTCCGGGCTGAAGCCGGCGTGGCCGCTGAGCGAGAGGGAGCCGTCCGTGCCCGCCGTCCACACGGCGGCGGCCGTCGCGCCCAGCGGGGCGAGGGCGTGCTGGAGCAGGGACTCGGCGACCGCCTGGGTGTCGCCGGAGGCCAGCGCGGCGCTCTCGGCCGTTCGCAGCCGTACGGAGACCGAGCTGCCGGGGCCCTCCTCGTCGGGTTCGCCGTGGGCGGGTTCGCCGTGGGCGCGTTCGCCGTGGGCGCGCCGGACGAACTCGCTCGCGATGTCGGCGACCTCGTCGCGGGCGGCCTGGTTGATGATGTCCGCCGCGAGCTCGAGCTGCGACAGGCCTGCCTGCCCGGCGAGTTCGGTCAGCTGGGCTGCCGCCTGCGCGGGTCCGCAGCCGAGCCTCTCGATCAGAACGCCCTTGGCGAGCTCGATCAGGGCGCGTCCGTCGGCGGCCGCGTGCGCGGCCCGGATCTCCTCGCGGAGCCGTTCCACGGTGGCGGCCAGCCGGCCGACGCTGGAAGTGCGGTCCGGTGCGCCGGCCGGCCCGGTGCGGGCGGGCGCTGTGCCGGGGGTCGCCGTCACCGCGGGCAGCGGGCGCTGCGCGGGCCCGGGTGCCGGGCCCGGTGCGGTCGCCGGCGGCGCGCCGGGGCCGGCCGACGGCTCGGACCCGGCGTCGAGCAGCGCTTCGTCACCTGGCGGGTTCCCGGCGGGCTCGATTCGGCTCATGGCGCTGCGGACTCCTCGGGGTGGGGGCGGTGAGGAAGGCGGTGCGTACTCGGGCAGGGGGCGGCCGCCGCGGTGCCGCGCACGCTACGGAGCACTCCGGCGGTAGCGCGGACAGCTCGGGGCACTCCGGCGGAGCCGCGGGCGCAGCGGCGCACTGCCGCGGTACCGCGGGCAGCACGAAGCATTGCCGCGGATCCGCGGGCGCAGCGGCGCGCTCCCGCGGCGCCGCGCTCGTCACGGGGCACTGAGCCACCTGCGGAGGCAGGCCACGAGGTCGTCGGCGTTCACGGGCTTGGTGACGTAGTCGCTGGCTCCGGCGGCGAGGCTCTTCTCGCGGTCCCCGGGCATCGCCTTCGCGGTCACGGTGATGATCGGCAGTGCGGTGTGCTCGGGCATCTGGCGGATCCTGGACGTGGCCGCGTAGCCGTCCATCTCCGGCATCATCACGTCCATCAGGATCAGGTCGATCTCGGGGTGCTCGGTCAGCTTCTCGATGCCCTGCCGGCCGTTCTCGGCGTGCAGCACCCGGATGCCGTGCAGTTCGAGGATGCCGCTGAGCGCGTACAGGTTGCGGGCGTCGTCGTCGACGACCAGCACGGTGCGGCCCTGGAGCCCCCCGGCGGCGCTCGGCGGCTGCTGGGGGCTCTCCTCCACCCGGACCAGGGGTACGACGTCTCCCGGCTGCTCGGCCGAGAGGTACAGCGCGATGCGTTCCCGGAGTTCGTCGAGGCTGGACAGCAGCTCCAGCGGCCGCTCGTGGACGCGGGACTGGAGGGCGCGCTCGTCCGCCGCGTCCAGCCGGCGGTTGTTGTGGGCGAGCACCGGCACCGTGCGCAGCGCGGCGTCCCCGTCCATCGCGTCGAGGAAGCGCAGCGCCTGCCCGTCGGCCATGTCGAGTTCGAGGACCACGCAGTGGAACGGGTCGGTGGCGAGGGCGGCGGCCGCCTCCTCCGGTCCGACCGAGGCGACGACCTCGACGTTGTCGCGGTCGGGCAGATCGCCTCCGGCGAGTTCGCCGACGGCGCTCTCGGCCACCAGCGACAGCAGACCGCGGGGGCGTTCCTCGATCACCAGCAGCCGCCGGGTCTGCCGGGTGCGTCCGGGTCCGAAGGCCGGGGCGGGCCGCTCACCGTCGGCGGTCCGCGCGGCCACCTCGGTCTGCGCCGCGGGACGGGCCGGGTCGTCGGCCTGGCTCTGGAAGTCGGCGCGTGCGGCCGGGAGGTAGAGGGTGAAGGTGCTGCCGCGGCCGAGTGTGCTCTCGGCGGTGACCGCGCCGCCGAGCAGATGCGCGATCTCACGGCTGATGGACAGTCCCAGGCCGGTGCCGCCGTACTTGCGGCTGGTGGTCCCGTCCGCCTGCTGGAAGGCGCCGAAGATGACCTCCAGTTGCTGCTCGGCGATGCCGATGCCGGTGTCCTTGACGCGGAACGCCACGACGGCGCCGCCGCGGTGGACCGAGCCGGGCAGTTCGTGTTCGGCCGCCTGCTCGATACGCAGTTCCACGCTGCCGCGCTCGGTGAACTTGACCGCGTTGGAGATCAGGTTGCGCAGCACCTGGCGGAGCCGGGAGTCGTCGGTCACCAGGTCGGCGGGGACGCCGGGGGCGGTGGTGATGGTGAAGTCGAGGCTCTTCTGCGTGGTGACCGGCCGGAACGTCGCCTCGACGTAGTCGAGCAGCGGGCGCAGCGCGACGCGCTCCGGGTTGATGTCCATCTTGCCCGCCTCCACCTTGGACAGGTCGAGGATGTCGTTGATGAGCTGGAGCAGGTCGGATCCGGCGGAGTGGATGATGCCGGCGTACTCGACCTGCTTCGCGGTGAGGTTCCGGGTCGGGTTCTGGGCCAGCAGCTGGGCGAGGATCAGCAGGCTGTTGAGCGGGGTGCGCAGCTCGTGGCTCATGTTGGCCAGGAACTCCGACTTGTAACGGGACGCCAGCGCCAGCTGCTGTGCGCGGTCCTCCAGTTCCTGCCGCGCCTGCTCGATCTCGAGGTTCTTGCCCTCGATGGCGCTGTTGCGGTCCGCCAGCAGGGCGGCCTTCTCCTCCAGTTCGGCGTTGGACCGCTGCAGTTCGTCCTGCTGGACCTGCAGTTCCTCGGAGCGGGACTGCAGTTCCGTGGCCAGGCGCTGCGACTCCTCCAGCAGTTCGTCGGTGCGGGCGTTGGCGACGATGGTGTTGACGTTGACGCCGATCATCTCCATGAGCTGCCCGAGGAAGTCCCGGTGGACCGGGGTGAACGGCGTGAACGAGGCCAGTTCGATGACGCCGAGGACCTGCTCGTCCACCACGACGGGCAGCACGATCAGGCTTCCCGGCGTCGTACGGCCGAGACCGGAGGAGATGACGTAGTCTCCCGGCACGTTGTCCGCGGCGATCGTGCGGCGGCTGCGCGCCGCCTGTCCGACGAGGGACTCGCCCAGCCCGAAGCGGTCCTGGCCGGGTGTGCCGGCCGGCCTTCCGTACGAGCCGACGAGCCGGAGTTCGGTTCCGTCCTGGGTGTCCTCGGCGAGGTAGAACGCACCGAACTGGGCGGAGACGAGCGGGGTCAGTTCGTCCATCACCAGCTCGGCCACCACCGCCAGGTCTCGGTGGCCCTGCATCAGCCCGGAGATCCGGGCGAGGTTGGTCTTGAGCCAGTCCTGTTCCTGGTTGGCGCGGGTGGTGGCGCGCAGCGACTCCACCATCGCGTTGATGTTGTCCTTGAGTTCGGAGACCTCGCCGGAGGCGTCGACGGTGATGGAGCGGGTCAGGTCCCCCTCGGCGACGGCGCTGGTGACCTCGGCGATGGCGCGGACCTGGCGGGTGAGGTTCCCGGCCAGTTCGTTGACGTTCTCGGTGAGCCGCTTCCAGGTGCCGGAGACGCCCTCGACCTCGGCCTGGCCGCCGAGCCGTCCCTCGCTGCCGACCTCCCGGGCGACGCGCGTCACTTCGGCGGCGAACGACGACAGCTGGTCGACCATGGTGTTGATGGTCGTCTTCAGCTCCAGGATCTCCCCCCGAGCGTCCACGTCGATCTTCTTGGACAGATCGCCGTTGGCGACGGCGGTGGTGACCTGCGCGATGTTGCGCACCTGGTTGGTCAGGTTGGTGGCCATGGAGTTGACGTGGTCGGTGAGGTCCTTCCAGGTACCGGCCACGTTCGGCACCCGGGCCTGGCCGCCGAGCCGGCCCTCGGTGCCCACCTCCCGGGCGACCCGGGTGACCTCGTCGGCGAACGCGGACAGGGTGTCCACCATGGTGTTGATCACCTCGGCCAGCGCGGCGACCTCGCCCTTGGCCTCGACCGTGATCTTCCGGGAGAGGTCGCCGCGGGCCACGGCGGTGGCCACCTGGGCGATGGAGCGCACCTGCCCGGTCAGGTTGGACGCCATGACGTTGACGTTGTCGGTGAGGTCCTTCCAGGTTCCGGAGGCACCGCGGACCGTCGCCTGGCCGCCCAGGTTGCCCTCGGTGCCGACCTCCCGGGCCACCCGGGTCACCTCGTCGGCGAACGACGACAGCTGGTCGACCATCGTGTTGATGGTCTCCTTCAGCTCCAGGATCTCCCCCCGCGCGTCCACGCGGATCTTCTGGGTGAGGTCGCCCTGGGCCACGGCCGTGGTGACCTGGGCGATGGAGCGCACCTGCGCGGTGAGGTTGTCGCCCATCACGTTCACCGACTCGGTGAGGTCCTTCCAGGTGCCGGAGACGCCCTTGACGTCCGCCTGCCCGCCCAGCCGGCCCTCGGTGCCCACCTCCCGGGCGACGCGCGTCACTTCGGCGGCGAACGACGACAGCTGGTCGACCATCGTGTTGATGGTCTCCTTCAGCTCCAGGATCTCCCCCCGCGCGTCCACGTCGATCTTCTGCGACAGGTCGCCGCGCGCCACCGCGGTCGCCACCTGGGCGATCGAGCGCACCTGCGCGGTGAGGTTGCCCGCCATGAAGTTCACCGAGTCGGTGAGGTCCTGCCAGGTGCCGGAGACGCCCTTGACGTCCGCCTGGCCGCCGAGGATTCCCTCGGTGCCCACCTCCCGGGCGACGCGCGTGACCTCGTCGGCGAAGGCGGAGAGCTGGTCGACCATCGTGTTGATGGTCTCCTTCAGCTCCAGGATCTCCCCCCGCGCGTCCACGTCGATCTTCTGCGACAGGTCGCCGCGCGCCACGGCCGTCGCCACCTGGGCGATGTCCCGCACCTGGGTGGTGAGGTTGCCCGCCATCGCGTTCACCGAGTCGGTCAGGTCGGCCCAGGTGCCCGAGACGCCGGGTACCTCGGCCTGGCCCCCGAGCGTCCCCTCGGTGCCGACCTCCCGGGCGACCCGGGTCACCTCGGAGGTGAACAGGGAGAGCTGGTCGACCATGCCGTTGAACACACCGGCGATCTCGCCGAGCAGGCCGTCGGCGTCGTCCGGCAGCCGGGTGCCGAAGTCCCCGTCGCGTACGGCCGTCAGGCCCGCCAGCAGCTGCCGGAGCTCGGGCTCTCCCACGGCGCCCCCGTCGTGCGACCCCGTCCGCTGCACCGGACGCGCCTTCTCCACCGTCGTCTCAGCCATGACCGCCCTCGTTAGCCCGACCCGGTTCCGCCCGTCTGCCACGGACGGAGCACCACGGCCCTCCGGCGGAGGGCCAACCCCCGTAGTCCGCCGCACGATCGATCCGGGAATCGTTGTCGTACGGCAAAATACGAGGCAGCGTACCGTGCCGCGATACCCCGCGTGACCAGCGCCCCCGGCATATCGGACAGCCGGGCCGGCCGCGGGCGCGCACCGCCGTTCCGCCGGGACCGGCGGGTGTGGGGACGCGTCGCGGTTGGTACGGACCTCTTCGCCGGATAGGTTTCCTGCGGATGCAGGTTCTCCGGGACGAGACACGGACAGCGGGGAGACCGAGATGCCGCACCGGAACGGGCTGGCGGAGGTACTCGCCGCCGCGGAGGACGCCGCGCCGGTGGACTCCGTCGAGGTCGTCGCCCGCAGTCTGCGCGAACGGTTCGGCGCGCGGCACGTGTCGTTCCTGATCGTCGACATCATCGGCCGGAAACTGGTCCGGGTCGGCGAGGACGCCGCCGCCCGGAAGGGCCGCCACGCGGAGCAGATCGAACTGACCGGCAGCGTCTACGACGAGGTCCTGCGCACCCAGCGACCGGCGCGGACCGGCGACGGCGGACGGGGCGCCCGGGTGATCGCGCCCGTCACCAACCGGGGCGACATCATCGGCCTGCTCGAACTGACCCTGCCCGACGCCGGCGACGAGGTGCTGGAGCAGGTCGAGGAGACCGCGCACGCACTGGCGTACATGATCGTCACGGACCGCCGCTTCACGGACCTCTACCACTGGGGTCGGCGCACCACGCCGGTGAGTCTGGCCGCGGAGATCCAGCGCCAGCTCCTGCCCTCGGCGTCCTGCTGCGAGGCGGCGCAGTTCACGTTCGCCGGGGCCCTGGTCCCCGCCGACGCCATCTCCGGCGACACCTACGACTACACCCTCGACCACGACACACTGCATCTGTCCGTCACCGATGCCATGGGTCATGATCTCAACTCCGCCCTGCTGGCGACTCTGCTGGTCAACGCGTCACGGGGTGCCCGGCGGGACGGCGGCGACCTGGCCGAGCAGGCTCACCGGATCCACCAGGCCATCCTCGACCACGGCCGCGGAGCCCTGGCCACCGGTCTCCTGCTGCGCTTCGCCCTGGACGGATCGGGAGCGCGGGTGGTCAACGCGGGACATCCATGGCCGCTGCGGCTTCGCGACGGCCGGGTCGACGAAGTCCGTCTGGACGTCCATCTGCCGTTCGGGGTGCCGACACCCGTCCCGTACCGCGCACAGGCCCTGGATCTGCGCCCGGGCGACCGTCTCGTGCTCTACACGGACGGCATGCAGGAGCGCCGGGCGCAGAGCGTCGATCTGCCCGGCCTCATCCTCGGCACCGCCGCGGAGCACCCGCGGGAGGTCGTACGGGCCCTGACCGAGGCGGTGAGCCACGCCTGCGGCGGACGCCTCCAGGACGATGCCGCGGCGCTGTGCCTGGACTGGCACGGGGCCGGCACCCGAACCCGCCGTACCCGGGCGGGAGCCGACGTCTGATGCCGCATCAGGCGAGGTTCGCTCGACGGGCGGATCCTGCCTGACGCGGCACTGGCGTGCGCCTCCCGGCCTCCGTGGTCGCGGTCCCCGCGGCCGGCCCGGCGCCCGGTGTACGTACGGGCTGGTCCGGCTCGGCGCCGGGGTGTACGGCCGCCCGGCGCCGGGGTGTACCGGCCGCCCGGCGCGCGGTGCGCGCTGCTGCCCGCGCCGGCGGGGTGCCGCCCTGATCGGGTCGCGCCCCGGGACGGCGGTCAGGCCCCCTCGGCGGAGACGAGCAGGACGGCCTCGACGGTCTTGCCGTCGCGGGCGGGGGTGACGTCGACGGTGACACTGCGGCTGAGGCGCTGGACGAGGGGCCAGCCGAAGCCGCCCGGGGCGGTGATCCGGCGGCGCAGCTCGCTGCGGGGCGGTGTGGGCGAGCGGTCCGACACACGGATGCGGACGGTGCCGCCGTCGAGTTCCGCGTGGAAGGCGGCGAGGCCGCCGCCGTGCCGCAGCGCGTTGGTGACCAGCTCGGACGTGACCAGCAGGATGTCGTCGACCACGGGCGGCGGCAGGGGGGCCGCCGCGTGCCCGTCCAGGAGGCGGCGTACCCGCTCACGGGCGGCGGCGGCCGAGCCGGGGCGCGGTTCGTCCGCACCCGGCGGGAGGGCGGGCCGGTGCCGGTGCGCTCCGGGGCGGGCTCCGGGGCGCTGCTCCTGCGTACCCGTCGCCGGAGCGGGGCGGTGCCCGAGCGCGCCGGGCCCTCCCGGTGCGGAACGGTCCCGGTGCGCGGCGCCCGACGGGCCGGGGACCTGCTCGCGGCCGGAGGCTGCCGAGTGCTCCGTGCCTCCGCCGCGCGGTGCCGCCGCGTCGGCGGTGTCCGCCACCGTGCCCGTCGCCGAGTGCGCCGCATCCGCCGCCGATTCGGCCGGGGCCGCCGCCGTGTCCGCCGCCAGGTCCGCCGCGAGGTCCGCCGCCGATTCGGCCGGGGCCGCCGCGAGATCCGCCGCCGTGTCCGTCGCCTGCGGCTCACGACGCGTCGTGAGCCGCTCCGGTCCGCCGTTCACCGGACGTGGTGGCCGTCGCTGCGCGCCCCGCGGACCTCGTCCACGGCGGCGGCCGTGCTGGGGGCGATGGTGAAGACGCGCGCCGTGTCGGTGAGGTCCAGCAGCCGCCGGACCGGGACGTGGGGCTCGGCGAGCACGAGCGGGACGCCGGCCTCCAGGTGGCGGCGGTGCGCCTCGAGGAGGGTGTGGAGGAACGAGGAGTCGGCGAAGGTGACCCGGGACAGGTCCACGACGACGCCGAGGGCGGTCCCGTCGAGAGGCGCCGCGAGCGTCCGGGCCAGCGTCCCCGCCTCGTCGGCGTCGCACTCGCCGCTGACGCGTACCACGCGCACGCCGTCGACCAGGGCCGACGTCACTTCCAGGTCTTCGCTCATCCGCGAATTGTCCCAGCCCACCGCCGGCCCGCGAAGGGTGGGGGCGCCGGGCCCCTCACGGGGCGGTAGCCCTGGGTGGGCCGCGGTGCAGGCGCCGTACCCGCCGCGCGCCCTACGCCTCCGGCTCCCCGGGAGCCTGGGCGGCAGCGGTGCCGCCCGCACCGGTGAGGTGGCCGTGGGTCCCGGTCAGTGCCAGCAGCCGTTCGAGCGCCGCGGGCCGGTGGTCCAGCCGCAGCCGCGTCCCGGCGGCGGTCGCGATGCGGTGGATCATGAGGAGCGCCGACAGCCCCGCGGAGTCGCACAGGCCCAGCCCCCGGCAGTCCAGCACCAGCAGGCGGGGCGGCCGGTCGGCGTGCAGGCAGACACGGGCGGCCTCGGCGAGGTCGTCCGCCGAGTCCCAGTCGAGGTCGCCTTCGATACGGACGCACACCACTCCGCTGTCGCCGGTGGTGACCTCGATGTCCAGGGTGCGGTCGGGGAATGCGGTCATGCTGCGGTTCCTGGGCCGGGGATCGTGGGACGGGGGTCCCGCGCGCGAAGGACGTCGACCCCCTGGGTGAGGAGGTCCAGGGTACGGGGGAAGTCCTTGAGTTCCTGCCGGAGCAGATCGAGTCCGGGCAGCAGGACTCGGGCGGGCACGCCCCTGGCTTCGAGGATGTCGCCCGTCCAGTCGAGGAAGCCGGTGAACAGCGTCGAGTCGTCGGTGTAGAGGGCGGCGGCGAGGAAGTCGACGATATGGGCGAGGTCCTCGGCGGTGCGCTCACGCTGGGTTTCGCTGTACGACAGCATCTCGGGGAGCCGCTGCTCCAGCCCGGCGAGGGTGCCCCGCACCAGTCGCCGCTTGCCGCGGCTGACGTTGGTGTACTCCTGATCGTCCAGATGGGGCAGGTCCTCGACGGCGGGCCGGGCGGCTTCCGGTCCCGGCCGGGGCAGACCGCGGCTGAGGACGCCCGCGGCCTCACGGGCGTCCGCGGCCCAGGCGTCGGCGCCGAGCAGCCGCGCGTAGCGGCCGTCCGCGGCGAATGCCGCCCCGCCCGCGAGCACCGGCACGCCCGTGGCGCGAACGGCGGCGATGGCGGCGTGTGCCGTGGGCAGCCGGGTGGGGAGCGAGGAGGACAGCGCGACGACGTCCGGCGCGGTCCGGTGCAGATGGGCGACGAGGTGCGGGGTGGGGACCTGGGCACCGAGGTAGTCGACGGTGTGGCCGCGCAGGCGGAGCGTCTCGGCGAGGATCCGGGCCGGCAGGGCGTGCCACTCCCCCTCGACGCAGGCGACGGTGACGGTCACCCCGGTCAGCCCGGACGGCGGGGCGCTCCGGTGTGCCAGGGCGGCGATGACGCGCTCGTGGATCGCGGTGGCGGCGTGCTCCTGGGCGACGGTGATGCGCCCGGCGGCCCATTCCGCGCCGACCTTCCGCTGTACCGGAGCGATGACCTCGAGCAGGATGTCCTCGGCGGCGAGGCCGGAGTCCAGGAGGGCGAACACGCCTCGCGCGGCGGTGAGCTCGTCCCGGGCGTCCACGGCGTCCCAGAGTTCGTCCCGGGCGCCGGCCAGCAGCGCGGGGCACGGCGCCCCGGCCGGACCGGCGGCCCGCCCCGGTTCGCGGTCTCCGGCGGCGGCGTCGGCGGCGGCACCGGCGGCACCGGGACCATCGAGTGGACCGGCTGCGACGGCCCGGCCCGTTGCGGGAGCGTCGGTCCCGGCGGCACGGGCGCCGCCGATCCGTGTGCCGTGGAGGCCGGTCATGCGGTGTACCTGCCCGGCGTGTGTCCGTCGACCGCCGTGAGACGGGCGCCGTACGGGGCGGTGATCGCCAGCACCGCGATGTCGTCGTGCGGCCCCTCGCCGACCCACTCCGAGGCCAGCATCTGCAGCCTCTCCACGACGGCCTCGGCGGGCATCCCGGCGCATTCCGCCAGCGCCGCACGCAGCCGTTCCTCCCCGAACATCACCTCGCCGAGGGGGCCGCCCCTGGCCTCGGTGATGCCGTCCGTGTAGAGCACACAGGTCTCGCCGGGCTGCAGTTCCACCTCCGCGGTACGGGCGTTGACCTCGGGCAGGGCCCCGATCAGGGTGCCCGAGGTGTCGGCCTCCTCGACCCGGCCGGTGTGGCGCACGATCAGCGGCCTGGGGTGCCCCGCGCTGGTCAGGCGCAGCCGCAGGGTGCGTCCGGTACGGCGCGCCGAGGCCAGGACCAGGGTGGCGTAACGGGCGTGCCGATCGGTGACCAGTGTGCCGTTGAGCTGCTTCAGCAGTCTCCCGTGGTCGTCGGCCAGGGGCAGCAGCGCCTGCAGGGTGTTGCGGATCTTGCCGGTCAGGACCGCGGCCGCCAGGCCCTTGCCGCACACGTCGCCGAGCACGGCGAACGTCTCCTCGTCGGGCGCGGCACTCGGGTGCACGTCGTAGAAGTCGCCGCCGACCCGCTCGGTGTCGCGTGAGGCGCGGTAGCCGCCGGCGAACTCGATCCCGTGCACATGCCCGAGCTTCGGGGGCAGCAGCTCCACCATCAGGGTCGCGGTGATGCTCGCCTGCTCGGTGTAGAGGTGCGCGGCGGACAGCGCCACTCCCGCACGGGCGGCGAAGATCCGGGCGAAGACCTCCTCCGAGGTGTCGAACGCGGTTTGCTCATCGCGCCGCAGCAGAATCAGTGCGCCGGCAGGCACACCGTGACCGGGCAGCGGGGTGACCACGACGGAGCCGACGGGCCCGTCCAGGCCGTCGGGGACAGCCCAGTCCGGCAGTGCGGCCGGGTCGATCCACCGGGACGGTACGGGCGGGAAGCCCCGCAGTGCCTCGCCGAGGCCCGGTACCGCGGCGGGGTCGATCCGGCCCGTCGTGCGGACGACGGGGCCGCCCCGCACCGCCGCCGCCACGGGGTGGCGCTTGCCCGCGGCCGGGGCGACGAGCACGGCGGCGTCGGCCAGGTGCTCCGCGGCGATGCCCACCACGGCCTCCATGCACCGGTCCACGTTGAGCGAGGCGAGCAGCCGGGTCGAGGCCTCCGCCAGGAAGGCCGTTCTTTCCCGTTCGTCGTGCAGGGCCGTCTCGGCCAGCAGGCGGTCGGTGTCGTCGACGAGCCACCAGACCACGTCTCCGTTGTCGCCCACCGTCGGATGGGCTTCCAGGGTGAGGTCTCCGTGCCGGCCGCGCGCCGCGACGGTCCGGCCGCCGGGGTCGCCGCCCGAGGTGACACGCCGGTGCGCCCGGGCCAGCCACGCGGGCACCACGTCGTCGAGCCGCGCTCCTTCGAGCGCGGCGGGGAACAGCGCGGCGGCCGCCGTGTTCACCTCGAGCACCCCGCCGGCGCGGTCCGCGACCAGTGCGGGGTAGGGAGCTTGCGTCCACGAGGCGCCGACATGGAGAGCCAGGCCCTGCGACCCGCGCGAGGAGCCTTCGAAAGTCGTCATCTTGCCAAGGCCCGGGAGCGGGCCTCATCACCTTCCGCTGGAAGCCGGGACGCTGCCACCCTCCCGCACCTTTCCCCTGGCATCAAGCGGCGGCGGCATTCCGGCACCGGCGGGCCGGTCCGCCGGTGGCGTTGTGCCGGTGGCGGCAGCGCGCGGCCGGACGGCCAGTGCCGCAGCCGGATGGGCAGTGGCACCGGGTCGAGCGGGAAGGACCGCGGTGCTCCTTGCCCTTACCCGCCCTTTCCGAATGCGTCAAGTCCCGAGTCTTCGGAACGAGACCGAGATTCGCCGTTCCTGCCTAATGGTGATACGGGCCTCGCCAGAAGTGAGGCGCAGTACAGCACAGCGGAACGGATTGACGGCATGGGAATTCCCCGCGTTCTCCGCTCCCACATTCTCCCCGGGCCCATCGGGGAAAGCCACTCATTCCCGGCGTGACAAGGAGTATTTCGATGACCCGTATTGTGCACAACCACAACGAGGACCGGCCCAGGCGCCGAGGTTTCCGCCTGGCGGTGATATTCGCCTCGGCCGCCGCCGTTTCCGGTGCCGTCGCCCTTCCGGCGGCCGCCGCGACTCCGGCGGCGGCCCCTGCCGTGGCGCCTGCGGTGCTGGTCACCGACGGTGGAGCGGGCGGCGCCGGCGGCGCGGGCGGTGACAGCGTCTTCGGTGGCGGCGGCTCGGGCGGCTCCGGCGGTTCCGGTGGCGGCAGCGTCTTCGGCGACGGGGGCGCGGGCGGCGACGGGGGCGACGGCGGTGACAGCGTCTTCGGCGGTGGGGGTGGCGGAGGCGGCGGCGGAGGCGGCGGGGAGAGCGTCTTCGGTCACGGCGGTGACGGCGGTGACGGGGGCGACGGCGGTGACAGCGTCTTCGGTGACGGCGGCGGCGGGGGCAGCGGCGGAGGCGGCGGTGACAGCGTCTTCGACCACGGCGGCGACGGAGGCGATGGAGGCGACGGAGGCGACACCGTCTTCGGCGACGGGGGCGCGGGCGGCGACGGCGGAGTCGGTGGCGACAGCGTCTTCGACCACGGCGGCTTCGGCGGCGACGGAGGTGACGGCGGCTTCAGCGTCTTCTGATCACCGAGCCCACGGCGGCCCCGCGGTCCGCCTCGACGGGGTGGAGGCCTGCCCGGCCTCCACCCCCACGGTGGCCGGGTGATCGCGGCCGAGAACGGCACTTCTTCTCTCGTCATGAGGCGTCATCCCTTCTCTCGTCATGAAACGGAGCATTTCCCCATGTCCAGGAAAATCTGGAAGCATTCGATCGTTCTGGCGGTGGCCTCGGTGGCCGTCGCGACCGGGACCGCGTGCGCCAGTCAGGCACCGCAGGTTCCCTCGAAGGGCACGGCCCTCTCCACCGATGCCGCGGCCCTCGGCAGCCGGTCCGCCGAGGACTGCGGCAAGGGCGGGGAGGGCGGCAAGGGCGGGGAACCGGGTCAGCCGGGTGAGCCCGGCAAGCCGGGCCGGCCCGGCTGTGCACATCCCGAGGACTCGAAGGACTCCAAGGACTCCAAGGACTCCAGGGACTCAAAGGAGTTCGAGGACCTGGAGGGGCTGGAGGATGCGGAGGACCTCAAGGACCTCAAGGACCTCGAGAAGCTCAGGGACCTGCAGGAGCTGGAGGAGCTGAAGGACCTCGAGAGCCTCGAGGCGTTCGGTGAACTGCCGGACAAGCCGGCGGACGAGCTGTCGGCCGTGGACAAGGTGCGGATCGTGGTGGCCCTGCTCGCCGACGAGGCGACGACGGCCGAGGTCGCCGAGAAGTACGACGTCTCCGAGAAGGAGGTCGACACCTGGAGGGATCACGTCCTCGACGGTGACTGGGCGGCCCTGATCAAGTAGGCCCGCCGACTCGGGCCCCGTACCGCGTGCCGCGCGGTACCGGGCCCGACGCCGAACACATGCGGACGGATCGTGCGGTTCCGGCCCCCACCCGGGGGTCCGGGGCCGTCGCCGTGGACGTGCCCGGTCCCGGTCGGACCGGGACATCGGCGTGCCCGGGGCATGCCTGGACGGAATGCACGCCCCGGCACGGCGCGCCTGCGCTTCCTTTCCGGGCGCCGGTCGCGAATACGGGCGAGCGGCACGCATGTCAAGTTCCGAATTCGCGTGGCGTGACCGTACCGGGCAGGACGCGGCCTACTGGATGGGCGACACATCCGGTCCCTGTGTTCTCGCTCGTTCTTGTTCGTTCTTCTTCGTTCTTCTGCGGTGTTTCCCACACACTGCACGTCCGGAAAGAACCGCTCACAGAGCCGAAAGAACCCGGGGACGTGTTTCTCCAGAGAAGGGCGATCTTCATGCGATTCAGGACCATGGATTCCTGGGCCGGCCGGCTGGGCCTGGTCGTGGCGGCCGGTCTGCTCGGGGCGGGGGTGATGGCACCCGCCGCGGTGGCGGCACCAGCATCCCCCGCCCCGCAGTCGGTGGCGGCATCAGCTTTCCCGGCATCCCCGGCCCCGCAGTCGGTGCCCGCCGCACAGTCCGTCGCACGGCTTCCCTCGGGTGACGGCGGCGGGGCGTTCGACGTCGAACTGGGCGAGGAAGGCAGTGTCCAGGTCGGCGACCGGGCATGCGTGGGCAACTGCGAGGGCAGCGCCAACGGCGGCGAGGGCGAGGACGGCGGCTTCTGCGCCGGGCTGTGCAATGGCAGCGCCAACGGCGGCAGCGGCACCACCGGGCAGGACGGCGGGGACGGTGGTGACGGAGGTGACGGCGGGATCTGCGCGGGCATCTGCCACGGCAGCGTCAACGGCGGCGACGGGGGTGACGGCGGCGACTCGGCCGGCGAGGGCGACGGCGGCTCCGGCGGGGCGGGCGGCGACGGCGGACTGTGCATCGGCATCGGCTGCGACACCGGGGGCGCGGGCGGCCGGGGCGGCGACGGAGGTGAGGGCTGACGTCGGCTGGGACACCGGCCGGAGGCCGCGTGCGCCCCCGAGGACGCGCGCGGCCTCCCCCGGCACGTTTCCCCGGGCGCCACCCGGCCGCAGGAGCGTGCACGCCACGCGGACCCGGACGTACGGCTACGCGTCGTCGGCGGAGTCGTTCGCGGTGTAGCGCGTCCGGGCCCAGAGCGGGAGGACGAACCAGCACAGGAGGTACCAGGCGAGGACACCCGCCACCAGGTAGGGCACGACGGCGTCGTGCGTCGCCGTACGCAGGATCAGGAACAGCGCCCCTGTCAGGGTCGCGAGCAGCAGCATCAGCCCGACGAATGTGAGACGTGAAGCCCACATGACGGTCTGCGGCTTGACACGCCGGCCGGAGAGGATGCGGTGCAGCGACACCGGGGCGACCAGGGCCCCGGTCGCCAGGGAGCCGAGGATGACCGTCACGATGTAGATGCTCTTGTCGGCCTGACCCAGCTGCTGGAAGATCGGGGTGAAGACGACGGTCAGCAGGAACCCGAAGAGGATCTGCACACCCATCTGCGTCACCCGTATCTCCTGAACGAGATCCTGCCACTTGCGGTCGGCCCGCTCGTCTTCCGTCTCTTCACGGGCGTCCCGCCGCCCGCCCTCCGTCTCCACACGGGCGTCCCGCCCCTCGTTCTCCTCCCGCAGGCGCTCTCCGCTCATGAGGCGTCCTCCTCGTCGAGGTGTGACCGACTCGAGGGATGTGCCCTATATGTACCCCCGAATGGCGGATTCCGCTCGTCAGGCCGTCAGCTCGGTTGACTGGTCAACCATGCGGGCTCGGGCAGCCTCGGCCGTGCGGCGAGGACGAACGGAACACTGAACGGCAGGCCCCGGGGGCGGCGAACATGCCGAGCGCCACCGGCTCCGAGCTGCCGCCCGGACGCCGGACCTGATGACCCGGTGCCCCAGTCACCCGGTGACCCGGTCACCTGGCGACCTGGCGACCTGGCGACCTGGCGACCCGGCGACCCGGCGACCCGGCGACCCGGCGACCTGGCGACCTGGCGACCCGCATGATCGTCCGGCTGTGTCAAGCCCCGAATTCCCGTCTCGGGACAGAAGCCGCCCGTTCGGGCCCAATGGAGTCAGAGGCGGTCGGCGCCCGGCGACGCCGCGGACACCGCCTCTCGCACTGACCGACCGGACCGCGATGACTGCAGGTGAACGATCCATGTACGTGTCGACTCACTCCGGCACCGACGTCCGAGTCGGCGGCCCTGATGCCCCGTCGCGGCCCGCGGCGCCTGCAGGACCGGAGACCACTGGTGCCGGGGAGCCCTGCGGAACCGGTGGTACCGGCGACCGCGCCCGGACCCGCCGCTGGCCGTACGCGCTGGGCGGCGCTCTCCTGGTGCTGGTGTTCCTCGGCATGTGCGTGCTCGGGGCCCTGATGGCGACGAGCTGCTACGAGCTGGTCCGCGAGGGCTCGGGCATGTGCGAGCTCTACCTGCAGTCGGCCCTGTTCGCGGGCATGGGCTTCATCGGCCTGTGCGCCCTCCCCGTCATCGCCGAACGGAACCGCGTGGTCGGCCTCATCGCCCGCCGCATCCCCTGGTGAGGCCTGCCCGGACCGTCGGGGTTCGGCACCTCGGGCGGCCGAGGTTCCCGCGCACGGCATCCGGGATCCGCGTCCCGATTGCCGATGCCGGGAGTCCCGCCCCGGGGCCCGACCCCGTCCGGGGCCCGACCTCGTCCGGGGCCCAGGCAGTCCGGAGTCACAGGCCGTCCGGAGACCCGGGCGGGCGGTGAACGCATCGGCGCCCGTGTCCGTACTGCTGTCTGCGTGGCGTGCCGGACGCCCCGCAGACAGCGCCCGGCGACACCCACGGGCACGAAGACCAGGCCGAGCCCGGAGGCATCATGAGTCCGAACCGACGTGCAGCCGAGTCGGGGGCCCCCTTGCGGACCCTGGCCGTCCTCGCCGCCGTGTGCGCCGTCATCGCGACGGTGCTGATCGCCACCCGGGGAAGTGACGGCGATGCGTCGGCCACCCAGGCACCGGCCGGGGTCGCCGGGCAGGGCTACGGCCAGAGCGCGGGGGCGGGATACGGGTACTCGTCCGGCACCGGCCATGCGACCGGCGCACAGAAGGACGGCGCGGCGGACGAGGCGGGGCAGGCTCCTGCCGGGCCGCAGCCGGTGACGGAGATCGACAAGACGTTCCTCGTCAAGGTGCGCCAGGCGGGCCTGTGGGAGATCCCGGCGGGCCGGCTGGCCCAGACGAACGCGTCGAGCGAGGCCGTCAAGCGCGCCGGTCTGCATCTGCTGGACGGTCACAGCAAGCTCGACCAACTGGTCCGCGAGGACGCGAGGATCCTGGGGGTGCCGATTCCCGACGAGGCGACCGATGAGCAGCAGGAGTGGGTGCGGCAGCTGGAGAACGCCCGAGGGGCCGAGTTCGACCGCCTCTTCGCCAACGTGCTGCGCTCATCGCACGGAAAGATCTTCGCCACCATCGCAGAGGTGCGGGCGGCCACGCAGAACGACCTGATCCGCCGTCATGCGCGGCAGGCCAACCAGACGGTCCTGGATCACATGGAGGTCCTGGAGGACACCGGCCTGGTCGACAGCGACACCCTCGCGGAGGTCGAGAAGTCCGTCACCCCCAGCCAGTGAGGCGCGGTGCCGGGAGGGGACATCGGGCCCCCTCCCACCCCGACCGGCACCGCGGTTCACGCCGGACGGAGTCCGGCGACGGCCGGGACTACCGGTGTTCCGGGTTCGGGGAGTCGAAGCGGCAGCCGGCGTCCCACTCCGTGCGCTGGTTGCCGTGCGCGGGGATGCCGCCCGCCTGCCTGAGCATCGCGGCCAGGTGCATCAGGTTCCAGGTCATGAACGTGGTGTTGCGGTGGGTGAACTCGTTCTCGGGCCCGCCCGAGCCGGGGTCGAGGTAGGACGGTCCCGGGCCGGCTTCGCCGATCCAGCCGGCGTCGGCCTGCGGAGGGATGGTGTAGCCGAGGTGCTGGAGACTGTAGAGCACGTTCATGGCGCAGTGCTTGACGCCGTCCTCGTTCCCGGTGATCAGGCAGCCGCCGACCCGTCCGTAGTAGGCGTACTGCCCCCTGTCGTTGAGCAGGCTGGAGCAGGCGTACAGCCTCTCGATCACCCGCTTCATCACCGAGCTGTTGTCGCCCAGCCAGATGGGACCGGCGAGCACGAGGATGTCGGACGACATCACCTTCTCGTAGAGCGACGGCCAGGCGTCGGTCTCCCAGCCGTGTTCGGTCATGTCCGGCCAGACACCGGTGGCGATGTCGTGGTCGACGGCGCGGACGACGTCGACCGCGACTCCCTGGCGCTCCATCAGCTCGCGGCTCCGGTCGAGCAGCCCCTGGGTGTTGCTGGTCTCGGGTGAGCGTTTCAAGGTGCAGTTGACGAAGAGGGCGCGCAGGTCGTCGTATCGAACGGACGGCGCGGCAGAGCCGGACGGCTGAGTGGTCACGAGGTCCTCCTGTGGGTCCTCCGCAGTGGCGTTCACCGGGGTTCGGCGCGTCCATCGTGCTGGCGGGGCCGGCGCACGGGCCGCTGCGGCGCAGCGGCCGGTCCACGATCACTCCGTCAGCCGACGGACCACCCGGCCCCGGGACACCCCTGCCGCCCGGCCCCGCGCGCCGTGACAGCCCCGCCCCGGCCTCCTGGGTACGGCGCCGTACCCAGGAGGCACGAGGCCCCTCCGCCCCGGCGTGGGCCGGTCCGCAGCGGCGCTCGACGTGGGCCGGGGACAGGGGTGGTGGGTGTTCACCGCCGGTGGTGACGCGCGCCCCGGGCGCCCGTCTCACACCTCGCCGCGCCACGCTCCGGTCTCCGTACCGCGGGACTCGATGAAGCTCTTGAAACGCTCGAGGTCGCCGCTGACCCGGCGCTTGACGAAGCCGAGCTTGTCCCCAACCGTCTCGGCCAGGCCCTGGGGATCGAAGTCCATCTGCAGCATGACCTTGGTCCTGCCGTCGGACAGGCGGTGGAACGTCACCACTCCGGCCTGGCGTTCCCCTTCGACGGTGGTCCACGCGACGCGCTCGTCCGGGATCTGCTCGGTGATCTTCGCGTCGAACTGCCGCTCGACGCCGCCGATCGACGTGGTCCAGTGGGTCAGGCTGTCGGAGAGCTGGTCGACCCGCTCCACACCCTCCATGAACTCGGGGAAGGACTCGAACTGGGTCCACTGGTTGTACGCCGTACGCACCGGGACGTCGACCTCGACGGACTCCTCGACCTGCGACATCTTCGTCTCCTCTCGTTCGGGCCCGCGCCGGGGCGGGCCGTGGGGACGGTCGTCCCCGTGGTCGCCCGCGTACCCGGCGCGGCGCCGTTGATGACCGGATCGCGGAACAGTTTCGGGACTCCGGCCCCGCACCGGCGGTGGCCGGGGCGTACGAGTCGTTCGCGGGTGGCGGTGCGGGTGCCGAACCGCCGTCAGACCCCGCCGGGTCACGGCATCACCGTGACGGCGCGCGGGCGGAAGGTACCGGCTCTCGCTCCCGGCCCGTCCCGGAGGCGAGCGTTCCGTACGAGACTGCGAAACGGCGTGAACGACGGGTGCGGGAGGAGTAGGGCCGAATGCCTGGTATGCGGGATAACCTTCGGTGGTACGAAGCCGGGGGTCACCCTCTTCCCGGCGGACCGAACTCATACCCCGAGGGCGCGTTGCGTGAGAACGAGATGGCCGTGTTCGGCGTGTCCGCCGCGGATGAGGAGCTCTATCGGCACTGTCTGCGCCATCCCGACACCACGGTCGAGGACCTGCATGCGCTCGCCGGCAAGATCGGGTCCGGCCGCGAGCAGGACCCGGAACGCTGCCTGGAGCGGCTGCGCCGACTCGGGCTGATCCACCCCACGGGGACCGACGGCCGCATCGCACCGGCGGATCCCGAGGTGGCCGTGGCCCGGCTGACGGACGCCCGGCTCCACGCCCTGCACCAGGAGTTGCAGCGGGTCACGCAGGCCCGGCACGTCGTCCAGGGGCTGCGGGCCGAGCAGGGCGAGTTGATGGCGTCGCAGGGCATCGAGCAGTTGCACGGGCTGGACGACATCCGCAACCGCATCGAGGACCTCGCGTTCTTCGCGCGTGAGGAGATCCTCTCGGTGGAGCCGTACACCAGGCTGTCGGCCGAGAACATCACCCGGTCGCGGCCGCTGGACATGCGCTGTCTGCGCAGGGGGGTGCGCATCAGGAACGTGGTGCTGCGAGCCGCCCTCGACCATCCGCCCACGGCGGGCTATCTGCGGGAGCTGGTCGCGGAAGGCGCGCTGATCAGGGTGGCGGAGAACATATCCGAGCGGATCCTGGTGTACGACGGCCATACGGCCCTGGTGCCCGTGGATCCGCGCAACACGGCGCGGGGCGCCTTGCTGGCCCGCAGCAACGGGTTGGTGGCGAACATCATCGCCCTGTTCGAGCAGATCTGGTCGCAGGCCGAGCAGTTGACCGCGGTGGCCGGGCCGGAGGGCGAGCAGCAGCGGCTGACCGGGACCGAGCAGCGGGTGCTGCTGTCGATGTGCTCGGCCGGCAAGGACGAGGTGGGGGCGCGGGAGCTGGGCGTGTCGGTGCGGACGTACCGGCGCCATGTCGCGGACATCATGCAGAAGCTGGGGGCGGTGAACCGCGCCCATGCGGCGCTGCTGGCACGGGAACGCGGCTGGGTGTGACGGTCCGGCCGCCGTCCCGTCCCGGAACCGCGGCGCGATGCCCCCGGCCGCCCGGAGGACGGCGCGGCCGCCGCCGGTGCCGTGCCCCTGCCGCGGCCGGTCAGTCCCGGTGGCGGGACCAGCCGCGCAGCGCCGAGTCCGCCAGTGCCCGGCTGACGGCGCTGCTGACGGTGCGCGGATCGGTGACCGCGTCGAGGGCGATCCGCAGCCGGATGCGGTCGGCACGGACCTCGGGCAGGCAGGGCCAGTGGCCGGGCAGCAGGCCCAGCAGCCGGATGACGGTGGTCTCGCCCGCGGGTGCGGACCGGTCGTCGCGCACCGCGACGATGTCGACGTAGTCCGTTCGGCCGGGGGTCGTCACGGTGCGGCCGCCCGGTGGCCGGGAGCGCCGAGCAGGCTCCGTGCGGCCGTGGCCATCGCGGTGACACCGGCCGGGAGGGCGGTGCGCACGTCGGGGGCGAAGGTGTCCGTGTGGTTGGCCGGCACCGGTTCGCCGCCGGCGCGCGCCGCACGCCACTGCCGGGCGCCGGTGGCACCGAGCATCCAGTAGGCGACCGGCACCCCGCCCGCGGCGTAGTGGGGGAAGTCCTCGGTCGCCGTCGATCCGGGCCAGCCGGTCACCCGGTGCGTCCCGAAGGCGTCCTGGTGTGCGCGGCGCACACGTCGGGCCGTCTCCGGGTGTGCCTCCAGCATGGGCGAGGCGGCCGCGACCGTGATCTCCGGTTCGCGGTCGCAGCCGGAGGCGGCGCACTCGGCCCTCACGACTCTCCGGACGGCCTCGGTCACCCGGGTCAGGGCGGCGTCGGTGAACGCTCTGACGGAGACGGACAGCCGGGCTTCCGAGGGGATCACGTTGGCCCGGTCCCCGGCGTGCAGCGAACCGACGGTGAGCACGACCCGCTCGCCGGGCGCGGACTCCCGCGACACCACCGTCTGGAGCCGCATCACGACGGCGGCGGCGGTCACCACGGGGTCGACGGCCAGGTGCGGGGTGCCCGCGTGCCCGCCGCGGCCGTGCACGACCACGTCGAGCGTGACACCGGCGGACATCAGCGGGCCCCGCCCGTGGGCGACACTTCCGGCGGGCAGCGGTGCGCAGTGCTGGGCGAGCACCGCGTCCGGCGTTCCGAACCGGTCGTAGAGGCCGTCGTCGAGCATGGCCCGGGCGCCGCTGAGGGTCTCCTCCGCGGGCTGCCCGACGAGCACCAGGGTGCCCCGCCAGGAGTCGCGGGAGGCGGCCAGAAGGGAGACCGCGCCGGCGGCAGCCGCGGTGTGCAGATCGTGTCCGCAGGCGTGCATGACGCCGGGAACGGTGCTGGCGTACTTGAGGCCGGTGCGTTCCCGTACCGGCAGCGCGTCGAGTTCGGCCCGGACCATCACCGTGGGGCCCGGGCCGTTGCGGAACACGCCGACGACGCCGTGACCGCCGACACGGCGGGTGACGGTGCAGCCGTCCTGCTCGAGCCGGGCGGCGAGCACCCCGGCGGTGCGCACCTCCGCGCCCGAGAGCTCCGGATGGGCGTGCAGGTCGACGTACAGCGCGATGGCGTCCCTCAGGACGTCCCGCGGGAGTTCTGCTGCGTTCATCGGGCTCCTTGCCCTTCGGTGCGGCTACGGCGGACCGGAAGGCGGCTCGCCCGCCAGCGTCCCCGGCCCGCACGACAGACGCCCGGCGTTTTGCTGACACGAGGTGTCAGCGAAGTGTCAGTGAGAGCCGAGGTGAGGTGAAAGGCCGTTCGGCTGCAATGGCCCGAGCGAGGGAGACCGCCGGACCCGCCGGCCGGCCCCGCACACCGAGGGAGACGCAGATGACCCCGAAGCCCGAACTCGCCACGCTCGCCGACGAGATCCTGGAGCTGGAGTCCGAGACCTTCGAGATCTCGGACTACTCGGACGCCGCCGAGGTCGTCCTGGCCGGCTCGACGTCGTGCTCCTCGACGTCGACCTGCTCCAGCACCACCAGCACCACCTCCTGCAGCGCCTGATCCCGGGAGCGCGTGCCGTCCGCCGGACGGGCCACGGCCTCCCGCCCCGCGGGCGTTTCCGCGGGGCGGGAGGCCGTCGGCGTACCCGGGCGGACGACGCCGCTTCGGACCGTGCCACAGCGAGCACGGCGCCGCACCGGGCACGGCGCCGGCGGTTCGGACCGCGCCGGGTTGGCGGCACGGCCCACCCGCCCCCGGGTTGCCCGTCACGGAAACGGATGCGGCACGGCCCTGATCTCCGATCCGGGCAGCAGGTCCGGGCGCCGTCCCGCGTCGCGCAGCCCGGTCCGCAGCCTCGGCATCAGCAGGGCCCGCTGCCGTGACCAGCCGAAGTCCAGCGGCAGGATGCCGGGAACGACCATGGCGACCGTGTGCAGACCCGACCGGCGCTGCTCCGGGGTCGTCTGGTCCACGACGACGGCGTCGAGTCCGGCGTCGGCGAGACGCCGGACCAGGAAGCGCACATCGTCGCGGAGGTCGCCGGTCCGAGGCCGCACGGAGTCCGTCCAGTCGCGGAACGCCGCGTCCAGCGGCAGCACGTCCACCGGCTCCCGGAACTCCCGCGCGTGGACCGCCATCTCGGGCAGGCCGAACAGCTGGGCGTGGTCCTTGAGGTGGAGCACCTTGGCGTAGTCCCGAGCCATGTCGAGGAGTTCGCCGCGGCGGTCGGCCACCTGGTGCGGAAGGTGCGGGATGTAGGTGAGCACCTCCGAGAGCGCGGACTCGACGGTCTCCTCGGGGTCGAATCCGGCCGCTGCCGCGAAGGACAGGGTGCCGGGGCCGCCGTCGCGGCGGACGGCGAGCGCGGTGACCACGGGCACGGCGAGGTCCATGGTGGTGTCGAGGGCGAGGACGTCGTAGCCGTGCAGCGCCGCCCGGTCGGTCATGGCGCGGATCGAGGCGCGCCGGCAGCTGCGGAGGTCGATCGCGGTGAGCGGGGCGCGCCCGTACCAGGCCAGCAGGAACGCGTCGCGCTCGATGATCTCGAGCAGGGCGAAGAGGATCGCCTCCTCCGGACTGCCGCCGGTCGCACAGCCGTTGGAGCACTCGAAGACGAAGTTGTCCGCGTCCGTTCCCACGCTGTAGTGGGCGAGGCGGGCGGGGACGAGCACCGGCCGGTCGTCACGCAGCGAACGGCCCCAGACCCAGGGGATCTCCCGGGCCGGGTCGAAGGGGCTGACGAGCGGGTCGCGCGCATAGGTCTCCGGGGCGTAGAGGCCGCGTGCCGCGGGGTCGAGGGCCGGGGTGCCCGCGGCGACGAGGTCGTCGTACGAGGCCGTCACGGGGGTGGTGCCGCGGCGGCGGTGGGTGCCCGCGTAGCGTTCCAGGCCCTCCAGGTGGGCCAGCGTACGGCTGGCGGCGTAGCTGTTGGCCTGGCCGCTCCAGGTCACGTCGTTCAGGCCGGCGTAGCCGCGGACGAAGTTGGTCCCGGCGACGGGGGCGGTGGTGGTCGAGGCGGGGTTGATCCAGGTGCGGGCGCCGAGCGCTCCGCAGACGGGGTTGGCGAGCGCCTGTTCGGGGAGGGCGTACGAGGAGGCCGGGCGCAGCCGGTAGCGGCCGGGGTGCGGTTTGGGGGCGGGCCGCAGCCGGGCCGGGGCGGCGTCCGCGGTCTCGGGGACGGTCGTGACGCAGGACGGGCAGAGGGGTTCGGGCAGCAGGGGGAAGGTCACGGTCGCGAGGGTCCCCAGATCGACGCGGGTCACCTGGGGCAGTGTCCGGTCGGCCGGGGCCTCCGCCGGTGGCGAGAGCTCTCCGCCCAGGGCGGCCCGGTACACGGCCCACACCGCGTCGACGGCGTAGGGGGTGAGCAGCGGCCAGCCCGTGGCGCCGTGCGGCGTCCGGCCGCGTTCGAGCGCCTCCCGTTCGGAACGGCTGCGCAGTCGCTGCCAGCGCATGGCGAGGCACTGACCGCACGCCGGTTCACGGGCCCCGCCCCAGGGGCCGATCAGGACGGCGCGGGCGGTCAGCTGGACGTTGGCCCGGGGCCGGGTGGCGGCGTACGGGTCGGGGGCGCCGGTGCCGAGGACGTCCGCGGCGCCGAGGGGCACGACGAGCGGTGCGGGGAGGGCGGCGGCCCCGAGCACGGTGCGCCGGGCGGCGAGCCCGTCCTGGAGGGCGCTGGTCGGTGAAGTGGCGGCGGTCGGGGAAGCGGCGGTGGTCATGACGAGTCGCTCCAGCGGAACGTCCTGACGGCGACGGCGCCGAGCACCACGGCGAAGCCGGCGAGTACACCGCAGTCGAGGAGGACTCCGCCGGTGCTGCCGCCGGTGAGCGCGCCCGAGACACCGTCGTTGAGGTAGCGCAGCGGCAGCACCCGCGACAGGGTCTGCATCCAGTCCGGCATCATGTCCAGCGGGAGGAACGAGCCGGACAGGAACGCCATCGGGATCATCAGGCAGTTGGCGACCGCGGCGACGGCCTCGGGGGTCTTGGCGTACGAGCCGACGATCACTCCCAGCATCAGGAAGGCCGTGATGCCGAGGACGAGCACGGGCAGCGCCAGCGGCCAGCTCCCGGCGACGCCCAGCCCGAAGAACGGCAGCATGGCCACGGCGACGAACAGCACGGCCTGGACGACACCGACGGCGACCGCCACCACGTAACGGGACGCGATGACCGCGGAGACGGGCGTCGGCGTCATCCGGATGAGGCGCAGGATGTCGTCGCGGCGCCACTGCATCAGGACGAACGCGACCCCGAACACGGCGGCGTTGCCGACACCCCAGGCGAGCACGCCGGGGGCGATGTGCTCGATGTACGGCCGGCCGCTCTGCTCGACGTCCTGCCCGCTGAAGATCAGGCCGAAGACGACGAGGAACAGCAGGGGGAAGGCGAAGGTGAAGAAGAGCGTGGTCCGGTCCCGGGTGTAGGCCCGGTATCCGGCGGTGGTCAGCGCGGCGTAGGCGCTCATGGCGGAGGTCTCCGTGGTTCGTCGGCCGGCGTTCGGCGCCGGCGGGAGGCGGGGCGGGGCGGGGGAAGGGGTAGGGCGGGGGCAGGGAAGGTGCGGCTGGGAGCTGGGGCAGGGTCGGTGCCGGTGGTTCCTGCACCTGGCGGCGGCCTGGGGCGGTTCGGCCCGGGGCCGGTTCGGGTCGGGGCGGGTTCCGGTCGAGGTCGGGGTCGGCTACGCGCTGGGGTCCTCAGGCACGCCGGTCAGCTGGAGATAGACGTCCTCCAGTCCGGCGGTGCGGGTGCGGACTCCGCGGAGTCCCGCGACGGCGTCGACCGCGGCGAGCACGCTTCCGGCGTCGAGGGTCTCCAGCACCACCGAGTCGCCGTCGAGGGTGGCGCGTTCGACACCCGGGATGCCCCGGGCCGTCTCCAGGTCCAGCCGCTCGGCGGGAACGAGCAGCCGGGTGGTCGGGCTGCCCTGCTCGATCAGCCTGCCCGGGCTGTCCAGCGCGACGACACGGCCGCCGACGAGGATCGCCACCCGATCGCACAGCTCCTCGGCCTCGTCGAGGTGGTGGGTGGTGTAGACGATGGTGCGGCCTTCGCCCTTGAGATCGCGCAGCACCTGCCACAGCGCCCTGCGGGCCTGCGGATCGAGGGCCGCGGTCGGCTCGTCGAGGAAGATCAGTTCGGGTTGGTGGACCAGGGCGGAGGCGATGGCGAGCCGCTGCCGCTGCCCCCCGGAGAGGTCGTCGACACGGGCGCCGCCGTGCTCGGTGAGGCCGACGGAGGCCAGCGCGCGCTCGGCGGCGGCGTCGTCCACGCGGTACAGGGCGGCCACCGTGCGCAGGTGCTCCCGTGCGGTGAGCCGGACGAAGAACGCGGACGACTGGGTCTGGACGCCTATGCGGGCGAGGAGTGCCGGGTTCCTGGGCCAGGGGCTGTGCCCGAGGACGGCGATGCCGCCCGAGTCCGCACGCCGCTGCCCCTCCATGATCTCCACGAGGGTCGTCTTGCCGGCGCCGTTGGGCCCGAGCAGTCCGAAGAACTCACCGCGGGGGACGGTCAGGGACACGCCGTCGACGGCCTGGACGGCGCCGTAGCGCTTGTGCACGTCGTCAAGGACGACGGCGGGGTCGTCCTGCGGGCCGGCGGTGGGGGGCATGGAACTCTCCTTCGTGGGTGCGGAAACGCGGCCCGAGGGCCGTCACGGCGCGGTGGTGAGGTAGTGGTGGACCGCGGCCGAAGCGGCGGCCGCGAGCAGGACGAGGGTCAGCGCGACGGCCGCTCCGTAGGCGGTGTAGGCGCGACGGGCCCGCCGGGGGTAGCGGGCGGCGGCCGGGTCGCGCCGGAGCAGGAGTCTCAGGTACACGGCCGTGGAAGCCGCGAGTCCGGTGGCGCCCAGGAGCTGGGCGGCGATCCGGTACCCGTCGAGGGGCGGCAGCGGGAGCAGCATCGTGAACGCCTGCACGCTGCCGAGCAGCAGGAGCGCGCCGACCGCCTGCCGGGTGGCCTGGTCGAGCGGGGCGAGCGCCCAGACGGCGAAGAACGGCAGCAGGAACAGCAGGTTCATCGCGGCGCCCGCCGCGGCGGTGGCGATTCTGCCTCGCCTTCCGGGCAGATGGAGGAAGTCGTCCACGGTGCAGTACATGATGACCACGGGAAGGCGCCAGCGCAGCCCTATCTCGGACACCCGGCCGCCGTGGTGGTGCGCGAGGACGCCGTGGGCGAGTTCGTGCAGGGCGGTACTCAGCCACAGCAGCGTGGCGACCGCGAGCAGGAGTGCCGGGGCGGTGAACAGGGCGGCGGTGGCGTCGAGGAGCTCACCGAGGCGCAGCACCAGGGTGGTCTCCATGACGGCGGTCAGCGCCAGCAGCGGCAGCAGCGCGGCGGGTGAGAGCAGGTACCGGACGGTGCGGTGGAGCCGGGTCGCGGTCGCGTCCGCGTCCGCGACGAGGCGGACGCTGCCGCGCAGCAGTCCCCGGACGGCGGGCGCTTCGGCGCCGGACGGGGCGGTCGAGCGGGACGCGGCCTCCAAGGGAGAGTGGGAGCCGGGCGCTTGGGCGGACGCCGGCGTCGAGCGGGGACCGGCCGTGTGGCCCCCCGGCGCGACCGGGGATCCGGCAGAGCGGCCCCCCGGCGCGGAGGTGGCACCGGAGTGGCCCGCGAGGAGGTCGCGGGAGCCGAGGAGTGCCAGCAGCGACCGCCAGTGGGAGTCCCCGAGGCGCCGCCCGAACCGCCCCGCGTAGTCGGCCCCGATCTCCTCCACGGTCCGGGTGCCGTCCATGCGGGAGATCAGGAAGTGTTCCCGTGGGCCGACCTTGAAGGACTTTCCGCTCCCGGTGTTCTTGATCAGATGGACGAGGTCCGGTCCGTGGAGCAGCGGATCGCTGAGGAGCACCCCGGGGCGGAGCGCGGGACGGTAGCGCGCCGGTACGGCCGGGGCGGTCACCGCGCCTCCCCGGGGCCGGGTCCGGGTCCGGGCTCGCGTACGGGTCCGGGCTCGCGCAGGGCGCGGCTCAGGACGTGCGCGAGGTACGCCTCGTCCCTGATGGTCACGTGCAGCCGATTGTTGGTCATGTGCATGTACGGGGAGAGCAGCAGCGGGAGTGCGGCCGCCGGGTCGGTGACGTGTTCGTCGCGCGCGCCGTCCCAGGAGCGGAACACCAGGTCGCCGTCGGTGGCCAGCTTCTCGGCGCGGGTGCGCAGTTCGGCGCAGTGCTCGGCCCAGCCGGCCAGGAACGACGGCAGTCTGCCCGGTGCTCCGTCGCGGGTGGCGGCACGGACGCGGGTGAAGTGCCCGGCCAGTGAGGGGGCCATGGCGGCGTAGTTGCGGTCGTACTCCTCGCTGCCGATGAACCCCGTGCCGGGGAAGGCCCGGTGCCAGAAGGTGTAGTAGCTGTCCAGGTAGTCGGCGAGCTCGGTGTCCCCGTGGAGGAACGTGCCGGACATGACCATCATCAGCTGTGCGGACGTGCCGAGCAGCACCGTGCGCAGATGCAGGTTCTTGGTGCGGAAGGCGTCGACGACCAGGTCGCTGGAGTGGCGGAAGTGCCATTCGGCGAGGGCGACTCCCGCGGGGCCTCCGTACTTGCCGTACTCGGGCTCGTACGGCTCCGCGCTGCGGGAGTTGTTGGGGCGCAGCCGCATCCGGCCCTGGGCGTCGGTGTAGTGGCCACGCTCCGCGCCGGGGAACTCGATGTCGAACAGCGTGTTGTAGAAGTCGTTGAGGAAGCCCGAGTCGACCTCGTAGAGGGCGGGGCGTTCGGCGAGGAAGGCGTCCAAGGCCTCCTCGGTACGGCGGCGTACCTCCGGCGCGGCCTGCGCGGAGGAGGGCTTCAGCCGCAGCCGGACGTGCGGCCCCTCCAGCCAGTAGTTGATGAAGAACCAGCCGGAGATCAGCCCGTCCGCCTCCAGGCCGGCCACCAGGGGCCTGATGCACTGCAGGAGCATGGGCCGGGGGTTGGCCGCGTAGAAGACATGGGTGGCCTGCCAGTCCCGGGCCACGGCCGGAGCAGGCCCGAACCCGGAGGTGGCACCGGGCGCAGCTCCGGACGCAGCCCCGGAGTCGGAACCAGGACCGGAGGCGGAGGCAGGGCCGGAACCGGGACCGGAACCGGAGGCGGAGGCAGGGCCGGGACCGGGGCCGGTACCGGAGGCGGCCGGGGAACCGTGGGCGGGCTGTGTGCCGTCGGCGGCGGTCGTGGTCAACGTCGTCCCTTCGGTCGGGTGGGGACGGCCGTGGTCTCCACGGCCAGTTCGGCGACATGGCGGCCCCGCGCGGACGACACGTGCAGTCCGTTCTCGTCGGGCAGCATCTCGCGGAAGACCACACGGGCCTCCGCCGTTCTGAGGGTCGCCTCGAACGCCGCGAGGGACAGCGGGCTGTCGAAGTCGACGTACTGCGGCTTCGCTCCGGTCGCGCCGCGCGCCCCGCCGTCCGTCACGGTGACGAACACCCGGTCGGGGAGCCGGTGGGCGCGCCGGAAGGAGTGCCATCCCAGGAACCACTCCTCCTGAGTCCGGCCCCTGCCGGGCGGCGGCAGAGCGGAGGCGGGTGCGCTCCAGCTTCGCCGGCTGAGCACGACGCTGCCGTGCCGGACCCTGGGTCTGCGGGTGACCCCGCCGACGGGGTCGCCCCCGGGCACACCGCCCCACACGTTCAGCGGGGACATGGAGCTCGGTGAGAGCAGCAGCAGGGTCCGGGGGAGCTCCGGCAGGGCGAGCGGTACGAGGTAGCCGAGGTAGACGGGCACGACCTCGCGGCCGAGCCGGGCCGACCGCAGGACGAGCCGGTCGCCGACCTCGTCGTGCACCAGGTGCAGATCGTCGAGGTGGAGGCTGTACGGCTCGGGCAGGGTGGCGCGCTCACCGGGGCAGACGATCTCGTACTCGGTCAGCCGTCCGTGGAGGTTGAGGTTGCTGGTGACCGGACCGCCGGTGACCTCGGCGAGGACGGCTCCGTCCGGGCAGAGTTCGACGGAGCGCCGCAGCAGCCGGTCCTCCAGGCCCTCGAAGCAGTCGGCGAAGCGGCTGAACGGGAACGAGACCCCGCCGTACGACCGGTTGAGCACCGCCAGCGGCCCGCCGTCGCGGGGGACGGCCAGCTGGACGTGGTGGCTCAGGGGCACGAACGACGGTGCGACCGGTTCGAGTTCGGCCGCGACCTCGGCCAGCAGCGATTCCCCGACGGCGAGTTCCCCGTCGCTTCCGCGGGTCTCCCACAGGCCGCGCATCCCCTCGGCGAACGTCTGGCGGGCGGCGTCGAGGGCCTTGAGCTCGGGCAGACCGAGCCAGTTCTCCTCCGGTACGTAACGGCCCTCGGCGTCGAAGGGGGTTCGCCGGGACGTGAAGGAGAGGTACTGGTCGAAGAAGTCCTCGTGGAAGTCGTGGACGAGTTTCAGCAGGTCGTCGCAGCGCCCGCCGCGGCCGTGGCGGGCGAGGAAGAACCCCTTGAAGGTGATCCGCTGCGGCAGGGTGAGGTCGAAGGCGGGCAGGACGCGTTCGACCGCGCCGAGCGAACCCGCCACCGAGCGCGTCCAGGCGTCGAGCGGCAGCCGCACCTCCCGGCCCGCGGCGACGTCCTCGTACAGCACCGTCTGCGGCACCCTGCCGCGCCCGGCACCCAGTTCCGTCTGCACACCGTGCAGGTCGTTCCGGAGGCCGTGGAGCAGCTCGCGGCGTTCGCCGGGCGTCGCGGCGGCGAAGCGGTCCACGCGGGACAGCGGTGTGTCGAGGCGTTCGGCGAGTCCGGTGGCCCAGTCGCTGCCGAGGAGCCGGAGCGAGTCCTGGAAGGCGCGCAGCGGATCGGTGTCGTGGACCGCGGTGCGCAGTCCGGGGACCTGGACCATGCCGATGTCGAGCAGGGCGGTCAGGTACTGCTCCGCCTCGGCCTCGGTGGCTTCGCGGTCGGCGGCGAGCCATGCGGCGAGTTCCCCGTGGCGGAGGCTGCCGCGCTCCTCCAGGAGCGCGATGAGCCGCTCCAGGGTGCCGCTGCGCCGCAGGAAGAACAACCGGTCGCGGACGGCGTCGAAGGTGACGGCGGTGTCCTCGTCGCCGGAGGTGACCCAGCGGCGCACATAGCGCACCCGGTCGCCGACGCGGCCCCAGCCCGGCGCGAGGGCGAGAGGCAGATCGGCGCGCCGGGCCGGGTCAGCGGTGACCGCGTCGGCGAGGCGGCCGAGCGCGGCCACGTTGAGCCGGGCGCGGCCGGTCCACTCGTCGCCGACGTGGACGGCCAGGGCGTCACGGGCGCCGGAGGCCGGGTCCTCGCCCACGCCGGCCGGGGTCCCGCCGCGCCCCGAACCGCCCTGCGCCCACTCCTTCGGCGCGGGTTCCTCTTCCGCGGGCTCCGCCACCGCGAACTCCCCCGCCGCGGACTCCACCTTCGCGCACTCCCCCACCGCGAACTCCCCCGGCACCACACCGGTGAACGTGCTGAACGGGCTCGTCTTGCACGCCGTGCGGTACAGGTACGCCAGCAGGGAGCGCTCGATCTTGCGGTCCCGCTTGCCGGGCGTACGGTCCGGGTCGGCGGCCAGCCGCCCCCGCCACTCGTCGAGTTGGGCGTCGAGCGTGGGGGACGCCAGCAGCAGGCCGCCGCGCAGCCGCGGCTCCCCCGCCAGCCGCCCGAGGGCGGCCCGGGCACGGCCGGTCTCGCGGGCCACCAGCGCGGCGCCCTCCGACCGGCGGGCGTCGAGTGCGCGGCGGTCGGCGACCCAGTTCTCCAGCATCCCCGCGGTGTCCGGGTCGTGCGCACGGACCTGCGCGAGAGCGCTGCTCGCCTCGCCGGGCAGCCGGTTGTTGAACACCGCGCGGCGCAGGGCGAGCAGCAGCCGCCGGGACGACTCGTCCTCGTTGTGGCCGATCAGCCCGTGCAGCAGGTCGCCGAGGCGGGTGCCCTCGGCGGCCAGCCGCTCGGTCTCGGCGAGCACGTCGTCGGCCCAGCGGCGGCTCGCCGGGCAACGCAGTGCGCGGACGCTGTCGACGGGCAGCCCGGCGACGCGGAGCATGAACGGCATCGTGGTCCCCACCCTTCCGGTTCTCATGGGTCAGTAGTCCGGTCGCCTGACGGCGACACCCTGTGTGCGTGAAAATCGGTGCGTGGTCGTCCGGCGGACGTCGTCTCGCCTTGGCGCGTTCCGAGCCCGTGGGTCAGTAGGACGCTGGGGGTCCACCGACAGGCACCCGGATGTGTTGCTCCGAGCACGTGAATCAGACTCTTCCGCCTGCCGGACCCCCGCCGGACGGTCGCGTGCTCGCGGCCGACGACTGGAGGGGGTGCCGACGGGATGGAAGTGATCCACGAACGCTGCGCAGGAATCGACATCAGCAAGATCGACGTGAAGGTCTGCATCCGCGTGCCCAGCGGCACCGGCACGAGGCGCCGCAGCGAGGTGCGGACCTTCTCCGCGGTGACCTCCAGTCTGCTGGCGATGCGGGACTGGCTGCTCGCCGAGGGCATCACCGTGGTCGGCATGGAAGCCACCGGCGTGTACTGGAAACCGGTGTTCTACCTGCTGGAACACGACATGGAGTGCTGGCTGCTCAACGCCCGGCACATGAAGTCGGTGCCCGGCCGCAAGACCGACGTCAAGGACTCCGAGTGGATCGCCACGCTTGTCGAACACGGCCTGGTCCGCCCCAGCTTCGTGCCCCCGGAGCCGATCCGGCAGCTGCGGGACGTCACCCGCTACCGCACCGAGATCATCCGCGAACGCACCCGGGAGACCCAGCGGCTGGAGAAACTGCTGGAGGACACCGGCATCAAGCTGTCCGCCACCGTCTCCAACATCCTGGGCGTCTCCGGCCGCGCGATGCTCGAGGCCCTCATCGCCGGCGAGCGCGACCCGCACGACCTCGCCGACCTGGCCAAAGGCAGCATGCGCCGCAAGACCGACGCCCTCGTCGAGGCCCTCACCGGGAACTTCACCGCCCACCACGCCTTCCTGGCCCGGGCGATGCTGGACCGGATCGACGCCTGCACCGCCACCGAGACCAAGCTCAGCGAGCACATCGAGGTGATGCTGCAGCCCTTTCGCCGCCGCATCGAACTCCTCGTGACCATCCCCGGCGTCGACACCCGGGCAGCACAGGTGATCCTCTCCGAGATCGGCGCCGACATCACCCGCTTCCCCAGTGCGGCCGACCTGGCCTCCTGGGCCGGGGTGTGTCCCGGCAACCACCAGTCCGGCGGCAGAACCGGCAGCGGCAAGACCCGCCGGCGATCCCTGGCTGAAGGCCGCTCTCGGCCAGGCCGCCGTGTCCGCATCGCGGACCAAGGACACCTACCTCGCCGCCCGCTACCGGCGCATCGTCGCCCGCCGCGGCAAGAAACGCGCGCTGGTCGCCCTGGAGCACTCGATCCTGACCGCCGTCTGGCACATGTTCACCCACGACGCCGAATACGCCGACCTCGGCGGCCACTACTTCATCGAACGCACCGGCCGGGCCAGGCAGACCCGACGCCTGGTGAGCCAGCTCAACCAACTCGGCTACCAAGTCACCCTCCAAACAGAAGGAGCTGCCTGACCAGCAGGTACAGACACGGGACGGTGGATTTTCGAATCAGGCGATCTCGTGGCGGAAGTCGGCGGGCGCGGGCCGTTCGCTGCCGAGCATCATGATCAGCAGGGGTGACTCTCCGGTGCGTTCGAGGCCGAGTTCCTCGGAGTACGCGACGTTGTCGAAGCCGAGCGCGACGCCGCAGCCGACGCCGAGGGCGGAGGCGGCGGTGTAGACGCTCTGCGAGATCGCGCCGACCACGGCGTTGACGATCCGGTAACCGCGGTCGCCGACGGTGTCGAGCACCGCGCCGGTGCGGACGGTCGGCACGAGGACCGCGCCGGTCTGCTCCAGGTTGTAGTTGGCCAGGAAGTAGTTCTTCTGCAGGAAGGTGCCGGGCGGCCCCGCCTTCACCAGCCGCAGGGCGTGTGCCGCCGGGTCGTAGGCGTAGGCGCCGGGGGTGATGCCCTCGGTGTGGCCGACGAAGGCGTACAGACCGGCGATCCGGGTGGTACCGGTGCCGGTGTCGCCGCCGAGGGACGCGCCGTCGGCCGCGGCCGCCAGGCAGGACGCCAGGTGCTCGGCGCTCAGGGGCCGCCGGGCGTCGAACCGGCCGAAGCTGCTGCGGCGGTCGCGCAGCGCGGTGCGCACATCGGTGTCCAGCGGCGTCGGCGCGGGCAGCGGGACGGCCGGCAGCCCGCGGTCGGGGACCGGAGCGGCTGCCGGGGCGAGCGCCCCCGCGGCGGGCCGGCGGGCGGCGTGCTCCTCCGTGGCCGCCTGCATCCTCCGCACCGCGTCGAAGGTGAGGACGGTGCGCGAGCGTTCGGCGTCGCGGCGGCGGACGGTCGCGGTGTCCGCCGGCGGCGCGGGCCTGGCCCGCGCGCCCTCCCAGCGCAGCGGCACGACGGCGAACACGCCCTCGTCCTCGGTCCGGATCCCCAGCAGCCGGGCCAGTCTGCGCTCGTCGAACCACATCAGCGGCTCGACGCGCAGGCCCTGCGCCCGGGCCCAGATCCGCCAGGTCTGCAGCACGGTGCCGACGTCCATGGTGACGGCGTGGAAGGAGAAGGAGTTGTACTTGAACGCGTTCTGCCAGTACTTGACCCCGAGCACGAGGAACTGGTCGGTACCGGCGGCTCGTTCGCCCGCGGAGGCCGGGTCGCCGAGGGCCTCGCGCACCTCTCCGGAGACATCGCCGGCGAGCAGGCGCTGCAGGGCGTGGTGCCGGGTCGCGTAGTAGTGCACTCCGGGCGGCAGGGGGCCGCTGGGCCCGGACACCCAGTAGACGCTGACGGGGTAGAGGCCTCCGCCGGACGCGGTGCCGCGGGACCAGTTGGCGAGCGGGTGGAACGGCAGCGCGTCGAGGTCGGTGTTGGCCTGGACGCCGAGGCGGCGCCCGGTGAGCCCGTAGGAGTCCCGCAGCATGCCGGACAGGGCGGGCAGGTCGAAGGGGCGCTCCGGGCGGTCGCGGTCGGGGCCCGCGTGGTCCCGGCCGTCGTGACCGGGGCCCGCGTGGTCCCGGCCATCGTGACCGGGGCCGACGTGGTCCCGGCCGTCATGGTCCCGGCCGTCGTCGCCGGGGCCGACGTGACCGGGGCCGTCGTGGTCCGGGGCCAGTCCGCGGCCGACCGTCGCCCCGGGCGGCATGGTGTGGCCGGGCAGCGGCACGGTGTCGGCGCCCGGATAGAACTTGGTCTTCCGCGGGCCGTCGGCCCAGTTCGGGACGAAGTCGGCCGGTGGCATCGGGACCCTGCCCCGCCGCATGATCGCGGCGGCGTAGTCGTGGGCGTACCCCATGGGGGTGCTCCTTTTCCGTGGGGTGCCGGGCCGGGCCCGGTCGGGGAGAGGCGGGCGGTCAGGGGAAGGGGTGCGGCGCGGGGTTGAGGTCGGCGGGGGTGAGGTCGCGCTCGCGCAGACCGGCCTCCCGCAGGGCGGTGCGCAGCCTGGGCATGCCGAGGGCGCGCTGCCGGCTCCAGCCGAAGTCGATGGGCAGCAGGCCGGGTACGAGCACGCTGACCGTGCGCAGCCCGAGCCGGCGCTGCTCGGGCATCGTCTGGTCGACGACGACCACGTCGAAGCCGGCGCCGGTGACGGCGCCGAGGCAGCGGACGAGGTCGTCGCGCAGGTCGCCGGAGACGGGGGGCACCGTGCCGTCGCCGTACCGCTCGGCCAGCGGGGCGAGGGGCGGTCGCGGTTCGCCGGGCTCGCCGAGCAGGAAGTGGGCGTGGCGGCCCATCTCCGGGATGCCGTAGGCGAGCGGGTGGTCGTGCAGGGCGGTGACCCGGTGGAAGTCCTCGGCCATGGCACGCAGCCGGGACTCGTCGCGCTCGGTGCGGCCCTGGAGGTTGACGGCGTCGGTGGCGATCTCGCACAGCGCTCCGGCGAGCGCGGCCTCGGGGTCGAGCCCGGCGCCCGCGCCGAAGCACATCCGGCCCGGACCGCCGTCGTACCGTACGGCGACACCGGTCACGACGGGGATGGGGAAGGAGATGCGGGTGTCGAAGAACCGGGCCTCGTAGCCGTACATCTCCAGCCGTTCCACCATGTGGCGGGTGGCGGGGCGGGTGCTGGTGCGGGGGTCGAGTTCGGGGAGGCGGGCCCGTCCGTACCAGGCGAGGAGGAACGCGTCCCGCTCGACGACCTCCATCAGCCCGAAGTAGACGGCCTCCTCCAGGCAGCCGCCGGAAGCACAGCCGTTGGAGCTCTCCTGCACGAAGCGGTTCTCCAGGCCGGGGGCGTGGTAGTACGTCAGCACCTCGGGTACCAGCACGGGGCGCTCGTCGCGCAGCGACCAGCCCCACACCCAGGGGATCTCGCGGTCGGGGGTGAACGGCCTGACCCTCGGGTTGGCGCGGTGGAAGTCGTCGGAGTAGAGCCCGCACACGCGCGGGTCGACGGTGTGGGCGCCACGGGCCCGCAGCCCGTCGAGCGAGTCCGTCACCCGGGCGCGTTTGGCACGCGGGCGCATCCCCGCGTAGCGCTCCAGCCCTTCCAGTACGCCGATGCGGACGCTGTGCCCGAAGCTGTCGGCGTGACCGCCCCAGAAGGTCTCGCGGAGGTAGTCGCCGGACCGCATGGAGAAGCAGCCGATGGCGGCCGAGGTGGACGTCGACGACACGTCGTGGACGACGGACGGCCCCAGTGCGCCGCACAGCGGGTTGGCGAACGGCTCGACGGACAGGCCGTAGTCACCGATGTCGCGGACCCGGAAACTGCCCGGCCGGACCTTGGGAGCGGGCCGGAGGGCGAGCGCGGCGGCCTCCGGGGTGTCCTCCTCGGGGACGGCGCAGCTCGGGCACTCCGGGTCGGGCACCAACGGGTAGTGACGTACCGTCAGGGTTCTCAGGTCCACCAGGTGCACGGGCGGGAACGCCCCGGTGCGGGGGCCGGCGCCGGTGACGAGACCGGCGATCAGGGCGGCGAGCGCGTCCGCGGTGAACGGGGTGACGTACGGGAGGCGGCCCGCGGACCGGGTGCCGGAGCCCAGTTCCAGCGCCTCCCGCAGCGCCACCGACCGCACGGCCTGCCAGCGCCGCTCCAGGCAGTGTGCGCAGGGGCGGGACACCCCGCCCCCTCCGGGGGCGAGGGGCCCGACGACGGCGTGGTGGCCGTAGAGCCGCACGGGCACGGCGGGTTCAGCCGCGCGGGCGCGGTGATCGTACGGGCCGGTCGCGCAGGCACGGCGGTCGTCCGGGCCGGCGGCCGGACGGGGTGCCTCCGGGCCGGTCGCACGGGCACCGTGGTCGTCCGGGCCGGTCGCACGGGCACGGCGGCCGTCCAAGCCGGACTCGCAGGCTCCGCGGTCGTCCGGGCCGACGGCCGGACCGGCGTCATCCGAGGGGGCGGCCGGACGGGATGCGTACCGTCCGGCCTCACCCGCCGAGGCCGGTGCGAAGGCGTCACGTACGCCGAGGGCCGCGATGTCGGGACGGCGGCGGATGCCGTGCCGGGTGAGCGCGGGGCCCAGCAGACGGGCCAGTTCCTCGCAGGACCGGTCCCGGGCGGCGGTCGTGGACACCGCCGCGGCGGCTCCGCGGGTGTTCGGGTCAGCGGGCATCGGTGCCGCTCCCCCGGCCGCCCCGAGTCAGCAGGACGCGGGCGGTGGCGATGCCCCCGGAGCGCAGATCGGCCGGGGTCGTGCGGACGTACAGCGCTTCCCGGCCGCTCGTGCGCAGCCGGTCGAGGACGGCGTCGAACGTGGTGCCGGGCGCGTCGGCCGGCACGGGGCCGTCCGTGGCGGTGACGGTGCCCGCCGCGAGGTCGGCGACGAGCGGGTCGCCGGTGTCCGCGGCCGCCCCGCGGTCGCCGGTGCCCGCGACGGACACGGGGTCGCCGGTGCCCGCGGCGGACACGGGGTCGTCCGCGGCCAGCTGGACCACGCCCAGCAGGTCGCGCAGGGCGGCGCAGCACGCTTTCCCGCGAGTGAGGTCGGCGGCGACGGCCCAGCGTGCGGCCGGCCGGCCGGCCTCGCGGGCGAGTACGGCGAAGGCGCCGGTGCGCGCGTCCTCACCGAGGTCGAGCAGCTCGGCCTCGATGCCCAGATTGACGGCGGACTTGAGCAGGAACACGAGTTCGGGGTCGTCGTCGGGTGCGACCGGCGCGGTTCGCGCCGTTCCGCGCAGAGCGCGCAGCAGCGCGTCGTGGGCGAGGGCCGACAGCAGACCGCTTCCGGCGGCCTCGGCGTCGGTGCCGCCGGAGCCCGCACCGGCGGAGGTCGCGAGGACGATCCGCTCACGGTTGTACGGGCCGAACGGCCGCACGGCCGCGGCCGGTACCCTCAGGCGCTCCCCGGTGAGCAGCGACGTGGCGGCGACCCAGGCGGCGACCTCGGCGGCCGTCGCGGTACCGGCGCCGGTGGTGAGCGCGGCCGGGGCCACGGCGGGCAGGTCCGTCCCCGCACCGGCCAGGACCCGTACCGGGACGACGTGTTCGACGTATGTCTCGGACGCCAGGCGCAGCGCCCGTGTCCGGGCTCCGGCGAGGTGGTGCACGTCGAAGGCGGCGATCGTGCGGCGCGTGCCCGGTGCGAGGGCCAGTTCGAGCCGGGTGGCCTTCAGCGGGGTCTGGGTGAGGCTCTCGTCGTCGAAACGGGCGAAGACCCCGGCGAAGGCGCCCACGAGGGCGGTGCTGGTGCGGTTGAGGTCCTCGACGGTGTCCTCGGCGTCGCGCGCGGTCTCCACACTCGCGGTGGCGGGTGCGGCGAGCGGGCCGGGCAGGACGGGGGGCGTCCCCGGTCCGCTGCCGGGGAGTGCTCCGGGCGGATTCTCCCCATCGGCGCGCGCGCCGGACCGTACACCGGCTTCCGCCCCGGCCCGTGCACCGGACTCTGCCCCGGCACGTAGACCGGCACCCACTGCGGCCCCTGCACCGGCGCCCGCTGCGGCCCGTAGGCCGCCCCGTTCGGTCCCGGGGCCGCACAGCGAGCAGCGCGGGTGGGGCAGCAGGGGCTCGGCGACGACGTCGAGGGACTGCAGGTTCTGCAGCAGCACCTGCCGGTCGGTCTCGGCCGGCAGGGCTCCGGTGGCGATGCGGAAGATCTCGTAGGCGAGCAGGTTGCCCGTCATGGCGGCCACCGGTCCGCCGAGGGGCCCCGCTCCGGCGGGCCGGCCCGGTTCGGTTGCGGCGCCCGCCACCTCGCTCCACAGTGCGGCGGCGGCGCCCGCGTCGTGGTTGGCTCCCAGTCTCAGCAGCGCGCAGGACCAGCAGCCGGTGGAGCCGGCGGTGGCGAGCGGGCCGGTGACGGCCAGGTCGCCGAGGGTCCACACGGGTATCAGGGTCTTGCCCTCGGGGACGCCCGCGGCCAGCAGCCGGTGGACGCGCCGCGCGGCGCCCGCCCCGGTCACCACGACCATGTCGTAGTCGGCGAGTTCCGGCCAGCCGGGGTCGGCGGGGAGCCGGTCGGTCCGCACGGGGCATCCGTCGTCGGCGGCCGCCGCCGCTTCCTCGGCCACCTCGGGGAAGTCGGCTCCCAGCGCGATCCCGGCGCAGCCGTTGCGGACCAGGCTGAGGGCGCACCAGCGGGCCACGTCGTCGTCACCGAGCACCGCGACGGCCGTGTCCCGGAAGCGGCGGAAACGCTCGGGCGCGCGGTCGGTGTAGTGGTCGACGTAGGCGATCTGGGTGGCGTAGCGGCGGGCGGGGGCCTCGCCCGGGCCGCTCGCCGGGTCGTCCTCGCCGGCCGGCACGTCCCGTGCGAAGTCGCGTTCGTAGAGGGTCCGGACCAGCTCGGCCGCCATCCGGCGCTGCGGGGCGCCGAATCCCGCGCAGAGCTCGGCGAGGCTGTGGCGGCCGGTGAGGTGGGGCACCATCAGCGAGGCGAAGCGGTACGCGGTGCGGCCCGTCAGATGGAAGCCTCCGTCGGCGTTGTGGAAGAGGACGCCGCCCGGAGTCTCGGTGTACAGCACGTCGCGGCGGATGCGGGGGCGGGTCGCGGCCAGGCCGTCGAACGGCGTGGGGCCGTCGCCGGACTCCCCCGGCGTGGCCGCGGCCGCCGCCGGTGCCCCCGTTGCGTCCGGGGATGCCGCGCTCGTGGCCGGCCCCCCGCCCCGCGTCGTGGAACCGGCTTCTCTGGCGTCGTCTGCTTCCTTGACGTCGGTGGGCATGGCGGTCACACCTTCTGTTCGGGACGGGCGGGCGGGGTCGCGGGCAGGGAGACCGGCGGGGGTGGGGAGCCGGGCGGGGGAACGGATGGAGCGACGGGCGTCGGCACGAGTGGCGGGACGGGTGGCGGGACGGGTGGGGAGTCGCTGCCCCGTGCCGGCGGGACGGAGGGGGAGTCGTTGCCCCGTGCGTACAGGCGCAGGAAGTCGTGCATGCGGTACGGGCCGGGCGGGCCCTCTTCGAGCAGCCCGGCGTCCGCCAGCCGTTCGAGGAGGTCCTCGGTCTCGGGCGGGGGCAGACCGAGCAGGGCGGCGCCGTCGGAGGTGTGGAGTACGCCGGACGTTCCCGCGCCGATGCGCAGGAAGGCCCGTGCCGATGCCCCGTCGACCCGGCCGAGCGCCTCGTCCAGCACCCGGCGGAGGGACATGTGCGGCGAGCCGGGCAGGGAGAGCCGGGCCAGCGGGTCGCCGGCCAGCCACCCGGCGCAGTCGGCGAGCCGCAGCGCCGGGCGGGTGAGCAGACGTGCCGTCACGATCCGCAGTGCGAGCGGAAGGTGGCAGCAGACCTCGGCCAGCGCCCGGGCGGCGTCGGGTTCCGCGCCGACCCGTTCGGCGCCGAGTGCCGTGTGCAGCAGGTCGTACGACTCGTGCTCGGCCAGCGGGCCGAGGCGCTGGACCCAGCCGCCGTGCGCGGCGATCAGTCCGGCGAGCCCCCTTCTGCTGGTGACGAGGGCGGAGACGTCGGGGCGTGTGTGCAGCAGGGGCAGGATCTGGGCGGCGTCGAGCACGTCGTCGAGGACGAGCAGGGCCCGGCCGCGGGCGTACGGCTCTCCCAGCGCCGCCGTCACCTCCGCCGTGACCTCGCCTGCGGTGACGGGCCGCCCGTCGGGGTGGACCATCCGGACGAGGTACCGGCCACCGGGGAAGCCGTCCGCCGCGAGGTGGGCCGCCTGCCGGGCGAGCGCGGTCTTGCCCGTCCCGGGCGCCCCGGACACCACCACGGTCGACGCGTCGTGCCCCTCACGTGCGGTGAGGCGCCCACTGACGGCGGCGGCCTCGGAGGCCCGGCCGGTGAACGCCGGTACGGCAGGGACCGGGGCGACGAGGCCGGAAACACCCTCGTGTGCCGGGGCTGCGCTGGCCCCGGACGCGTCCCGGGCCGACGGAGGCAGCGCCGCCTCGGCGGGTCCCGAGACCGTCACCGGCCGCGCGCGGGGCGGCGTTTCCGCGGGCGGGGTGGCGGGGCCGGTCAGCGGCCGGACGGAGGGCACGGCACCGCCCCCGGCCGTGAAGCCCGTCGCGCCGCCCCCGCCCGTCAGTTCCTCCGCGCCGCCCCCGCCTGCGAGACCCTGCGCGCCGGCGGCGGCCTCGGAACGCCCGGGGCCGGCACCGGCCCCGGTCAGGGTGGCGCCGGCAGGTCCGCCGGGGGCAGCGGGGAGCTGTGCCGGCGGGGCCGCCCGGACCGGCTCGCCACCGGAGCCCGGGGCTTCGCCGGGAGGGCCCTCGGCGGGCCCCCGATGCGGCACCGCCAGGGCGGTCGCCGGCACCGGTGCGACCGTCGCGGCGCCCGCGGGGAGCGACGGCCGCCGCTCCCCGCGGCCTGCCGCCACCGCCAGCCGGGACCGCGACCGGGCCGCCGCGGTGACGGCGGGAGCGGTACGCCCGAGGTCGTCGCCGCGCAGGATGGCCAGTTCGAGTTCCCGCAGGGCCAAGGACGGGTCCACGCCCAGCTCGGCCCGCAGATACGCCTTCACCCTCCGGTACTCCGCCAGCGCCTCCGTCTGCCGCCCGCTCCGGTACAGCGCCTCGATCAGCTGCTCACGGAAGCGCTCGTGACCCGGGTGGGCACGGGTGGCACCCCAGAGGGCGACCAGTGCCTCACCGCAGCGACCCAGGGCGAGTTGAAGATCGCAGACCCTCTCGACGGTGCGCAGCCGCTCCTCCGCGAGCCGCGGCACCTCGTCGCGCCGCAGCACGTCCGAGCGGACGTTCGCCAGCAGCGGCCCCTGCCACAGCGACAGCGCGTCCTCCAGGGTGTGCAGTTCCTTCTCCGGGTCGTGCGCGTACGCCGCGGCCAGACGCAGCCTTTCCCGGAATCCGATCAGGTCGAGGGAGTCCGCCCCTGCACAGATGCGGTAGCCGCCGGGAACGGCCTCGATCGGCGCGCCGGTCACACCGTGCTTCACGAACAGCCGCCGCAGCCGCAGTACACACGTCTGGAGTGCCGCCCTGGCCGTCGCGGGCTGCTCCTCACCCCACATGGTGCGCTGGAGGTACTCCACGGAGACGACGTTGTTGGCGTGCAGCAGCAGGGAGGCGAGGAGAACGGTCGGCTTTGAGGGCGGGAGGACCACGCTGTCGGCACCGTCGGTGATGCTCAGCGGTCCCAGCAGCTGAAACCGCATCGCGGCACGCCCGCCTAGTCCCAGCCGTTGACGTGCTTGCAGAGGGCGAGCGCCTCCTCGGGGACGACACCGCCGCGGGCCGCGCTCTCGAGTTGGCGGCAGACGATCTCGGTGACCAGTGCGGCCGGGAGGAGACCCTCCGAGAGCTGCGGGGCGCCCGATCCGATCGGCACGGCGGCGTCGTCGCCGTGCGGGGCGGACGCGGCGACGGCGGTGCCGGCGGTCGTCAGGAGTGCGACGGTCGCGAGTCCGGCGACGACACCGGCACGGGTGGCTCGAAGCGGTCTCTTCGCAAGTGACATCAGGTCCATGTGTGCTCCCTGTTGTGGCTCACGGGTGGGGGAAGTTCGCCATGTGCGACCCTGCCAGGGCGGCGGCGCTTACATCGGACGGATGTCTGTCAGCTTGATGCACGGGCGGCGACAGCTTTGTGTCAACGCAGCGGGACGCGCGTAGGTGTGGCGCGACATGACAACTCGCCTGCCGAGGTGCGGTGTTGGCGGGCGGGGGGTGCCCGCCGGTGGTGCGGACGCGGAGGGCGGGCCCCCGGCCAGGCGGGCACGGGCCGGAGGCCGAGGTCGACATGCCGACACACCGACACGCCGACACGCCGACACGTCAACGACGGGCGGCCGACGGCTGACAGCTGACGGTCGACGAGTGACGGCTGACAGCTGACAAATGACAGCCAACGACCAACAGCCGGCACCTGAGGTCGGCCGCGCGCTGCTCCACTGGGGATGAGGAGACAGCCCTTAGGCTCGTCGAACCGAGCGCGATCGGGCCGGCACCCGGACCGCCCTCGCACGGCACGGGCGAATCCAGGGAGGTGCCCGATGGAGGCGTCCGCGCCGTCGCCGCCAGGTCCGGGGAGTCCGCGGTCCCGGGCCCCGTTCCTGCTGCTGACACTGCTGGCGGGGGCACTGAACGCGATCGGCTTCCTCGCCCTCGGCGGGGTCTTCGTCAGTGTGATGACGGCCAATCTCGCACTCGTCGGGATCGCGGCCGGCGGCTCCGACCCCGCCCTGGCGGGGAACTCCGTCGTCGCTCTTGCCGGCTACATCGCCGGCGTGCTGCTCGGTGCCCGCTACCGCGAGCGTCGTGAACGGAAGGGCCGGTCGGCCGTGCGGGGCCTGCTCACCGGGGAGATGCTGCTGCTGTGCGGGGTGCTGGTGGGCTGGCTCGCGACGGACGGCACCCCTTCCGCACCCGTACGCACCGTTCTCCTGGGGGCCGCCGCCCTGGCGATGGGATGTCAGAGCGCGACGGTCCGTGCCACCGCTCCGCCGGGCGTCTCCACCACGTACATGACGGGACTGCTCACCGCCGTGCTGGCCGATGTCCTGGCGCGCAGGCGACCGGACTGGGGCAGGGTCGCCCTGCTCGCGGCGATCCCGGCCGGTGCCGCGCTCGGCGCACTCGCCGTCGGCACGGCGAGGACCGCGGCGCCTCTGCTGCCCGTCGTGCTGCTGGCGGCCGTACTCGTCCTGCCGGGCGGGCGGCTCGACCCGCCCGGTCGCCCGGAGCGCTAGGCGCGTGTCCCGGCAACGGGCGACCTTGACGGGGGCGGCGGCCGCCGGACGCCCGCTCAGACGGCCGTCGAGCGGCGCCGGTGCGGCATCTTCCAGCCCTCGGCGAGCCTCGACGGGTGGACGTTGCCTCCGGCCCCGAAGCACTCGCAGAACTTCATGATCAGCGGGTCCCAGCCGACTGGGTCCACGTACGGCGTCCCCGGAACGACCAGGTCCTCCTCGACAAGGTGCCGTGCGTGCGGGGTGCCGTGCCGTGCGCCGGCTACGAGGCGGAACCGTGCCGCTCCCGCCGGTTCCGCAGTGCCGTCCGGCGCTTGAGGGCGCGCCGTTCGTCCTCGCCGAGGCCGCCCCACACCCCGGAGTCCTGGCCGTGGGCCATGGCCCACTCGAGGCACCGCTCCCGTACGGGACACCGCGCGCAGACGGCCTTGGCCGCGGCCACCTGCAGCAGGGCGGGTCCGCTGGTGCCGATGGGGAAGAAGAGATCGGGGTCCTCGTCCCGGCATGCCGCGTCATGACGCCAGTTCTCGTGCTCCACGTGGAACGCCTCCTCCGTTCGCGGATGTTCGTCCGTCCCCAGACGGGTCGCCGACGATCGGCGGCTGAAACGCCCGTCGCACGGACAACCTCCGATCGGGCGGGATCGGGCGGTTCGGGCGGGGTGGAGGAGGCGCCGGGGTGGAGGAGGCGGGACCTGCCGCGGCGGAGTCGGCCGGATCGCCGTCCCGCGCGAGGCCCCGTCCGGGGTGCACTCCCCCGGCGGGCCGAACCGGCGGCCGGCCGGGTGAGTTGCCCCGTCCGCCGGGAGCCCGCACCAGCCGGGCCGTGGGTTTCACCCGTTCGATGGCGTTTGAGTGGCAGCCGGAACGGCCGGGGACTCTGATGGAACCGAACCGCGGATCTCGCGGCGTCCGGGGCGGAGGTGGCCGATGTACAGCATGTGCGCTGAGCGAATAGCCGCGGAGGGTTCGACCACACTCCTGTGGCACGCCCTCGACCGCAACGGCGACGCCCTGTGCGCCCGGATGGCCGGTGGCACGGCCGCGTGGCAGCCGGACGCCGCGGACGAACGCGACGAGTACTGCGGCGACTGCATGGACGCCGTCGCCCGAGCCTTCCGCCACGCCGCCGGTGGCGCCGGTGCCCGCTCGGCCCTGGACGTCGGGGACGGGGCCGTGGAGCGGAAGACCGATCCCGCTCCGCCGAGTCCGGAGTGCCGAACCCGTGGGCGGTGACGCCGCCAGGGGGAGGAACCGGCCACGGCCGGGGCTCGTCACGCGCTGGCACGAATCGGCGGATCGGCACCTGACGCCGACCAAGAGGTCGCTGATCGTGACGTGGATGTCCTTCGGCGCCACATGGGGTGGCGTCCGGCTCATCACCCACGGAATCCGCGGCGGATGGCTGCCCTGGGGGAACATCACCGCCGCCGGGCGGCACTTCCACCACTACAACCTGGGGATCGTGACCCTGGCGGGCATCGGCCTCGTCGCCGTGCGGGGCGACGAGCGCGCGGTCGGCCACCCGGCCCTCGCCGCCGCGTACGGTTCGGGAACCGCCCTCATCGCCGACGAGTTCGCCCTGCTCCTCGATCTGCGGGACGTCTACTGGGCCAGACAGGGACGGCTCAGCGTGGACGTCTCGCTCGGGATCCTGTCGGCGCTCGGCGCGTATCTGACCGCCGTGCCGTTCTGGCACGAATGCGCCCGTGTGACGCGCCGCCACCTGATGTCCGCCACCAGGCGCGACCTCGCCGGGCGGCGGCGGGACGCACACCCCGTGTCGCACTCGTGATCGCTGCCGAACCCGCGGCCCGCTCTCGCCGTGCTCACACCGCCCTTGGGGCGGGGCGCGGTGCCGCGTCCCTGCCGCGAGGACGTGGGAGAGCACGTGAGGCCCGGGTGCCCGGCCGCCCTGCGGCCCCGATGCGTTCCGTGCCGGATGGTTCGGGCGTCCGGTACGGCGCACCGGCGGACCCACCGAAGAGGCGCCCGGGGGCCGCCGGTCACTCCGCGATCGTGGCGACCGCGTCGAGCCCGGCGTGGCGCAGCGTCCGCCGGACCGCGCGCCGTGCCCCGCGGATGGTCACGGCCGGGGCCCTCCCGGGCCGGGTGGCCACCCGCAGGAGCGCGTACGCGCAGGCGAGGTCGAGGCGGGTGACCCCGCTCATGTCCACGACCCACTCGGCGGCCCCGGCGAACCCGGGTGCGTCGAGGCGTTCCTCCAGTTCCCGCAGGGTCGCGGCCCCGATCTCCCCGTGCAGGACCAGTTCGGCCCGCCGGCCGGCCGTGGACGCGGAGATGACCGGCTCGGCCTGCGGGGTGGCGTGTTCGGCTGCCACGGTGAGCTCCTTCACGGGCGGCGGTACCGACGTTGCCCTTCCATCGTCACGCCTACCGCGGGGTCCGGCACACGCGCGAGGCACGGACGGCCCCACGTCCGGCCCTCGGGTGTGGTGGCGCCGCGCGCCGTCGTGCGGGAGGCGCCGGCCCCGGGGGCGGGCGCTCCGTCACCGGTGGGCGGCGAGGACGACGGTGGTCGTGCAGACGGTGACGCAGACGGCCGCGCAGGCGACTCCCCGGCACAGGACGCGGCGCCGCAGTTCGCCGTAGCGGGCCGCGTACTGCGTCTCCAGTTCGCGGGCGCGTACCGCCACCGCCTCGAACTGCTCCCGGGACGCCTGGATGCGGTCGGCGGTGCTGAGGCGTACGAGTTCGGTGCGTTCGTCGGCCGTGAGCCAGGGCATGCGGTCGGCGAGACTCTCAGCCGCCGTACGGGCCGCGCGGACGTGGGCGTTGGCCATGAGGTAGCCCTCCAGCCGGGCGAGGCCCGCCGCCGTGTCGACGCTGTCGGGGGCTTGGCGCTCCTCGCGGGTCACCGGGTGTCCCCGCCGTCGCCCAGCGGGGGAGCCGCGCCCCTGCCGGGCTCGAACACGTCCCGGTGGCCGGTGAGGCTCGCCTCGTCGCTCGACGCGACATCCGGGTGGTGCAGATCGAAGGCCGGGGATTCTGAGCGGATCCGCGGCAGGGTGTAGAAGTTGTGCCGCGGCGGCGGGCAGGACGTCGCCCATTCGAGCGAGCGGCCGTAGCCCCACGGGTCGTCCACCTGGATCTTCTCGCCGTACTTCTCGGTCTTCCACACGTTGTAGAGGAAGGGCAGGATCGACATTCCGAGCAGGAACGAGCTGATGGTCGAGACGGTGTTGAGCGCGGTGAAGCCGTCGGCGGCCAGGTAGTCGGCGTAGCGGCGCGGCATGCCTTCGGCCCCCAGCCAGTGCTGGACCAGGAACGTGCCCTGGAATCCGATGAAGAGCGTCCAGAAGGTCATCTTGCCGAGGCGCTCGTCGAGCATCTTGCCGGTGAACTTCGGCCACCAGAAGTGGAATCCGGCGAACATCGCGAAGACCACGGTGCCGAACACGACGTAGTGGAAGTGCGCGACGACGAAGTACGAGTCGGAGACGTGGAAGTCCATCGGTGGCGAGGCCAGGATGACGCCGGTCAGACCACCGAAGGTGAAGGTGATCAGGAAGCCGATCGCCCAGAGCATCGGGGTCTCGAAGGACAACGCCCCCTTCCACATGGTGCCGACCCAGTTGAAGATCTTCACACCGGTCGGGATGGCGATGAGGAAGGTCATGAAGGAGAAGAACGGCAGCAGCACCGCACCGGTGACGTACATGTGGTGGGCCCACACGGTGACCGAAAGGCCGGCGATCGCGATGGTCGCCGCCACCAGGCCGATGTAGCCGAAGATCGGCTTGCGGCTGAAGACCGGGATGACCTCGGAGATGATGCCGAAGAACGGCAGCGCGATGATGTACACCTCGGGATGGCCGAAGAACCAGAAGAGGTGCTGCCACAGCAGTGCGCCGCCGTTGGAGGCGTCGAAGATGTGGCTGCCGAACTTGCGGTCGGCCTCCAGCGCGAACAGGGCGGCGGCCAGCACCGGGAAGGCCAGCAGGACCAGGAGACCGGTCAGCAGCACGGTCCAGCAGAACACCGGCATGCGGAACATCGTCATGCCGGGGGCGCGCATGCAGATGATCGTGGTGATGAAGTTGACCGAGCCGAGGATCGTGCCGAAGCCGGAAAAGGCCAGACCCGTGATCCAGAGGTCGGCGCCGACGTTCGGGGTGTGAACGGCGCTCGACAGCGGGGAGTAGGCGAACCAGCCGAAGTCCGGGGGGCCGTTCGGGGTGAGGAATCCACCCACCGCCATGAGCGAGCCGAAGAGGTACAGCCAGTACGCGAACATGTTCAGCCGCGGGAACGCCACATCGGGCGCGCCGATCTGCAGCGGCATGATCCAGTTGGCGAAACCGGCGAACAGCGGCGTCGCGAACATCAGCAGCATCACGGTGCCGTGCATCGTGAAAGCCTGGTTGAACTGCTCGGTCGACATGATCTGCATGCCGGGACGGGCCAACTCGGCGCGCATATACAGCGCCATGAGCCCGCCGATGCAGAAGAAGAGGAACGACGTCGACAGGTAGAGCGTGCCGATCGTCTTGTGGTCGGTGGTGGTCAGCCACTTCACGACCACATTGCCGGGCCGCCTGCGCCGGACGGGAAGTTCGTCTTCGTAGGAGTCCGCGCCCAGTGCCTCGGACGACTTGTGCATGGCCACGTTGTCGCTCTCTCGGATGAGGAAGTTGCAGAAGGAAGCATGCCGTGACGGGGTGTGACCGGGCTTTAACCCGTCCTTCGGCGAGTCGTTCCCTCCGGGGGGCCTGACTCGGGGTGCCTGCCGTGCTGCCGTCGATGACACGGCCGGAGTCATTGCGGCGGAGGGGTGCCGATGTCGGTGTCCGAGGGCTGTCCCGTGGCGGAATCCGCGCGCCGCGTGGATTCGCTCTCCCGCACCGTCCGGATATGGCCCTTTCGAGTTGCGGTCCGACCGCGCTTACGAGAGCGGGCCAGGCGGGTGAATACGCGGCGCCGGTCCCCCACCGGTGATCGGGCCGGGCGCCGCCGGGCTCGCCGCGCCCGCCGGGCGGTTGGCGATGAATGCCGCGCTGACGGCATATGGCCGGTTTCGCCCCGGCACCCTCCACCCCGGCCCCCCAGGCGCCCATAAGGTTAGGCTAACCTTTGCGCCGTGAGAGTCGGTGAGGAGAACGCGGCCCCGGGGCCCCGCGGTCATGAACTGTCGGCCACGGGTGTCACCGTGGCCTACGAACGTGTCGACGTCGTGCACGACGCGTCCCTGACGCTGCGGCCCGGCGAAGTGACCGTGCTGGTGGGACCGAACGGCAGCGGGAAGTCGACGCTGCTGCGCACCCTGGCGCGGCTGCAGCGGCCCAGGACCGCGGACATCGTCATCGACGCCGACACGGACGGGCTCGCCCTGACACCGCGGCAGTTCTCCCGCCACGTCGCCCTGCTGACGCAGGGGCGCCCCACTCCCGGTGGGCTCACCGTGCGCGATGTCGTCGAGTTCGGCCGGTACCCGTACCGGAGCCGCTGGGGCACGTCGGACCCGGGCGGGCGGGCCGCGGTGGACCGCGCGCTCGCCATGACCGGCGTCGCGGAGCTCGCCCACCGGGGAGCGGAGCATCTCTCCGGAGGGCAGCTGCAGCGGGTGTGGCTCGCCTGCTGCCTCGCCCAGGAGACCGGGGTGGTGCTGCTCGACGAGCCGACCACCTACCTCGACCTGCGCTACCAGATCGAACTCCTCGATCTCGTCCGCGACCTCGCGGACGTCCACGGGATCGCCGTCGGGGCCGTCCTGCACGACCTCGACCAGGCGTCCGCCGTCGCCGACCGGCTCGTGCTGCTCCACGAGGGCAGGGTCGTCGCCGACGGCCTCCCCGAGGACGTCCTCACGGCGCGGCGGCTGACCGACACGTACGGCATCCGCATCGAGGTCGAACCCGATCCCCTGACGGGCCGGCTGCGCACCCGCGCGATCGGCCGGCACCACTCGCGAACCGAAAGGCTCAGTACCACCTCATGAGACGCCTCATCCCCACCGCCGCGGTCGCGACCGCGGCGGCCCTCGCCCTGACCGCCTGCGGGACGACGGAGCCCGCCGCCGACGACGACGCGAAGAAGGCCGCGGAGCCGATCACCCTCACCGACGCGACCGGCGCGAAGGTGAAGCTCGACGGCCCCGCCGAGAAGGTCGTCGCAACGGAGTGGAACGTCGTCGAGAGCCTGGTGTCGCTGGGCGTCGACCCCGCCGGCGTCGCGGACGTCAAGGGCTACAAGAACTGGGACACCGCCGTTCCGCTGAGGAACGAGCCCAAGGACATCGGTACCCGCGGCGAGCCCAGCATGGACACGATCGCGTCCCTGTCGCCGGACCTGATCGTCGCCACCAGCGATCTGCCGCCGGCCGCGGTGAAGCAGCTGCGCAAGGTCGCGCCGGTGCTGGAGGTGCGCGCGGCGGACGCGGCGGACCCCATCGGGCAGATGACCGAGAACCTCGACCTGATCGCGAAGGCCACCGGCACCACGGAGCAGGCGGAGAAGCTCGAGAAGGACTTCGAGGCGAAGCTCGCCGAGGGCAGGAAGGCCCTCGCCGACGCCGGACTCGCCGGCACCCCGTACGCCTTCGCCGACGGCTATGTCGTCTCCAACCAGGTCTCGATCCGGCCGTACACGAGCGGCTCGCTGATCGGCGCCGTCAACGAGAGGATCGGCCTGAAGAACGCCTGGACGGTCGAGGGCGACCCGAGCTACGGCCTCGCCGCGACCGACGTCGAGGGCCTCACCAAGCTCGGCGACGTGCAGTTCGCCTACATCGGCAGCGACGGCGACAAGGCCAGCACGCCGTTCAACGGCGTGCTGGCGAAGGACTCGGTGTGGAAGTCGCTGCCGTTCGTGAAGAAGGGCAACGTGCACCGGCTGCCCGACGGCATCTGGATGTTCGGCGGCCCCGAGTCGATGGGGAAGTACGTCGACGCCGCGGTCCAGGCGCTGACGAAGTAGCACCCATGGCCGTCACCGCTTCCCCACCCGCCACCCGTCCGTCGGCGGACCCGTCCCGGACGGGCGCGGCCGCGGTGACCGCCGCACTGGTCCTCCTCGTCGCGCTCCTCGCGGTCGCCGACATCACCCAGGGCACGGCCGCCGTCGGCGCGCCCGAGGTCTGGAAGGCGCTCACCGGACGCGCCGAGGAGGACGACGCGTCCGTCGTCATAGCCTCCCGGCTCCCCCGCATGGCCGCGGGGCTGCTCGTCGGGATGCTGCTCGGCATGGCGGGCGCCGCCCTCCAGGCCGTGAGCCGCAACGTACTCGCCTCTCCCGACACCCTGGCGGTGAACGCCGGTTCCTATCTGGCCCTGGGCCTGGCCACCGTCACCGGCGTCTCGCTGCCGCTCTTCGCCTCCTCCGGGGTGGCGTTCGCCGGCGGACTCGCGGCGGCGGCCGTGGTGCTCGGGCTGTCGGGCCTGGGCACCGGCACCGTACGGCTGGTCCTCGCCGGCAGCGCCCTGATGCTGGGGCTGACCGCCGTCACCGAGAGCCTGCTGCTGCTCTTCCCACAGCAGACGGAGGGGCTCTACCGCTGGAACCAGGGCAGCATCGCGCAGAACGGCTTCGACGGCGTGCTGCAGATGGTGCCGCTCGGCGTCATCGGCCTCGCCGGGCTGCTGCTCGTGGCGCGCAGGCTGGACGCCCTGGCGCTCGGCGAGGACGCCGCGCGCGGGCTCGGCGTCCCCGTCCGGGCGACCCGGGTCACGGTGGTCGTACTCGCGGCGCTGCTCTCGGCGGCGGCCGTCACCCTCGCCGGGCCGATCGGCTTCGTGGGGCTGTGCGCCCCGGCCCTGGTCCGGCCGCTCGCCCGCCGGATCCGGGCGTACTCCCGGGCGCGTGCGGGCATCCCCGTCGCCGGTCTGGCCGGTGCGGCGCTGGTCCTCGGCTCGGACGTGCTGCTGCGTGCCGTCGTGCCCGCCGACGTGGCGGTCGCCGTGCCGACGGGCGTGGCCACCAGCCTCGTCGGCGCCCTGTTCCTGGTCGTGATGGCCGCCCGGGTCAAGGACGGCGCGAGCGCCGCGGCCGCCGACCGGCTGCGCATCCGGAGCCGGGCCGTCTTCCTGACCACCACGGCCGTGCTGGTGGCGGTGCTCGTCGGTGTGACGATCGCCGCGGTGCTGCTGGGCGACAGCAAGCTGCTGCTCGGCGACGTGGTGAACTGGGCCCAGGGCAGGGCCGGTCGCACGGTCGGGTTCGTCCTGGACACCCGGGTGCCCCGGGTCCTCGCGGCACTGTGCGCGGGCGCCGCGCTCGCGCTGGCCGGGACGCTGGTGCAGGCCGTGACCCGCAACCCGCTGGCCGAACCCGCCATCCTGGGCGTCTCCGGCGGGGCGGCGCTCGGTGCCGTGCTGCTGGTGACGACGGTGGCCTCGGCCGGATCGTGGAGTGTGGCCGGGGCGGCGTTCGCGGGCGCCGCGGCCAGTTCCGTCATCGTCTTCGGACTCGCCGCACGGGGCGGCTTCCGGCAGAACCGGCTCGTACTCGTCGGCTTCGGCGTCGCCACCGGCAGTGCCGCGCTCATCAGTCTGCTGATCGTCCTGACCGACCCGTTCAACGCGACGAAGGCGCTCACCTGGCTGTCGGGGTCGACGTACGGGCGGAACCTGGTCGACGTGGTCCCGCCGGCGGCCGTGCTGGCCGTGGCCGGGCTCGTCGCGGTGGTCCGGCGCACCGAACTGGACCTGGTGTCGCTGGACGAGGACACGCCGAGGCTGCTCGGGCTCGATCTGGCGCGGGGGCGGCTGGGCTTCCTCGTGCTGAGCGTCCTGCTCGCGGCCACCGCCGTGGCCGCAGCGGGCACGATCGGCTTCGTGGGACTCGTGGCCCCGCACGCGGCGAGGGCGCTGGTGGGCCGTCGGCATGTGCGGGTGGTGCCGGTGGCGGTGCTTCTCGGGGCCTCGCTGGTGTGCCTCGCGGACCTGCTGGGGCGTACCGTGATCGCCCCGGCGCAGCTCGGCGCCGGACTGATGACCGCGGTGATCGGCACGCCGTACTTCCTCCACCTGCTGATCCGCACCCGCCGGTAGCTCCGCCCGTCCCGCGGCACCTCCGGCCGTCACCCACGCCAGCTCCGGCCGTCCCGCGACACCTCCGGCCGTCCCACGCCGGCTCCGGCCGCGGCCCGGTCTTCGGCCCTCGGCAACGTCGAGCGGAGGCAGCGCCCGCACCGACCGGGAGGGCCCGGGCCCCGGCTGCGGGCCCGGGCCTGCCGGACGGCGTACGGGGCCCGCTTTGCCCCGTGCGGGCCGGTCAGGCGCCGACGTACCGCGCGAGGTGCTCCCCGGTGACGGTGGAACGGGCGGCGACCAGGTCGGCGGGGGTGCCCTCGAAGACGACCCGGCCGCCGTCGTGCCCGGCGCCGGGGCCGAGGTCGACGATCCAGTCGGCGTGCGCCATGACCGCCTGGTGGTGCTCGATGACGATCACGGACTTGCCGGAGTCGACGAGCCGGTCGAGCAGCCCGAGCAACTGCTCGACGTCGGCCAGGTGGAGGCCGGTCGTCGGCTCGTCGAGGACGTAGACGCCGCCCTGGTCCGCCATGTGGGTGGCCAGCTTCAGCCGCTGCCGCTCGCCGCCGGACAGCGTGGTGAGCGGCTGGCCCAGGCTGAGGTAGCCGAGGCCGACGTCGGCGAGCCGGCCGAGGATCCGGTGCGCGGCCGGGGTGCGCGCCTCGCCCGCGCCGAAGAACTCCTCGGCCTCGGTCACCGGCATCGCGAGCACCTCGCTGATGTCGCGGCCGCCGAGGCGGTACTCCAGCACCGAGGGCTGGAACCGCTTCCCGTCGCAGTCCTCGCAGGTGGTGGCGACCGAGGCCATCATCGCCAGGTCGGTGTAGATCACGCCGGCACCGTTGCAGGCGGGGCAGGCTCCCTCCGAGTTGGCGCTGAACAGCGCCGGCTTCACTCCGTTGGCCTTGGCGAACGCCTTGCGGATCGGGTCGAGCAGTCCGGTGTACGTCGCCGGATTGCTGCGCCGGGAACCGCGGATGGCACTCTGGTCGACCGACACCACACCCCCGTCGGCGGGGATCGACCCGTGGACGAGCGAGCTCTTGCCGGAGCCGGCGACGCCGGTGACCACGCAGAGCACTCCGAGCGGGATGTCGACGTCGACTCCCTGCAGGTTGTTGGCCGTCGCGCCGCGGATCGGCAGTGCGCCCGCGGGTGTGCGCACCGTCTGCTTGAGTGTGGCCCGGTCGTCGAGATGGCGGCCGGTGACGGTGTCGCTGGCCCGCAGCCCCTCGACGGTGCCCTCGAAGCAGACGGTGCCGCCGGCCGTGCCGGCGCCCGGGCCGAGGTCCACGACATGGTCGGCGATCGCGATGGCCTCCGGCTTGTGCTCCACGACGAGCACCGTGTTGCCCTTGTCCCGGAGCCGCAGCAGCAGTGTGTTCATCCGCTGGATGTCGTGGGGGTGCAGGCCGACGGTCGGCTCGTCGAAGACATAGGTGACGTCGGTGAGCGAGGAGCCGAGGTGGCGGATCATCTTCACGCGCTGCGCCTCACCCCCGGAGAGCGTGCCCGCCGGACGGTCGAGTGAGAGGTAGCCGAGGCCGATCTCGGTGAACGAGTCGAGGGTGTTCTGCAGTGCCGTGAGCAGCGGCGCCACCGACGGCTCGCCCAGTCCGCGGACCCACTCCGCGAGGTCGCGGATCTCCATCGCGCACGCGTCGGCTATGCTCACGCCGCCGATCTTCGACGACCGGGCTCCCTCGCTGAGCCGGGTGCCGTCGCACTCGGGGCAGGTGGCGAAGGTGACGGCCCGCTCCACGAAGGCCCGGATGTGGGGCTGCATCGACTCCTTGTCCTTGGACAGGAACGACTTCTGGATCTTCGGGATGAGTCCTTCGTAGGTGAGGTTGACGCCCTTGACCTTCACCTTGGTCGGCTCGCGGTGCAGGAAGTCCTGCATCTCCTGCTCGGTGAAGCTGCGGATCGGCTTGTGCGGGTCGAGGAACCCCGACGCGGCGTAGAGCCCCACGGTCCACAGGTTGTCCGGTTTCCAGCCGGGGATGGTGAAGGCGCCGTCGGCGATCGACTTGGTGTCGTCGTAGAGCTGGCCCAGGTCGATGTCGGAGACCTTGCCCCGGCCCTCGCAGTGCGTGCACATGCCGCCGGTGCGGGAGAAGGTCGCCTTGACCGCCTTCCGGTCCCCGCGCTCGACCGTGATCGCGCCGCTCGCCCGGACCGAGGCGGTGTTGAAGGAGTACGCGCTGGGCGGGCCGATGTGCGGCCGCCCGAGCCGGCTGAAGAGGATGCGCAGCATCGCGTTGACGTCCGTGGCGGTACCGACGGTGGAGCGGGGATCGCCGCCCATCCGCTGCTGGTCGACGCTGATCGCGGTGGTCAGGCCGTCGAGGACGTCGACCTCGGGGCGCGCCGTCGCCGGCATGAAGCCCTGGACGAAGGCGCTGTAGGTCTCGTTGATCATCCGCTGCGACTCCGCGGCGATGGTGTCGAACACCAGGGAGCTCTTGCCCGAGCCGGAGACGCCCGTGAAGACCGTGAGCCTGCGCTTCGGGATCTCGACGTCGACGTCCTTGAGGTTGTTCTCCCGCGCGCCGTGCACCCGGATCATGTCGTGGCTGTCGGCGGCGTGCGGTTCGGGCGACTGCGGGCCGGTCGCCGTGACCTTGCTCATCGTCTCTCCATCTGCTGTGCGTCTTCCCGTTCTCTCGCCGAGGCCGCCCGGCGCGGACCCCCACCGGCTCCGAGCAGTATGTACGGTGGCCCTCCGGCGGTGCGGATCATGGATGCGAAGGCACACGGCCCCGGCCCTCTCGACGGCGCGGCGCGGCGGGTGCCCACCCCGCGCCGGCGCGCCGACGTGGCGGCCGGGCTCCTGATCGCCACGACGGCCGCGCCGGCACATGCGCCCGTCCCGCGGCAGGGCCGTTCGGGCATGATGGGGTGGCGGCGTGCGCGGAGGGAGCGGGGATGGCGGAGAGTCCGGCGCGGGGGAGCAAGGGCGTCCCCGCGGCACCTCAGTTGCGGCTGGACGAACTGCTGGAGGGTCTGCAGGCGCAGGTGGAGCAGGTCCGCGCGACACGGGACCGGGTGCATACGCTGCTGGACGCGGTCCTCTCCATCGGCACCGATCTGGATCTCGACGTCGTGCTGCGCCGCATCACCGAGTCCGCCGTGACCCTGGTGGACGCCCGGTACGGGGCCCTGGGCGTGCTGGGCGAGGAAGACAGGATCCGGCGGTTCATCACGGTCGGCATGGACGAGGGCACGATCGAGGCGATCGGGCAGTACCCGGAGGGGCAGGGCATCCTGGGACTGCTGATCAAGGAGCCGGAGCCGCTGCGCCTGGCCGATCTGGGCCGCCATCCCGGCTCCGTCGGCTTCCCCGAGGGGCACCCGCCGATGACGACGTTCCTGGGTGCGCCGGTGCGTGTGCGCGATCAGGTCTTCGGCAACCTGTACCTGACCGACAAGCGCGGCGGGGCGGAGTTCGACGACGACGACGAGGCGGTGCTGCGCACCCTGGCTGCCGCGGCCGGCGTCGCGATCGACAACGCCCGCCTGTACGAGGACACCCGGCGCCGTGAGCGGTGGCTGGCGGCGAGCAGTGAACTGACCCGCAACCTGCTGTCGGGCACCGGCACGGAGCAGGTGCTGCACCAGATCGCCGCCACGGTCAAGGAACTGTCCGGCGCCGATCTGGTGACGCTGGCGGTACCGTTCGACGCCGGCGACGAGCTGGTGATCGAGGCCGCCGAGGGCGAACGCGCCGAGCAGGTACGCGGGCTCGTGCTGCCGGCCGCCACGCTGGCCGCGCGGGTCTACCACTCCAACCGGCGGTTCATGAGCGGTGCCCTGTCACAGGAGCCTCAGGGCGGGGGCGGCTCCGCGTCACGAATCGGCCTGGGCCCCGGGTTCCTGCTCCCGCTGGGCGGGGCCGAGCGGGTGCGCGGCGTTCTGCAGGTGGCCAATCTGTCCGGCGGCACGGAGTTCACCGACGCCACCATGACCATGATCCGTGGCTTTGCCGACCAGGCCGCACTCGCCCTGGAGATCGCCGAGCACCGGCGCGAGGCCGAGCACCTCATGGTCCTCAGCGACCGGGACCGCATCGCCCGCGACCTGCACGACCTGGCCATCCAGCGGCTGTTCGCCTCCGGGCTGACACTGAACTCGGTGCTGGGCCGTGTCTCCGACCGGCCGCAGGTGGCCGAGCGGGTGCAGCGGGTCGTCGACGACCTGGACGAGACGATCAAGACGGTGCGCGGCACGATCTACGCACTGCGCGAGCGCGACCGAGCCGACGGCGGTGGCGGACTGCGCGGGAAGCTCCTGGCCGAGACCGACCTGGCCGCCACCGTGCTCGGCTTCGCCCCCGCCCTGCGCATGACCGGCCTGCTGGACACGGACGTCCCCGAAAGTCATGCCGAGCAGTTGCTGGCGGTGCTGCGCGAGGCCCTCTCGAACGCCGCCCGGCACGCCCGCGCAACCGCCGTCGAGGTGACCGCCGAGACGGACGGCGCACGGCTCCGTCTCCGCGTCGCCGACAACGGCCGGGGCATCGACCCGGCCGTCACCCGCCGCAGCGGCCTGGACAACCTCCGCCGGCGCGCCACCGACCTCGGCGGCGGCTTCACCCTCACGCCGAACCAGCCCACCGGCACCATCGTGGAATGGACGGTGCCGCTGCCCGCGCGGGCACGAGCCTGACCCTCGCGCCCGGGCTCACGCGCACGATGCGCGCCCGCGGGAACCCGCATGCCGAGGGCCCCCTGGCTCGTCTCGCGTCTGCGGACGACCTCACACGACCGCTGTCCCGCGTGAGGGGGTTAGGGCCGGTCGGCCCTACCCCCCTCACGGCGCCCGGGGGACGATGGACCGGTGTTCCAGACAGACGGCTATCGCGTACTCGACCGGCAGGAGTGCCTGCGGCTGCTGGCCAGGGCGCCCGTGGGCCGTGTGGTGTACACCCGGCAGGCGCTGCCCGCGGTCCTCCCCGTCAACTTCCGCCTCGACGAGAGCGCCTGCGTGCTGATGTGCACCTCGCCTGCCTCGGATCTCGTACGGGCCGTCGACGGAGTCGTGGTCGCCTTCGAGGCCGACGAGTTCGATGCCGCAACCCGGTCCGGCTGGAGTGTGGTCGTCACCGGGCCGGCCAGCGTGGTGACCGACCCCGCCGAGCACGAGCGGCTGTCACGGACCGGCCCGGGATCCTGGATGCCGTTGCGGGACGGGGTGTTCGTACGGATCGAATCGGAGATGGTCACCGGACGCGAGCTCAGGGGAGCACCCGGCGCGCGGTGAGCCGACCCGGCAGTGGGCGCGGGGCGCGGCGGACCCCGCCGGGTCCGGTGCGGTGCCGGTGTGGTTCTGCTTCGCCAGGACCGTGGCCCCGTCATCAGGGACTCCACCGCCTGCCTCCGTACAGCCGATCTCCGTACAGCTCAGTGGACGTCGTGCCTGGACCGTTCCTGGGCCTGGGTAGCGATGACCGCGGCCTGGATGCGCCGCTCCACACCGAGCTTGGCCAGCAGGCGGGAGATGTGGTTCTTGACCGTCTTCTCGGCGAGGTAGAGCCGCCGGCCGATCTGGCGGTTGGTCAGTCCCTCACCGACCAGAGCCAGGATCTCCCGCTCCCGCTCGGTCAGCCCCGGCAGGGCGTCGGGCTCGGGATCCGGCTCCCGGCCCCGACGGAGCCGGGTCATCAGCCTGGCGGTGGCGCTCGGGTCGAGCAGGGACTGTCCGGCGGCCACGGTACGGACGGCCGAGACCAGATCCGTGCCCTGGATCTGCTTCAGCACGTATCCGGAGGCGCCGGCCATGATCGAGTCGAGCAGGGCTTCCTCGTCGTCGAACGAGGTCAGCATCAGGCAGCACAGTTCCGGCATGCGTGAGCGCAGCTCGCGGCAGACGGTGACTCCGTCGCCGTCGGGCACGCGCACGTCGAGCACGGCCACCTGCGGGCGCAGCGCGGGAACCCGCACCAGGGCCTGCCCTGCCGTGCCCGCCTCGCCGACCACGGTGATGTCCGGCTCGTCTTCCAGCAGGTCGCGCACACCGCGCCGTACCACCTCGTGGTCGTCCATGAGGAAGACGCGGATCGGGTTGTCGCTACCGGGGTGCCCGCTGTCCGCCATCGACGGCTCCAGTCCTGTGTCGTCTGTCCCGGGAACCGGAAACCCCGCGCCCGCGGGGCCGGTCCTGGCCTGTCAGAGATCCTGGGTGATTCCGGGGTCGAACGGCCAGGGCCGACCGGCCCTTTCCGCTCCGGCGTTCTCACGACCGTCGCCGCGATCGACGGCACCGACGGCACCGACTCCCGGCGGTCGGCTGCCGATCGGGCGGGGTGCGGCTCCCAGCCGTGGACCGCCGCTCGGGCGCGGTCACTCCTTGCCGCGGACGATGGTGACGGGGCAGTGGGCGTGGTGCAGCAGGGCCTGGCTGACGGAGCCGAGCAGCAGGCCGGTGAAGCCGCCCCGGCCCCGGGCGCCGGTCACCATCAGCTGGGCGCCGCGACTGGCGTCGATCAGGGCCGGGCGTATCCGGGAGCGCACCAGGCGCCGCTCCACGACGACCTGGGGATGGGCCTTCTGCCAGCCGGCCACCGTCTCGTCCAGCAGGTGCTGCTCGGCCTCGCGGATATGCTCGGCGTCCGCCACCACGGCGGTCAGGGGGTCGCCGGGGCCTTCGTAGGCGCCCTCGCTCCAGGTGTTCCACACGTGTACGGCGACCAGCGGCGCCCGGCGCATCGCCGCCTCCGCGAACGCGAACTCCACTGCCGCCTCGCCGGCTTCGGAGCCGTCCACGGCGAGTACCACCGCACCCGCCGGGTCGGGGCGGCCCCGCACCACCATCAGCGGGCAGCGGCCGTGGGCGGCCAGATGCACCGCCGTCGACCCCACCAGCAGACCGGCGAACCTGCCCATGCCCCGGCTGCCGACCACCGCCAGCGACGCCGACCGCGACTCGGTCTCCAGCGCCTCGAGCGCGTCCCCGGCCACCACCGACCGGGTGATCCGGATGTCGGGGGCGATCGCGCGCGCCCGCTCCTCGGCGCCCGCCAGTGCCTCCCTCGCCTTCGGCTCCAAGAGGTGGTCGGCGGGGTTCCCCGGTGGCGCGTCGAGGGTCGGATATGCGGGCACCGGGCCGAACGCGTGCACGATCCGCAGCCCCACCCCGCGCAGACGCGCCTCGCGGGCGGCGGTTTCGACCGCGCCGATGCTGGAGGGGGAACCGTCCACGCCCACGATCACCGGATCAACGACTGAGTCACTCACTGGACACTCCCGTTCCGGACCATCGCCGACGCGTGGCCCTTCGGCTTCCAGACTCGGTGCGGTCGGCTCGGCGTGCCCAGGGGCCACAAGTCCGTCCCGAGGGGCCGGTCGGCCCTGTCGGGTCCCTCCGGGTGCTACACACCCGGCCACCCGCCGCGCCGCCCGGAGGCCTGCCGCACGAGGTCGGTGGGCCGCCCACCGCACGAGGTCAGTGCCGCGCGTCCGCTCCCCGCACCACCACGACCGGGCAGTGGGCGTGGTGCAGCAGGGCCTGGCTGACCGAGCCGAGCAGCAGCCCGGCGAAACCGCCCCGGCCCCGGGCGCCGGTCACCACCAGCTGCGCGGACCGGCTCGCGTCGATCAGCGCCGCCCGTGTCGCGCCGTGCACCACCCTGTGCTCCACCACCACGCCCGGGTACCGCTCCTGGCAGCCGGCGAGCGCTTCGGACAGCAGGCGCTCCTCTTCCCCGGCGAGGGCGCCCGGCGGGCTCGCGTACGGCATCGACGGGTCCTTGGGTGCGGGCATCGGCGCGTTCCAGGTGGTCCAGGCGTGCAGCGCCACCAGTGGCGCCTTCCGCAGTTCGGCCTCTGCGAACGCGAAGTCCACCGCCGCCCCGCCCGCCGTCGAGCCGTCGACGCCCAGCACGATGGGGCCCTCCGCACTCGGCTGCTCACGCACGACCAGCACCGGGCACCGGCCGTATGCCGCCAGGTGTACGGCCGTCGACCCGACCAGCAGCCCGACGAACCCGCCCATGCCGCGGGACCCGACCACCACCAGCTCGGCCGCTCGCGACTGCGCCTCCAGGACCGTCAGCGGCTCACCCGTCACCACTTCGTGGCCGACCTCGACCTCGGGTTCCACGGCGCGCGCACGCTCGACGGCGTCTGCCACCAACCGGTCGGCCATGTTCCGGAGCCCGCCCTCGGCCGGCCCCAGCGGCGACGGGCCCAGGGGCACGTGCATCGCGGGCCAGATGAACGCGTGCACCACCCGCAACCCCGCCCCGCGCAGCCGCGCTTCCCGTGCCGCGGCCTCGACCGCGGCGAGACTCGACGCCGACCCGTCCACACCGACTACCACCACACCGCTCATCGTTCCTCCTGCCTGCGCCACTCGACTCACCCGCAAGAATCCCTCGGCCACCAGCCGTGTGCATGAGGCTGACGGCACCACCGCCAGGGCCGACCGGCACTTCCCCGCAGCGGCCGGGTACCGGCCCGGCCGCCGCCGCGTCCCACACCGCGGGGCGCCGACTCGCCGAACGGGCGATCCGGTTCCGATCGGTTCCGATCCGGCTCCGATCCGGTTCCCCCGATGCCACGGCCACGCCACGGCCAGCGCCACTGCCGGCGCCACGGCTTCGGGACCGCGCGTTGAGCGCTCGCACCTCCGGCTCCGGCATGACGCGTGACGCGCACCCGTCGGAGGGCTGCGAGGCCCGGGGCGGCGCCCGGGCGTCCTGCCGCCCGGGCCCTGCCGGCCTTCCAGCGGGTTCCTTCGGGCCGGCTCCCATCCCGTCGAACTCCCCGGCCCCTGCGGGCGCAGCGTGCCGCGGGGTCCGGACGCGGTACCGGGCGGCCCGGTCATGGGGCCGGGTGGCCCATGGCCCCACGCCGGGAGCGGGAACACGCTGGACATGGCAGGTCCGTACGCCCCTACCGGAGGCACATCCATGAACGCTCCCGCCACGGCCGGCATGCTGCGGGCGCTCCCCGCCGAGTACAGGGGGCGGCTGATGCGCTCCGCTCGGGAGGTGTCCTTCCCCCAGGGCACCCGCCTCTTCGAAGAGGGCGGCCGCGCCGACCGGTTCTGGATCATCCGCACCGGCTCGGTCGACCTGGACATGTGTGTGCCCGGCCGACGCGCCGCGGTCATCGAGACCCTTCGGCACAACGAACTCGTCGGGTGGTCCTGGTTGTACGCGCCACACGCCTGGCATCTGGGCGCCGAGGCGACCAGTCCGGTGCGGGCCTACGAGTTCGACGCCGTCGCGATCCGCTTGATGTGCCAGGACGACCCCGCACTCGGCGTGAGCGTCGCCGAGTGGGTGGGCGGCGTCCTCGCCCACCGGCTGCGTGCGACCCGCACCCGGCTGCTCGACCTGTACGCCCCCTACGGCAGCGGCAGCCGGCAGCTGTGACGACGTAGGCGAACGGCGGCTGTGACGACGTAGGCGAACAGCGGCGCTACAGGACCCATGTCCCCGATCACGCGGCGAGCCTCCGAGGCGCCGGTCATCAGGCGTCGTGCGCCCGGTGCGGCACGATCGCGACCGGGCAGGCCGAGTGGTGCAGCACCGCGTGGGCGGTGCTGCCGAGCTGGAGCCCGAGGTGCCCCTCACGGCGCCTGGCTCCGACGACCAGGAGGTCGGCACTGTGCGAGGCGTCCACCAGCGCCCGGCGGGCGTGGCCCTCGACCGTGCGCCGACGCACCTCTACGTCCGCCGGGAGG